>NZ_JACJKY010000013.1 GCF_016901855.1 Merdimmobilis hominis | reverse complement strand
GATCTACACGGCACACGGCTTTCACTTTTACCGCGGTGCGCCGCTTGTGAACCACTTACTCTATGCACCGATTGAACGAATGCTTGCACACCTGACCGATCTGCTCGTTGTGATAAACGATGAAGATGACAAAGCGGCACGGTCATTTCATTTTAAAAAAGGCGGACGGGTTTACAAAATCCCGGGCATCGGTCTTGATCCCGCACGGTTTTCGCCGCTCGGCCACACGGCACGTGATATGATCCGCCGCCGGCTCTGTGTGTTGCCGGATGAATTTTTACTGATCGCCGTCGGGGAGTTAAACCACAACAAAAACCACACGGCAATTCTATCGGCACTGCACGCTATGAAGCAGGCAGGAACACTTCACAACCTAAAGCTTATCATCTGCGGCGACGGTTTTTTGAAAGGGCATCTTGCGCATACCATCCGCTTGCTCGGACTTTCCGATATTGTCACGCTGTACGGTCACCGAACCGATGCACCGGCGCTCATCGGCTGTGCAGATGCACTCGTGTTTCCGTCCGTGCGCGAGGGACTTGGCATGGCGGCAGTCGAAGCGCTTGCGATGGGTGTGCCGGTGATTGCGGCGGACAACCGCGGAAGCCGCGAATATCTTTTGCATAAGCAAAACGGATTTTTATGCCGTCACGACGATCCGCGCACAATCGAAGAAGGCATTTTATTTCTGCAAAGCCGCACCCCACAGGAAAAAAAGGAGATGAACGTGCGATGTATCGAGTCTGCACGACCGTTTGAACAGCAATACACGAAAGCCGTCATGCGTAGTGTCTACCACGAAGCCGACCGACGCACCGATGCCGCTTGTGAGCGTTCTGCTGTGCACAAAAAATCCGAACCCCGCCCGCCTGCATGAGGCGGTTTTATCCGTCTGCCGCCAGCAGTATCAGCACTGGGAACTTATTTTATACGACGATGCGTCAAGTCCAATCGGACAAGCAGCAATCCGCTCTGCCGCATCACTTGATACGCGGATTCGGCTTGTGCGCGGCAGCGTTTCCCGTGGACTTGCACACGCGCTCAACTGCGCCGTGCAATCCGCAAGAGGCGCATATCTTGCACGCATGGACGACGATGACAGATGCGCACCCGAACGGTTTCTGCACCAAGCGGCATTTCTCTTGGCACATCCGGAATGCGACTGGGTCGGCTCATTTGCAAAACGGTTCGATGATAGGGGGGGATGGGGAGATTTCACCGTTCCCATCGCGCCGACTGCGCATGATTTTTTGCACAATTCCCCGTTTATTCATCCGAGTGTGATGTTTCGTGCTGAATCGCTTGCACGAGCCGGCGGCTACAACGAATCGGAAACGTGCCGGTTTTGTGAAGATTATGAACTGTTCCTGCGCATGACGGCAATGGGAATGCGCGGCGCGAATCTGCCGCTGCCGCTTCTTTTTTACCGTGAGGACCGCGCGTCCTATCAAAAACGAACGATCAAGCGCCGGTTTTCGGAAGCTGCCGTTCGTTTCCGCGGATTTTCAGCGCTTCGTCTGCCGTTTATGAAAAAACTTCTTTACACAGCAAAGCCGCTTGCGCTGTGTTTTGTTCCGCGCAGTGTACAATATGCAGTCAAACGCCGCCTTGCCCGCTCGAACTACACAAAAGGAGACCATTCATGAACCCGTTTTCTACGCACCGTTTTTTTGAAGAAACCGCGGCGCCGATCCTCGGATTTTTCACCTGCTGGCTCATCGAACGTGCGACGCGCGACCGTGTTTCCGATTTGTATTTTCTCGCAAGGGATGGATGGTTTTTCTTTCATGCCGCGCGAAGGCTTTGTTTAAAGCGTGCGCTCCCGATTCGCTGTCACTATCTGTACGTTTCACGCAAAACGCTGTCTGATTTCACACCGCAAAACAAACATTTAACCTTGTATCTTACACAGGCGGGACTGCTTAAAAAAACGCGCGCGGCAATCGTGGACAGCGGCTGGATGGGCAGTATTCAGCCCGCGCTCAACCGCCGCTTGCTCGAGGCGGGGCGCACTGCGCCGGTTTCGGGCTATTACTTCGGACTGTATCAAGTAAACCACCGAACACCGTTTTTATCGAAAGGGCGCACCGCATATTTTTCGCCGCAGACGCATTACTGGCGCAAGGTGTTTTTTTCGCCCTCCGTATTTGAAACGATCTTCTCCGCACCGCACGGCACAACCATTTCCTACGGCAAAGCAAACGGCCGTGCTTTCCCGATCTGCGCGCCTGTAAACGCACAGACAAAAGCCTTTATCCGCATAGGCGCCGATATTCTTTTCGTAAATGGTGCAATCGATAAATGGCTTTCTTCCCCGCCATCTGTGAGGGCAATCTTTCGGATTTGCGTTCGTCTGATGGCGTTTCCCTCACACGGTACAGCCGACTTTCTCGGTAATCTTTCGTTTTCCGATAACAACCAAAACGAAACAGCATTGGCACCGATCCTTTCAAAATCAAAGCGGAATATGGGGCGTTTTTTTCCTTCACTGTTTCGTTTTCTCGGCAAAAAAGCTTTTTCTGCTGCAAGCTGGTATGCGGGCAGTGCGGTTCGTTCGTATCGCATGCCATTGTTTGCACTGCTGTCGCATTTTTTGTGGCAGATGGTACGTCAAATGCCCATTGTACAGCGAATCACGCAAAAAAGGAGGTGTCACTGATGCGCGTTCTTTCCGCATGGCATCAATATGCGTTCGTGATCCGTCAGTTAACGGCGCGCGAACTCAAGCGGAAATATGCCCGTTCCTCACTCGGCATCCTTTGGAGCATTTTGAATCCGCTTCTCTCGATGGCGGTGCTGTCGCTGATCTTTTTGAATATGTTCCGCCGTTCCATCGAGAACTATCCGATCTATTATCTGACCGGTTATCTTGTCTGGCAGACGTTCACGCTCGCCACCACCTCCGCGATGACTGCACTCCCGGATAACAAGCCGTTATTATTAAAAGTACGTTTTCCAATGGATATTTTTCTGCTTGCACGCGTGTACACCGCGGGCGTAAATCTCGTTTACTCGCTGATCGCCTATGCAGTGATGCTCATTGTGTTCGGGATTTCCTTTAAATGGACGATGCTGCTTGCACCGGTGTATCTTTTCTTATTGTTTTGTTTTTCTCTTGGGATGTCCTATCTGCTTGCGGTGGCATGTGTATTTTTCGGCGATGTGAGGCATCTATACACCGTACTTTTGACCCTTTGGATGTATTGCTCGGCGCTGTTTTATCCGGTCAGTCAGCTGTCAGAATTCATGCAGACCGTTGTGCGTATGAATCCGATCTATGCATACATCAGCAGTCTGCGCGGCGCTGTACTCGACGGCACGCTTCCAAGCGGCCTTGTCTGGCTGCAAATGCTGTGTTTTGGTATTTTAACGTTATTGCTCGGCCGCACGGTATTCAAGTTCTACCGAAAAAAGATTGTCGAATTTTTATGAGGAAAGGCGGTGTGCTTCGTGCCAAGTGCAAAGCATCCCGAAATCTTACTGCGAGATGTCACCATGCGGTTTCGGCGCACCAAAGATACCCCCACCAGCTTAAAAGAATGGATGGTATCTTTGCTGAACCCGAAGTTAAGAAAGCAAGCAGAATCGTTTTTGGCGCTCGATTCCATCAGCTTTCGTATTGATCCGGGGGAAATCGTCGGTATTATCGGGACAAACGGCTCGGGAAAAAGCACACTTTTAAAAATCATTTCCGGTGTACTGCCGCCCTCTTCCGGTGTTGTGTTTGCAGACCGCAGAAAAATCGAGCTGTTAACCCTCGGCACCGGGTTTGATTTAGAACTTACCGGCCGTGAAAACGTCTATTTAAACGGCGCGCTCATCGGATTCACAAAACGCGGACTTGACCGAAAATATGATTCGATCGTTTCATTTGCGGAGCTTTCGGACTTTATGGACGAAAAGGTGCGAAACTATTCCTCCGGCATGGTGTCGCGGCTTGCTTTTTCGATTGCCACATCAAAATCCACACCGCGAATTCTGATCCTCGACGAGGTGCTGAGTGTCGGCGACCGGTTTTTCCGCGAAAAAAGCGAACGCCGCATCCGCGAAATGATTCAAAGCGGCTCCACCGTGCTGATCGTTTCGCATTCCACACAGGTCATCCGCTCGCTCTGCACCAGAGTGCTCTGGATTGAGCGAGGAAAACTCCGCGCTGACGGCGACCCTGATACGGTTTGCCGCGCGTATGAAACGATGGGGAAAGTATGAAACGTCTTACATCTGCACTGTATTCGTTCTTTATCGCGCGGGTGCCCGGCATTCACGCGCGTGTACTGCCGTTTTATAAGCGAACCAACAGCCGTGTGTTCACACTTTTGTATGCACTGCTGTTAAATGCCTGCTATCTTGTGGGCTTTCGGTTTTTAAAAACACCGCCGCCCTACCGTGAAAAAAAGCTGTTTTGCGCATCGAGCGAATCGGCGCGCGCACCACTTTGCAGTCCGAAAGACTTCGCTTCGTCGCTTTGTGCGTTCGATGTGATTTCGTTCGACATTTTTGACACGCTCATTCTGCGCCGTGTGTCAAAACCGGAGAAAGTCTTTTTCTTTGTCGGTATGGCGCTTTGCTATCCTGACTTCTGCACCATCCGAAAAGCCGCCGAACAGCAGGCGCGGGTGTCTGCCTATCAAAACACCGGCTCCTATGAAGTGACACTCTCTGAAATCTGGGATGTACTCTCCAAACAAACGGGAATTCCCAAAGAAATTGGCATCCAAACAGAACTTCGCTGTGAGCGCGCCTGCTGTTTTGCAAATCCGTATTTAAAAGAGGTCATCGTGCTCTTACAGCAGGCAAACAAGCGCATTGTTCTGTGCTCCGATACGTATTTCGCTGAACCAATGATCGACGATCTGCTCACTTCGTGTGGGTATCAGTCACTTCACACCCGCTATCTCTCCTGTGCATTCCGTCAAAGCAAAGCGGATAGCCGTTTGTTTGTCACCATGTGTAAGACAGAGGGAATGCACCGGTCAATCGTTCACGTCGGCGATCATCCCATATCCGATCAGGCGCATGCAAAAGCGTGCGGACTTTCGGTGATCCCATACCGCAATGTGAATGCACTCGGCGCACCGTACCGCACCGATGATCTTTCTCCGATTGTAGGTGCGCTGTACTGCGGTATCACAAATGCACACCTGTATGCCTCAGACCGTCGCTATTCGCGTGCATATGAATACGGCTATTTATACGGCGGGCTGTTTGTGGCGGGATTCTGCGCATTCATTCACAAAACGGCACGGCTTTGTGATGCGGACACGCTGCTATTCTTATCGCGTGATGGTGCTGTTTTACAAAAGGCGTATCAGCTGCTGTACGGAGAGCAGGCACTTCCCACGAAGTATGTATACTGGTCACGGCGCGCCGCCACAAAACTCACAGCCGGTTACTACCGCGCACTGTATTTTGCACGCTTTTTCGGCGAGACGCAAAACCAAAACGAAACGATCCGCGACCGGTTTGAAAAAGCAGAAGTTTCTGCGCTTCTTGCTCCTTTCTGCCGTGAGACCGGCTGTTCAGCAGACACGCGCTATACGCATAAAACAAGCATATTGGTTACAGACTATCTAAAAGTGCACATGGAAGACGCACTTTCCTGCTATGCGCCGCAGCGCGCGGCCGCGAACGCCGTGTTTTCCGATCTGCTAAAAAATTGCCGTCATGCCGCCTGTGTCGACATCGGCTGGGCGGGAAGCAATCTGTTTTCGCTGTTTTATCTGGTAAACGAGTTGTTTTCGATTCCCTGCAAGCTGACCGGGATTTTGGGCGGAACGACTTCACAAAACATTTCGCCGAGCGACACACCCGAGCCGTTTTTGGCAAACGGCACATTTTTTTCTTATCTCTTTTCGATGGGAAAAAACCGCGATCTGTTTTCGTTTCACCGCCCATTGTCCGGCCATAACTTGGCATTTGAGCTGCTGCTCGGCGACACAACCGGCACGTTTTTAGGTTACTATCCGGACGCACAGGGAAACCCGACTGCGCGGTTTTTGGGTGGATTTTCCTCGTACACGCCGGAGATTCACCGCGGGATTCTCGATTTCTGCGCACAATATAAGTGTGCTTGCGACGCGCTTTCACTTCCCGTTTCCATCAGCGGACGGGATGCTTATGCGCCGATGAAAGCCGTGTTAAGCCCAAAAAATCGCGCATATTTAAAGCAGTTTGAGGAGGAATTTGATGAAGGCGCTGTATTACCATAGTCTGCCTGTGCTCTATCATGCGGTGAGCGCATATCAGCTGTTGGAAGTTCTGCTCCATCGCACACTCGTGCACCAAAATGAGCCGGCGGTGCTGGTTGTTCCCGATTTCATCAAAGAAAAGTATCCGAATATCATGCTGATTGCTTCCCGCCGTTTGTTTGACCGCGTCTGCCTGTTTCCCTATACGCAGATTCCGCATACGACCGAGCCGGAAATCACCGCGTGTGCCTTAAACGCTTGGCAGACGTTGTTCGGCGATGCCCGTTTTTCACGCATTTATGTGGCGGGTGCGCATTTTTATTTTTCGCTTTGTCTGATACAAAAAGGACTGCCGTTTTCAATGTTTGAAGATGCCGCAGGGATGCTCACGCGCCCGCGGACACTGTTTGCGCCGCTTTTAAAAACATATCCCGTACAGGCGGCAATCGCCGCAAAGTATGGACTGTTCACCGGCGAGCACCCGCTCGTTCAAACGGTCATTTGCTTAACTCGTGCACAGGCCTTTGTACCGCAGTCGGTTCGATGCGAAGATTTCTGTGTAGAGGATGCACTCGAAGCACTCTCTAAAAAACAGCGCCGCAAAATCGTTTCGCTGTTTGTCCGTACACCAATCCGCACGCAGGCAAACGCCGTGTTTTTGACGCAGCAGCTGTCTGCACTCGGTGTTCTCACAGCAGAGCAACATCACGTTTTTTACCGTGAGATGTTCGCTTCACTCCCAGAGAACACCCGATTGTTTTTAAAAGTGCATCCCGACGACAAAACCGACTATACCGCGCTGTTGCCGGATGCGCAGATCTGCACGGCACCGTTTCCGTCGGAGCTGTTGCCCTATGTACTCACACCGCTTCCGAAAAATCTGTATACTGCCGGTTCCACCGGTTATCATAATCTTATGCACCACTTTTTCGTCTATCAACCAAAAGGAGGGGTTTGGTGTCCCGTATCCTGATTCTCGTCAGTTCCGTCTATCAGCTCTTGACGGCGGTTCATTTAAAATGCACGCTGTTATCCGATACACACGCCGACATTCTGCTGACCGACGTGCTCCCCGACGCGCGTGCGCGCATCTTGCCGCTTCAGGAAAGCGCGCTGTTTTCCCGCGTGCTGTATGCCTCGTCCGCATCGTTTAACGCGCAGTACGCCAATGCATCCAAGCAGTCTCTCGACGAGATGTTCTTACAGCCGCTCACTGTACTCAACACACTGATAAGCGAGCCGCTTACTTCCTATGACTGCATCTTTTTTTCAAACTTCGATCCGTTTCTGCGTCTGATTGCCTGTGTCTACTACAGTGCACCCTGCGACTTTTTCTGCTATGAGGACGGGTTTTCCTCGTATGTCATTTCGTTTTTAAACCCAAAGCGCGCCATTATCAACACGCATCCACAGGCAATGAAAATCAGCGAAAAACTGCGCGCATTTTATCTGTTTGAACCGCCCCTTGCCATGCGCGGCGATTCCGTTGCAAACCGACGCATTCCAACCATTGACCCGCAGAATCATTCGTTTGTCGCACTGTTAAACCGGATTTTTTCGTATACACCGCCGTCCTCTTTCCCCGATTTTTTATTTTTGGAGCAGTCGTTTCGCGCAGAACGAATTCAAACAAACGATACAGAACTCATGGCGATGTGCAAGCAATTCACCTCCCCGCGCCGGTTTTTTATCAAACCGCATCCGCGCTGTCAGGATGACAGGTTCTATCCGGCACGGCTCTTTTCCGGGTCTGCACCGATTGAACTGTATCTCTTAAACGGAATGCACAAGCACACCACGCTTTTAACCGTCTGTTCAAACGGTGCGCTGTCCGGACGGATTGCGCTCGGCATGCAAAACGAAATCGTACTGCTATATAAACTCTTTTCCGGCAAAGTACTCTGGAAAGAGGACGACGTATTAAAACGGTATCTGCGCGCATTTTCCCGCCGGTTTCCGGATGCACACTGTCATGTGCCAAACACATCCCATGAACTTTTTGATATCCTGCGCGTATTAGGAGGAAACAATGAATAACGAAGTTTTGGTTTCGGTCGTGATTCCCGTCTATGAGGTGGAGGACTATCTTGCGCGCGCGATTGATTCCGTGCTTGCACAAACGCTTTCCTCCATCGAGATCATCTTGGTCGATGACGGCAGCACCGACGACAGTGCACAAATCTGCGACGAATACGCCGCGCGCTATCCCGACACAATCCGCGTCGTACACAAACAAAACGAAGGACTCGGGCTTGCACGCAATACGGGCGCTGCACTTGCACGCGGAAAATATCTGGCGTTTATCGATTCGGACGATACAATCGACCCTACAATGTACGCATCCATGGCAGCGGCCGCGGAGGAAAACGGCTGCGATGTCGTGATGTGCGATGTCATGATTCACTATGTGGCGGAAGACAAAACGACGGTCGTTTCGTCCTATCCGTCACAGACCGTCGATCTGTGCGACTATATCGCAAACGGCAACAACATCACCTACAGCGTCAACAAGCTGTTTTTGCGTGAATGGTTTTCCTCATTTGCATACGAAAAAATGCTGTTTGAAGATATCGCACTGATTCCCGCCGCCATGACGCACTGCCGCACGCTCGGTTATGTCGCTGAGCCGTTTTATCACTACTACCGCCGGCCGAATACGCTTTCCACCACGGTGCAAGGTGCGCTCGGCGATGTGGTCGTGGCGTTCAAACTGTTTTTAGAGCGATGCAACCCCGTTTTTCGCGAAGAGGCGGTGTACTGTGCGGCGCGTCAGATTTACTGGAATATGATGCAGTCGCGCGTGCTGTTAAAGGCCGATTTTATCACGCTGTTACACGAATACGAAGCCGATTTTCTGAAAAACAGCTATATCCGGCAGGATAAGACGATTTCCCGCCTGCTTCCGTTTTGCAGTGAACCGGTCATTCCGGAACGATTTTTGTGCGTACACCTGTTTCGTCCGCTGCCCGACGATTTTCTGCCCGCACTGACCGAAACATTCCCCCGCGCTTCCGTCGTGCAAGCGGATGAACGGATTTTAAGTGCCATTCCCCTGCCGGAATCGGTACAGCACGCACTCGATACAGGAAATGTCACCTTTGCGGAGGAATATGTATCGCTTTATCTGCTGTACCGGCTGGGCGGCATTGTGTTAACACCCGAAACCCGCGCACAGCTTACGCTCAAAACACTGCGCACGCTGCGTGTTTTCTTCGGTTTTTCGTCGGAAGACACACTGTTCACCGGCTGTTTTGGTGCACTCAAAGGTCATTATGTCATCCGCATGCTCCTTGAAAGCTACAACACACCGAGTATCGTAAATACCGCCTGTCTGCCGCTTGCAA
Source organism: Merdimmobilis hominis (assembly GCF_016901855.1). GTDB lineage: Bacteria > Bacillota > Clostridia > Oscillospirales > Ruminococcaceae > Paludihabitans. Next base: position 61,015 of record NZ_JACJKY010000013.1, on the reverse strand, counting down.
ATCGGCTGCGCGATCTGCTGACCGTCCAGTTCGGGCTGCGCTTAAACGGCAGAAAACAGCTTCTGCACAAGGAAGTTTCCGTGCTTCTCCCGAGTGTGCTTGCCTATGACATGCAGGACGGCGAAAACTGTGCAAAACGCGCCGACATCAAAGTCCCCGACGGCTATGAGTGCGTAAGCCGCGAAGTACTCGCCTTTTGGTCTGCACGCATTCTTGAAAACTGGAACTTATACAAATCCATGCGGGATGCGCGTCCCGGCACACCGCCGCCAACACCTGCACCGCCATCGCCGCGCGGCGGCATCAGTGAAGCAGAACTTGCCGCACACATTCAGCAGGTGATGGACAACTATGAGCAATCCACAAGCTGGCGTATCACTAAGCCGCTGCGCGCACTTGCAAATCTATTCAGAAAGTGAGGAAAAAACCATGCAATCTGCGGTCATCATTCCGGCACGCGCAAACTCCACCCGGTTTAAAAACAAGCCGCTTGCCGATTTATGCGGCAAACCAATGATCTGGTGGGTGTATCACCGCGCAATCAAAGCCAAGCATCCCACCTATGTCTATGTTGCAACCGACAGCCAGGAAATCGCCGAGGTTTGCCACGCGTTTTCGATTCCGACGATTCTCACGTCGCCCGATCTTCAAACAAGCACTGAGCGCATCTATGAAGCATCCAAATCTGTCCCTGCCGATTTTTATGTCTGCGTAAACGGTGATGAACCGCTCATTGCACCTGACTTGATCGACCGGATCATTCCCGATTCGCCGCCGGACACGTTTTTTGTATCGAATCTCATGACCGCCGTGTATTCTCCGGCAGAAGTTGTCGACGAATCGAACATCAAGGTGGTGGTGGACACAAATCAAAACGCGCTGCTTTTCTCCCGCAGTCCGATTCCCCATCCAAAGGCAAGTCTTTCGTTTTCATACTACAAGCATTTAGGCATTTTGGGCTACACAAAAGAAGCGCTCCGCTTTTTTGCCCAAACGAAAAGAGGACCGCTCGAAGCGATCGAGGATATCAACGAACTGCGCTTTTTGGAACACGGAAAACCGGTTCATATGATCGCTGTGGAAGCCGGCACGCTGTCCGTCGACACACCGAAAGACCTTGATTATGTGCGCGAGGTGCTGCGCGACGCACTGCAAAAAGGAGAGGTGATCGTTTGAGTATTCAGGTTTTAGACTGCACGCTTCGCGACGGCGGCTATGTAAACGACTGGCGTTTTTCAAAAAAGACGACTACCGCCATTTTGGAAAAGCTCGCCTGCGCAGACATCGACATCATTGAATGCGGATTTTTAACCGATTCGCCGCATAACAGCGAATGCACGCTGTTTTCTTCGCCGGCAGAGATTCATTCGCTTCTGCCCAAACTGCCGCACCGCGCGATGTTTGTCGCAATGATTGCGATGGGAGAGCACGCCCTTTCTCCCGACGAACTGCCGCTGTGTGATCGAAGCGGCATCACCGGTATTCGGCTCACCTTTCACAAAGATGAGATCGACCGCGCAGTCGAATGGGCAGCACGGATTCAGCAAAAGGGATACCGCGTGTTCATGCAGCCGGTCGGCACCGTGTTTTATTCGGATTTGGAGCTTCTTTCCTTGGTCGAGCGCATGAATGAACTTTCGCCCTATGCATTTTACATTGTCGACACGCTCGGCAGCATGTACCGAAATGATGTTTCGCATCGGTTTTATCTCATCGACAAAAACTTAAACGAAGCAATTCATATCGGTTTTCACGGACACAACAACTTGCAGCTTGCATTTTCAAATGCGCAGATCCTCGGTAAAATCCAGACAAAACGCACGCTGATTCTCGATGCCTCTGTCTACGGTATGGGACGCGGTGCAGGCAATCTGCCGACCGAGCTCATCACGCAGTATATCAACGAGAATATCGCCACGCGATACGATGTGACAAAAGTGATGGACATCTACGACGAATACATTGCCGACATCCGAAAACAGCACGAATGGGGATACTCCATGGCATATCACATTGCTGCCAGTCACGTCTGTCATCCGAATTATGCGTCATACCTGCTTGGCAAGCAGACACTCACCGTCAAAGATATTGACGCAATTATCCGCCGGATTCCCGCATCTGATCGGATGCTGTTTGACCGCGCATTGATTGAACGGCTGTATGTTTCGTTTCAAAATAATACGATTGATGACCGCGATGCTGTAAAAACACTTTCGCATCTTATTGGCAGCCGTCCTGTTTTACTGCTCTCACCGCGGCTCAGTGATACAGATGCAGGCGGCGAAGTTCAGACGCTGATCGAACAAGTATCGCCGTTTATCGTTTCGGTTCATTTTGTAACCGGTAAAATAAAAACCGACGCCTGCTTTTTCAGCAATCATAAGCGGCTTGATCAGATGAATGCCGATCTGATTGCCTCCCCTGATACGACGCTGATTGTCACCTCAAACCTGACACCGCCGACACAGCCGCATACCATTGTTGCAGATTATGTGCAATGCCGCAACGAAGAGCCGCTTGCCGCCGACAATGCCGGGCTGATGCTGTTAACACTGCTTTCCCGATGCGGTGTGCGTGAAGTATTCTGCGCCGGATTTGATGATTTTTCTGTACGTACAGCGCCAAATGCACACACTGCGGCAATTCAGACCGCACTGAAAAAAATCAAACAGCATCTCACGGTGCACCTGCTCTCGTAAATAAAAGCCGGCGAAACGTTTCCCGTTTCGCCGGCTTTTATTTTTATTCTGTCTGCAGTGTATCGGACTGCTGCCTTTTTTGCTGATATGATTCTAAAAATGTGCCAAAATATTCGGCTTCCGCTTTTTTTCTGGCGGCAACCGCCTTTTCAAGCGAATCATACCGTCCAAGATAATACCGTTTCCCACGAAATGTAAGACGCGATGCCCATTTATTCGTCTGTTTATCATAGTAAACGCCGACAATTCCGCTGCTGTTTGTACTCGTTTGTTTGATATTCGTGATGCGTGAAAGCTGTGTCCCTCCCACATATCCGGCAGCTTTGCGCATCTTTTCGATTTTCTCCTCGCTCAAACAGCCGCAGCTGCGTGTTGTTCCGGAAGTGAGAGAATCCATCTGCACGAGTACAGTATTTCCGCAATCACACCGGCACCTCCAAAGCGGTACTTTTCGGCCGCCGCGCATTGCAGTTTCATTCGTTTTCTCCAAAACGGTCAGCTTTCCGAACTTTTTGCCGAGATACGGATTCACGCGCCGGCAGCCGCAGCTTACATTGTGTCCTCTTGTCAGATTATTCGCAGCAACATCAATCACGTTCCCGCAGTCACACCGGCAAGTCCAATACACACGCGGATAGTCTTTTTGCGCGCGGTGCAACACAGTCAGCATGCCAAACCGTTTTCCGGTCAAATCACAAAGCTTTGCCATTTACACCGCCTCCTTATATATCCGGCTTTTTGAATATGTATGCATCAAACACGCGTTTATTGCTCTTTGGGCAGTTTGTCCTCCTGCTTTCTTTTCCTGTACAGAAGCAGCAGTACCGCAATCAAAATGACCGCTGCCGCCGCAAATCCGATCCACAAGTATGAAAGCATGCCAAGATCATCATTGGTGTCCGGCTGTTCTTCCAACGGAATTTCTTCCACCTTGAATTCCCATCCGAGCACGCCCACAGCATCTTCAAACGATGTATCAAGCGTAATCGGCACATCGAGTGTCAGCGTCAGATCGGTTTTTGCACCCGACGCATAAGTTCCAAGACACACCCAATCGGTCAGATCTGCCGTTTCATTTGCCGGTGCCGAGAACAACGGATCATCATTGTGCATAACGGTCAGGTTCATCTGCGATAAAAACGCTTCACTGTCCGCATTTGCACCGATTGACCGCAGATATACTTTTACGTTGACTTTTTTGGATACGTCATTTTGAATCGTAATCTTCTGTGTCAGCGAATCTCCCGGCATCACACCTTTGAAATTATCAAACAAGTCTGTCGGAGAATAGTCGCTGCCGGGTGCAAAGATAAATTCCTGTGCATCACCGTCATAAAACACTGCTGCATCTGCTGCAAATACGGGAACCGCCGCGCTCACGGCAAGCGCCAGCGTAAGAACAACAGAAAAAATCAGTTTTCTCATTCGTTTCATCTCTTACGCCCCCTCATTCTGTGATGTTTCCATCCGCATCAACCGAAACGCCCCATGCCTCAGTCACTGCCTTCGCCGGTTCGCTCTGGATGGCTTCCGCCAAAACCTCAAGCACCTGACCTTCTTTCAACTGATAGCTTTTAATCAGCTCCGGTGTAAACTCACCTGCCGCAACCGGTACTTTGCAGTAGTAATATGCACCGATTTTCACCCAGTCAGTCAGATTGAGGTCTTTATCTTGAGGCAGTTCACCTGCGCCGCCGACGATCGTATCGCCCTCTTTGTTATAACTCACCAGACGCACACGGATATATGCCGGAATATCGGACGTATTTTGAATACGTACATTCTCTTTGAGTCCGGATTCCGAATCAAAATTCTCATCCACCGCACACGAAACATGACTTGGATCAAAGGTATTGATAACCGGGTTCGTTTGTGCTGTCAGCCATGCAATCGTTGCACCGACGGTACCAATCACCAGCACAAGAGCGGCACACAGCGCGATCAGCTTTTTGCCGGTCATCCGTTTTCTGCGTTTGATCCGCACATGATTTGTTTCATACAATAACATTATTGTGCCCCTCCTTCCGCATATGCATTCACGCAGGCATTATAGCCGTTGAGCCACTTCGGATTCCGCTCACTGTTTGTGCAGATAACTGTCTGCGCCAGGTTGCTCAAATCAATCGTGACTGTCGGCTGATCGTATGACTGCTCACCATACCGCCATGACCATGCAGTTTCCTCGGTTACGTTATATTTGCCTTTCGGAAGTTTTTGAATCGTTGTACCGCTGTTTCCGTCAACAGTGACGGTCATGTAATACTTGCCGTCTTTCTCGATATTGAACACATATTTTTCATCGTCCTGACCGCCCTGCTTTTGAATGGTCAGTGTGCCGGACTGAACAAAGACTGTGAAGTCCTCTACAATAGCTGTCGCCGGAATCGTTCCTGTTGGATTGGGTGTAACAGCACAATCCACGGTATATACTGTATCTTCTGTCAGCGCAGGCATTCCGGTTTGACCGTCTGCCCACACCCAGCTGCCGGACGATTGACCTGCAGAAATCGTATACGTTCCGACTGTTTGATCACCGTTTTTGATCGTATACGAAATGTCCACAAACGCATTGTTTGTACCATCCACATATGCGGGTGTGTTGATACGGTTTGCCAGATCCGCTGTTTCCCCAAGGAAAATCGTCTGATTGGATGTGGTGTAGTTATACTCAATCGGCAGGTCGACCTTCTCCTCCAGAAGTGTGCCAACATTTGTGCTTCCCGATTGATACATACCGGATTCACCGCCGCCGCAAATCGGAATCTGATTACCGCCGATCATGTCAGCTTTTCGTTTCACGTCGAATTCGACAACCAGCTTTTTGCCATATGTTTGGTCTGATTTCGCTGTAGGTGTGACGCAGTTTGTGTTATAATCAAATCCTCTGACAGAAACGATATTGTTTTGTTTAGACACGGTAAGCTCGACCTGTACTTTATTCTCTTCGTCAAACTTTAAATCGCCTGTCGACGCAACGGTCGAACAGGTAACATCTCCGGTAATCTCAAAATAAGGAGAAATGGTTTCTTTGAGCACAGCGCTTGTATCCAGCTGAACATGAGATTCCAGTGTTTTGTTCACAATATCCTCAAAGACCTGATTCAACGCATCCGGGTCTTTTGCCGATTTGTAATAGCCGGCGTTTGTGTCACAAGTATAGTTTGCGGTGATTTTCCAGCCATATGCTGTCCACAAATCCCAGTCATGCGCGAGATATGTTTCTGCAACTAATCCCAAGTTCTTTGCCTCAAATGAATTGCTGGAAAGATAATTGAAAAATCGATTGTTTGCCGGAATGTCTCTTTGAAATGGAGCAGTAATATCTCCGTCATCCCAATGACTTTCAACCGCGCCATCAGAATTACAATGAAATCCTGAAGCACCATACAATTCATCTGGATTTGCTTCATTAAACATACCGATCGAATACACCAGTGCACCCTGCTGTTTCATTTGGTAAGATGTTGCAATGGCCTTGCTTGCCATTCCGGACGAAAAGTCATAAGAACTGTCTTTGGGCGTACCGGAAGACAGTACAATAACAACTTTCTGATGCTCTTTGGGATGTTCATGGTTATCATCATAATCGCCATTCATCAGTTCGTTTGCCACAGTCATTGCCTCGTCAATATGTCTGTAACGATCATTATCAACACCCAGTGCCTCTATTTTATTACAAAGTTCTGTTTCTACAGTATCATTGCGTAATTCTGTAAGCGTCGGTGTTACCTTGGTGGCAGTATCACTATAAGAAACAATGCCCACATGATGATGATAGGTATCTGTATAACTGTCACGCAGGGTATGAATAAACTGCTCAGCGGCCTCTTTCATTGCCTGCAAACGTGTTGTGTTGCCAAAGCCTTCGTCCATGTTGTTGGATGTATCGAGCACCAGCACGACATCCAGCGGTTTATGTGCTGAAGTGACATACGAATCAAGACGAATATGATAACTGCCGTCATCATTTTGCTCAACGGACGAGCCAATCATCAGTCCATCTCCCTGTGGTGTAATCACCGGCACCGATTTCGGTGCTGTTCCCTGCGCCAACACGGTTCCCATCGGAAGCACCGCCGCGATTACCAGCGCAAAACAGAGAAGAATGGATAACATTTTGCGTTTCATCTGTTATGCCTCCTTTTTATTCCTGCGGCCATCCGGATGCGTTCAAAACATCGCTGCCGTTGTTCTGAGACTGAACGGCCTGTGCTTGTACTGTGATGGTCGCTTTGCTGTTCTGATACAGGTTGTCCATATCCTGCCCAAATGTCACTGTTGTAAACAGCGGTGTGGTGATTTCGTTTGCCGCAACCGGATGCTTGTAATAGTAGTATCCGTCTTTCTCCACCCAGTCTGCAGTATTAAAATCAAGCTGAATCAGACTTAAATCGACTTCGCCGCTCATACCCTCAGCAAGCGTGATTGCTTTTTCCACTTCAATCCGTACATATGCCGGATTGTCTCCGACGTTTTCAACCTGCACGATTTTGGACACTTCCTGACCTGCAACGATGCCCGACAAATCTTCAAATTCACCGGGTGTTTCCTGTCCGTCCACGGCGGTCGTTTCTTTCAGTTCGATTTCCACGTTTCCCGCCGTCACCACGTTGGTCGCAGTGTCACTCGCCGTGAAGTATGCCAACGTGCCGTATGCAGCGATTGAAAGGCACATGACCGCCAATGCAATCGCCAACAATTTCTTTTTCATGAGATCATCCTCCTTGTCTTTCCCTTTTTATTTTCAGCCCGCTTTTGGCAGGGCATATGCAAACACTCCCGTTCCGCGCAGAACCGGAATATCCGCATATACCCTGCCCTCGACAGAGAGCAGGGAGATATGTATGCGTTACATGTTCAACAATTATTTCACAATTACTTCATCAGGGAACAGCGCTTTGAAAGCAGCTTCACGGCTTGCCGGTTTATCAGTTTCGTCATAGAAACCTTCTGCCTGAATTGCATAAGCAGTCACTGTGATTTCATATGTGCCGTCTGCTTTGATCATCTCTTGTGTTACTTCAGCCGGAACTTTCACTTCATCAAAGTATGTAACAGACTGACCAGCCTCTTTCGGACTCAGTACACCAAGAATGACATAATCCGCGCCAATCGCCATAACTTTCGGTTTTACTGCACTTGTAAACCAATCCTTAACCGCAGCCGGCAGCTCTTTTTTAGTTGCTGTTGCATATTTGTTGAGCAAATCAATAAAATCTGCAGACATCTGCACTTTCATGAAGGTGTATGCTTTTTCACTGCCTTCTGCAACGGTGATGGTCGGATCTTTCGGAATTGTTTTTCCCGGAATCAGATCTTTGTTATTGATATCTGCATCCCACTTCGGCTCGGTCAATGTGATGTCAACATTGCCGACGGTGAATGTGTTGGTTTTTTCTTCGGTGGTATCAGTGAAGTATGCCAAAGAAGAACCAACGATTGCGGTTGCTGCCAGTGCAGCTGCCAGTGCGATAGAAACGATTTTTTTCTTTGCGTTCATGATTGAACTCTCCTTTCATTTTGCGAATATATTTGACCGGTTATGGTTGATTGATAACCGGCGATCGCCATACAATCAATCTGTGTGTCTGCACTTACGGCTGAACTTTTGCCCATGCTGCTTCAGGTGTAAATGTATCTTCACCATTCTGCATCTGCACAGCATATGCGGTAAATGTCAGCGTCGGAGCTGTTTCAGGTGCTTTTATGATCGCGTCCATCATCTTTTTTGTTACAGTGTCTTTTACCGCAACTTTATTGTCTTTGAGTACCGGGAACGGTTGGTCTGCTGCATTGTTTTTGACCTCACGGTAATAAACGCCTTCTGAAAGTACCGTCCAGCCGTCGGCTGTTTCAAATGTCATAAACGTATCGAAGTTTGCCGATTTCTCCACTTTTACGAACAGATAGCAGTCTTCGCTGTTTGCCTTGACGGTTGCAGTCGGATCTTTTTCAATGGTGATGCCCGGAACCATTTTATAGTCATTTCCGGTTGTTTCGTCGAGCTCAATGTCAATGTTGCCGACAGTGAAGGTATTTGTCACCGGATCGGTTACATCAGTGAGCCAAGCGATTGTGCCGCCGATTACACAGCAGCATACGAGTGCCAATGCGATGATTGGGATGAAAATTTTCTTTTTCATCTGTGTTTCCCTCTTTCTTTTTGTTTTTTATTAAATAACGTCTTTTCACTGCGGATCAGACGATATTTCCTGCTTGTCTTTCTCTTTTTTGAAGGCACGCACAATGTCCGGGAGGAAAATCAGCAAAAGCAGAATCGCCCCTGCTGCGATCGCCAGATACATTCCGGGCGGTTTTTGCACAAAGCTCGCCACATATCCAAGATACGGAATCGAAAACACCGGCACACCAATCAGATTTTTAAAATGGACCGGTGCACCGTCCGGACTTTCATTTGCATCACCTTTCGTGTAAAATAATTCATTCACCGCATCTATTTCGATGACACGATGCGTTGCAACAACAAGGTCTTCATTCAGCACAAATGTAATTGCTTGTCCGACTTGAACGTCCTCGGGACGTACCTGTTTGACGTAAATGAGTGAACCGGTTTGATACGTCGGTTCCATACTTCCCGAAAGAACAGAATACGGTGTAAGTCCAACCAGCCGTACGCCGACCAACAGCACCGCAAACACGACAACTGCAATCACAAGCACCGTTGTAAGCGCTTTGATTCCTTTTTTCATTCGACTCATATCAAAAAACCTCTGCAATTTTGTTTCGTTATTTTTCTTGTTGTTTGCAAAATAATTGCAGACAAATCGGGCATCCTATTGCTGTATTTAAAAGAAATAGACAGAATGTATCATTTTCCAGTCTTTCATAGAGTTTCACCCTCTGCGTAATTCTAATTATAACACATTTTTTCTTAAAAGCAACAGTTTATCAGAATAAAGTTGACTTTTTTAAAGACATATATATTCTCGATTGTAAAAATATATGAAAGAAAATGAACATTTTAACCAATAAGCCGTCAAATTCTCCGTCAAAAACTGACGGAAGATTTAATATAGAGAGAAAGGATGATCTACAATGCCAAGAAGAGGAGAAAACATCTACAAGCGCAAAGACAACCGTTGGGAGGGACGATATATAAAAGGACATCTTCCATCCGGGAAAGCGCAGTTTGGATATGTTTATGCAAAAACATATCAGGAAGTCAAAAGAAAGCTGATTGAGCAGCAAGCTCTCTACTGTCAGCAGCCGGAGCTTGTGCAAAAGCAACATGTCAGCTTTTCGGTTTATTGTGATCAATGGATTTTGTTAAACCGAGATCGTGTGAAAGAATCCACATGGATTAAGTATCGGAATATTGTAAACAACCATATCAAACCGCATATCGGGCAATATACTGTGCAGAAGCTGGATGCGGTTGTGCTCGAGTCATTCAGTCATACGCTGTTGGTCAGCGGCGCACGAAATAAAGAAGGTGGATTATCCGCCAAAACGGTAAAAGATATTCTTGTTGTTGTGCATTCGATTTTAAAATATGTCCAAAGAAACACAGGGAAACAATGTCCTTCGTTTCAAATGATTTATCCGAAACAATACAAAAAGCAAATGCGTGTGCTGTCAAAAGAAGAACAGGAACGATTGATTGCATACTTGCTGCAGGAAATGGACGCATGCAAGTTTGGTGTTTTGCTGACACTGCTCACCGGCATGCGAATTGGTGAAGTATGTGCGCTTCGGTGGCAGGATATTTCTATTGACGAAAAAACCATCCACGTTTGCAATACAATGCAGCGCCTGCAGAAAATCGAAACACGTTGGACGTCGCAGAAAACACGCGTGCTCATTACCGAACCGAAAACGGAGTCTTCAAACCGGATGATTCCGCTGACGGATTATGCGGTGGCACTGTGCAAACAATGCTATTGTGAAAATCAATCCGCGTTTGTTTTAACCGGAACAGAACAATTCATGGAACCGCGGACGCTCCAGTATCGCTTGCACAAATACACCGCAGACTGCGGACTTTCTGAGGTCCATTTCCATGTACTGCGCCATACGTTTGCAACACGATGTGTGGAAGTTGGATTTGAGGTGAAATCGCTCAGTGAAATTCTGGGGCATTCCTCTGTACAGGTCACATTGGACCGGTATGTTCATTCATCTTTGGACTTAAAACGAAAAAACATGAACAAATTGGCGGCAATCGGTTTTTAACCGATTCGCCGTCTTTTTTGTTGTCATACTTCCGCCTTTCAGCGACAGCAAAGCGTTTTTCTTGATTTTTAATAAAGGGTGAAACTCTACGAAAAAATGAGAAAATAGAAAAGCCATCACGATTGTGATGGCTTTTTTTATTGCTAAACGATAATTTTATGTTTCAGTCAAATAGTCAATGACCGTTCTTGTTTCGCCGTGAGACTGATACACACGCGGAACACGCCGTCCAATCAGGCACATCAGCTCATAGTGAATCGTCTGACAAGGCTGTGCCAGGTCGTCAAACGAAATCGCTTCGAGCCCATCCCGGCCAACAACGGTAACGGTATCGCCCATTTGAACATCGGGGATATCTGTGACATCCAAAACCAATTGATCCATACAGATATTTCCGATAATCGGTGCACGTTTTCCGCGAATCAGCATCGAACCTTTATTCGAAAGCAAACGCGGATATCCGTCTGCATATCCGATCGGAACGGTCGCAACACGCATCGGTCGAGATGACACAAACGTGCGGTTATACGAAACAGCGGTAGACGCCGGGATTTCTTTCACCATGGAAACGGTGCTGTACAGCGACATCACCGGTCTGAGTGCAAACGGAAGCGGTTCATGGCTCGGTGCATATCCGTACAGCACAATGCCTGCCCGTGCCAGATCAAACGATTCGCTGCTGCAAAACGCGATGCCCGCGCTGTTTTGCAAATGGTACGAATCAAAGCGAATGCCGCGGGTGAGCAGTGCCTCACGAATCGCGTTGAATCGTTCTGTTTGCAGTTTGGTATACGCATCCGACGAATCATCGTGTGCATCCGCGCTCGAAAAATGCGAAAACAGTCCGCAGCAGTTTAATCCCGGCAGACAGCAAATACGTGCGATTGCATCTGCCGCCGATTCTGTCGGTTCTGTGCAAAAGCCGATGCGGCTCATGCCGGTGTCAAGCTTGATATGACAGTTGACACGCACCTGCTTTTCCTGACACACCTCATTGAGCGCCAGCGCATACTCAGCCGAAAATACAGCTTGTGAAATCCGGTTTTCCACAAGCTCCATTGCAGCTTCCGGCGGTGTATATCCCAAAATCAGAATTTTTCCGTTGATACCGTGACGCCGCAAATTGAGCGCCTCGTTGATATTCGAAACCGCAAACGAACGAACGCCTGCATCATAAAGCGTCTGCGCAACCATACGGTCGCCGTGGCCGTATGCATCCGCTTTTACAACCGCCATCACCGAAACCGATGACGGCAAATGTGCACGAATCTGCGCATAGTTAAACTGAAGTGCATCCAGATCGACAACCGCCCAGGTCCGTTTATAAAAATCTTTCATCAAATTGTTCCCCCATGCAAACCTCTGTGAGTTCGCACCGTATTTTGTCAATATGTTTTATGTGTCAACAGCGAAATGCCGGTAATGTTGAATAACACAGATCCGACAACGATCCAAAATCCAATCGTTGAAGCAGCAAGTGCTAATGAAATTACGCCAATCACAAAGGCACAAATACCAATCAGCAGCACAATCCATCCGATTTTTCGGATCGGCGAAGCTTGTTTCATACGGATTTTCGCCTCCTTTTCTTTGTCAATGCTTTTATTATCATACATCATTTTATGCGCAAAAACAACCGTAAAGAAGTCCTGTTTCTATTACGCTCTGTACAATCAGAAAGACAAAATGGGTTTTTAAACATATTCCACACGGTTTTCAACAATGTTAAGTAAAGAAACTGCGGAATCGCACGGGTTTTCAACATGGTTCTCAACAGCTGTTGAAAACTTCTCCGCAATTCAACATTTACAGCTTGTATATTTCTCTTATTTCCGGAGCGTTTCAAAAAACTCGGAAAGCAGTGCTTTGCACGCAAATTCCCGAATCCCGCCGATTACCTGCGGCGTATGATTAAATCCCATCCGGCAAAAATCACAAAGTGTCCCTGCACAGCCGGCTTTCACATCATACGCACCAAACACCACCGTATCAATCCGTGCATTGATAATCGCGCCCATACACATCGGACACGGCTCGAGTGTGACGTACAGCGTGCAGCCCGAAAGCCGCCACGAACCGACCGTTTCACATGCGGCTGCAATCGCATTGATCTCCGCATGTCCGAGCGCCGTGTGATTCTGTTCTCTGGTATTATGTCCGCGTGCAATCACGCAGCCGTCTTTGACAATCACACACCCAATCGGCACATCCTGCGATGCATGTGTGCGCTTGGCTTCCTCGATCGCCAAATCCATATAATCAGAATGCTGTAATTTTCTCATATATGCTCACCCGATAATCTGAACGCTTTCAAACACGCGAATCAACAGCAAAAACAACAAGACGAAAAAGAAAAAGGTAGAGCAGAAATTCGCAAATTTTAACCGATTGGTTGTGTGGTCATTCGGATGAATCAGACGAAATGCATTTTGATCAACGCGAATGAAATGGATACAGCATAAAAACGCAATCGCCAGAATCAGCACACAGCTGACCAAACAGATCACTTCTGCAAGCGACGGTTCCAGCATATTGCGCACGAAATGAAACAAACTACGGATCAAATCACAGCCGCCGCGTGCGAAAAGTGCTGTATGCAGACTTCCGCCGCGAATCACAAAATATCCGGCACACAGCGAGAACACAAAGACTGACGCTGCTTCCTGCAAATCCTTTGCCATTAAAACCGACAAAATCGCACACGCAAAAATAGCAAAGCCATCGCCGTAGCGACGCAATACGGTCAGTGCCATTCCGCGCAGAAATACTTCAAACAGCAGTGAGATTACAAGCGTGAGTATGACTTGCAGAAAAAATACATCCAGAGAAAGCGATTTTTCAGATGTATGTGTTGAAAACACATATCCGAATGTTTCCGTAAACTCTCCAAGCATCATGCCCACAATTTCACCAAGCAGACCAAACGCAATGATAACCGGAACACCAATCATCATGACGCCCTTTTGTGCAGGCCGGAAAATCGGTGCGTTTAGAAATGCGGTACGATACACGAGTGCCGTCAGCGCAAGAATCAGCAGAACAACCACCAGATGTACAGAAAACAAAACGGATGCATTGATATAATCAGACATCTCAATCCATCCGGTTGACAGATTGATCGTGATATTCATGCCAAGATAATAAAACAAATAGATAAACGGCCGCACAAGCGCCTGTGTTGCCAAAAAATACACCAAAATCATGCAGCAAAAAAACGAAGAGGCATGGCGCAGTGAATTCAAATAGCGCAGACGGTTATTCACAGAAATAAACCCAAGCCCGTCAATATACGTAAGACTTCCGTCCTCCGCTTGTTTTTCCGCTTTGTTCACGGTATGACGCACAAGAATGCTCCTTTCCGAGTCTTTTTTTCAGTATACCACAAACCGAAAGACCGTTTGAATCGTTTTTGTAAACATTTCGCAATTTCGCCGATTGACCCGTCAAAAAAAGGCACGAATCATTTTGACTCGTGCCTTTTTGGGGTGAAAATAATTTCTGAATCAGTCTAAAACGCCTTTCAGTACAGCCGGTTTCATCGGTGCTTTCCGCTCAAAATGTGTGGTCAGCGGAATCGTTTTCTGTTCATCGCTGCTCTTTTTAAATGCTGTGAGGATTTCCAGCACATGCAGTGTCTGTTCATACGATGCACGCGGATCACGTCCTGTTTCGAGCGCTTTTGCCATATCGGCAAGACCGAGCGCACGGCTGTTTTCCTCATAATCAAACAGCAGCGGCAGTTCTTTCATCTCATGGTCACGGCTGTGGAACAGTTTGATCGGACCGCCGAATCCGTTCGGGTCCGGGACAATCAGTGTGCCCTCGCTGCCGTAAATCTCAAACCGCGGCTGTGTGGGATAATACACATCAAACGTGGTGAAAATGGTTCCCACAATACCGCTGTCAAAGTGGAGCATGCCCATGACAGAAGTGGGGACGTTGACCTGAATGGTCTCGCCGGCATGCGGTTCGCTTGTGATCATACGGGTGGCAAACGGTGTTTTTGTCACACCGGTGATTGCTTTGACGCCGCCCAGCAGGTTTACAAGTGCTGTGACATAGTATGGTCCCATATCCATCATCGGACCGCCGCCATACTGATAGTAAAAATCCGGATCGGGATGCCACGATTCATGGCCGCGGCAGATCATAAACGCCGCTGCGCCGACCGGTTCACCGATCATACCGCTGTCAATCAGCTTACGGCATGTTTGAATACCTGCACCCAAAAACGTGTCCGGTGCGCCGCCGATCATACAGTTTTGCTCCTTTGCAATGCGCACAAGCTCGAGTCCCTCTTCAAACGAAGCACCCAGCGGTTTTTCAGAATAGACGTGTTTGCCTGCCAGCAGCGCACCCTTGCTGACTTCGAAATGCTCATACGGTCTTGTCAGGTTCAATACAATATCGATCTCATCGTCGGCAAACAATTCTTCCATCGTATCATAAATTTTCGGGACATTGTACCGCTCTTTTGCGGATTCCGCCCGTTCTTTGATCAAGTCACAAACCGCCACCAACTCGATCTCCGGAAAATGCTTCGTAATATTTTCAAGATAGATGCCGCTGATTGCACCGACACCGACCATTCCAACTTTCATCATGGTGAATTTCCTCCCGCAGTTAATACATTTTTGCGCTGTTTTCAAATCGGTCCGTTGTAAGATGATGTTCTTCTGCAAACGCCTTGCCTTCTCCTGCCCAGACCATGCCGCGTTCCATCAGAACCTCAGCAGTCGGTGATTTGTCGAACACATCATCATGATGACCAAGTGACGTGTAAAACACGCGTCCGTTTCCCCAGAATTTCGTCCAGCACACCGGCATATCCACCGGTTTGTTCGAAATGTGATTGTATGTCACAAGCGGGAATCGTGTGGTTGCAAGCACCTCAATCGCCGGATCAATATGCAGATAATAATGCTCGCTGCAAACTTCGAAATCAGAAAGACCCTCGGTGATCGGGCTCGAACCGTGACAGATATTGACCGTATACGAAATACCGTCGCCGCCCGGATGGCTCACCCACTGTCCGCCGGTCATAAACTGCCACTCCGTGTCCTCGCGGAAAGCGTCGCACATACCGCCGTGGCATCCTGCAAGTCCGACACCTGCACAAACCGCCGCAGAAATATTTTGCACATACTGGTGATCAATCGTACCCATCGTCCAGCATGCAACAATTAAATCAAGCTGTTTTAACGCCTCTGCATCGGCAAGACAGTCAAGCGTATCGGAAATCGTGACCTCATAGCCATGCTTTTCGAGCAAAGGCGCAAACCGTTTTGACGTAAGCTGCGGCTCATGACCATCCCAGCCTCCTTGAAAAATCAATGCACGTTTCATTAAAAATCCCCCTTTATCTTTTAAAAATGATTCATTTCCGTGCACAAAATGTGTGGTTTTTATCCTATTTCTATATTGACATTGTATCATGAAGCGGCGTATAATGCATAGCATAACCAGACAAAAAACACACATTTATTGCAGGAGGGTGGAAAGGTTGCTACCTTTTTATGAATATCGGACCGATCTTCTCCGTGTGGAAGAAGGCGAAGGATTATCTTTTCCGCCGCATCTGCACGTATCGCTTGAACTTTTATATGTAAGGTCGGGCACCATGCGCACATTCATCGGTGAAAAGGAATACGACGTCCATGCCGGTGACATCGCGTTTATTTTTCCGAATACGGTTCATGCATATGAATATGCGCAAAACGGCGTTCGGGCTGAGTTTTTGATGCTGATCTACAATGATACGCTTTCAAAATCACTGCAAACGCTTTTGCACGAAGCACTTCCTCAAACACCGGTGATTTCAAAAGACAAAATTCATCCTGATATTGTCTACGCACTGCATGCGCTGAAAGCAGAACAGGAAAACGACCGGCAGGAAGAAGTAATCACGCTGCTCATCAAACTTATCATGGCACGCGCTACCCCTTTGCTTTCACTTTCCTATATCGAAGATACGCGTGCTGGATTAACAGGTGAAGTCATCGAATATATTGTCCGACACTATCGCGAACCGCTTTGCCTGGAAGATTTGTCGCACAAATTCGGTGTGAGCCGTTATCGTGTTTCACGTATTTTTTCAAATGTGATTAAGACAAGCTTTCATGAATATGTCAATATGCTGCGCATCGGTTATGCGCAAAAATGCTTAACCGAAACGGATTTACCAATCCTGCAAATTACATTTGACAGCGGATTTGAGAATCAACAGTCATTCAATCGCGTGTTCAAGCAAAAAACAGGCTTGACGCCGCTTGCATACCGGAAAAAGCAAAAACAAGAAAGGATGAATTGTGATGAGTCATTGCTTAACGGTTGATCAAATGAAACAAGTCATTGAAGGAAAGGGACATGCGCCGCGCATTCCAATCACCTATCGTTTCTGGATCAACCCTGAAACATTCGGTGAACGAAAAGCAGAAGCAAAAGAAATTTTAGATGCTTATCCAGAAGATGTTGTTTCGAGATTGATTCGCATTCCCGATGTATTTGATGCACCGGAAGACGACAAAACATATCGCTGGGTACAAAAAGAGCGTCCGAAGCAAGAAAAAAAACTTGGAATCGATGCAGTGGTTGCAATTGAAGACTGGGATGAGCTTGACGATGTGCTCGAGCACTTTCCTGACCCAAACTATGTAAACTTGTTTGCACCGGGTCCGGATGCAGACGGTAAATATGTACTCGCCAACTGGTGGTACTGTCTCTTTGAGCGTCTGTGGTCATTGCGCGGTATGGAAAACGCACTGACGGATTTTTATACGAATCCGGATGAAGTGCATCGTTTATTTGACGCGCTCACAAACTTCTATTGCCGTGTAATCGAACGCTCCGCAAAGGAACTCCATGCAAACGGCATCTTTACTTCGGATGATATCGGTACACAAAACGGACCGTTTTTCTCGCTTGATATTTTCCGCACCTTCTTCAAACCGTACTATAAACGGATCATTGACACAGCACATGCAAACGGCATGCATTTCTGGCTGCATACCTGCGGAAACATCGAAATGTTCCTGCCGGAATTTATTGAGATTGGCCTGGATGTCATTCATCCAATCCAAAAATATACAATGGAGGAAGCGCATATCGCCAAAACGTACGGCGATAAAATCTGCATCTGGGCAGGTTTTGACGTACAGCAAACGATTCCGTATGGTACACCGGAAGATGTGCGCAAAGAGATTCGTTTTTTGATTGATACGTATTACCGCGCTGACGGACGTTTTATTCTGACTCTTGGAAACGCTGCAACCGCCGATACACCGCTTGACAGTTTGCGCGCATTGCTTGAAGAAACCGTATCTTACGGAACACAAAAATGCGCTGAATAAAAGCGATAATAAAAGGCAGGCAAATCAAATGATTTGCCTGTTCTTTTTCTTTCTTTTAAAACATATAAAAAAAAGAGAACCCAAAATGGGTTCTCTTTTTTTCATAATCTTAAAGATTATTTGCTTGCCATGTATTCGTCAACCTGTTTCTGGCACTCTTCGATGATTTTTCTGTAACCAGCAGCCTCGAGTTTTTGCATCATCTCTGCGATGGTTGCATCAGCATCTTCGTAAGCACCGCAAGCCAGAGCGGATGCGTACTGCTGGAAGATAGATGAGCAAGCTGCGATTTCAGATTTAACACTCTCTTCAACGAAGGTGAAGCCGATCAGATCTGTCGGAGTAGCGTTCAAAGACATCTCTTTGACGTTCTCGTACATATCCGGAGCAGCCGGAGCAGCCGGAGTCATGATCCAGGTGGAAGCCTGTGCGAAGGAACCCGGTGCCCACTGATCGTTCAGAGTTTTGATTGTGCCTTCTTCAGTCAGCTCATAGTTTTCGCCTTCAATACCGAATGCGAGCATGTTTCTGTAGTCTTTATCGGTGTTGATGTACTGCAGGTATTTCAGAGCTTCTTCTTTTTTCTCAGAGTTAGCAAAGATACCGTTCATAGAACCGATAACTGTAGCTCTGGAAGCGATCGGCTCGTGCTGAGCTTTGATAGCAACAGTGTAGTCTTTCTGGTTGCCCCAGATAGCTTCTGCGCCTTCCCAACCCTGTGCTTTGCTGACAACCTGATAAGTCAACTCAGATTCGATCTGCTGTGCATCCTGGTTTACGAGGCCTTCTTTTCTCCACATAGCCATCTCTCTGTAGTCAGCGAGTGTCTCTTCGTCGTCGAAAGTAGAGATGATTTTCACGCCGTCATCGCCGAGTTTGTCGCCGATGTGAATGCTGCCGTTGATCATATCCCAACGAGCTGCTTCAAAACCGTTAAGACCGGATTTGTTGAAGTTCAGCGGAGCTGTCAGGTCGTGCGGATACGGCTCGCCGCCGTTGTCAACGTACGATTTGATTTTACGGAGAAGCGGAGTAACGGTGGACAGTGCAGTGCCAACCTGATCAAATTCAGCCTGTGCACCAACGGTGTCGATAACGTACTCTTTGTTTACAGTCCAGAAGTTCTGAGCTGCAGAGTCTTTTGTTGTCGGAACAGCATAGATTTTGCCGTCAACAGTAGCTGCTTCCCAGAAGAACTCCGGCATGGATTTGTACAGGGTCTGGAACTCATCCTGTTTGAGCATCTCAGTCAGATCAGCGAGCTGGCCGGACTGTGCTGTAGAGATGTAGTTTGCAAACCATGCACATGTGAATGCGATGTCGTCTTTTTGACCAGTGGACAGAGCTGTTTTCAGTTTCTGTTCATTGTCTGTTGCCCAGTTGAATTTGACAGTGACACCGATGTCTTCAGCAGACATTTTGTTGAGTGCCTCAACAACTGTGGTGGTGTCTTTCGGCGGGTTGCCCCAGTGCCACCAAACAATTTCGACTGGTTCGTTGGTGTCTCCGCCATTATTCTCGCTGCCACCATTGTTGCATGCTGCGAACATCGATGCAACCATTGCTAAAGCAAGAAGGAGAGACAACAGTTTGATTTTGCCTTTCATAACGAAATCCTCCTAAAAAATATTATTTAAACCCGTAGATTTAAATACAACATTGTGAATGTCCATCAGCCTTTTACTGCGCCGATGGTAAGACCAGAAATGAAGTATTTCTGGAAGAACGGATACGAACAAGCGATCGGAACGACAATGACAACAACGAGTGCCATTTTCATACCGTCGGTGGGGAGACGAGCTGCAAGCTCTGTTGCCGATACACCGAGATACTGTGCTTGGTCGATCATGGACTGAATCTGACGTTCAATCTGAATCAGGAAGTACTGAAGCGGCCACAGGTTTTTGTTGTTGATATACATGAATGCCTGCCACCAGTCGTTCCAGTATGCAAACGAGAGGAACAAACCAATCGTTGCGAGTGCCGGAAGCGAGATCGGAAGTACGATCTGGAAGAAGATACGGAGCTGACTTGCACCGTCGATCTTACCTGATTCAATCAGGGAATCCGGAACCGTTGTCTGGAAGAATGTTCTCAAAATGATAACGTAGAACGATGCAACTGCCAACGGAAGGATCAAGACCAGAAGTGTATCCTGAATGTACAGGAACTGTGTGATGATGAGGTATGCGGAAACCATACCGCCATTGAACACCATCGGGATGAATACGATCCAGGTGTACAGTTTTTTGAATTTGAAGCTCGAACGAGACAGAACATAGCCCATCGAAGCATTTAAGAACAAGCCAAGAACTGTACCGCCGACCGTAACGACGATGGATACCAAGAATGAAGTGATGATCTGTGAACGGTTATTCCAAAGTTCTGCATAAGCGGCAAGTGACCATTTCTGCGGGAAGAACGAATAACCTACTGCTGCGATTGATGTTTTATCGGTCAAGGAAATGATGATGACGAAAATCAGCGGGATGACACAGCAGAGTGCTGCGATGATGAAGATGATCGAAAACAGAACGTTCATCGGTTTGCTGACACGGTTGAATTTCGCCAGACCCTCAAGTACCGGTTTTTCTTTTTTTGTTTTAGCCATTTTCATCCACCCCCTATTAGAAGAATGCGCTCTCGCGGTCAATCTTTGTTACAATTGCGTTCGCAATGAGGATACAGATACAACCAGCAATCGACTGGAAGAATGCTGCGGCCGAACTCATGCCAATGTCGCCCAATGTAATCAATGCAGTATAAATGTACACATCAAGCGTCATTGAAACAGGAAAGAGCTGCGATGTTGCTTTCGGCACCTGATAGAACAGACCGAAATCAGAGTTGAAGATTCTGCCGATTGCCATGATGCTCATGATAATCATGATCTGTTTCAAAAGCGGGAGTGTGATTTTTGTGGTCTGCTGCCATTTGGAAGCACCGTCGATAACAGCTGCTTCGTAGTATGTAGCATCAATACCGGTGATGGAAGCCAGGTAAACGACCATGCCGTAACCGGTGGTTTTCCAGATGTTCATAATAATCAAGATCAACGGCCAGTAACCGACTGCCTGCTGTCCGTACCAGTCTACTGTTCCTAAGCCAAGTGCGGTAAGCGCCGAGTTGAACAAACCTTTGTCCGGGCTCATGAACGCAAACAGGAAGTAACTTGCAACGATCCACGACATAAAGTGCGGGAGGAACATTGCTGTCTGACAGACTTTTCCGAGTTTTTGGCTGTAAAGGTTTGAAACCATGATTGCCAAAGTAACCGGAATGACAACACCCAAGATGATAAATGCGACGTTATACGCGATGGTCAGCCACAGTGATCTGATTGCGTCGCTGGTCATGAACATGAACTCAAAGTTCTCAAAGTTGCACCAATCGCTTGCAAAGAACGACGAGAAGAAGTCGCCGTCAACTCTCCAAGTCTTGAATGCGATCAGAAGACCGAACAACGGAAGAAAGCTGAACACCAGATACCAGATAACGGTCGGCAAAGATAATAAAATAAGCTCAAAATCGTCAAAGGTAAACTTTTTGCCTCTGACTTTTTCTTTTTTAACCTTCGCCATGTCTTCACTCCTATTCTTTTTTTAAAATTTACGCTGCGCTGCCAGTTCTCCCTGCACCCAAGCACCGAATCCCCTTACCGAATCATGCTTTATGCAAAGTGCCACACAAGCGCCCGTAGTGTATGTATATATATTACTATACTCGAAACAATTTTGCAATACTTTTTTTGCAAAAACACTAAATAATTTATTTGACGCTTATTCATAATGACGAAAAGCACGAAATCAGGCGTTTTTTTAAGCTTTGTGCCGACAAAACGGATACAAGCTGTATTTTCTTCGCCGCAGAAACGAAAATTCCGCCAAAATGACAGTTAAGATTCTTTACAGATAAACATGTTGCAAAGAAAAACACATCAAACGATGTTAATTATAGCATATATCGCACAAAAGTCAACCTTTATTTCTTTTTGATTGGCATTTTGCTTTGGTTATGTTATAATACAAGCACAGAACAAACGGAAAAGCAGGTGTTTTTTTGTGCACTGTCTTTTCTGTATATAAAGGAGGCATTTTTATATGATGAATGAGCCGCAAATCAAACGCATGCTCTCAAAGCTTTCGCAGCTTGAAGAAACGCTCGACCGCTATGTATTCAAAAAACAGGCGGAGCTTTCGGTTGTCAAATACGAAACAAAAGAGCTGTTAAGCCGCGCGCCCGAGGACGACACACTGTACACAGAAGTAAAACCGGGTGACACTTGGGGTGCAGAGCGTTCTTACTGCTGGTTTAAAGGAAGCTTCACCGTTCCGGCTGAACTCGCAGGCAAACCGCTCTACATCTACCCGCGTTTCGGTGCTTACGAGGCAATGCTGTTTGTTGACGGCGTGCCGTTCGGAAACTTTGCATACAAAATTTCCGAAACTGACCACGGCAACCACTACTGCGATCTGCTGTGCTTGGAGCCGAAAGCCGGACAAGTCATCGACATCGTGATCGAGGCATATGCCGGCCACTATGTCATCGGTACCCAGCCGTTTGAGCACTTCCCGGTACCAAGCTATCAGTATGCATTCGAAAGCATCGATATCTGCACGAAAAATCAGGACATCGCTGATTTCATCTATGACCTGCGCTGTTTGAATCAGCTGGCATCCACAATGGATGAATACAGCTTCCGCCGCGGCGATGTTGTTAACTGTCTTGCAAAAGTTCATGAAACCGTTTACTACTCGCCGGAACACACTGACGAAGCAGTCTGGCGCGCAGCACTCGCTGACGCACGCGAGATCATGCGTCCGTGTTTAGAGGCGAAAAATGCGGATTCCGCACCGAGTGTCGGACTTATCGGCCACAGCCACATGGATACCGCTTGGCTTTGGGACATTTCCGAGACGATCAAAAAATGTGCCCGCACCTATGCAAACCAGATGGCACTCATGGAAGAATATCCGGAGTACTGCTTCATTCAGAGCAGCGCATACCATTTAGAGCTCATGCGCCGTTATTATCCGGAGCTGTTTGCCCGCATTCAGGAAAAAGTCAAAGAAGGACGTTATGAGCCGAACGGCGGCGTTTGGGTCGAGTGCGACTGCAACATCACCTCCGGCGAATCGATGATCCGTCAATTCCTGTGGGGTCAGCGCTACACCGAGAAATATTTCGGCTACCGTTCCGACTGCTTCTGGCTGCCGGACACCTTCGGCTACAGTGCAGCAATCCCGCAGATCATGAAAGGCTGCGGCGTCGACTACTTCCTGACCACAAAACTCTCGTGGAACGACACGAACACCTTCCCGTATGAGACATTCATCTGGGAGGGCATCGACGGCACCGACGTGTTCACCCACTTCAACTGCACCCACTGCTGGCCGGACCCGAAAACGCTCATCGAGCGTACCGAGGGACGCGGCGCAGTCAACTCGCTGCAGCAGAAATCCGTGTCCGATTCCCGCCTGATTTCCTACGGTCAGGGCGACGGCGGCGGCGGACCGATGTTTGAAATGATCGAAATGTCCCGCCGTGTCAAAGATTTGGACGGCTGCCCGAAAGCATACCACACCACCGTTTCCGACTTTATGAAAAAGCTCGAAAAAGAAGCGGTCAACCCGAACACCTATGCCGGCGAGCTTTACTTGGAGCTGCACCGCGGTACGCTTACAAACCAGCACCAGATCAAACGCAACAACCGCAAAGCGGAAATTGCAATCCACAACGCTGAGATTCTGACCGTGTGCGACGCGATCAAAGAGAAAAAAGCGGCAGACGACAAAGAAATCCGTCCGTTGCTTGAAACGCTGCTCGTAAACCAGTTCCACGACATTCTGCCGGGTACCTGTATCCAGACCGCACACGAGCAGTCGCACCGTGAAACAACCGAGATCATCGAAAAAGCAACCGCTATGGCAAACGACCTCATCAAAGGCGAGGGCGAAGGCGAGCAGACACTCGTAAACCTGCTGCCGTTTGAATATGATGACGTCGTCTACCTGGATGCAAAAGACGGCTGCATCGTTGCTGACGACACCGTTGCACAGCAGTACGTCCGCGATCTGGATGACAATGAGCTTTTGGCACTTGCAGGCGTGAAAATTCCGGCAATGTCCTCGCTTACCGTCACACACGACGACCGCTGCGCTTGCGGAAACTTTAACTTCACTTATGAAAACGGCAAAGTGACCACTCCGTTTGCAGAGATCACCTTCAATGAAAAAGGCTATATGTCCTCGTTTATCGACAAACGCAACGGCCGTGAGCTGGTTGCCGGACTGCCGTTCAATACCTTCCTGATGGCAGAGGACGTGCCGAGCGCATGGGACAACTGGGACGTTGACGCAGACATTCAGCCGAAATTCAAAGACTGCGCAGAGCTTTTGAGCGAAGAAGTCATTTCGAACGGTGCTGCACAGCTGCGCATCCGCCGCACGTACAAGCTCTCCGACAAATCGTCGCTGCGTCAGGACATGGTCTTCCATGCACGCACACCGCGCATCGACTTTGAAACCGAGATTGAATGGCACGACGTCCGCCGGTTCTTAAAAACCGCATTCGATACCTCGATTCTTGCACGTCAGGCACGCCACGAGATCCAGTTCGGCTATGCAACAAAACCGACCACCCGCAACAATGCAATCGAGCAGGCAATGTTTGAGGTATTAAACCACAAATACACCGATTTGAGCGAAACACAGTACGGCTGTGCAATCTTAAACGACTGCAAATACGGCATCTCCGTCGAGGGCGGCAGCATGCGTCTGTCCCTGCACAAAGGCGGCATCCGTCCGGACCCGCGCGGTGATGCAGGTACCCACCGTGTCACCTACAGCTTCCTGCCGCATATGGGCGGATTCAGCGCAGAAACCGTTATCAAACCGGCATATGCGTTAAACTACCGTCCGCTCGTGACCGAGGGTCGTTTCATTCTGCCGCAGCTTCTCTCTGTGGAAAATGCGCCGAACGTCATCATCGAAACCGTTAAACCGTGCGAGGATGCACAGAACGCTTGCATCGTCCGTCTGTATGAGGCAGAGGGTACCTACGCTTCGTGCAAACTGGTTCCGGGCTTCGCTGTGACAAAAGCAGAAGAAACCAACATGCTCGAAGAACCGAAAGCAGAGCTCAATGCAAACGATATTGCGCTCACCTTCCGTCCGTTCGAGATTAAAACCATCAAACTGAGCTACTGATTCTCTGTTTGACCGGCTAAAAACCAAAAACACAAGGCGCCCGCCAAGAAGAATGATAGATTCCTTCTCGGCGGGCGCCGTTTTTTATGTGTTATCGCTTCGTTCAGTCCATTTTCAGGCTGTCAAACGACTCACGCAGGGTATCGCACGAAGCGTCCAGTTTTTTCTGCTCTTCTTCGGTCAGGTTCATCTCCAGCACGCGGCGAACACCGTTGCGGTTGACGACACACGGCACACCGACATACACGCGGTTTTGTCCGTATTCACCGCGAAGCATCGCCGAAACGGTCAGCACGCTGTTTTCATCGCCCAAGATTGCACGGGTGATTCTGGTCATCGCCATACCGATGCCGTAATAGGTTGCACGTTTTGCATCGATGATTTTATATGCAGCAGTACGGACTTCTTCGGAGATATTCTCCATCTCGTCTTCTGTAAATTTTCCGCCGGAATCGCGGCAGACATCGAGAATCGGTTTTGTTGCAAGCATCGCCTGGCTCCACGGCACAAATTCACTGTCACCGTGCTCGCCCATGACATATGCATGCATGTTGCGCGGATCGACACCGAAATAATCACCAAGCAGATAACGGAGGCGTGCAGTGTCAAGTGCGGTGCCTGTACCGAGCACACGGCGCGGATTGAATCCTGAAATCTCACAGGTGATGCGCGTCATGATATCGACCGGGTTGGTTGCCACCAGGAAAATGCCGTTAAATCCCGATTCCGTGACCGGATTGATGATCGAACGGAACACCTCTGCATTGCGCTGCAAAAGGTCAAGCCGTGTTTCGCCCGGTTTCTGTGCGACACCTGCCGCAATCGCAACCACGTCTGCATCGGCGCAGTCCGCATACTCACCGGCATAGATTTTCATATTCGATCCGGCAAACGCCAAACCATGGTTTAAGTCCATTGCCTCGCCCTCAGCGCGTTTTTTGTCCACGTCGATGAGCACGAGTTCATCACAAACGCCCTGATTGAGCATCGAATATGCATAGCTCATCCCCACCATGCCGGTGCCGATCAAAACGACTTTTCTGTTGTTGAATTTCATAGGATACCCTCCGTTTCCCAGCCGGATGCTTGTCCGGCACTGCACTCAAAGCCTCCCAAGCGGGCTTTTCATGTTTATTATACCGCGAATGAACGAAAAAAGCATGAACTTTTTTCGTTTCTTTGAACAATTTTCAACCCAAAAGATTTTGTCACTGTTTGGCCGGTTTTATTCCTGTTTCGATGTGAATTTTTTCTTTGCAAACATTTGTGCAAAATATTGCATCGGCAAAAATTCTATGCTATGATATCACTGTCATCACTTATCAGAGTGCCTTGACAGAATCTCTTTTGACGAGTGTTGTGCCGTACAAGATCTGAACCTTCTTGATGTTATGGTTGTCAATCAGATCAATCAGGCTTCTGATAATAACGGAAGAAATGTTCTCCGTATAGCGTTTGACAGACGTAAGCTGCGGTTCCACACAGCGGCAGATCTCCACATCATCAAACCCAACCAAAGAGATATCATCCGGCACGGAAACATGATTCGCTCGCAGTGCTGTCATCGCGCTGATAGCAAGACGATCGCTGAATGCGAAAATGGCTGTGATTTTCTTATCTTTTAAAAGCTGCTTGGCTGCCGCTTCCCCGCCTTCAATGGTATACGGCGAAAAAACAATTTTGACATTGTCCTTTGACAGATGCAGCTCATCGATTGCTTTATACACGCCTTGCAGACGGTTTTTGGTGACCTCATGATAGGTCGGACCGGAAATGATGCCGATGTGCGTGTGTCCCATCTCTGTCAGATAAGCCATCACCTGATATGCGCCGTCGATGTTATCAAAGTCCACATAGCTTTCCCTGTCATCTGCGCCTATGCCGTTGGTGTTGATAAACGGTACGTTGTATGCGCGGCACAGTTTCTTTGTTTCATCGTTATCACAGGAATCACAGATCACAACGCCGTCAATTTCCCCTGACTTGATCTTTGTATAAATATTGTTCTGCACGCTTTGATTCGGATAATGAAGCGTCGTTACAATCGGCGTATATCCCAGTCGCTCAATTTCAGAAACAACTGCACTGACATCAATGCCCACATGATAGCCGTCAACCGTCAAATCCGGATTTCCCGGTGCAAAGACGGCAATTCGATAAGCCCGCTTGCGCAGCAGCTCTGTTGTCGGGGAAGGTTTATACATCAGCTGTGCAATCGCCTGTTCCACTCGCTGCACCGTTTTCTCGCTGATATTCCCTTTCTGGTTGATGACGCGGGAAACGGTACTCATCGATACACCGGCAAACTCCGCAACATCTTTGAGGGTAATGCTCATTGAATCACCTACTCTAAACGAATTTGATATAAAAATTCTATCTGAAAAAATTTGCATTGTCAACAAACGCAAAAAGGAGTTTTTTCTATGAATCGGCCCAATGTCCTCATTCTCTTATCAGACCAGCAGCGGTTTGATACCGTCTCAGCAGCAGGCTACCCGCACATGCATACGCCCAATTTGGATCGTCTGTGCAGCGAGGGAACGCTGTACCGATGTGCTCACAGCGGAAATCCCGTTTGCATGCCTGCCCGGCATGATCTGATCACCGGATTTCCTGCCCGTGTACACGGCTATTACGCAAACGGAGAAGGAAAACCAATCCGCGATTACCGAGCGCCTACCATCGCTCGTATTTTCTCCGAGAACGGATACCGTACCGTATCGATCGGAAAAATGCATTTCAGTCCCGTGAGAGAGCATCACGGCTTTGACCAGATGATCGCGATGGAGGAACTTCCTGTCATCCGCCAGCAGGACGAATATCTCATGTATCTCAAAAAAGAAGGGCTCGGCGGAATCCAGAACCCGCACGGCGTTCGGCCGCATGTGTATCATATCCCGCAGACTTCGCAGCAGGATGAAGCGCATCACGGCACCACCTGGGTTGCAGACCGTGCCATTGAGTGGCTGACGGAAAATGAAAATCATCCCTTCTTTATGATGTGCGGTTTTATCCAGCCGCATCCGCCATGGAATATTCCCGACAGCTGCAAAGGATGGTATCAGGATATGACGCCGCCGGAAGCCATTCCGGTTTCAAGACTTCCCTTTGAAGATGCGCAAAAATCTCATTGGTTCGGCGACGAAGATTCCATCAAAGAAAAGGAAGCAATCCGCAAGGCATACTACACGGCAGTTTCTATGGTGGACAAGCATGTCGGCCGTATTTTGGATTATCTGCGCGCATCGGGACAGCTTGACAATACGCTGATTATCTACACTTCCGATCACGGTGAAATGCTTCAGGACAAAGGATATTACAGCAAAGAACTGCCCTATGATTCTGCCGTCCGTGTTCCCATGATCGTCCGGTATCCAAAAGCATTTGCGCAAAACAGCGTTTCCGATGCATTTGTGGATCTTCTGGACATCCTTCCAACCTGCCTGCAAGTATGCGGCATTCCGTATCCGGACAGCGATGTATCGCTTTTCGGCAGTTCTTTGACCGAGGAGAGAGATCGTCCCTATCAGTTTGCTGCAAGCGGAGAGCTTCCCCTTCGCTGGGTAATGTGCCGAAACCGCAAGTATAAATATGTGTATCACTACATGGGTGGATATGAAGAGCTGTACGACATGGATGAGCCAGAGGTGGTCAACATCATTGCAAACGGCATTCCGGCAGATCTTTGTGATGTCTATCATGAACTGAAAAAAGAAGCCGTTTCCTACGAAAAGGCCTGGGGAATCGAAGGCGGCGTTTTGGACGATCACTTTATTTCTGTTCCCCGTCAGATCGTGCATCCCAATGTACGAGGTAAGTTTCATTTCTGGGCAAACACACAGATGCAGTCCTTTTACGAGGCGGACACCTATGACCGTGGTGCCGTACTGGAAGCTGAGATGAAAAAAGCGCTGTCAGATGAAGCATTCAGCGCAGCATCTCTCACAGATGTATTTGAGGACGAAGAATGGAAAACGCAATTCGCGGAATGCTTTGCACAGTATACTGATCACGAACCATTCAACAACTTCCCATTTGAATCAAAATAAAAGGAGAAAATGATGATGCTCAAAAAAGATGAATTCGCTTTGACACCGCCTATGGGATGGAACAGCTGGGACTGCTACGGCGCCTCTGTTACCGAGGAGGAACTGTTATGGTACGAGATCTCTGGACACATACCGATCTTGGTGTAACCGCTGATTATGTATTTGCGGATGTACCGTCACATGGTGTATTTTTGGCAAAACTCACCCCTGCCGCAGCGTCCAGATAATCTGCGGTCGTTCGCAGCTTGATTCCCACTGATCACTAAAATAAAAACAGAGACAAACCGACCGTAAAAACATTCTGACAAACGAAAAAGATGCCGTGCACCGCATTTGGCGGTACATGGCATCTTTTTCGTATATGATTTTTTGTACAGAGATTGCCAAAAATCGCGCGTTTGTCATTCGGCTTATTCTTGCCATTCAGACAAAACAGCACGGTTTTTCATTAGAATCCCCGGTTTTCGAGGACAATCGTCTTTTGATATTCCGGCGAGGATTTTAACACAATCCCCGACGGATCGGCTTTTTCGCCGTGTCCGAATGCACCGTTTTCCAAAAGAGCGGTCAGTGCAAACTGTGCGCCGTGCAACGCTGCTTTCTGCATATCGCGTGTTTCAAAATAGGTGAGCAGAAATGCCGCGATATAGGTATCACCTGCGCCTAATGTATCGATGACCGGCTCGGTGGATTTGATTGCCGGCTGGAAAATGCGTTCTTTGCCGTCCGTTACGATCGAGCCGTCCATGCCCATTGTGGTGACAACGATTTTTGTTCCGGCTGCAAGTGCCTTTTTCATCGTTTCGTCAATTTCCTCTTTGGTACAGCCGCTTCCCGAGAAAAACGCCACATCCAGATACGGACACAGCCGGCGGATGCGATCATCGGTATAACCGTCGGAAAAATCCATCGAAATCATAACTTTTCCTTTGACGAGCGGCAAAAGATACGGCAGTTCGCTGTGCACACTTGTGTGCAGCACGTCATACTGCGCGATATAGTCCACGTCGTGGTTGTTGAACAGAAGCTGAACCAGTCCGCAGTCACCGCCGAAGTTATTGCCCACCCAAGTGCGGTCGTTTTCTTCGTTTAAGGTGATGCCGTTTTTCGAGTTGGTGCCGTGAATGCGGCGGACACGCGAAACGTCGAGTCCTTCTTCTTTAAGTGAGCGCATCATCAATTCACCCGCTTCGTCGTCGCCGAAAATGCCGATATATGCCGCTTCTTGCGCACCGGCACGATGACAAAGCACCGGTACATTGACGGAGTTTCCGCCCGGATACATTTTGTTCTGATGGAGATACACGTCAACCGTGTTATCTCCGACACCGATGATCTTCATACAGTCTCCCCTGCCTTTTTTAATACTTCACTTTTCCCATATATCTGCGAATCGAAAGCGGATGTGCACGGCGGGTTGCAAGCGTCTCGCCATACATCTGCATCACGCGGTTCAAAATGACCGGTGCCACAAATTTGCGTACCCGTTCATCAATCGAAGACAGATCAAAATCTTTTGCATCGATTGCAAACACTTTGTCCGAATAGCGCAGCAAAAATTCGAGTGCACGTTCTTCCATCGAACGGGTTTCATCCAAACCGAGCACGCAGAAATAAGGGGTGTTTTTGTCCACCACTTCAAACGGGCCATGGAAGAACTCGCCTGCATGAAATGCTGCCGAGTGAATCCACTGCGCTTCGAGCAGAATGCAGACAGTCATGATGTAGCACATCTGATAGTCCATGCCGGCGCCGGTGGTATAGAAAATCGGCTCGTTATAGTATTTGTCGGCAAACGCCCGCAGCTCCTCTGCACGTTTTGCACGTTCGGTTGCATAGATGTGATCAAGCTGTTCCATTGCATGCTGAATGAGCGGTGTGTAGGAAGTCTGCTCGAGTACGTCCAAAATAGTGAACACCACCTGATATACAGCCGGGAAAATCGTCAAAAAGTTGGGCGGCGGATTCGACGGCTCATCTTCGTAAAACACAACTTCGTCCGCGATGCCGATTGCTTTCTCCGGGAACATGCTGAACGCAATGGTGCGTGCGCCTTTTTCTTTTGCCAGCTGGCATGCCTCCACCGTTTCCGCCGTTGTACCCGAGTAGGAGTTTAACACCACGATCGAGTTCTCCGAAAACCGCTTGGGCGGTGCCTGAACAAATTCTTTCGCCGTATAGATATCGGTTGTGATTTTGTCTGTTTCGCGCTCCAGGATATATTTTCCCGGATTCATTGTTGCACGCGAACCGCCGCATGCAACAAAATACACGGTGTCAAACGGTCTTGATTCAAGCATTGCACGAATCCGTTCAATCGTCGCTTTTACATTTTTGATTTTCTGCTCAAACATCTTGATCCTCCATTAGTAACGTTGCTTAATTAAACGAAAACACTCGATAAATGTGCATTTTTAGAGGTTTCGTCCGATGATGGCTTTATTATAACGCATGCATTTCGCAATGTCAATGACTATTTGTTAAATAACTTAACTTTTTGAATATCAAAACAGCCTGCCACGCTGACAGGCTGTTTTTTATGCATTAAAATGCGGTTTTTTCTTTTAAGAATGCGGTCAATTCGGAAATTGCCACACGCTCCTGTGCCATGGTGTCACGGTCACGGACAGTCACGCAGCCATCCTCAAGTGATTCAAAGTCGAAGGTGATGCAGTACGGTGTGCCGATCTCATCCTGACGGCGGTAACGTTTGCCGATCGAACCTGCGTCGTCAAAGTCGACCATGAACTCTTTTGCGAGCGAAGAGAACACTTCCTGTGCCTGCTCGGACAGTTTTTTCGACAGCGGCAGGACAGCAGCTTTAAACGGTGCAAGTGCCGGATGCAGGCGAAGCACCACGCGGGTGTCGTTTTTCTCCGCGTCAACGACTTCCTCGTCGTATGCGTCGCACAGGAATGCGAGTGCAACACGGTCAGCGCCCAGCGACGGCTCGACAACATACGGGATGTAACGCTCGTTTGTCTCCGGATCAAAGTATTCAAGGCTCTTGCCCGAATGCTCCTGATGACGGCCAAGGTCGTAGTTGGTACGATCTGCAATGCCCCACAGCTCACCCCAGCCAAACGGGAACAGGAATTCGAAGTCGGTGGTTGCTTTCGAATAGAACGAGAGCTCCTCTTTTTCGTGGTCACGCAGACGGAGATTTTCCTCTTTCATGCCGAGCGACAAGAGCCAGTTTTTGCAGAACTCTTTCCAGTATGCAAACCACTCAAGGTCGGTATCCGGTTTGCAGAAGAACTCAAGCTCCATCTGCTCAAATTCGCGGGTACGGAATGTAAAGTTGCCCGGAGTGATCTCGTTGCGGAACGATTTACCCACCTGGCAGATACCAAACGGCAGTTTTTTTCGTGCGGTGCGCTGTACATTTGCGAAGTTTACGAAGATACCCTGTGCCGTTTCCGGACGGAGATAGATCTCGTTTTTCGCATCCTCGGTAACACCCTGGAATGTTTTGAACATGAGGTTAAACTTACGGATATCGGTGAAGTTTGTGCCGCCGCATTCCGGGCAGGTGATGCCTTTTTCTTTGATGAATGCTGCCATCTGCTCATCCGACCAGCCGTTCGGCTCCACACCGGTCTGTTCTTCGATCAGTTTGTCGGCACGGTGACGTGTTTTGCAGTCTTTGCAGTCCATGAGCGGATCAGAAAAGCCGCCGACATGGCCCGAAGCCACCCAAACCTGCGGATTCATCAAAAGCGCTGCGTCGATACCGACGTTGTACGGGCTCTCCTGTACGAATTTTTTCCACCATGCGCGTTTGACGTTGTTTTTGAACTCTACGCCGAGTGGACCGTAGTCCCAAGTGTTCGAAAGGCCGCCGTAGATTTCACTGCCTGCATATACAAAGCCTCTGCCTTTGCAGAGTGCTACGATTTTTTCCATCGTTTTTTCGCTGTTTTGCATAACTGCTCCTCCTGCAACTTATTTTGTCGTATCTTTCATTTTAAAGAATCCACGCGATAAAGTCAAGCATTACGGGCGTTTTGCCGCCTGTAAACCAAAAAAACAGGCAGGATTTTTTCGTTTCCTGCCTGTTTTTTCAGCGTTTCATCAGAATTTAATGTCTTCTTCCTCATCGGAAGCCGGTTCTTCTGCTTCCTCCGGCTCTTCGTCTGATGCAAGGATGTCCCCGTCTGCAAACGCATCCTCGTCGTCATAGTACACGCTTGCATCATAATCGAGCTGATTGCTGATCGATTTTGCTTTCTTTCTGAAAAATGCCGCAACCGCTACTGCTGCACCCACAACTGCTGCAACGCCAGCTGCTACTGCAATGATGATTTTTTTCTTATTATCCATGCCGGACACCCCTTTCCTTTGGTAGTTCTATTATACGCCTGTTTTGGTCTTTCGTGCAAGTGTTCTTTATAAAATTTCAAATTCGTTCATAATCCGTGATAAAGCGACAATCGGCGCCGTTTCACAGCGCAGAATGAGCTTGCCGAGTGTTGCACACGGGACACCTGCGTCATTAAGTTTTTGAATTTCCTCCTCGGAAAATCCGCCCTCACTGCCGACAAACACAGACACCGCCGTGTCATCAGAAGAAACGAGCGACCGGATTGGTGCGCCGCCATGCTCATAGCAGACCATCGCCTTTTCGCCCTTCATCCGCTCCACCGCTTCGCCGAATGTCAAAAGCGGCTCCACTTCGGGCAGAATCCCGCGGCCGCACTGCTTTGCCGCCTCGGCTGCAATACGATTCAGCCGCACGCGCTTTTTCTCAAACGATGCACGATCCACTTTGACCACACAGTACCGCGTCAGCACCGGTACGATCTTTGCCGCGCCCAGTTCCACTGCTTTCTGCACAATAAAATCGAGCTTATCGCCCTTTGGCAGCGCCTGATACAGCGTGACGGTCTGGCTGGGTTCTGCCGCGCAGTCGCGGTGATCTTCCGTGCGCAGCATGACCGCATCCGCAGACACCGATTCTACAATACCGGTACATTCTCTGCGCTGTTTATTGCACAGCGTCACCGTATCGCCCACGCGCACCCGCAGTACACGCGAAAGATGCTTGGCATCCTCTCCGGTCAGGCAGACCTGTTCTTCTTCAATCGAATCCACAAAAAAGCGCGGCATGATCGTTTCTCCTTTTTCACTGAACGAAAAACGGACGGAAGCCCGTCCGTTTTTTCTTTTCGGTTTTCTTATTTCTGCTCTTTGTCGAAGCGGTTTTCATACGGCGATTCTTCCGCAAACTTCTTGACAAGTGCTGCCGATTTGACCGGTGCTTGAATGGTGCCTGCGCCGCCGACACAGCCGCCTGTGCAAGCCATGCCCTCGATCAAATAGCCGTTGCGTTTGCCCGCTTTTGCAAGCATGAGCATCTTCTTGCAGTTTGCAAGACCTTCCGCACGGTCAATCAGCACGGTCTTGTCCGGATGGGTGCGTTTGATGCAGCTTACAACTGCAGCTGCAACGCCGCCCGAAACCGCATAGTTACGGCCGGTCGAAGATGCTGCATCGTCCGGATTCATCTCTGCTTCTTCCGTAAAGTCGATGTCTTTTGCCGCAAGAATGCCCATCAGCTCTTCGTAGGTGATGACATAATCGACGTCACTGCGCACGGTACGGCGGAATGCCTCGAGTTTTTTCGATGCGCACGGGCCGATGAAGCAGACACGGACGTTCGGATCTTCTTCTTTGATTTTGCGTGCCGTTGCAACCATCGGTGTAAGCGACATGGATACGCATTTGGAAAGGTCCTCGCCGAGTACCGATTTTGCGAATACCGACCACGACGGGCAGCAGGAGGTTGCCAGGAACGGAAGCTCTTCCGGCACGCGCTCCAAAAATTCCTCTGCCTCGGAAACGGAAACATCATCCGCACCGACTGCAACTTCGCGTACATCTGCAAAGCCGAGTGCCAAGAGCGCTGCTTTTACTTTTGCCGGAGTAGCAAGCGGGCCGAACTGGCCGACGAATGCCGGTGCCACTTCTGCGATGACTTTTTTGTCGCTCTTGAGCGCCAAGATCAGCTGCAGAATCTGCGATTTGTCTGCGATTGCCGCAAACGGGCATGCAACCAGACACTGACCGCAGGAAACACATTTATCATAATTGATTTTTGCACGGCCTAATTCATCGCTCTCGATTGCGCCGACGCCGCAGGCTGCTGCACACGGACGCTCGCGTTTGATGATTGCGTGATACGGACAGGTATCTGCACAGCGTCCGCATTTCAAACATTTTTCTTTATCGATCACAGATTTGCCGTTTACAATCGACACTGCTTTGACCGGGCAGACACTGCTGCACGGATGTGCAAGACATCCCTGACAGTTGTCCGACACCTCATAGCAAGTCGTTTCACACGAATTGCAGGCAAACGGAATCACATTGATGAGCGGAAGCTCAAACACCCGCTCGGTTGTGATTGCTTTTCCGAAATCTTTGGAGATCGGTGCGTGCTCGCCGGCGGAACGAAGATTCAATCCACATGCCAGCCGGATGCGCTCCGCAACGATTGCACGCTCTTTAAATACGCTTTCACGATACGATGCAACTTCGCCTTTGATAATCTCGTACGGCAGCTGATCGACACGGTCAAATTCTCCGCTGAACGCAATCTGCGCTACTTTTTTGAAAATCTGCCGTCTGATCTGAACAACAGGTGTATAAATTCCTCTCATAATCCCTTAACCTTTCGCAATTTTTGAAATGATTTTCGCCATCACTGCATCACTTGTTGCTTTTTCAATCGGCTCACCGTCAACAACCACCAGCGGTGATGCATCTTTACATGTGCCGTCACACAGCTTTTCTGTTGCATTCACCCGAACCGATGTGTCGAAGCGGAGCTGATTTTTAAGCTTTTGCAAGCTTTTGACTGATTCTGCAATCTCCAGCGCACCGTTCATGACGCACTGAGTACATACGCAGACGTTGACATCCAGACGTTTCATTCTGCTCCTCCTGCTCTTTCGTTAATTATAGGTGTGGTTTGTTCACATTCTGTTCTAAATTATACACGAAAAGCGGGAAAACGTCAACAAAGCCCAGACGTTTTCCCGCTTTTTTCTTGTAGGTTTTATTTGTTAGCCAAAAGCTTCACCAAAACTGCTTTTTGTGCGTGCAGGCGGTTTTCTGCCTCGTCAAAAATCTCGTTTGCATGTGCTTCAAACACCTCGGCGGTAATCTCCTCACCGCGGTGTGCCGGCAGGCAGTGGAGCACCATTGCATCCGGTTTTGCAAGCTTCATGATCTCGTCGTTGACCTGATAGCCGGCAAAATCGACACGGCGTTTGTCTGCCTGTGCCTCGTCGCCCATCGAAGCCCACACGTCGGTTTCGACCACGTCGGCATCTTTTGCAGCCACTTTCGGATCGTCGGTCAGCTCAAACTGATCGCCGTATTCTTCTGCAAATGCAAGAATCTGCGGATTGTACGGATAGCTTTTCGGTGTTGCGACGCTTACGCGCATGCCCATTTTCAAGCAGCCGACAATCAGTGAGTTCGACATGTTGTTTGCGTCGCCGATGAAGCAGAGTTTTAAGCCGGCAAGCGTTGTTTTATGCTCGCGGATTGTCATTAAGTCGGCGAGGATCTGGCACGGATGTGCAAAATCAGTCAGACCGTTGATGACCGGAATCGAGCCGTATTCTGCAAGCTGCTCGACTTCTTCCTGTGCAAAGGTGCGGATCATGATACCGTCACAGTAGCGCGACAGCACGCGTGCCGTATCGCAGACCGGCTCGCCGCGTCCGATCTGCAGCTCCGAAGAGCTCAAAAACAGTCCGTGGCCGCCAAGCTGATCCATACCCACCTCAAACGAAACGCGGGTACGTGTCGATGCTTTTTCAAAAATCATTGCAAGTGTTTTTCCTGCCAGATGTTTGTGCTCAATGCCGTTTTTGTGCTCGTATTTAAGCTGATCGGCTAAGTTTAAAAGCTCTGTGATCTCCTCTGCGGAAAGATCGAGCAGTTTCAATAAATGTTTCATCAGAAATTCTCCCCTTTATGCATTCAGTACCGAGATGAGACGCTCGACGCCCTCGGTCAGTTCTTCCCACGAAATGGACAGCGGCGGCAGCAGGCGAATTTTATTTTTCGCCGTCAAAACGATGACACCCGCTTCAATGCACTGTGCACACACTTTAGCCGCTTCTTTTGTCTTGAGCGAAATACCAAGCATCATGCCGAGTCCGCTCACGCCTGTGACTTCTTCGCAGGCAAGCAGCTTGCGTTTTAAAAAGACGCCTTTTTTCTGCACTTCGAGCAAAAATGACGGATCGCTCACGCGCGACACCACAACCTTTGCACCGGCGCATACGACCGGATTGCCGCCGAATGTTGTGCCGTGATCGCCGTAAGAGAGTACATTGCATGTTTTTTCGTTCGCAAGTACGGCACCGATCGGCAAGCCGCCGCCAAGTCCTTTTGCCAGCGTCACAACATCGGGTTTGACCCCAAGCTGTTCGCAGGCAAGCAACGTGCCGGTACGTCCCATGCCGGTCTGCACTTCATCGGCAATCAGCAAAAGATCATGTGCCGCGCAGTAGTCGGCGACTTCTTTTAAGAAATCTGCGTCCAGCTCCATGACACCGCCTTCGCCCTGCACCGGCTCAAACATCACCGCACAGAAGCCGCCTTGAGCGAGCACTGCCTTGACTGCATCAAAATCGTTTGCAGGCGCATAAGAAAAGCCCTCTGTAAACGGATAAAAATGCGTGTGGAATACATCCTGTCCCGTTGCGGCAAGCGTTGTGACTGTCCGTCCGTGAAACGAATTGACAAGCGTTAAAATCCGGTTGCGGCAAGCCTGTTCGCCATAGCAGTCTGCGCTGTATTTACGCGCAATTTTAATGGCGCATTCGTTTGCTTCCGCACCTGAATTTTGAAACAGCACCTTCTGATAGCCGGTTTTCTCGCACAGCATCTGTGCAAGCTCTGCATCCGGTGCGCTGTAGTAAAGATTTGATGTATGCTGCAGGGTATGCGCCTGTTTCGAAACGGCGTCTGCCCATTCTTTGTCGCAGTAGCCGAGCGAATTGACGCCGATGCCGCTGCCCAGATCGATATATTCTTTTCCCGATTCATCCGTACACACCGCACCGCTGCCCTGTTTGATGCAGAGATTCTGCCGGCGGTATGTCCCCATGATATACTGCCGGTCCAATTCAAAAATGTTCATGT
This sequence comes from Merdimmobilis hominis, assembly GCF_016901855.1. Taxonomy (GTDB): domain Bacteria; phylum Bacillota; class Clostridia; order Oscillospirales; family Ruminococcaceae; genus Paludihabitans. The sequence continues at coordinate 22,352 of NZ_JACJKY010000013.1, read as the reverse complement.
GTTCTCCCGCCTTTATCTTCGCTGTTTAAAGCACCATGGTACCGATGCCTTCGCTTGAAAGCATCTCGTTTAAAATGGCGTGCGGAATACGTCCGTCGATGATGAACGCACGCTTGACACCACGGCGCACCGCTTCGACACAGCAGTCCACTTTCGGGATCATGCCGCCGCCGATAATTCCCTCTTTGATGAGTTTCGGCACTTCGCTCACCTGTACCACCGGAATGAGCGATTCTTCGTCGTCTTTGTCACGCAAAAGACCGCGTGTATCGGTCATCAGGATGACGTTTTCCGCATTCAGCTTCGCTGCGATTTTCGCCGCTGCGGTATCTGCATTGATGTTATACAGTGTAGAATCCTCGCCGATGCCGATTGTCGATACGACCGGCACATAGCCGTTTTGGAGCGCATCAAGAATCGGTTCGGTATTCACATCGGTAATTTCGCCGACAAATCCCAAATCCACGTCGCCTTCAAGCTTTTTGGCTTCGATCATGCGGCCGTCCATACCGCAAAGGCCGAGTGCTTTTCCGCCGGACTGACCAAGCAGCGACACCAAGTCCTTGTTTACCTTGCCGGCAAGCACCATCTGCACGACTTCCATTGTCTGTGCGTCGGTGTAACGAAGGCCGCCGACGAATTTCGGCTCGATCCCGAGTTTTTTGAGCATGCTGTTAATTTCCGGGCCGCCGCCGTGCACCAATACCACTTTGATGCCGACAAGCGACAGCAGCACGATATCGCGCATAACCGCTTCCTTGAGCGCCGGATCACTCATCGCCGCGCCGCCGTATTTGATCACGACGATTTTATTATAATATTTTTGAATATACGGAAGTGCATCCACCAGCACGCGTGCACGCAATTCCTCGGAAATAACCTTTTTAAGCTGTTCCATGTGTTCCCCTCTTTTATCGTTTCATCACGTATGATAGTCGGCGTTGATTTTTACATAATCATACGTCATGTCACAGCCCCACGCAACCGCATGGAACGCGCCGTCGCCGAGTGTGACATGAATTGTGATCTCATCCGGCACGAGCACTTCCTGTGCCGCATTCGGATCAAATGTGGTGCCGCGGCCGTTCTGGCACACGCACACACTGCCGGCTTTCGAAGAAAGCGTCACGTTCACAGTGTCCGGCGACACATCGGCATCCGCATAGCCGACCGCGCACAAAATCCGTCCCCAGTTTGGATCTTTGCCGAACATCGCACATTTAAACAGCGTCGATGTGATGACCGATTTTGCAACGGTCCGTGCTGTATGATCGTCCGGTGCACCGTCTACCACGCATTCGAGCAGTTTTGTCGCACCCTCGCCGTCTTTCGCAATCATACGGGAAAGATTCATCAGCACGACGTACAGCGCGTTTGCAAACGTACGGTAATCGTCGCTGTCGACATCCATGATCGGTTTGTTTTTCGCAAGCGACGACGAAAGGAGCAGTACGGTGTCGTTTGTGGAGGTATCGCCGTCCACCGAAACCATGTTGAACGTATCGTTTGTCACCTGCGACAGTGCAAACTGCAAAAGCGGCTGATCGATGCACGCATCGGTTGTCAAAAAGCAAAGCATCGTCGCCATATTCGGATGAATCATGCCGCTGCCCTTTGCCATGCCGCCGATCGTAACGGTTTCTCCGCCGATTGTCACCTGCACGGCATATTCTTTTTTGACGGTGTCGGTCGTCATAATCGCACGGGAAGCTTCTTTGCTGCCTTCACGCGAAAGACCTTTGACCAGCGCGGGTACCGCGTCGCGGATCGGCTCAATCGGCAATACCTCGCCGATCACGCCGGTCGATGCCACAGCCACCTCATGGGTGTTGATGTTTAAGCACTGTGCCGCAATCGCACACATCTGCTCGGCTTTATATTCTCCGTCGATATTGCACGTGTTGGCATTGCCGCTGTTGACAATGACCGCACGGATGTCGCCCTGTGCCAAGTGCGCCTTCGTCACGGCGATCGGTGCGCCTTTGACTTTATTCTGTGTATAGACTGCCGCCGCTTTGCACGGCGTTTCGCTGTAAATCAGCGCCAGATCGGGTGCATCGCTCGCTTTGCGCAATCCGCAGTGCACACCGTTTGCCACAAAGCCGGGTGCGGCACACACGCCGCCCGGAATCACCGGCAAATCTTTAAACGCAATCATTTGTTTCCCTTCTTCTCTCTTTATTCAAGTCCTGTTGCCTCATCGATGCCGAGCATCAGGTTTAAGCACTGCACCGCAGCGCCCGAGGCACCTTTTCCTAAGTTATCAAACTGTGCAGTCACCGTCATGCGGTCATCGTTACCGCATACATAAAGCCGCATTTCGTTTGTCCCTGCCAGCGGATTTGCCGCAAGGAAGCCGCCCGTCTGAGTTTCAGCCGAAAGCGGCATCACTTTGACAAAATGCGCGTTCTCATAATGCGCGCTCAGCATCTCATGCAGTGATGCAAGATTGATTGTACGCGACAGACACCGTCTGTGAATCGGAATCGTCACGAGCATGCCGTTATAATAATCGCTCACCATCGGCGAAAAAATCGGTTCAGTGAGCAATCCGGAAATTGCTTTCATCTCACGCAGATGCTTGTGCTGCTGCGTCATCGCATACATCCGCGGCGCATCAAAACAGCTGTCACGGTTTTCTTCCTCATATTGTGCGATCATTTTTTTGCCGCCGCCGCTGTATCCGCTCACGGCAAAACAGCTCACCGGATAGTCGCGCGGCAGAATATTCGCCTGCACGAGCGGATAGACAATCGCCGCAAACCCGCTCGCATAGCATCCGGGAACAGCCACGCGCTTTGATGAAATAATCGCGTTTCGGTGCGCGTCCGACAATTCCGGAAAACCGTATGCCCAGCCCGGCGCTGTCCGGTGTGCGGTCGATGCGTCGATGATGCGTACCGTATCGCTTTGCACAAGCGACACCGCCTCAATCGCCGCCGCATCCGGCAAGCACAAAAACGTCACATCCGACGCATGAATGCATACAGCACGTGCCGCCGGATCTTTCCGCTTCTCCGGCGGAATTTCGATCAGTTCGATATCACTGCGGTTTGCAAATCGTTCGAAAATCTGCAAACCGGTCGTTCCCTCCTGACCGTCGATAAATACTTTCGTTTTCATTCCGTTTCGCCTCGATTCACTCTGCGTCATACGATGCGAGTTTTTTCTGCATCGCTTCGATCTGTGCTTTAACGCGTGCAGGCGCCGGTCCGCCCTCAACATCTCTGCCGTTTACGCAGGTATCGAGGTTGATTGCATCATACACATCGTCCGCAAACAGATCGCACACGTCCTTGTACTCCTCAATCGGCAGTGTTTCAAGCACTTCACCGGTGCGGATGCAGTGTGCCACGAGTGTGCCGACCGCCTTATATGCATCGCGGAACGGCAGACCTTTTTTCACCAGATAGTCAGCGCAGTCGGTTGCGTTGATAAAGCCTTTTGCAGCTGCACGGCGCATATTCTCCGGCAGAACGGTCATGGTCTTTAACATCGGTATGAAGGTTTTGACACACAAAATCACGGTGTCGCACGCGTCAAACACAGCTTCCTTGTCCTCCTGCATATCTTTATTGTATGCGAGCGGAAGGCCTTTCATCATCGTGAGCAATGTCACAAGATCACCGATCACACGGCCCGTTTTTCCGCGGACAAGCTCGGCGATATCGGGGTTTTTCTTCTGCGGCATGATCGACGAGCCGGTTGCATATGCGTCGTCGAGTTCAATAAATTTAAACTCCCAGGAGCACCACAGGATGATTTCCTCACAGAAACGCGACAGATGCATCATGAGAATCGACAGCGCACTCGCAATTTCGATGCAGAAATCACGGTCGGACACGCCGTCCAGGCTGTTCTGCGTCACGCCGGAAAAGCCGAGCAATTTTGCCACCATCTGACGGTCAATCGGATACGTTGTGCCGGCAAGCGCACCGCTGCCGAGCGGCATTTCATCCATGCGTGCAGTGGCGTCCGACAATCTCGTCAAATCCCGATAGAACATCTGCGCATATGCCATCAGATGATGCGCAAATGTAATCGGCTGTGCCCGCTGCAAATGCGTATAACCGCTCATGACGGTATGCGTGTGCTCAGAAGAAATCTCGCAGATTGTTTCTACGAGTGTTTTGGTCAGCGTTTTGATTTCTTTTACGGTGTCGCGCAGATACATGCGCACATCGAGCGCCACCTGATCGTTGCGGCTTCTTGCCGTATGCAGACGCTTGCCTGTATCGCCAAGGCGAGCAGTCAGCTCTGCTTCCACAAACATGTGAATATCTTCAGCGGTCGGGTCAATCGAAAGTGCACCCGACTGCAAATCTTCAAGAATCGAGGAAAGTCCCGCACAGATTGCGTCAGCTTCTGACTGTGCAATGATTCCCTGTGCGCCGAGCATCGTTGCGTGCGCGATACTGCCCTTAATATCCTGTACAGCCATCCGCTGATCGAACGCAATCGACGAGTTAAAATCGTTGACGGCTTCGTCCTCTTCTTTCGAAAACCGTCCTGCCCACATTTTTGCCATACGTTCCTCCGTTTTCGACAAAGGATCAAAACAGAAACTGCTTTGATCCTTCTTGCCGTTTTTTGTATCGTGTTTTCTCTTATTTGAGTTTCTTTTCGTCGAGCAGTGCTTTCACCTTGATCGGCAGACCGAACAGGTTGATGAATCCTGCGGAATCGTTCTGATCGTACACATCGTCCTCACCGAATGTTGCGATCTCTTCGCTGTACAGCGAGTACGGAGAAGTCACGCCTGCGTTGATGATGTTGCCTTTGTAGAGTTTGAGTTTTACATCACCGGTGACGGTTTCCTGTGTTTTGTCAACGAATGCGCTGAGTGCTTCGCGCAGCGGAGTGTACCACTGGCCGTCATAAACGATATCTGCAAATTTTAAAGCAATCTGCTGTTTATAGTGCTGGGTTGCTTTGTCGAGGCAGAGTGTCTCGAGCACGTCGTGTGCACGGTAGAGAATGGTTCCGCCCGGTGTTTCGTATACGCCGCGCGATTTCATGCCGACTAAGCGGTTTTCGACGATATCTGCAAGACCGACGCCGTTTGCGCCGCCCAATTTGTTGAGTTCTTTGACGAGATCTGCGCCTTTCATCGAAACGCCGTTCACTGCGGTCGGAACGCCTTTTTCAAAGTGGATGGTGACATAGGTCGGAACGTCCGGTGCCTGCTCCGGCGATACGCCCATTTCCAAGATTTCGTTGTATTTCGGCTCGTTTGCCGGGTCCTCAAGGTCAAGACCCTCATGCGAGAGGTGCCAGAGGTTTTTGTCTTTCGAATAGTTTGTTTCGCGGTTGATTTTCAGCGGAACGTTGTGTGCTTCTGCATAGTCGATCTCCTCGTCACGCGATTTGATGTCCCAGATGCGCCACGGTGCGATGATCGGCATGGTCGGTGCAAATGCTTTGATGGTCAGCTCAAAACGAACCTGGTCGTTGCCTTTGCCGGTGCAGCCGTGGCAGATTGCGTCTGCGCCCTCGGCTTTTGCGATTTCAACGAGCCGTTTTGCGATAACCGGACGAGCAAACGAAGTACCCAGCAGGTAAAGACCTTCGTAAACTGCGCCGGCTTTTAATGTCGGGAAGATGAAGTCTTCAACGAATTCATCCTGCAGATCTTCGATATACAGTTTGGATGCGCCGGTTTTTAATGCTTTTTCTTCAAGACCGTCTAACTCATCTGCCTGGCCGACGTTTGCTGCAACGGCAATAACTTCGCAGCCATAGTTCTCTTTGAGCCACGGAATGATGATGGATGTATCAAGACCACCCGAATATGCGAGTACGACTTTTTTATACTGTGCCATGATTGATTTCCTCCAGTTATTTTTCTGTTGTTGATGTATATTATACATCGATTCACGCAAAAATCAAGTGTTTTATGCATAAAATTCGAATAATTATTCATATTCAGCAACATGCTGTATGAATGCAATCAAACTCTATATGAATTTGTGCATTTTATAAATGAATTTGCGCGTATATTTTTAAAACAGCGGCATATGATATGGTTACCGCAGAAATTATTCGTTGTGTTTGCGTTTCTGCGGAAAACGGGAGACTGCATTCTTTGCAGTTCTCCCGTTTTTTTATGCAATTTCATCTGCTTTTATGCAAGTGTCAGCTGTTCGCCCTCATCTTCATCGCGGATGAGCGCGCCGGTCGACGGCAATGATTTTGCACGGAACCGATGCGCATTGCGTGCAGACGCTTCATCAAACAGTGTCACCTCAGTGACAAAATGGTTTTTCTTCACCGTCATGGCGACAACGCCCTGGGTATCGCGCGTTGTTTTCGGCAGAAGCATCGCGGTATCGAACACAAGGCGCCGTTTTGCCGTTGTGGTGAGCGAAAGTTCTGCATCCTCGGTTAAGCACAGCGCCGCAACAAGCGGAAATTTTGCGCAGTATGCATTCGCAAGCTTTTTGCGCTTTGTCTTTGTTTCATATGCCGAAAGCGGCACCTTTGCGACACGTCCGTTATCAAACGCAAACAGCATGAATCCGCTGTAATCGGTTGTGACCACCATCGACACAATCGTTTCGTCCGGATCAAACGACAGCTTTGCCGGAATATAATCACCCAAGAGGCTGGCTTTCGTATCGTCAAACTCGCTTGCGCGTGTTTTATATACCTGGCACTGATTCGTAAAGAACAGAATGTGCGCGCTGCCGATTGTTTCGACATGATCTTTGATACTGTCGCCTTCTTTGAGCTTTTGGTCGCCGCTCATGCGCAGCGACTGCGGACGGATTTTTTTGAAATAACCCTCGCTCGTCAAGAACAGGTGCACCGGATCGTTATCGACTGCTTCTTCCTCGGTTTCGTCGGCAATCTCGTCGGCATAAATAAACATCGTACGCCGCGGTTCGCCGTATTTGTCCATGACCCGTTTTAAATCCTTGATGATGAGCGCGTCGATTTTTTTCGGATCGGCGAGTGTTTCCTCCATCTCGCGGATCTCGTCTTTCAAATTGCCGATTTCCTCGGTGCGCTTTAAGATATATTCACGGTTTAAGTGGCGGAGTTTGATTTCCGCAACATATTCCGCCTGAATCTCGTCGATGCCGAAACCGATCATCAAGTTCGGTACGACCTCGCGCTCTTCCTCGGTTTCCCGCACAATCCGTACCGCTTTGTCGATATCGAGCAGAATCTGCGCAAGACCGTTTAACAGATGCAGCTTGTCGCGCTTTTTATTCAGGTCAAAGTAAATGCGCCGGCGCACACAGCCCGCACGGAATGCACCCCATTCGGTGAGAATTTCCCGCACGCCCATAACACGCGGATTGCCGGAGATGAGCACATTGAAATTACACGAGAAATTGTCCTGAAGCGGTGTCAGACGGTAAAGCTTCTGCATGAGCTTATCCGGGTCCTGACCGCGCTTTAAGTCGAGTGTGAGCTTTAAGCCCTGCAAATCCGTTTCATCGCGCAGGTCGGAAAGCTCGCGCACCTTGCCGTCTTTGACGAGGTCGACGATCTTGTCCATGATCGCCTCGACGGTCGTAGTCGGCGGAATTTCTGTGATTTCAATGCAGTTGTTCTGCCGGTCATACTGATATTTCGCACGAATTTTAAAGCTGCCGCGTCCGGTCGAAAGAATCTTTTCAAGCTCTGCACGGTCATACAGCAAAAACGCGCCGCCCGGGAAATCCGGTCCTTTGATCGTCTGCGACACGTCGTGCGACGGGTCTTTTAACAGCGCAATCATCGTTTCGCACACTTCTTTTAAATTGAACGGACAAATGCTCGATGCCATCGACACTGCAATACCGATGTTTGCATTCACAAGAATCGACGGAAACGTTGCCGGCAGCAATGTCGGCTCTTTGGTCGTGTTATCATAGTTCGGGACAAAATCGACGGTGTCGCGGTCAATCTCCGAAAACAGCTCTGCACAAATCGGCGAGAGCTTTGCCTCCGTATAACGTGATGCCGCAAACGCCATATCACGCGAATATGCCTTACCGAAGTTACCCTTCGAATCGACATACGGATGCAAAAGCGCTTCATATCCCTTTGAAAGGCGCACCATCGTTTCATAAATCGCCTGGTCGCCATGCGGATTTAACCGCATCGTCTGACCGACGATGTTCGCAGATTTTGTGCGCGAATCGTTTAAAAGTCCCATTTTATACATTGTGTATAATAATTTGCGGTGTGACGGCTTGAATCCGTCGATTTCCGGGAGCGCACGCGAGATGATGACACTCATCGCATACGGCATATAGTTCTCGCGCAGTGTCTGTGTGATCGGCTGATCGACGACAATGCCCGCACCCGCAATATATGCGTCGCTGTTCGTTTTCCGAACGGCAACTTCTTTTTTCTTCTTTGCCATGGTGCGCCTCCTTTACGAAATATCGGCCAGCTCTAAGTAGTCCTGCCCGTTTTGTGCGATATAATCTTTTCTGCCCTGCAAATCGTCGCCCAAAAGCAGGTCAAACACCTGTGCCGTCTCCTCGACATCCTCAGGCATAACGCGAATGAGCCGTCTTGTTTCCGGGTTCATTGTAGTCAGCCACATCATGTCCGCCTCGTTTTCACCCAGACCTTTTGACCGCTGAATCGTGTATTTCTGGCCTTCGATCTCTTTTAAGATCTCTGCTTTTTCCGACTCGGTATAGGCAAAGTACGTCTTTTCGCCTTTTTTGCCCTTGGTCGTGATCTCAAACAGCGGCGACTCCGCGATATAGACATAGCCTTTTTTAATGAGTGTCGGCGTGAGTCTGTAAAGCATCGTGAGGATCAGCGTACGGATCTGGAATCCGTCGACGTCGGCATCGGTACAGATAATGACTTTGTTCCAGCGCAGGCTGTCCAAATCAAATGAAGAGAGCGACTTGTTCGCCTTGCTGTGCACCTCGACACCGCATCCCAGCACTTTGATAACGTCGGTGATGATCTCGCTTTTGAAAATTTTCGCGTATTCGGCTTTTAAGCAGTTTAAAATCTTGCCGCGTACCGGGATGACTGCCTGAAATTCGGCGTCACGTCCCTGCTTGCACGCACCGAGCGCCGAATCACCCTCCACGATATACAGCTCGCGGCGTGTAAGATCTTTTGTACGGCAGTCGACGAATTTCTGCACGCGGTTAGACAGATCAAGTGTGCCGCGCAGTTTGCTTTTGATGGCAACGCGCGTTTTCTCAGCGTTTTCACGGCTCCGCTTGTTGATAAGCACCTGCTCGGCGATTTTTTGTGCCTCATCCGGATTTTCGATAAAATACACCTCAAGCTGATGCTTTAAAAACTCGGTCATCACCTCGTAGATAAACTTGTTGTTGATCGACTTTTTCGTCTGGTTTTCATACGACGTCATCGTCGAGAACGAGGATGACACAAGCACCAGACAATCCTCGATATCGGTAAACAGCGGCTTTGACTCGCCTTTTAAATACTTGTTGTTCTGTTTTAAATACTGGTCAATCTGCGACACAAATGCCTGCCGCACCGCACGGTCCGGCGAACCGCCGTGTTCAAGCCAGCTCGAGTTGTGGTAGTACTGAATTTCGCTCACACGGGTTGAAAATGCCATCGCACACGAAAGCCGCACTTTATACTCCGGTTTATCGGGACGGTCCTTGCCGCGGCGCTCCGTTTCAAAATACTGCACGGACGTAAGCGCATCCTCACCTGCAAGTTCTTTGACATAGTCGGCAATGCCGTTTTCATAATAATATTCCGTCTCCTGCATGCCGTCGGCCGTTTCATTGCGGAAAATAAACCGCAGTCCCTTGTTGACGACCGCCTGGCGTCTTAGTACATCCTCATAATAGGAAACGGGAATATCAATGTCGGTGAACACCTCGGTATCGGGACGCCAGCGCGTGCGCGTACCGGTCTGACGGCGATTCGTCGGCTTCTTTGAAAGCCCGCCGACGTTTTCGCCCTTTTCGAAGTGGAGATTGTACAAAAAGCCGTCGCGGACAATCTCGACATCCATCCACTCGGAGGCATACTGTGTCGCACACGCACCGAGTCCGTTTAAGCCGAGCGAATATTCATAGTTTTCGCCGCCGTTTGTGTTGTATTTGCCACCGGCATACAGCTCGCAGTAGACAAGCTCCCAGTTGAAACAGCCGGCCGATTCGTTATAGTCGACCGGACAGCCGCGTGCAAAGTCCTGCACCTCGATGCTCTTGTCGGCAAAACGTGTGACGATGATCCGATCGCCGAATCCTTCGCGTGCTTCGTCGATCGAGTTTGACAAAATCTCAAAAACCGCGTGTTCACATCCCTCAAGCCCGTCCGAACCAAACATGACGCCCGGACGAAGACGCACGCGGTCGGCGCCTTCGAGCTTTATAATGCTGTCATTTCCATAAGTCGGTTTTGTTTTTCTCGGCATGGAATCCTCCTGTATTTCATAAAAGGCGCGAACGCCTGTTTTTTTGCATTTTATAGTATATACCTGAAAAAGCCGGTTTGTCAAACACCGAACAGGTTTCCTGTCCATTTTTCCGTGTTTGCACAAAAAGACGTCCGGCATATGCCGAACGTCTTTTTCAGTCCGCCAGACTGCAATTATTTATAAATTGTAATCTTTCCGATCAGCGGAAGCGGTTTTGCTTTGCCGGTTGCGGCATTGACAATGCCGATCACCATAAACACAACAACAACAACCCAAAATGCAAACGACAGCAACGATGCAAGAATCCAGCCGGTAATCGGAATGAATGCGAGAATCGTGCTGACAATCGCCAGTGCAATCGAACCGACGACGTCAAAAATCAAAAAGACAATGCCTTGATTGACATGAAATTTTGTGTACGGGGAATTTTTGTACACAAGCATCGGAATCAAGAAAAAGATTCCGAAATACGAAAGCCATGCAATCGATTTTGTTTGCTGAATGTCGTTTGGATCATATTGCTGATACATAAAAAAACCTCCTTTTCGGTGTTATTTTTATTATAATTAACCGAAATACATTTGTCAATAAAAAAAGAATTTTTCATTAAGAAATCGTTTCTTGTTATTTTTATGCATGCTTGCTATACTATAATGTAATGCGTACAAAACACTTTTTTGCTGTGCGTTGTACTTTACCAAAACAGAAAGGAAGTCTTTTTCTTGAAACAAAATGACTTAGGGCGCGACAAAGTCGGTGCCCTTCTTGTTCGTCTGGCGGTTCCTGCCATCACGGCACAGCTCATTAACGCGCTGTATAACATTGTCGACCGCATGTACATCGGACATATCGCAGAAGTCGGCGACACGGCACTGACCGGTGTCGGCGTCACGTTCCCGATCATCATGCTCATCTCTGCATTCTCCGCGTTTGTCGGCATGGGCGGTGCGCCGCGCGTTGCCATCAAAATGGGCGAAGGCAGAAAAGACGAAGCCGAAGAAATCGTCGGCAACAGCTTTATCACCCTCATTTTCATTTCTGTCATACTGACCGCTGTATTTCTGCTGTTCGGCAAGCCTCTGCTTTTGATGTTCGGCGCAAGCACCGAAACGCTCCCTTACGGGCTTTCGTACATGAACATCTACGTCTGCGGTACGATCTTTGTCCAGTTGGCGCTCGGTATGAACCCGTTCATTTCAACCCAGGGCTATGCGACCACCTCGATGCTCACCGTTTTAATCGGCGCCATCACCAACATCGTGCTCGATCCGATTTTGATTTTTGGATTCAATATGGGGGTGCAGGGTGCTGCGCTCGCAACGATTCTCTCGCAGGCACTCTCCGCCGCATGGGTCATTCGGTTTTTGTATTCGAAAAAAACACAGCTACGCATCCGTACACGCTATTTTAAAATCAAACCGGCCGTCATTCTGCCGGTCATGGCGCTCGGTGTTTCGCCGTTTATCATGCAGAGCACCGAAAGCCTTGTGAACATTGCACTCAATTCCTCGCTTCAGCGCTATGGCGGCGATATTGCCGTCGGTGCAATGACGATCGTCGGCAGTGTCATGCAGTTTTGCCTGATGCCGCTGCAGGGACTCACCCAAGGCGGTCAGCCAATCATCAGCTTTAACTACGGTGCCAGACAAAACGACCGTGTCAAACAGGCATTTCGCTATGTGCTGATTGCGGCGGTTTGCTATTCGGCGGCACTGTGGTGCTTATCCATGTTCACGCCGCAGCTGTTTGTCTCCATGTTTACAAACAAACCGGAGCTGTTTGACAAAGCCGTTTGGGCGCTCCGGATTTACATGGCAGGATCGATTGTATTCGGCATTCAGATTGCGTGCCAGCAGACGTTTGTGGCACTCGGTCAGGCGAAAGTTTCGCTGTTCATGGCGCTTCTGCGTAAAATCGTGCTGTTGATTCCGCTGATTTTTATTCTGCCGCCGTTTTTTGCCGACAAGGTGTTTGCCGTGTTCCTGGCAGAACCGGTTGCAGACGTTGTGGCATCGCTCACAACCGGTACGGTATTCTTGATCCTTGTGCCGACCATTTTAAAGAAAAACGTTGCAGGTGAACTGCACTCGTAATCATCAAAACAAGCAAAACAAAAAAGGTGAGGAAAATTCCTCACCTTTTTTCTTATTTATACGAGCCGTTTGCTCAGATACAGCACAAGCCCGTCATCATTTTGACACGGTGCATACGGTGCAAGCGGTTTGTCCTCATACCAGACACCGCTCCCGTCCGGCACATAGCCGCGTTTTATATACATCCGCTGTGCCGTACCATAGCCGCTGTGCAGTCCGACGCCGAGCGAAATCATATCGCTTGTCTTTTTTGCCTCTGCTTCGACCGCATCCATGATCGCGCTGCCGATCCCCTGCCGTCCAAACGGAAGAAAGACGTTGAAGTCATTCACAACCGGAATCTGCCGGTTTGCAAACGGGCCGTGCGGATCATTCGGCAAAAGTGTCGCATATCCGGCAGGCTCGCCGTTTACCTCCGCGACAAACACCTGCCGCCTGCCGCTGCACTGATCGTCATAATAGCCCTCGAGTACTTCGCGCGGCTTTTCCCAGCCCTGTGCCGCAAATGCACGCAAAAACGCATCAATGTCCGATCCTTTCATCGGACGGATCACAAAATCACTCATTTCTCGAGTGCAGCAAAGCCGCGGTCCAAATCAGCCAGAATATCTTCCACATTCTCGAGACCGACGGAAAGGCGGATCATGCCTGCATCAATGCCGGCAGCGACGAGTTGCTCGTCGGTGAGCTGGCGGTGGGTTGCAGAAGCCGGATGGAGCACGCAGGTGCGGATATCAGCAACATGCACCACGTTCGATGCGAGTGTCAGATTGTCCATGAATTTGACAGCCGCTTCTCTGCCGCCTTTGATCGAGAACGAGATGACGCCGCTCGTACCGTCCGGCAGATATTTTTTCGCACGTTCATGGAACGGATTATCCGAAAGACCCGGGTAGTTCACACTCTTGACAAACGGCGATTTTTCAAGATACTCCGCGACAGTCAGCGCGTTTTCACAGTACTGCTTCATACGGACCGGCAGTGTTTCAAGACCCAAGTTCAGCAAAAATGCCGAATGTGCCGCCGGATAGCAGCCGAAGTCGCGCATCAGCTGCATGCGTGCTTTGATGATATATGCCATTTTGCCGAAATCGCGGGTGTACGACACACCATGATAGCTTTCATCCGGCTCGACAAATTCCGGGAATTTGCCGTTTGTCCAGTCGAATGTGCCGCCGTCGACGATGATACCGCCGACCTGCAGTGCATGGCCGTCCATATATTTGGAAGTCGAATGCACGACAATGTCTGCACCCCACTCGATCGGACGGCACAGCATCGGTGTCGCAAACGTGTTGTCTACAATCAGCGGCACGCCGTTTTTGTGTGCAAGGTTTGCAAATTTTTCGATATCGAACACAGTGAGTGCTGGGTTTGCGAGCGTTTCACCAAACACAGCTTTCGTATTTTCTTTGAATGCTTTCTGGAGTTCCTCTTCGGATGCTTCCGCATCGACAAAGATGCACTCAATGCCGAGTTTTTTGAGCGTCACAGCAAAGAGGTTGACACTTCCGCCGTAAATCGTAGACGCGGCAATAAAGCTGTCGCCTGCGTTGCAGAGGTTTAAAATCGACAGAAGCGATGCCGCCTGACCGCTCGAGGTTGCCATCGCACCGACGCCGCCTTCGAGCGCTGCGATCTTTTTCTCCACCGCGTCAACGGTCGGATTTGCAAAACGGGAGTACATATATTCCGTCGGCATATCGAAAAGCTGTGCGATATGCTCGGTTGAATCAAAGCAGTATGTTGTGCTCTGCACAATCGGCATCACGCGCGGTTCACCGTTTTTCGGGGTATAGCCTGCATGGAGGCACTGGGTTTCACGTTTCATGATTAAAATCCACCTTTCATTCGAATGATTCCATCAGCTCGGAAAGCTCTGCCCATTCTGTGACAATGCTGTCGAGCTGTTGTTTTGTTTGTTCAAGCTCCGCGCATAAGGCGCTGAGTGCTTCATAATCAGCCGCCGTTTCCGGTGCGGCAATCTGCGCTTCGAGTGCAGTGATCGCTGCTTCAGTCTGCTCGATTTCCTTTTCAAGTGAAGAAAGCCGCTGACGCTGTTTTGTCTGCGCGGCACGCTCCTGCTTTGACCGGTAATACGACGGATTTTTCGATTTCGGCTGAACCTGCTCGCTCGCAAGCGATAAAATCCGCGCTTCTTCGCGTTTTTTCTGCTCGGCAAGATAAAAATCAAAGTTTCCGTCATAAATCTCAAGGCCGTGATCGGTCAGCTCGAAAATCCGCGTCGGTACTGCATTTAACAGATAGCGGTCATGCGATACAAACAGCAGTGTGCCCTCAAATGCGGAAAGCGATTCCTCAAGCGATTCCTTGCTCTGCAAATCGAGATGGTTTGTCGGTTCGTCGAGCACCATGACATTTGCATGCTCAAGCTCGAGCACTGCAAGCGCCACACGCGCCCGCTCACCGCCCGACAGCACGCCGATTTTTTTATATACATTCTCGCCGGTTAAAAGCACCTGTCCGAGCAATCCGCGAATCTCATATTCCTTCATCAGCGGATGGCGTCCCCAGAGCTCGTCGATCGCCGTATTTTCCGGATTTAACTGCCGGTTTTCCTGCTCGAAAAACGAAAGCTCTGTATTGGCACCCCAGCGGATCATGCCGCTTTGGGGAAGAAGTCCGAGCAATGTTTTTAACAGTGTCGATTTTCCCGTGCCGTTTTGACCGATGATCGCGATTTTATCGCCGCGCTTTACGGTAAACGACAGATTGGACGCAAGTGTGACGCGCGGCGATGTACCGACGGTAAGCGTCACATCCTTTGCAATCAGCACGTCGCTGACCGGCCGTTTATGCGCCGAAAACGAAAAACGCGGCGCAGGTGTCACGTCGATCGGGCGTTCCACCTCTTCCATCTGCGCCAGCTGATGAAGCCGGCTTTTTGCCATATTCGAAGTGGATGCACGCGCAATATTTTTTTCCGCAAACTCCCGCATGGAGGCGATTTTTATCTGCTGTGCCTCATACTCACGCATCTGGCGTTTTATCCGCTCTGCGCGCAGTGTTTTATATTTTGTATAGTTGCCCTGATACGTATAAAGCGTGTGATTTTCAAGCTCCCAGATTTTAAAGCAGAGCTTATCGAGAAAATAACGGTCATGCGAAACGACCAGCAAGCCGCCTTTGTAACCTGACAGATAGTCCTCAAGCCACATGAGCGTTTTAAAATCGAGATGGTTCGTCGGCTCGTCAAGCACCAAAAGATCGGGTTCAGAGAGCAGCAGTTTTGCCATGGCAAGACGTGTTTTCTCGCCGCCTGACAGTGCCGAAGCTGCCATATCAAGCTGCTTATCCAAAAAGCCCATGCCGTTTAAAATCATACGGATGCGTACATCTATCTCATAGCCGTTTTTGGCTTCAAAATAGGCGGCGCACTGTTCGTATTCCGCAGAAAGTGCGGCATATTCTGCACTCTCGTGATCGCAGCACGACATCTGCTCTTCAAGTGTCCGCATGCGCTGTTCGGCTTCAATGACATCCGAAAACACGCTGCGCATTTCCTCGTAAATCGTGTTTGTGCCGGTGATGCCGCTGTTTTGCCGCAAAAGACCGATGCGTACGCCGTTTTGCACGCTGACATCCCCGTCGTCAGGAGACAGTACGCCGCACAAAATGTGCAGAAGCGTCGATTTTCCGATACCATTCGCGCCGACAAGACCAATGCGGTCGCTGTCCTCGATTGTGGCAGAAAGATCGTCAAACACGAGCGCATCGCCAAAATATTTTGTAATATGAGTCAGTGATGCAAGCACACTGTTCCCTCCTTTTCTCAAGTTTTTATTTTACACAATTTAAAGAAAGAAAGCAAGCAGAGAGTTTTTCGGTTTCTTTTTTTGCATAACATTCCTGTTTTCTCACATACTACTCCTAAAAAACGAATGTAAGAAAGAGGAGTGGACTTTATCCATGAACGTAACGCTTTCCCGCCGCGGCGCGGTACGCTTTGTTTGCTTTTCGCTGGCGTTTGTGCTGACACTCACCGGTCTTGCCATGCAGTACCGCATCAAAAGTCTGAAACAGCAGCGCATTCTTGAAAACCAGCTGATGCAGACGATGAGCAACCTCACACTATATGCCGGCAATGTACGCAGTGATCTTGAAAAAATCCAGTATGTAAACACCGCGCCGATGCTCTCGACGCTTTCGTCAAAACTGTGGCGCGAAGCATCGTTTGCAAAAGAAGCGCTCGACCAGCTTCCGCTTGCACAGAATAACATGACAAACACGAACAAACTGCTTTCGCAGATCGGTGACTACTGCGTAAGTCTTTCGAAAAAGTTTAACGAAGGACAGCCGCTGACCGAAGAAGAGCGAAACAATCTGCGTCTGTTATGCGAATACTGCGACAAGATGATTGCGGAAATCGCAGCGTTTCAAAACGAACTGCAAACCGGTTCCATCAATTATGAGATGATTCGCTCGGATGTGCGCAGTACCATGAACGATGACACCGATTCTGTATCCGTCGCAGAGGGATTTGCCGAATTTGAGGAAGGATTTGCGTCGTATCCGACACTCATTTACGACGGTCCGTTCTCCGACCATATTCTCACCCAAACACCGCGCGCACTGATCGGAAAAAGTGACGTACTGCAGGAAGAAGCGATGAAAACGGCACAGTCCGCTTTTACAAAGGATGTTTCGCTCAGTGCTTCCGGAATGGAATTTTCGCGGATGCCGTCGTGGTGCTTTGAAGGCGACGGTATCTATGTGACCGTAACGCAGTGGGGCGGCTATCTGTGCACCATGTCAAACGACCGTATTCCAGAACACAGAGCCATTGATGCAGAACAAGCAGTCAGCCAGGCGCAGTCGTACTTGGAATCGCTTGGCTACAAGGATATGAAGCTGTCCTATTACGAAATCACCGGCAATCTGCTGACGGCAAACTTTGCAGCGGTGCAAGACGGCGTGATTTTATATCCGGATCTCATCAAAGTCGGCGTAGCGCTCGATAACGGCGAAATTCTTTCACTCGATGCGCGCGGCTATCTGATGAACCACACCGACCGCGCCGCAACCCTTTCACCCACCCTTACGCGCGAAGCGGCACAAGCGTGTGTGAGCGATGTGCTCACCGTCAAAAAAGCGAACCTCTGCGTCATTCCCTCCGACGGCCTGACCGAAGATCTCTGCTGGGAATTTTCATGCGAAGCGTCTGACGGCACACAGGTGCTTGTGTATGTAAACGCGCACACCGGTGTCGAAGAACAGCTCCTGATCCTGCTCATTTCCGAAAACGGACAGCTGACTGTTTAACCGATTCCAGCAAAAAAAGAACCGCCCGATGGGCGGTTCTTTTTTATTGAGCAGAAGATTCCGTCACTTCCACATTTTCAATCGAAAAATCAATGTCCGGATACATTGCCTGTGCCGCTGCGCGCAGTGCTTCGACCACGTCTTTGGTTCCTGTGCGCATCAATTCACGGTCGAACACAACGATATTGCCGGCTTTCACTGCTTCGTTTGCTGCGAATGTTTCGCTCTGCGTCAAGTTCTCCGCCGTAAGCGGTGCAGCCGCCAGCACGATATCCGCCGATACCGACAGATCATCGGCTGTATACGATGTGCCGCTCACAGCATTCGTGCCGAGAAGCGACAGCAGCGCGCCCTCGAATGTGTCAGGCGTCGCCACATACGGGTCAAGCGTGCAGACTGCCAAAAACGATTTTTTCTCAGCCGGCAGTTTTTCAACGATTGCTTCTACGTCGCTCTGCATCGCCTGTACGAGTGCGGCACCTGCGGTGTCTGCCTCAATCGCGCCGTCCATGACACGAATCACCGCGTCATAACGTTCATACAATGCGTCGAGCGAATCAATCGCCGGCATCACCATCACCTGAACACCTGCATTCGACAGCAATTCAAGCTGTGATTTCGTCATCGGTGCGGTTGTGAACACAATATCCGGTGCGGCGCCGAGAATGGCTTCGATGTCGGGGGCAAGCGCCGTTCCGATCGAAACGCGTGCCGGTGTTTTTGATCCTTCGGACGATTCTTTGTTTGTACTCTCGGTATTTTCCTCCGGAGTTATACTTTCTGTAGTTCCCTGCGCGAGTTCTTCCGCCGATACGGCAACAATCTGATCTTCATATCCCAAATCAACCAGCAAATTGGTGATCTGAACGGAGAGTGTTGCCACCTTCTCCGGTTTTTCCACTACGGTAATATTATTCACAGACACAGGGTATGCCTGTGCTTCTTGTTCGATTGTGTTGCTCGCACTGCATGCGGTAACCAGAAAAGTCATCACGCAGACAAGCAGTCCTGCAATCAGTCGTTTCATACAATCCTCCGTCCTTTTTTGCGTCTTTTATAAGGATACCATTTTCCCTGCGCAAATGCAACCGCCTTTGCCGCTTTGCAAAACATTCCCTTTTACCCGGACATTTGCAGACAATTTACCGCTTTATCACTATAAATTGTTGATTTTTTGATTTGTATCCGCTATAATAGAATGCAATACCGATAAAAACTGAGGAAAGGGTGTTAATTATGAAGATCACCGCCGCACAGGCAATGGTTCGCTGTTTGGAAGCCGAGGGGATTTCCGTCGTATTCGGACTGCCCGGCGCCGCAATCTGCCCTTTCTATGATGCACTGTCACGTTCTCAGATCCGGCATATTCTCGTGCGGCAGGAGCAAAACGCTGCCCATGCTGCCAGCGGATATGCCCGCATCACAAACAAACCGGCGGTCTGCATTGCAACCTCGGGTCCCGGTGCATTAAATCTCATCACCGGCATCGCCACCGCTTACATGGACTCGGTGCCGCTTATTGTCATCACCGGTCAGGTCGTGCGTGAGCTTTTGGGCCGCGACGTATTCCAGGAAGCTGATATCACCGGTTCGTGCGAGCCGTTTGTCAAGCACAGCTATCTCGTCAAAGATGCGGCGAGCATCCCGCGCATTATGAAAGAAGCGTTTCACATCGCTTCCACCGGCCGGAAAGGCCCGGTGCTGATTGATATTCCGTTTGACGTACAAAAAGAAACGATTTCATTTTCCTATCCGGACAGCGTGCAGATTCGCAGCTATAAACCGAACACCGTCGGCCATCCCGGTCAGCTAAAACGGGTTGTCACTGCACTCAAACATGCAAAACGTCCGCTTATTTGTGCAGGCGGCGGCGTCTTTTTGGCGGATGCACAAGATTCTTTGGCCGCATTTTCCGAACAGACGAATATTCCGATTGTCACCACGATGATGGGACTTTCCGCCGTTTCGCCGAACAATCCGCGCAACTTGGGCATGATCGGCATGCACGGCTGTACCGGTGCAAACCGCGCGATGAACAGCGCGGATGTGATTTTGCTGATCGGCGCACGTGTCGGCGACCGGGCAATTATGTCGCCGATGGGACTTGCGAAAAACGCGCTGATTATCCATATCGACATTGATCCCGCCGAAATCGGCAAAAATATCGAAACGGACATTCCGCTCGTCGGTGATGCAAACAATATTCTTTTGGAGCTTTGCGAAAAAGCGGACGCCATCACCTGCGAGCCCTGGTATGAACCGCTCAAACCCTCAAAAGCTGCAGCGCATGAACCGTATGCCGGTTGTGTCCGTCCGCAGCACGTGATCGAAACGCTGTGCAGTCAGTGTGAACCCGATGCGGTACTCTGTGCCGACGTCGGTCAAAACCAGATCTGGGCGGCACGCAATTTTGCTATCGAACGCGGCCGGTTTCTCACTTCCGGCGGCATGGGCACCATGGGCTATTCGATTCCCGCGGCATACGGCGCAAAACTCGCCGCACCAAACCGTCAGGTCATTGCCGTATGTGGTGACGGCTCGTTCCAGATGCAGATGATGGAGCTTGCAACACTGTGTGCAAACAAAATTCCTGTCAAAATCATCGTCATGAATAACGGACGGCTCGGCATGGTGCGCGAACTTCAGGACAATCAATACGGCGGCAACAAAACGGCTGTATTTTTAGATGGCAATCCTGATTTTGTGGCGCTCGCAAACAGCTATGGGATCGAATCCGCGCGTGTCACAAGCGACGATGCGCTGAATGAAGCAATCACCACAATGCTTTCGTCGGACGGACCGTATCTGCTCGAATGTGCGGTCAGCCCTGCCGAACCCACGCTGTAAGGAAAGGAGCCAAACGGTATGAAATATACGATCTCCATTCTCGTCGAAAACCACGCCGGCGTCCTTTCCCGCATTTCGGGACTGTTTTCCCGCCGCGGCTTCAATATCGACAGCCTTGCAGTGGGTGTGACTGACGATCCGCAGATTTCCCGTATTACGATTGTCGTAAACGGCAGTGAATATATGGTCGAACAGGTGGAAAAACAGCTGAACAAGCTCATCGACGTCATCCGGCTTCGCCGCTTAAAGCAAAACGAAACGGTCAGCCGCGAATTGATGCTTGTAAAGGTTGCCTGCACCGTGCAGACACGCAGCCAAATCATTGACATCGTTCGTGTGATGGATGCAAAGGTCTGCGATCTTTCCAAAACAACACTGACCGCTGAGCTTTGTGCGGAAACAGATCAGCTCAAGCTTTTCTGTGACCTGCTCGAACCGTACCATATTCTCGAGGTGGTACGCACCGGAACCGTCGCGCTCGCAAAGGGCGACGACATTGTAAACGCTTAACCGCCGCAGCGCATTTTGCGTTTCGGCAGCGATAAATATGAAAGACAGCTTTGTCTTACAGGGAGGAACTTTATTATGGCAAAAATCTTTTATCAGCAGGACTGCAACATCGATCTGCTCAAAGGCAAGACGATCGCCGTCATCGGCTACGGCAGCCAGGGTCACGCACATGCGCTCAACGCACACGAAAGCGGCATGGATGTCATTGTTGGCCTGTATGAAGGCAGCAAAAGCTGGGCAAAAGCAGAAGCTGCCGGCTTGACTGTCAAAACCGTTGCAGAAGCAGCGAAAGCGGCTGATCTTGTGATGATTTTGCTGCCGGACGAAAAACAGGCAGCTGTATATGAAGAGAGCATCGCTCCGTATATGACCAGCGGCAAAATTCTCGCATTTGCACACGGCTTTAACATCCACTTCGGTCAGATCAAACCGCCGGCTGATGTCGACGTTATCATGATCGCACCGAAAGGCCCGGGCCACACCGTCAGAAGCGAATATGTTGCCGGAAAAGGCGTACCGTGCCTGGCTGCTGTTCATCAGAACGCTTCGAGCCGCGCAATGGATTACGCACTCGCTTATGCGGCTGCAATCGGCGGAAGCCGTGCAGGCGTTTTGGAGACAACCTTCAAACAGGAAACTGAAACCGACCTCTTCGGCGAGCAGGCAGTGCTGTGCGGCGGTGTAACCGCTTTGATGCAGGCTGGCTTTGAAACACTGGTCGAAGCAGGCTATGATCCGCAGAATGCATACTTCGAGTGCATCCACGAGATGAAACTCATCGTTGACTTGATCTACGAGGGCGGCTTCTCCCGCATGCGCTACTCGATCTCCGATACCGCAGAGTACGGCGACTATGAAGTAGGCAAACGCATCATCACCGACGAGACCAAAAAAGAGATGAAAAAAGTGCTCACCGAGATTCAGAACGGCACATTTGCACGCAACTGGATCCTCGAGAACCGCGTGGGCCGTCCGCACTTCAACGCAGAACGCCGCATGCATGCAGAGCACCAGCTCGAATCTGTCGGCAAAGAACTGCGCAAAATGTATTCGTGGCACAAAGACGAAGAATAATCATGCATTTAAAAAAGGTGAGGCGTTTGCCTCACCTTTTTTGTATATGAAAAAATAACACGAAGCAAAAGCGTAATGTCGTTAGCGAAGTTTTACGCAAACCGAGTGGGATAACGGAAAAGACAGTATAGTCTGCGTGACTATGCTGTCTTATTCTTTTTATTGCTGATTTA
>NZ_JACJKY010000012.1 GCF_016901855.1 Merdimmobilis hominis | reverse complement strand
CGCTCGTCTTATCACTGTCGTACTTACTCGTAGAATTAAATCGGGTCGATTTATTCTTTCTTCGTTTTACCTTACATTGTTTAATTTTCAAGATCCCGATGAGCTTTTCACTCATCCTCGCTCTCTCGGAAGCGACTTGATTATTATATCATGTCGTTTTCAGTTTGTCAAGTACTTTTTTGAAGTTTTTTCGAGGTTTTCGCTCTCGCGATTCTCTCGATATTCTCTTCTCATTTCCTCGTTTTTCCTGTCCTCCGTGACAGCTATATTATAATACCACACACACCCCCCGTTTGTCAACACATTTTTTCAGAAAATCTCAAAAAAGTTTTTCCTGCTTCAAACCATACAGCTTGACCGCATTCTCACTCAAAATCGAACGAACCATATCGGACGGTAAATCCATATTGCATAAAAACGAAATACCCGCAGTCGGATTCTCCCACGGACAATCCGAACCAAACAAAATCTGCTGTGGATTATGCTTTAACATCATTCGCCGCATCTTTACTGGGTCCGCATACGACGCACACATCGCCGTATCCAGCCAGACGTTTTTTCCGATCAGATATTCCTCCACCGCATCCCAGCACTTCAATCCTCCGAAATGCGCCAGCACCATTTTAAGCTTCGGAAACGCTTTCATCACAGCGGCTGAGCGATCCGGCGTCGCGTGAATCAAATCCGGACTGTAACAATCCCACCCGGCATGAAACACGACCGGCAAATCAAGCGACGCGCACACCTCATAAACGGGAAACACCCGCGGATCGTCAATCATGAATCCCTGATAATCGGGATGCAGCTTGATGCCAACTAACCCCGCTGCCTTTGCTTCCTTTAAAATCGACTCGACATCCTCTGATAAAAAATGAACCGAGCCCAATGCGGTAAACGCCTTTTCCTCACACGTCTTGACCGCACACGCATTGATCGTCGCTTCCTGTCCAGGACTCGTCGCGATGTTTAATAAAATCGAATGATCGACCCGGCTCTCTGCCATCACCCGTTTGGTGTCCGACTGTGTGCCGTCTGTCGCAGGAGTGATCCCGGAAATCTTTTGAAGCTTTCCGACGGCTTTTTGCGCAATTTTATCCGGGAATGTATGCACGTGCGCATCAATTACCTTCATTTCTTCTTCCTTATATATAATAGCCATATTGATCCCTCCGCTTTTTCCGATTATTTTCTCATTGTATCACTTTTAATCGCTAAAATCAATCCCACTTTTAGATACCCATTTTAATTAGTAAACAATCTTTACAAAAAGAGTGTTTCCTTTTTATACAGTTCAAGAATTGAAGCGCCCCATTCTTTACGCTATACTGTATATATCGCAATATATACTTTTTATAAAGAAAAGAGGATGTTTATGAATCAATCACTCAAAGCCATGATCGATGCGAGCCGCGACGTTCACATTCCGATTCCGATTGACGAGTCGGAAACTGCGGAAGCGCGTCTGTTAAAAAAACCGGTCTTAAAAAACCGGTTGCTCGACGATATGGAATCCCTCGATCACTGGCAGCTCATTACAAGCTATTCCATTTCCGTTCCGGAACCGCTTGCTGATCCAAACGATCTGTCTGACCGCGAGGAGATCACACCTGCTCCGACAATGGAGCTTTCCTCCGAGCGCTGTGTCTGCGGTTCCCATTCATTAAAATTTACCCACCCGACCAATCTCGATCATCAGATCGAATGCCGCAAAGGCAGAATCTACGCACAGCCGAGTGTCAAACGTGTCTTTGACCGCGAGGACTGGAGCGAGTTTAACCGCCTGTCCGTCTGGATTTACCCGATCGCGCCCGGTATGAAGTCGATCACCCTGCGCATGCAGCTGCACAACGACGGCGTACGCAAAATGCCTGAAAAATGGGAACGCGACGGTGCGCACAACATGTCGTTAAAAGCCAATCAGTGGAATCACGCGGTGCTCGAGATGCCGTATCTCGACCGCGACTGTGTGACCGGCGTAAGCTTCGACTACGACATGGTCGGCCACGAAAACGATGCGGTCGATCATGTGACATGGTATATCGACAAATTAGAGCTGCAAACCGTCAAATGCGACGTATACGAAGGCTGGATTCCGGCGGACGACCGCATCAGCTACTCCCACAAAGGCTATCAGCCCGGCTCCGACAAGCTGGCGATTGCGTCGGGCATTGACGCGGACACCTTTAAGCTGATTGAAACGAAAACCGGCAAAGTCGTATTGGAGAAAGAAATTCTCACGGTCGATGCAAAAATCGGCACGCTTCAGATGATGGACTTCACAGAGCTTTGCGAAGAGGGCGAATATATTTTGGTCGCAGGCAATCTCTCGACCCGCGTCTTCGCAATCAGCGAGGACGTATGGGAGTCGTCTGTCTGGAAAGTGTTAAACTTCTTCCTCGTCCTGCGCTGCGGCTATGAGGTACCGGGCAAGCACCGCGCCTGCCACAGCGATATGCTCATGGTACATGACGGCAAGGCGATCGTGGCAAACGGCGGCTGGCATGACGCTGCCGACCTTGCACAGGGCTTTATCAACACCGCAGAGGCGACCGCCGCACTGTTCAGCCTTGCCGGCGCGCTCAAAAAAGACGGCAGCAACAACCGCCTGTTCTTGCGTGTACTGGAAGAGGCAAAATGGGGCCTTGACTACGTCTTGAAAATGCGCTTCCCGGGCGGATACCGTGCGACCTACTCCTCCTCGTCCATTTGGACAGACGGTGTGATCGGCACAAGCGACGACATCACGATGGAACCGTCCCGTTCCGCGCTCGCAAACTTCGATGCGGCATATGCGGAACTATTAGGTTATGAACTGTTTAAAGACATCGACCCGGACTATGCGGCATATGCGCTAAAGATCGCAAAAGACGATTTTTACTGGGGCGTTGACATCACCTGCGAAAAGCAAAAAGAAAATGAATCCCAAACCGGCGAGGACAGAAAGATCGTCGAAGCAATGTTTGAGGATGGAATTTCTGTGGATGTAAAAATCATCTCCGCCGGCGTGCTGGCATCCTCCCTGCTCTTCACCGCAACACAGGAAGCTTCCTATGTGCAAGCCGCAGAGGAATTTTCCGACCTGCTCCTCACCTGCCAGCAGCAGGAGTTTACGGACTGGGATGTTCCGATGGTGGGATTTTTCTACGAGGACACAAACCGCGATTTGATCGCGCACTATAATCACATGGCATACTCCTACATGCCCGAGCTTGCGCTCAAAACGCTGTGCGAAACATTTCCGGACAGCGACCGCTATATGAAATGGTACAGCGCGCTTACACTAAGCGGTGCGTACTATAAGAAAATCGCGTCCTACACCAGTCCGTACGGTGTCATTCCGGCGGGTGTTTACCACGAGGATGAAGCGAAAAATATGCCGGAGAAAGTATTCGCCACCCATCCGATGGTAGGCGCAGAGTGCACAGACGGCTATGCGCCGCAGGTACGCGAGGGCTTCCCGCTCGGCAAAGGCTATTACCTGCGCGTGTATCCGGTATGGTTCAGCTTCCGCGGCAACTATAACGTGATTCTGTCTGCGACAAAGGCAATGACCTCCGTTGCGTCCTACTGCAACGACTATGATCTGTACGTTGCTTCCCAGCACAACTACGAATGGATTCTCGGCAAAAACCCGATGGCACAGTCCACGATGGTCGGCGAGGGCTACGATTTTATTCAGCATTACACCGTTCAGCCCGGTCAGACCACCGGCTCGATTACCGTCGGCATGGAGAGTCACTATGAAAAAGACGTTCCCTACTGGCCGCAGGTCAACACGGCAACCTACAAGGAAGTTTGGGTTTGCTCCGCGACCAAATGGATGTGGTGTATGGCGGACAGCCTGCTTCCGGCACGCTTAAGCGGTTATTTACGCGTGATTCCGGGCGGCGTCCTCACCTGCACGAACGTCGTCTCGCAGAAAGCATACACGGTCGTACCGCACGTGCGCACCGGCTACTATGAGCTGACGCTCCCTGCCGGCACGTACCGGATGCAGTACGAATCCGAGGAAAAGACGATCACGGTGGTAAGCGGCAAGCAGTACGCGATTGACGGTCCGCTTTGTGACGTATCCGCAAGCGCTGTCCGCAGCGGCAAAGATGTCACGATTACAATCAACGTCACGGCTTCGTACGATCTGCCGGTCACGATCCGCACCGACAACATAAGCGGTCTTGAATCCTCGTACACCGTTTCGGTCGAAAACGGCAAAGGCACGCTCGTCCTTCACGCGGTACTCGAAAACGAGCAGAAACCGTTTGTCGGACTTGTTTTGCCAAACGGCAATCTGGACGAACGCGTCGCATTTACGGATGACCGCATCTAAATCGTCGCTTCATTTGATCCATTTCCATTTCACCGAAACAACCCGCAGAGAAGTTCTCTGCGGTTGTTTCTTTTACACACCTTCGGTGTTTCCTCTCGCTTCGCTCGGATTTTCTGGGGAGCGCCTACCATGTCTTTAAGCATATGCTTTCCTGAGAAGCGCCTCCGCTGAAGGCGAGTCAATCCGGGCTTAGCCCGGGCACCTGCGGTGCGGCGGTCGCTTCGCGCATTCTCTGGGCAGTGCCTGCCATGTCTTTGAGCATTCATTCCCAAGAAAGCTTCCGCCGCGGATATTCCCGCGGCGAGTCAATCCGGACTTAGTCCGGGCACCTTCGGTGTTTCCTCTCGCTTCGCTCGGATTTTCTGGAAAGCGAGTGCTTTGCCGCCGCGCCATTCACTCCCAAGAAAGCTTCCGCCGCGGATGTTCCCGCGGCGTGGAAAACCGCTTAGCGGGCAGGCTAAGCCTGTGTGATCGCTTGCAGGTCAAAAATGTTCGCGCCGACATCCTCCGGTTTATGCGCGTCCGAAGCAAAACGAATCGCGACGTGCTTTTCCTTGAAAATACGCAGCATCGTTTCATTCATGCCCAATTCGCTGAAACCGTAATTGAGCCGGAGTCCGCCGCTCTGCTCGGCGTACATATGATGTGCGTTCAACTCATCCGCCAGCAGCCGGTAGACAGAAGTCAAATCGAACGCGGGGCGGTGACCAAAGCACTTGATCGAATCCGGATGCGCCACGCCGGAAAACAAGCCGCTTCTTACAAGGCTGAGCATCAGCTCATAATATCTGCGGTAGAGGGCATCGACGTCGATGCCCTCCCAAAGTGAGGCTTTATGGTCAAACCCAAAGCCGTCCACCCAATGGATAGAGCCAACGGCAAAATCAAAAGGAAAGGCGTGAAGCATCTTTCCGATCAGCGCTTCATGCTCCGGAAAGTAGCACACCTCAAGTCCCCATTTGATGGTGACGGGAAACGATTCCCCGCGCATCTTCTCAATGAGTACCAGGTAATCCGCGATCGAACCGTTCACCCGGCTTTGATACCAGTCGTTCTGATAGTCGCTGTATGCACGAACCGCATCGTACATGGGAGCAAATTCGACAAACCGGTGCGAGTGCTCCAGCAAATAAATTTCATCCAATCCGGTACGTACGGCCTGTGTAACAAACTGATCGATCCATTCTTTTGTATACGGTCCTCGTTCAATATGAATATGTGCGTCTGTCATACTGTCACCTGCTCTCAATTATCATTGGCACTGTGTGCCTGCATAAGATAAAACAAGGATACAGCGAAATCACTGTATCCTTGCGTTTTTATTAGTAGCCGCGTTTTACATAGGTGGTATGCAGGATCTCATGCGCCTTGTGGCTGCCCGGTTTTTCAAGATAGGTGTCGTAAAGCTCCTTGATGACCGGATTTTCATGGGATTTGCGGATCGGCAGGTTTTTGTCCTCGTTATAGAGCACACTTGCACGAAGCGCACGGATATCTGTATTGTTGCGTACAGAAGCCGGCTGAATCGGCTGGCCGCCGCCGTTTACACAGCCGCCCGGACAAGCCATTACTTCGACAAAGTGATAATTTGCCTCGCCTGCACGGATTTTGTCAAGCAGCATCCGCGCGTTTTTGAGTCCCGAAACAACTGCGACGTTTACATCAAGATCGCCCACTTTATACGTTGCCTCTTTGATGCCTTTGGTGCCGCGGACTTCTTTAAAGTCGAGCGCTTCGCCCTCGAGTTTTGTGTCGGTCAATGTTTCCACTGCCGTACGGAGTGCCGCTTCCATAACGCCGCCGGTTGCACCGAAGATGACGCCTGCGCCGGAACCGATGCCGAGCGGCATATCGAATTCCTCATCCGGAAGCGACTCAAACATTAAGCCCGCCCGTTTGATCATCGAAGCGAGCTCACGGGTCGTAAGCACAGCGTCGATGTCCTGCACGCCTGCTGCTGCCTGGTCGTCACGGCCGCGTTCGAATTTCTTCGCGGTACACGGCATGACGCTCACCACAAACAGTTTGCTCGGGTCAATGTTCTCTTTCTCTGCGTAGTAGGTTTTGACGATCGCGCCGAACATCTGCTGCGGCGATTTGCACGACGACAGATTGTCGACCATATCTTCGTAGTAGTGCTCACAGAATTTGACCCATCCCGGTGAACACGAGGTGATAAGCGGCAGTTTTCCGCCGTTTTTCACACGCTCAATGAATTCGTTTGCCTCTTCCATGATCGTTAAGTCAGCCGAGAAGTCGGTGTCGAACACTTTGTCGAATCCCAGACGGCGCAGTGCGGCAACCATTTTGCCTTTGACGTTTGTGCCGATCGGCATTCCGAACGACTCACCGAGTGCTGCACGGACAGCCGGCGCGGTCTGTACCACGACAACTTTTTCCGGATCGCCGATTGCTTCAAACACTTTTGCTGTGTCGTCTTTTTCATAAAGCGCGCCGGTCGGGCAGGCAACGATGCACTGTCCGCACGATACGCAAGAGGTTTCTGCCAATTCCATCTCAAACGCGCAGCCGATGTGCGATGCAAAGCCGCGGCGGTTCGGACCGATCACGCCGATGCCCTGCTCTGCGCATGCACCGACGCAGCGGCGGCAGAGGATACATTTATTGTTGTCACGAATCATATGTGCGGCGGAAGCGTCGAGTTCGTAGTGCGGTTTTTCGCCCTCGTATTTCGACTCGTCCACGCCGTACTCTCTTGCCAGACGCTGCAGTTCGCAGTCGCCGCTTCTGACACACGACAGACATTTTTTATCGTGAGTCGACAAAATCAGTTCGAGTGTATTTTTTCTGCTGCGGCGCAGTGCCGGTGTATTGGTGTACACCTCCATGCCCTCGCCGACCGGCTGCACACAAGCAGCCGCAAAGCTGCGCGCGCCTTTTACTTCAACCAAGCACATCCGGCACGCACCGATCTGGTTTACATCTTTTAAGTAACAAAGCGTCGGGATATTGATTCCCGCAAGACGCGCTGCCTCAAGAATCGTCGCATCCTTCGGTGCGGATACGGACAGACCGTTGATTTTCAAATTCACATTTTCCATATCTCGCTGTCTCCCTTACTTCTTCACGATTGCGCCGAACCGGCATTTTTCCATACAAGCGCCGCACTTAATACATTTATTCTTATCAATGACATGCGGCTGTTTGACCGTACCGCTGATTGCGTTTACCGGACACTGCCGTGCACACAGCGTACAGCCTTTACATTTATCCGCCACGATCTCAAACGAAAGAAGATCTTTACATACGCCTGCCGGACATCTCTTGTCAACAACGTGTGCAATATACTCGTCGCGGAAATAACGCAGCGTCGAAAGCACCGGGTTCGGCGCCGACTGACCGAGTGCACACAGCGAGCCTGCTTTGATCTCATAGCACAGCTGCTCGAGCTTGTCGATATCCTCAAGCGTTGCATTGCCTTTGCAGATATCCGAAAGCATCTCATACATGCGTTTCGTACCGATACGGCACGGATTACATTTACCGCACGACTCGTCGACCGTAAACTCCAAGAAGAATTTCGCGATATCAACCATGCAGGTGTCCTCGTCCATGACGATTAAACCGCCTGAACCCATCATCGAACCGACTGCCAACAGGTTATCGTAGTCGATCGGAGTATCAATGAGGCTTGCCGGAATACATCCGCCGGACGGGCCGCCGGTCTGTGCCGCTTTGAATTTCTTGCCGTTCGGAATACCGCCGCCGATTTCCTCGATGATCTCACGCAGTGTGGTGCCCATCGGGACCTCGACCAGGCCGGTGTTGTGGATTTTGCCGCCGACTGCAAATACTTTCGTACCTTTTGATTTCTCCGTACCCATCGAAGCAAACCAGTCCGCACCTTTTAAGATGATCTGCGGGATGTTTGCCCATGTTTCGACGTTATTCAAAATCGTCGGTTTGCCGAACAGACCTTTGACTGCCGGGAACGGCGGACGCGGGCGCGGTTCACCGCGGTGACCTTCGATCGAGGTCATGAGCGCGGTTTCCTCACCGCAGACAAATGCGCCTGCACCCAAACGAATCTCAATATCAAAATCAAAGCCGCTGTCAAAAATATTTTTGCCGAGCAGGCCGTATTCTCTCGCCTGACCGATTGCGATTTCCAAACGTTTGACGGCAATCGGATATTCCGCACGGATATAAACGTAACCCTGTGTTGCACCGATCGCATAACCTGCGATCGTCATTGCCTCAATGACAACGTGCGGATCACCTTCCAAGATCGAACGGTCCATGAATGCGCCAGGGTCGCCCTCGTCGGCGTTGCAGCACACATATTTCTGATCTGCCTGGTTTGCTGCCGCAAATCCCCATTTCACGCCGGTCGGGAATCCGCCGCCGCCGCGTCCGCGCAGGCCGGAATCTTTGATGATCTGAATCACCTCTTCCGGTTTCATCTCGGTGAGCACCTTGCCGAGTGCCTGATAGCCGTCGGCACCGATGTATTCATCGATATTCTCCGGATTGATGACACCGCAGTTTTTGAGTGCCACACGGTGCTGTTTTTTATAAAACTCGGTTTCATTGAGCGATTTAACGTTCTGATCGGTAACGGTCTCCGAGTAAAGAAGCCGTTTGACGATTCTGCCTTTTAATAAGTGCTCCGAAACGATCTCCGGAATATCCTCCGGTTTAACCATTGAGTAAAAGCTTCCTTCCGGATACACAATCATAATCGGGCCTAATGCACAAAGACCGAAACAGCCGGTTTTAACGACCTTTACTTCTTCGGAAAGGCCGGCTTTTTTAATTTCCTGCTCCAGTGTATCAATAATTTGCTGACTGCCTGACGACGTACATCCGGTACCGCCGCAGACAAGCACGTGGGAACGATACATTCGATTTCCTCCTCCTTCTTATTTGGCAACACTGCCGATGGTATACTCGGAAACGACATTTCCGTTCACCAAATGGTCAGCCACAACCTGAACCGCTTTTTCCGGTGTCATTTTCACATATGTTGTTTTCTTTCCGTCCGGTGTGAAAATTTCCACCACCGGTTCATACTGGCAAATGCCGATGCAGCCGGTCTGTGTGACACTGACGTTCAAAAGATTGCGTTTTGCAACCTCTTCTGTAAATTTGTTGAGCACAGGACGTGCACCCGCTGCGATGCCGCAGGTTGCCATACCGACTACCACACGGATTTTATCGCCGTTTTCTTCACGCACATTGATTGCGCCTTTCATTCTATCGCGGATCGCCTGAAGTTCAGCTAAACTTTTCATACAATCATGCACCACCTTAAATTGTCATTCTTCTTTTTCGAGTTCTGCTTCGTTTTCTTTGATAAAATCGCTGATAAACGACAGCACAGGAGGTTCGTTTACTGGTACCCCCTCTAAAATCGTCCGTACCTCGCGCGTATCGAGTGTAAACGAACGGTCATCCACTGCGTATGTATAGCAAAAATCGATCGACGGATTCACACTCACAAGCGAAACCATCGTTGCCGCCATATCGCCTATGGGCATCATATCGATGTGTTCATAGCAGTAAACCGCACAGACATCTGTTCCGACGTTTACTTCACTTTCAATCGAAAAGCGGCCGCCTGTAAGCTCTGCGGAGAGCTTGAAAAACGGAACGCCGAGCCCGACTTTTCGCGTCGTCCGCGTTGTGTAAAACGGATCGATCACACGGGAAACCTGCTCGTCTGTCATGCCGCATCCGTTATCCTTGATTGTCACGGAAAGCTCTTTGGTCTGTGTGTTTTTTTGAATGATAATCTCAATCAGCGAGGCGTTTGCCTTGACTGAGTTCTGAACGATATCGAGCACGTTCAGAGAAACTTCCGGCATCATGCGGTCTGATATTTCGAGAGAATGGTGTCGATGTCATCGACGGTTACTTTGCCATACACTTCGTCGTTGACCGTAAGCACCGGCGCCAAGCCGCACGCACCGACACAGCGGCATGCATCAAGCGAAAACCGTCCGTCCGGTGTGCATTCACCGCTTTTGATGTTCAATTTTTTGCAAAGCGCTTCGAACACGTCACCCGCGCCTTTTACATAACAGGCGGTGCCCAAGCATACGCTGATTTTATATTGTCCCTTCGGATACAGCGAGAACTGTGAGTAAAACGTTGCAACACCGTACACCTCTTCGAGCGGAACATTTAACCCCACAGCAATCATCTTCTGCACTTCAATCGGCAGATAACCGTAGATATCCTGTGCTTTCTGCAAAACGGGCATCAAAGCGCCTTTGTCATTTAAATGCGCGTGAATCACGTCACTCAAGCGCTTTTCCTGCTCCGGGGTTCCCGAAAACGGGACTGTGGCTGTTTTTGTAGCCATGCCAAAACCTCCTTTAGGTCCTATCGGATTCCGAATTTACAGCGTTTCATCACGGTAAATTCAGATCACTTCAGTAATAAACATAACAAGTATATCACCTTTCTCGCCGCTTGTCTATCGATTTTGCGCATTTTCCTGTTTATTTTTTGTGTAAAATAAATTAAAACAAAACATTTTAAAAATACAAACTTGCTATTTTATATGACTGACGGTATAATAGAACATATAAGCCATATGATTTTTCATATAACTCTATGCGTTTTGTGCACCGCCGTGACAAAACAGATAACGGAGGGATTTTCATGACAGGAAACGATATTCAAACGATTTTAGACTGCAAAGTATTTGCGGGAGAAGAACTGCTTGAACGCGAGGTGCACACTGCCTGCGGATCAGATATGATGAGCGATGTCCTCGCCTATGTCAAAGACCAGTCGATTCTCTTGACCGGACTTGTAAACGCACAGGTTATCCGCACTGCCGATATGATGGATATGCTCTGTATCGTGTTTGTGCGCGGAAAAGAACCGTCAGAGGACATGATAGAGCTTGCCAATGAACGCGGCATCTCCTTAATGTCCACAGAACACCGGATGTTCACTGCCTGCGGTCTTTTGTGGGAAAACGGACTGCGGGGAGGGAACAATGACTGATGAACGCACTCCATCTTCATTATGAAGTCGACGGCACCGACTTCACCCGTGCCGGGGAAGCCTCTGCCGCTGTCAAAAAAGCGCTCCGCCAGCTCGGTGTCAGACCTGACATCATCCGAAAAGTGGCGATCGCTTTATATGAAGGCGAAATCAATATGGTCATTCATGCCGAAGGCGGCTATATCGACGTGTCCATCGACCAAGCATCGATTCAAATGGCACTGTGCGACCACGGCAAAGGCATTGAAAACATTGATCTCGCCATGAAAGAGGGATATTCCACCGCACCTGACGAGGTTCGTTCGCTGGGATTCGGTGCAGGAATGGGACTTCCCAACATGAAAAAGAATACGGACGAAATGCGCATTGAATCGACAGTCGGCGTTGGCACAAACGTCTATATGACCGTCTATCTGTGAATATACCCCCGTCCGCCAAAAAGGAGGGGATTTTATGAATTCCTTTTTTCATTCGGTCACGCTTGATCCGGAAAAATGCAAGGGATGCATCAACTGCATCAAGCGGTGTCCGACAGAAGCCATCCGTGTGCGAAACGGAAAGGCCACAATTTTAGCCGAACGCTGTATTGACTGCGGCGAATGTATCCGCGTCTGCCCGCATCATGCGAAAAAAGCAGTATGCGACACGCTTTCGGTATTAAACGATTATGAATATACGATCGCACTCCCCGCGCCGTCGCTTTACGCGCAGTTTAATCATTTGGAAGATGTCGAAATCGTACTGAATGCGCTGCTCATGCTCGGATTTGACGATGTGTTTGAGGTATCCAAAGCGGCGGAACTTGTTTCGGACGCCACACGAAAGTATATGGCGCGTCCGGGTCTTTTAAAACCGGTGATCAGCTCTGCATGTCCCGCGGTAACAAGGCTCATCCGTGTGCGGTTTCCGAGCCTCATCGATCACGTGCTCCCCTTTAACGCACCGGTCGAGGTTGCTGCCCGGCTCGCACGCAAACAAGCGATCAAAAAAAACGGTCTTTCACCTGAAAAAATCGGAACAATCTTTATTTCTCCATGTCCTGCAAAGGTGACGGCGAGCAAGATGCCGCTCGGCACACAAAAAAGCGCCGTTTCTGCTGTCGTTGCCATCAGCGAGGTCTACCCGCAGCTACTTCACCATATGAATGCAGACACGGTCGGAACCATCTCGGCACAATCCGGAAAAATCGGCGTTTCCTGGGCGAGCAGCTCGGGGGAATCGGCGGCACTGTTAAACGACAACTATCTTGCGGCAGACGGCATTGAAAACGTCATCCGCGTGCTTGAGGATTTAGAGGACGAGAAGTTTGAAAATCTCGATTTTATCGAGTTAAACGCCTGCAATGCCGGCTGTATCGGCGGTGTGTTAACAGTCGAAAACCCGTACATTGCGCGTACCAAGCTAAAGCGGCTGCGCAAATATCTGCCGGTTTCCTTGAATCACGATCCGGTGGAATCCCCTGTGCTTGACTGGGATACACCGCTCGAATACACACCGGTATTAAAACTTGACGATGATTTTTCCGTTGCAATGGAAAAAATGTCGCGCATGGAGCAGATTGAAGCGCATCTTCCCGGACTCGACTGCGGTTCCTGCGGTGCACCGTCGTGTCATGCGCTTGCGGAGGATGTTGTGCGCGGAATTGCCTCCGAAGATGAGTGCATCTATAAATTCCGCGAAAACTTTTCTGTGCTTGTCGACAATATCCATAAGCTTGACGGGATGATCCCGCAGAGCCTGCTCAATCGAAAGGAGGAGCGTCATGACACCGATTGAACTTGCAAAGCAGTGCAATTTTTCTGTGATTAACGAAGGCGAGGGAAATGACCGTCAAATCGACGGCGTTTACTGCTGTGATCTTTTGAGCATTGTTATGGGACGCGCAAAGGCAAACGATTTGTGGATCACCGTAATGGGAAATCTAAACACGGTCGCAGTGGCAGTTTTGAGCGATGTCAGCTGTATTCTATTGGCGGAAGGTGTTGCGATGGATGATGCCGGTATTCAAAAGGCGAAACAGCAGGATGTCTGTATCCTCGCCACCGAACAGCCGGTATTCGAGGCTGCAATGTGCGCCGCGAAGGTGCTTTCATTATGATTGTTTCCTACGATCTGCATATGCACTCCTGCCTTTCACCGTGCGGTGACAACGATATGACACCGAACAACATCGTAAACCTTGCCTCGCTGATTGGACTTGATGTGATTGCAGTGAGTGATCATAATTCTGCACAAAACCTGCCTGCTGTATTTGCTGCGGCAAAAAGCACCGATTTGCTTGTGATTCCTGCGATGGAGCTTTGCAGTGCGGAGGAAATTCATCTGCTGTGTCTGTTTCCCACCCTTGAACAGGCGCTTCTTTGCTCGGAAGCGATTCACAAGCATCTGCCGAAGATCAAAAACCGTGCGGAAATTTTCGGGGAACAGCGTATCCTCAACGAACATGACGAATGCATTGGAACCGAGCCGTTTTTACTCATCAACGCGCTCAGCTTAAGCCTTGATGAACTGATCTCCTTTGTGCGTCCGTTTTCCGGGTACTTAATTCCCGCTCATGTGGACAAAGCCGCTTATTCGATTACGGCAAGCCTTGGCGCCATTCCGCCGGAATACGGATTTCATTGTGTGGAGGTATCCGATCTGAATGCGCCCATTCCGTTTGACGGTATGAAGATCTGCGATTCAGATGCGCACTATCTTGAACACATGAGTGAGCCGGTTCATTTTCTTGAAATACAAGAAAAGTCGATCCCCGCTGTGCTGCGTGCACTCGGCGCTCCCTGTTAAAACGCAAAAATCACCTCTGGAAATCCAGAGGTGATTTTTATTTTCATCTACTCATTAAAATTTCGGACGATAACTCCGACAAGCTTCTACATATGCCAGAATATTTTCCCACGGAACTTCCGGTTCGAGCAGATGCGTCGGTGCAACCATCAGCCCTTTGCCTTTTCCCTGCACGGCAATATCCAGATTCCGATGCACTGTCTGCATGACTTCTTCCGGCGAAGCAAACGGCATAGTAGTCTGGGTGCCGATCGTGCCATGAAATGCAATCTGCTGACCGTACTGTTCATAAATCTCTTTGAAATCCATGCATTCGCTTTGAATCGGGTTTAAAACATCGACACCCGCCTCAATCAGCGACGGGATAAACGGCGTCACAAAACCACAGCTGTGATAAAATACAACAATATCCGATTTGACTGCACGTGCCGCATCGATCACTTTCTTAAGCCGCGGAAACAGCCATTCCCGATACAGTTCCATGCTCATCATCGGTGTATGCTGCATGCCGATATCATCGCCAAGATACAGAATATCTGCGCCGGCTTTGGCAAATGACTGCGCACGAATGATCGCCTGTTCTGTCACTTTATCGAATACGTATGCTGCCATTTCCGGATCACACATCATGTCTGCCATCAGATTCTCCATACCGCGCAGATACCACGAAGTTTCCCAAACGGTACACTGCATGTTTCCAACAGCTGCAAGTCCCCGCGCATGAATTTCTTCGACTTCGCGTTTCTGATGAGAAGCATCACCTACTGAAAAATCCGGATACGGATACGCTTCCAGTTCCTCAAGTGTTTCGGCATTTTTTAACGGACAGCGCATGTAAGTCATATGCATCGCCTCACGGCTTCCGGGTTCATGCGCAACACCCCAAAGATCAATCGTGCCGCCCTTCTTCAAATTCGGATGGTACGGTGCATATTTCGATTCATCAAACGGAATCTTGATATCACCGATGTGTCCCCACGGCATTCCAAAATATTCCGCATAAGGAACTGTACCACCTGTTTTCTCACGATACGTTTCCTCCAGTGCCGGACAAAGCGAAAATTCCACCGGAACTTCTTCAAATGGTTCACCACGGAGCATTGCCAGCAAGTTTTCCCGTTTCGTCATAATATCCCCTTCTTTTTATGTACTGACATTTGTAAGCACATTATAGCATTCCAAATGAAATTGTCAATAACAAAATCCCCGTCCAAAAGGACGGGGATATGTATTGCTTTTTTTAAAATTACAGGCTAAGAGTCTGCTCTGTTTCTTTGTCGAAGATGTGGAGTTTGTTGACGCTCAGTGCAACTTTCACAACATCGCCAACTTTTGCAGCCGAACGAGTATTTACTCTTGCAACGATCGGTGTGCCAGCCAGAGACAGGTACAGATATGTTTCGTGACCCATCAGCTCGGTAACCTCAACTTCGCACTCAACGATTGCTTTCGCAGTCGACAGGTGCATTTCGTCGTCGTGCATATCTTCCGGACGGATGCCCATGATGACTTCCTGACCAATTTTTGCTTTGACAGCCGGTGTCACTTTCGATTCCGGAACCGGAACTTTGAATGTCTGATCGCCTTCACCGATGATCAGAACCAAACCGCCGTTTTCTGCTTCCAGTTTTGCATTGATGAAGTTCATCTGCGGAGAGCCAATGAAGCCAGCAACGAAGAGGTTGCACGGTTTGTCATAGAGGTTCTGCGGTGTGTCAACCTGCTGAATGAAACCGTCTTTCATAACGACGATTCTGGTACCCATGGTCATAGCCTCTGTCTGGTCGTGGGTAACGTAGATAAAGGTTGTGCCCAAACGGTGATGCAGTTTTGTGATCTCGGTACGCATCTGTGCACGCAGTTTTGCATCGAGGTTGGACAGCGGTTCGTCCAGAAGGAAGACCTGCGGCTCACGGACGATTGCACGGCCCAGAGCAACACGCTGACGCTGACCACCGGAAAGTGCTTTCGGTTTTCTGTCGAGCAAGTGCGAAATATCGAGAATTCTTGCTGCTTCTTCTACACGAGCTTTGATCTCGTCTTTCGGAACTTTACGCAGTTTCAAGCCGAATGCCATGTTCTCAAACACGGTCATGTGCGGATACAGAGCGTAGTTCTGGAACACCATTGCGATATCACGGTCTTTCGGAACAACGTCGTTCACGCGACGGTCACCGATATACAGATCGCCTTCCGTGATTTCTTCCAAACCAGCGATCATACGAAGTGTTGTCGATTTACCACAACCGGACGGACCAACGAGGATGATGAACTCTTTGTCTTCGATTTCAAGATTGAAATCAGATACTGCGACGACGCCGCCCGGATATTTTTTATAAATACCCTTTAAAGATAAGCTTGCCATTGTTATACCTCCTAAACATACACCTTAAGGTGTTGTATATACTATACCAAATTTTTTTCGAAAAAACCAGTGGTGGGTTGCCCAAAGATTCAAAACCGTGTTTATCCATAATGCACAACAAACATCTGATGCATCCTTACACATCGGGAATACATCGTCTATTTGCACAAAATTTCAAGAATTTCTTTGTGCATAATTTTCCTGCATCCACATTCGGGTAATGTTTTGTCTAATTCCAGGCCGCCGATATGCGTCCGTTTCAAAAAAACAACCCCTCGTCCCACAGAACCAAACATGCGTTTGATTTGGTGGTATTTTCCTTCTGTTAATATGATTTCATATACAGGATTTTCGCAATCAGAAAGCAGTGTGAGCGTACACGGTTTGCATATATATCCATCTGCCAATGTGATGCCGCTGCGCAGCTGCGCTTCATCCTGCGCTGCAATCGGACCGTCAATCGTCACTTCATACCGTTTGCTGACATGACTTTTCGGAGAAAGGATACGGTGTGCAAAGTCACCGTCGTTTGTCAACAGAACAAATCCAACCGTATCTTTGTCAAGTCTGCCCGCCGGAAACAAATCCGACCGATAAAGCTCAGGCGGCACAAGATCGAGAACTGTCCGATGCGTTTTATCCTCTGTCGCGCTCACCACACCCTGCGGCTTATTGAGCATCAGATACACAAACGGTTCATATGCGACAGCTTGTCCCTTATAGCAGACTTGAGCCGTTTGCGGATCAATCTGCATATCAATTTTTTTGGCTGTTTCGCCGTTTACGGTAATTTGTTTTTTTAAAACCGCTTCTTTGACTTCTTTTCGCGACAAAATCTCCTGTGAAGAAAAGAAGCGATCAAGCCGCATGGTTGCCATAAGCATCTACTCCTTTTCTTAAAAGTATACGCGAAACTCGCCTTTGATGCAATCACTTTTGCGACGGCATTTTAAATCCATGCATAAATCCGTCGAGTGTCAGCGAACAAATATCGCCGCCGATCACATTGCCGGCATACACCAAAAGATTTGCACGCACTTCTCCTTCATATCCGGGATAGTTTGTCACAGCATATGCATACTGTTTTACTTGTTTTCCGTGATAATCCGAAAGATCAAATCCCTGTGCCGTTTGAATCTCATTGTATTTTTTATACACATCCGAAAATTCTGCGGGAATCACCACATCCTTGACCTGCACGGCTTCCGCTTTGACCTCCCAGCCGAACTGCTCCAAAAAAGCCACCCGCTCTTCGTTTGTTGCGGCCGAAAGATTTGCTTTTTTCATAACCGATGCACTCTCCCCTTTACAGGAAAACAAGCATACAGCACAAATTGCAGCCGCCATGATCAATCCGCCGAACACAAGATGCTTTCTCTTTGGTTTAAACGCACAAATAAACATACACGCACCCCCTGCATCATATCTATGCGGCAGATCCACGCTTTATCCCTTCATAAAAGAACAAAACCGCTCAAAACAATGCTGTTTTTGAGCGGTTTTTGTTTTTTATTTTTCATTAAAATCGAATGCATCATGCACAGCAATCACTGCACGATCTGCATCTTTTCTTGCGATGAGAACCGAAATTTTGATTTCACTTGTCGAAATCATCTGAATGTTGATGTTAGCATCATACAGTGCTTCGAACATTTTTGCTGCAACACCCGGATTCGACTGCATGCCTGCACCGACGATCGATACTTTTACGATATCGTCTTCTGCTTCGATGCGCTCTGCACCGAGAATATCAAATTTCTCCTGCAAAAGCTCAATCGCTGTATCTTTGTCTGCC
This sequence comes from Merdimmobilis hominis, assembly GCF_016901855.1. GTDB lineage: Bacteria > Bacillota > Clostridia > Oscillospirales > Ruminococcaceae > Paludihabitans. The sequence continues at coordinate 53,493 of NZ_JACJKY010000012.1, read as the reverse complement.
AGCGGCACTGTAAAGCTGATGTCTTTTGTATTGTGGCGGCCAATCGACTGCAGAATGATGTCTACATTGATTTTGCGCGATGCAAGCAGCGAGAAAATTTTAAATGCAATACCCGGTGTGTCCGGCAGTCCGATCACTGCAATTCGTGCAACGTCCTCGTCTTTTGCAACACCTTTAATCAATAATTTTTCCATTTTAACGGCCTCCTTTACAATCGTACCCGGTTTATTTACAATACTTGAAAGTACCTCTAAGTTCACGTGATATTTTTTCGCCATTTCGACAGAACGGTTATGCAGCACGCCTGCACCCAAAGACGCAAGCTCCAGCATCTCGTCATATGTAATTTCATCGAGCTTCACTGCATTTTTCACAATGCGCGGATCAGCGGTATAGACACCCTCTACGTCCGTGAAGATCTGGCAGCGATCTGCGTGCAGTGCTGCGGCAAGTGCGACTGCACTCGTATCAGAGCCGCCGCGGCCAAGCGTTGTGATATCATCAAAACGGTTTAATCCCTGGAAACCTGCCACAACCACGATGTTGTTGTTATCCAGTTCGCGTTTTAAGCGTTCGGTTTCAATGCGGCGAATGCGTGCAGCACCGTGATTGGAACGTGTCACAAAGCCTGCCTGCCAGCCGGTCAGCGACACCACCGGGCAGCCAAGTTTATCAATCGCCATCGAAAGCAGTGCAATCGAAATCTGCTCGCCGGTTGAAAGAAGCATATCCATCTCACGTTTGGATGCACGCGGATTGATTTCGTTTGCTTTTTCAATCAGTTCATCCGTTGTATCGCCCTGCGCACTGACAACGACAACCACCTGATTGCCGGCTTTGTATGTGTCCGTGACTGTTTTTGCAACACGCATCAAGCACTCTTTATCTTTTACGGAGGAGCCTCCGAATTTCTGAACAATTAAACCCATCTCACAAGACCTCCCTGTTATCTGTTCCTTCCACATTATGAACCGTTGTGCCATCATTGTCAATGACAAGTTCTTCGATTTTCCATCCATCGAGCGACAGTGTACCGAGATACTCACGCAGCTGCGGCGCAAACCGGTCATCCGCACCATCGACAATCGCCATCAAAGTAGGACCGGCACCGCTGATATACACACCGTACGCATTCTGCGCATACGCCTGGCTGAACACTTCATCCGCATGGTCAATCAGCTTCATTCGATACGGCTGATGCAGTTTATCCTCGACTGCAATGCGGATATTTTCGTATTTTCCCTGCAAAAGCGATGCGGAAAACAGCGCTGCACGCGACAGATTATACCGCGCATCCAGATGACTCACCTGCTCCGGCAGCGCTTTTCGCGCAAGCTCTGTGCTCAGCTTGAAATCCGGAATAACTGCCACAAGCCGCAGTGCATTGTGCACCGCCTGCTTGACCCAATACACACGTTTCCCCTCAAGCACTGCTGTGACAATGCCGCCAAGCAATGCGGGTGTCGTGTTGTCGGGATGTCCTTCAATGTCGGATGCAAGATTGACAAGATCATCAAGCGACAGCGGATTGCCAAGCAGTGTGTTTGCACCCACCAAACCGCCGACGATGCAAGCGGAACTGGAGCCCAGTCCCCTTGTCATCGGAATGTTGTTCTGCTGTACAATGCGCAGTCCCGAAAACGGTTTGCCGCACTCCAAAAACAGCCGCTCTGCCGACTGATAGATCAAGTTTTCTTTCGTTGTCGGAACCCAGGTGCCGTCTGTCGAACAGATCGAAACACCATCGTATTCCTCCATATCGATTACATTATATAAATTGACCGCCAAACCAAGGCTGTCAAATCCTGCGCCGAGATTGGCGCTCGTTGCAGGAACGCGAATTCGAATCATACGCTCACCTCAGCAATCTGCAACACGGATTTTCGTACAAACGCGCACGCCTGCATCTTCCAATGTTTTGAGTGCATCGAGTGTTTTCTGCACCGGCTGCGGTTTTATCACAAATGCGCTTTCATCAGCTTCTGCACCGGCACGCGACAGGAACTGTACTGCGCCGAATGCTTCTTCAATCTGTGCACGGGACGCACCGAACAAGCGAACGTAAAACGCTTCGCACAACGCTTCCACCGGTTCGACGAAGTTTTCGCTGCTGTCTGCCCATGTGAGCGAGGTGCTCGTTCCAAAACTCTTTGCCTCATGGATGACGTCGGCAACCACTGCGCTTGCTGTCGGCAGCTTGCCGGCACCCTTTCCGTAAAACACAACGTCACCGGTTGCGTTGCCCCGCACCAAAACGCCGTTAAATACATCGTCGATATTCGCAAGCTGGCTTTCCTTATGGATCAGCGCAGGGCTTACCAGACATTTGATCGTGTCTTTTCCCGGGAGACGTTTTGCCTCGCCGACCAGTTTGATCACGCCGCCCCAGTTTTCCGCATAAGCAACATCTTCGAGCGTGATATTCGAAATACCCTCTGTCTGCACATATTGCGGATACACATGACGGCCGAACGCCAGAGAAGCCAAGATGCAGATTTTTCGGCATGCATCGTGGCCTTCGACGTCTGCTGCCGGATTGCGCTCTGCATAGCCAAGATCCTGTGCCAATTTGAGCGCTGTATCAAACTCCATGTTCTCGCGGATCATTTTTGTAAGAATGAAATTGGTGGTACCGTTTAAGATGCCCACGATTTCATCAATCTCATTCGCCGCTAAGCACAGATGCATCGGCCGGATAATCGGAATGCCGCCGCCCACCGACGCTTCGAAAAAGTAATTGCAGTTATTCTCTTTGGCAAGCGCCAAAAGCTGTGCACCTTTTGATGCCACCAATTCTTTATTCGATGTGACGACGCTTTTTCCTTTTTGAAGGGCACGCGATGTAAATTCAAATGCCGGCGAAACGCCGCCCATCACTTCCACAACAATGGAAATCTCATCGTCGTTTAAAATATCGTCAATGTTTTTTGTAAATTTATCGCGGTACGGCAGATCGTCAAAATCACGCAAATCCAAGATACGTTTGACTTCAATCGGCTGACCTGCTCTGCGGGTGATGCTTTCTTTGTTTTCCTCGATCACCTCGCACACACCCGAGCCGACCACACCGTGTCCAAGCACTGCTATTTTCGCCATTTTTCTTCCCCATTTCCAAACAATCTGTTTTTCATATCCGTTTTGCTTTTACAACGCCGCCGATTTCCACGACAGCCCGATAGATCGCCGCCTGCTGTTCTTCCAAAAGCACGCCGTCACACCGAAACGAAATCGTCACCAATGCAACACGATCAACCGGAATGTTCTGATTCACAGTCAAAATATTCACACGGAAGGCGGTCAATACCGTCAGCACCTTCGCCAAAACGCCCGGATCATCAGACAGCCACAGCGAATAGGTAACGACACTGCTTTTGTCCTGATCCTCGTAGAAAAAGACGCTGTCTTTATATTTGTAAAATGCGCTGCGGGAAAGCTCCGCCATCTTACACGCCTCAGATGAATTTTTCGCCTGGTTTTTTGAAAGATACGATTTCGCCGTCAGCACTTTTGAAAATACTTCCGGCAGCACCGCTTTATCAACCAGCACAAGCTGCTGTTCTTTCACGCGAGTTCACCACCAAAATACATTTGTTTTTGTGACAAGTACAAATATAACATGTTTCATCAAAAAACGCAAGATGCAATATGCTTATTTTTTTTGACAAAGCGCTGTTGTTTTTGTTTGATTCAGCCGACAGGTTTCCTCTTTCACAACGGGAAGCAGCAAAATCAGTCCCAGCAGATTGGGAATCATCATCAATCCGTTAAAGAGATCTGCCAGCTCCCACAACGACAACACAGGAAACACAGCACCCAAAAAGACTGCCGCGGCATACAAAACATGATAAAATCGACGCGCGTGCCGTTTACCGTTTAAGAACAGAATGCAGCTGTCACCGTATCCGCCCCAAGAGAGAATGGCGGCAAACGCAAAAAACAGCACCGACACGCCGAGCAGTATGCGCGCCGTTTCACCGAATGTCTGCGCAAACGCCGCCAGTGTGATGGAAATACCGTTCGCCGCTGCATCAAATGACACACCGGACGACAAAATGACAACGGCTGTCAGTGTGCACATCACGATCGTATCAAAAAACACCTCAAAAACACCGAACAATCCCTGCACAGCAGGCGATTCACATTCAGCGGCGGCGTGGGCAATCGGCGCAGATCCAAGTCCTGCCTCGTTGGTAAAAACACCTTTTGTGCACCCGACACGCATCGCCTGCATGAGCATCGAGCCGCCGATTCCGCCCGCCATGCTTTGAAACGAAAACGCTTCGGTGACGATTGAACACAGCGCTTTTAAGCAGGATGCAGGATGCAGCACGATCACCACAATACAGCCAAGCAGATAAACTGCCGCCATCACGGGTACCAGCACCTGTGTCACGGACACAATCCTTCCCATACCGCCTGCCAACACAATGCCGGTCACAATGCTGAGCACCAAAAACAAACACATCAGCGCCGGCGGCGCAATCGGTGTAATTGCCAGCAGTGCGCCGAATGCCGTGTTGGCCTGCACCATATTCCCGACGAAAAAGGACGAACAAATACACAGCCACGCAAACAGCTTTCCGGTGCATCTGCCAACGGCGTGCGTCAGATAATACATCGGACCGCCGACAAACCTGCCGTCTTTTCGCTCGCGAAAGCGTACCGCCATTGTAATTTCAGCAAATTTCACTGCCATTCCTAAAAACGCGCTGATCCACATCCAAAAAATTGCACCTGCGCCCCCCGCAGCAAGCGCAATGGCAACGCCAGCGATGTTGCCGGTGCCGATCGTGCCCGAAAGCGCGGCAGTGACCGCCTGAAAAGAGGAAATCTGCCCGTTTTGTCCTTTTTTCATTCCAAACAACACGGTTTTTACCGACTGCGCAAACATTCGAATCTGCACAAACCGTGTACCGAAGCTGATGAACAGTCCAATCACCGAAACACCCCAAACCATCACCGGTCCGCTCAGAAATACACTCAACAGAGAAAAAGGATTCTGCATGAAAAAACACCTGCCCGTTCATACATATGAACCGGCAGGCATCTTCATTCCCACAGTATCACTGCATTATGAGTTGTGATCGACTTGATGAAATGTTTTTAAGTTGCCTGTTTTCATGCTGCGGCTTGCCAAAATATCCAGCACTGCTTCAAGAGAAACACCGCGCTCCTGCATCATCACAAGGATGTGGAACAACAGATCGCTCACTTCGTTTGCGATTTCGTCCGGATCGTTGTTTTTTGCCGCAATGATCATCTCGGCGTTTTCCTCGCCGCATTTTTTCAAAATTTTATCGATGCCTTTATCGAACAGATAGCAGGTGTACGAGCCCTCCTGTGGGTGTTCGCGGCGATGACGAATCGTTTCGTCAAGCGCTAAGAGTGCTTTGAGTTTTTCTTCCATCGATTATTCCCTCGTTTCTGTTTTTCGCTGATAAATCCGTTTAAAAAAGCAGCTTTTATTTCCGGTATGACAAGCAGGTCCCATCTGCTCCACACGCACGAGCAAGGTATCATCGTCACAGTCTGCGTCAATCGAAATCACGCGCTGCGTGTGACCGCTTGTGGCACCTTTGTTCCAAAGCTCTTGACGCGAACGGGAATAAAACCAGGTATATCCCGTTTCAAACGTCTTTTTTAAACTTTCTTCGTTCATATAGGCAAGCATCAGCACCTCACCGGTACTGTCTTCAACCACAATCGCCGGAATGAGCGGCGATTTTTTAAAATAAATCGAAACATCCATCTTGTTTTCCTCACTTATCCATCCGAACCGGAATGCCGCATTCACGCAGATGTTCTTTGACCTGACCGACCGTCAGTTCCCGATAGTGAAACAGCGATGCAGCCAGTGCGGCATCGGCACCTGTTTTTTGGAACACCTCCGAAAAATGCGAAAGCGCACCGCATCCGCCTGATGCGATCACAGGCACATGAGAAACCGCACAGATGGCATTGAGCAAATCGATATCAAATCCGGCTTTCGTTCCGTCCGCATCCATTGATGTGAGCAGAATTTCGCCGGCACCAAGCCGCTGCACTTCTTTCGCCCACCAGACAGCGTCCATTCCGGTATCGATTCGGCCGCCGTTAATGACAACGTGAAATGTGCCGTCCTCTGCACGGCGCGCATCAATCGCCACCACCACGCACTGACTGCCGAATTTATCGGCCGCCTCCGAAACAAGCTGCGGATTGCGCACAGCCGCAGAATTGACCGAAATTTTATCCGCACCGGCGCGCAGAAGCTTTTTAAAATCGTCGATCGTACGAATACCGCCGCCCACGGTCAGCGGAACAAACACCTGCTTCGCCGTATTGCGCACCACATCCAAGATTGTGTCGCGGTTTTCGTGCGTTGCGGTGATATCGAGAAATACGATCTCGTCTGCACCCTGTTCGTTATACAGTTTTGCACATTCCACCGGATCGCCTACGTCTTTTAATCCGACGAAATTGATACCTTTGACAACGCGTCCGTTTTTGACATCCAGACACGGAATTATTCGTTTGGAGAGCATTTTCGTTTTCCTCCTGCCGGGCGCGGCCGCTGCTGTGCACGCTGTGCTTCCACCTGTGCAGCAGCTTCGATTGCTTCTTTTAAATCGAGTGTGCCTTTATACAGCGATTTGCCACAGATTGCACCGTACATTTTGATTTTTGCAAGCGCACGGATATCCTCAACATTGCGAATACCGCCCGATGCAATGATATTCATACGCACCGCTTCACGCAGTTTCTTTAAATCTGCAAGGTTTGGGCCGGTGAGTGTTCCGTCACGCGAAATATCGGTGTAAATCAGGTGTTTTACGCCAATATGGAACATCTCTTTTGCAAGCGTGATATAGTTCACACGACCGGAAGCGAGCCAGCCTTCCGTCTTGACCATACCGTCCTCTGCGTCGATGCCAACGATAATCCGATCGCCGTATTCGCGCACAAGCTCTGCCAAAAGCTTCGGATTTTTGACTGCCATAGACCCTAAAATAATCCGGTCAATGCCGTTTTCCAAATAGTAAGCCGCGGTGTTCATGTCACGAATGCCGCCGCCCAATTCAATTTTCAATCCGGTTTCACGCGCCACTGAAACAAACACATCGCGGTTTTGTGCCATTGCGTTTTTTGCACCGTCCAAATCCACCATGTGCAAATATGTCGCACCTGCCGCTTCAAACTGCTTTGCGGTTTCAATCGGATCTGCTGCCACGCGTTCGCTCGTCGCAAAATCACCTTTTGTCAGCCGTACGCATTCCCCGTTTTGAATGTCAATCGCAGGATAGATAATCATCTGGTCAGTCCTCCAAAGTTTCTAAGTATCGTAAGTCCCGTTTCGCCGCTTTTTTCCGGATGGAACTGCGCGCCGAACACCATCTTGTTCTGCACAAGCGCCGGAATCCGCACGCCGTAATCTGTATCTGCGGCGATATATTCGGGCGTGGTATTCGCCATAAACGAATGGACAAAGTAGACACATGCACCCTCACCGATTCCCGCCAACAGTGGGGAATCGATGTGTTTGTGCAGCTCGTTATAGCCCATATGCGGAATTTTAAAGTCGCATGTAATCCGATCCACGCTGCCCGGAATCAAATCCAAACCGTCTGTTTGTGTGAATTCCGTTCCGCGCGAAAACAACACCTGCATGCCAAGGCAAATGCCCAAAAACGGTTTTTTCGCTGCCTCTGTGCGAATAACATCCACCAAACCGCTGTTTTTTAGCATCCGCATCGCATCCGGGAACGCGCCCACACCCGGCAAAATCAATCCGTCTGCACGGGAAAGCACCGCCGGATCGCTCGTGATTTCGCTTTGTTCCCCAATATAGTCGAGCGCATTTTTCACACTGAACAGATTGCCTGCTCCATAGTCAATGATTGCGATCAAGCAAACTCCTCCTCATGCTTTTTTTACAACACGCCTTTTGTCGAAAGCGTTGCACCGTCGCGGTTTCTTGTAACTGCCACTGCGAGTGCATGTCCAAATGCTTTAAACAGCGCTTCCGCTTTGTGGTGATCGTTTTCGCCGTACAAGACTTCCAAATGAAGTGTCATACCGGAATGCGCCGCAACTGCACGGAAAAACTCCTCGATCATCTGCGTATCCATCGCACCGATCATCGGTGCGGTAAACGATGCACGGAACGACAAAAACGGCCGTCCGCTGATATCCACATGTGCGCTTGCAAGTGCTTCGTCCATCGGAACAAAGAAACTTCCGTAACGCATGATGCCGCCTCTGCCGCCAAGTGCTGCCGCAATCGTCTGGCCGAGCACAATGCCGGTGTCTTCGATTGTATGATGGCAGTCCACCTCAAGATCGCCTTTGCATTCAAGATGCAGCGAAAGACCTGCGTGCACAGCAAACGCTGTGAGCATATGATCGAAAAAGCCGATGCCGGTATGTACAACAACGCCGTCTGCACGGTCATCCAGTGTGAGAGATGCTGTAATTTGCGTTTCTTTTGTATTGCGTGTAATCGTTGCCTGTCTCATCGCTCAATACTCCTTTACCAGTTCTTCGAGTGCAGTAAGAACCGCTTTGTTCTCCTCCTGCGTGCCGGCTGTAATACGCAGATAACCGCCCATAAACCGAATCGCAATCGAACGCGCAAGCAGTCCTTCGTAAAGCTCTTTTGCATATTTTGTGCGGATAAACACAAAGTTTGTCGCCGATTCATACACCTCGTCAAATCCGCGGTACCGCGCATGAAGTGCAAGCAGTCCTTTGTACAAGTGCTCGCGCGAAGAAATGATTTTCTTCGCAGCATGCATCAAAAACTCCGGATCGGCAAAAACAGCCTCACCGATTTTCTGCGAAACGGTGTTTACATTATACGGCGATTTCACCGAACGGATCGCACGGGTGATTTTTTCGCCTGCAACCGCAAAGCCAATCCGGATAGCCGCTAACCCGATTGCTTTTGAGCAGGTGCGCAAAACGATCAGATTGTCAAAATCGTCCACAAGCGAAAGCACCGATTCATCCGCAAAATCCATATAGGCCTCGTCCACGATAAAGAGGCAGTCCGGCACTTCCCGGAGCATCCGATGCACCTGACGTTTTGACAAGCAAATAGACGTCGGATTGCACGGATTTGAAAACATTACACCGCGTGCCTTAGACTGAATCAGATACTGACACAGCCGTTCCACATCAATATGAAGTGACTCGTCTTTTGTAAACGCAGTCGTTTTGACGCCGAACACTTCCGCATAAAACTGATACATCGAAAAATCCGGCACAACCATTACAAGTTCTTCGCCTGCTTCAAAGAAAGTGCCCACAATGAGCGAAATCAGTTCATCCGAACCGTTTCCGGCGGTCACATATTCCGGTTTTACACAGTAATATTTCGAAAATCCGCGCACCAAATCGGTTGCATACGGGTCCGGATAGCGGTTGAGCGGCGAAGAAAGCGCTTCTTCCATCGCCTTTTTCTTCACATCATCCGGCAATGTCAGAAATGACTCGTTTGCATCGAGCCGGATATCATAGTGTCCGACAATCGGTGCATACGGCGTCAGATTTTTGATTTTTTGATTTAACGAATAAGCCATAAGATCCCTCTTTCAAACTTCACGGTCAAAAGCGGACACGGATGGAATTGGCATGCGCCGTCAGCCGTTCTCTTTCCGCCAGTAGGATAATATCGTCTTTTGCGTTTGCAAGTGCTTCCTGTGTATAGTAAATATAGCTTGATTTTTTGATAAAAGCGTCAACGGAAAGCGGCGAGAAAAAGCGTGCTGTTCCGCTGGTCGGCAATACGTGGTTCGGGCCTGCATAGTAGTCACCGAGCGGTTCCGGCGAATATTTCCCGAGGAATACACTTCCCGCATTGTCAAGCTTTCCGATATACGACACCGGATCAGCCATCATGACTTCCAAGTGCTCTGGTGCCAGCCGGTTTGCCAGCTCCACTGCCTGATCGGTTGTTTCGCACACGAAAATCGCGCCGAATCTCTGAAGTGATTCTTCGATGATCTCGCGGCGGGAAAGCGTCTGCACCTGACGGGCAAGTTCTTCTTTTGTCTTTTGCGCAATCTCCGCCGAAGTGGTCACCAGGATCGAAGAAGCGAGTTTGTCGTGCTCTGCCTGGCTCATGAGGTCAGCCGCCAGATACGAAGGCTCTGCCGTTTCGTCCGCCAGAATCAAAATTTCGCTCGGACCGGCAATCATATCGATATCGACTTCGCCGAACAGCAATTTTTTCGCCGTTGCCACAAAGATATTGCCCGGCCCCACGATTTTGTCCACCTTCGGCACCATCTCCGTACCATATGCAAGCGCTGCGACCGCCTGTGCACCACCCATCAAAAAGACACGGTCTACACCGCACAATGCCGCTGCCACAAGAATATCCGGATTTGCTGTGCCGTCTTTGCGCGGCGGCGTCACCATGATGATTTCCTCAACGCCCGCAATTTTTGCCGGAATCGCATTCATCAGCACCGACGACGGATATGCCGCCGTACCGCCCGGCACATACAGACCCACGCGTTTTAATCCGCGAATCCGCTGTCCCATCAGCACACCGTTCGGCTTTGCATCGATAAAGCTCTGCTGTTTTTGGCGGTTATGGAATTCTGTGATGTTTGCAACCGCATTAAGCATTGCATCCACAAATGCCGGGTCGGCCTCTGTCAGTGCGTCGTTAATTTCGTCGCGGCTGACTTCAAACGACGGCGGCAGCTGTCCGTCAAATTTTTTCGTATACGCCGCCACCGCTTCATCGCCGCGGGCTTTCACATCCCGCAGAATCTGCGTGACTGCGGCAGTGACTTCCTCATTCACCGAACCGATTCGCTCGGAAAGCCGGTTTAAAAAGGTAACTTCATCTGTTCCGTTTACATTGATAATGGAAATCATCGTACTTCTTCCCCCTTACGTGCCCGCTCCATATTGCCAATGAGCGTTTCGATTGTCTGCTGATCGAGCTTCATGCTGACGGTGTTGACGATTACGCGCGCTGAAATCGGCGCAACCTCTTCAAATACCTCAAGCCCGTTTTCTCTAAGTGTCGAACCGGTTTCCACGATATCGACAATCGCGTCCGCCAGTCCCAAAAGTGGCGCCAACTCCACACTGCCCTCGATTTTGACGATATTCACATCCATGTTTTTCTTTTCAAAAAACTGGCGCGTCACATTCGGATATTTGGTGGCAATCGTTTTCTCTGCATATCCCGCATAAAAATCGTCGCCTTTTTTTCCTGCCAGTGCAAACCGGCATGCACCGAATCCCAAATCGGCAACCTCGAAAAACGAGCCGCCATATTCCATGATCGTGTCTTTTCCGACAACGCCCACATCACACACACCATGTTCGATGTAGGTAATGACATCGGCGGCTTTTGCAAGCACCACCTCAATGTTTGCATCGGGAATCGGCAGAATCAGCCGCCGGCCTTTGTTATGCAGTGCGGTGCAGTCAAATCCCATCGTTTCAAATAATGCGACGGTATCTTTTTCAAGCCGTCCTTTTGTGAGCGCAATTCGAATCGGTTTCATTTTGACGCCTCCTCTGCACTGACTTCTTCACTTTGACCCTCTTTGAGAAACACAATTTTGGGAATCCCACGAAGTGTCGCATACGCGCGTGCTTTCTCTGCATCGTCACAGAAAAATTCCGCCGTTTTTCCCCATTCATTATAACGAGAGAGCAATTCGAACGCATGCGGAAGTGCCTCTTCATCTTTTGCAACAATCAGCACATCGGCATGTGCGCGCGCGATTGGCTCCTTTTGATTGATCGCGTGTGCCACTGCGTCAATATTCACCGCAAATCCGATCGCCGGCACATACGCGCCGTTTTGCTTGACCAGCCGGTCATATCGTCCGCCGGAAAGCACCTCTTCACCGTGTCCTTCGATATAGCCTTTAAATACAATACCGGTATAATAATCGGTACGGTTTACAATACCAAGATCAACGCTCACCATCGAACCACAGTCCATCCGGCAAAGCTGCTCATACAGTTTCTTTAAGTAGGAAAGCGTTTCTTCCGCTTTTGTCCCTGCAAGCAGTGTCTGCGCCTGTGTAAACACCTGTGCGGTGCCGAACAGCCGCGGCAGCTGACGAAGCACTGTCGCCTCGTGCGAATCACCGAACCGAACGAGATAATCGTCAAGCGCCGGATAGTTTTTCGATTCAATATAAAGTCTTATCTGTTCCCGCTCGACTTCGTCGATATGAAGTGCATCGGCAAGTGCATTGAAAATGCCGATATGTCCGATTTCAATGCGGAACGGCTTTAAATGGCACCCACTGAGCACATCTGCCGCAAGCGACACCATTTCAAGATCGGCACGAAGTCCTTCTGCGCCAATGAGTTCCACACCGCTTTGCTTAACTTCATCGCGTCTGCCTGCCAGCACGCGGTTTTGTGCATACACCGACTGGCTGTAGTAAAGCCGCAGCGGCAGTGCGGCATCCCGCAGGCGGGTAGCGCAAAGCCGTGCAATCGGCATCGTCGAATCGGGACGAATCACCATCAATCGTCCTTTATAGTCGGTGAGTTTATACATATATTCCACCGGAATGCTATGTCCGTTTTCGTTGTAGACATCCAAAAACTCAATCGCTGGTGTGATCACACGCGAAAATCCGCGTGCTTCAAACAGATGATGAATCGTCTGCTCCGTCTTTTGGATCGCCGCAGCTTCCTCAAACAAATAATCGCGCGTTCCTTCCGGCGTAATTAAATTATATCTTGGCATATCGTCGCCTCCGCTTTATCGTAGTAACGTGATAACATGATAACACAAAACAGCGCTGCTGTCAATCAAAAGAACGTCATCTGACTCGTTTTCGGAAGACCCTCTAATGCACCGGCTTCTTCGAGCATCTCAATGACCGATTTCGAAGCGCCCGAACGCTCCTGAATCTCATCAACCGAGATATATGTTCCCTGTGTACCGGCCTCCTGCAGTCCTCTTGCAGCCGCTTCGCCGACGCCTTTTAGCGCCGTAAACGGCAGGCGGATTTTTCCGTCCTCGATCTGATAATCGGTTGCATGCGAACGATACAGATCAACCGGCAAAAACGAATATCCGCGGCAGAGCATCTCGTTGATGATCTGCAAGGTGACATATGTGTCGTTTTCCTTGACGGAGCGGTCGTTTCCTTTTAAGCGCAATGCCTCAAGCCGCATCTGCACGACCTCTTTTCCCTGCACGGCGCTCTCGGCATCAAAGTCGCCGCCGCGTACCGTGAAAAACGACGCATAATACGGCAGCGGATGATACACTTTAAACCAACCGAGCTTGCACGCTGCAATGACATACGCCGCCGCGTGCGCTTTCGGGAACATGTACTTGATTTTCATACAGCTGTCGACATACCACTGCGGTACGCCGTGCTCTTTCATCGCGGCAAAATGTTCCTCGGTTAAAAGCTTCGGTGCCTTGCCTTTACGCGTGATCTCCATGATTTTAAACGCCATTTTCGGCTCGAGCCCTTTATGGAGCAGATATGTCATGATGCTGTCACGCGTACCGATCACTTCGGAAATCGTACAAACTTTATCGCGGATCAAATCCTGTGCATTGCCAAGCCACACGTCTGTTCCGTGGGAAAGACCCGAAATCTGCAGCAGGTCGGAAAACTTCTTCGGCTGCGCGTCAATAAGCATCTGGCGCACAAAGTTTGTACCCATCTCCGGCAGCGAAAGCGTACCGGTTTCACTGTGGATTTCTTCGGGAGTAACGCCCAGCGCCTCGGTCGATGTAAAGAGGCTGATGACCTTTTCGTCCATCGGCGGAACGTCTGCGATCATGATGCCTGTTAAATCTTCCAAATGGCGGTAGAGCGTCGGCACATCGTGTCCAAGCTCGTCGAGTTTCAAAATCGTATCGTGGAGCGAATGGAAATCGAAGTGCGTTGTAATGACGCCCGATTCCTTTGAATCTGCCGGGTGCTGTACCGGTGTGAAGTCATACACCTCATAATCAGACGGCACAACGACCATGCCGCCCGGATGCTGACCGGTCGTCCGTTTCACGCCCGCACATCCGATTGCCAGACGGTTTTCCTCTGCGCGGTGGACATGCTTGCCGGTTTCTTCGAGATATTTCATCGCATAACCGTATGCCGTTTTATCCGCAACGGTCGAAATGGTACCTGCTTTAAACACGTGGTCCTTGCCGAACAATTCCTCCGTATAGCGATGCGCACGCGACTGATATTCGCCGGAGAAGTTTAAGTCGATATCCGGCGCTTTATCACCGTCAAAGCCTAAGAACGTTTCAAACGGAATGTCGTGTCCGTCGCGGTTCATGTTTGTGCCGCAGTTCGGACAATCTTTCGGCGGCAGGTCAAAGCCCGAGCCGACCGAACCGTCCGTGATAAATTCGCTGTGTTTGCATTTCGGGCAGACGTAGTGCGGCGGCAGCGGGTTTACCTCCGAAATACCTGCCATGATCGCCACAAACGACGAACCGACCGATCCACGCGAACCGACATGATAGCCGTTTGCCTCCGAGTTTGCCACAAGCTTCTGTGCAATCATATAAAGCACGGCAAATCCGTGTTTGATAATCGATTCGAGTTCGCGGGTGAGTCGTTTTTCCACGAGCTCCGGCGCAGGATCACCGTAAATTTCGTGTACGCGATCCCAGGTGATCCGTGCGATATCCTCGTCAGAGCCGGGGATGTTCGGCGTGAATGTACCGCGCGGAATCGGCCGTACCTCCGGATCGATGAGATCGGCGATTTTGTTCGGGTTTGTGATGACCACTTCCCGTGCTTTTTCCTCTCCAAGATAGGAAAACTCCGCAAGCATTTCGTCCGTTGTCCGAAAGAACAGCGGCGGCTGTTCTGCCGCATCGGAGAATTTCATGCCGGTTAAAAGAATCTCACGGAAAATGGCATCTTTTTCGTTCATAAAATGAACGTCGCACGTTGCCACAACGGGAATCCCCAGTTTTTCGCCGAGGTTGATGATCGTGCGGTTATACTCACGAAGCTGTTCTTCACTCTCGACCATGCCGTTTCGAATCATGAAGAAGTTGTTCTTCGTCGGCTGAATTTCCAAGTAATCATAAAATTTCGCAATCGAACAAAGCTCCGCCCACGGCTTTCCTGCCGAAATTGCACGGTAAAGCTCGCCCGCCTCGCACGCACTGCCCACAAGCAGTCCTTCGCGATGCTTCATCAGCTCGCTTTTTGGAATCCGCGGCCGTTTATAGTAATAGTCCAAATGCGCAAACGACACAAGCTTATATAAGTTTTTAAGTCCCTGCGCGTTTTTCACGAGCAGAATCTGGTGATAGCTCTGCGCTTTTTTCACATCAACGCCGGCACACGCCGTATTGATCTGCTGAATCGTCGTAACGCCGCGTTCATTACGCAATTTTTCGCACAGCTTTAAAAAGATCGCCGCCAGCATATTCGCATCGTCCGATGCACGGTGATGGTTAAAATCGCCGAGCTTTAAATGCTCCGCCACGAGGTTTAATTTGTGCTTTTTTAACTCCGGCAAAAGATTCCGGCAGAGCGGCACGGTATCGACGGACGTAAACGGACGCGAAATCCCGCTCCGTGCGGCCGCCGCCTGCACAAACGCCATATCAAATGGTGCATTATGCGCAATCAGAATCCGGTCGCCGCAGAAATCAAGAAACGATGAAAGCGCCTCTGCTTCCTCCGGTGCGTCCTTGACCATTTCGTTCGTGATGCCGGTTAATTCGGTGATTTTCGGCGGAATCGCCTTTTTCGGATTCACAAACGTATTGAATGTGTCCACGACTTCACCGTTTTTGATTAAAACCGCGCCGATTTCCGTCATACGCTCCGTTGCGGCGCTCAAACCTGTTGTCTCGGTATCAAACACAATAAACTCACCGTCAAGCGGTGCGTCCTGCTCCCCTTTGACAATCTCGACCGCATCATTTACAAAATACGCCTCCACGCCATAGATCACTTTGAACTCGCCGCCGTCTTTGCGGATGGCATCGACCGCATTCATTGCATCGGGAAACGCCTGCACAACACCGTGATCGGTGATTGCAACTGCTTTATGTCCCCAACGGTATGCGGTGTTAATGACCTCATCTACCTTAGTCGTCGCGTCCATTGCAGACATGATCGTATGTAAATGCAGTTCAACACGCTTTTCTTCGGCGTGATCCATACGCGGCTCTTTTTCAAGCAGCATGATGTCAAACGGACGAATTGCCACTTCGCGGTCGTATTTGTCATACGACGCCTCGCCGCGCACCAAAATTGCCGCGCCTTTTTTAAGCTTCGCGTATTTTTCTTCGTTTTTGACATCGTCAAAAATTTTAAGCGTATTCGAACCGGTGTAGTCTGTAAAACTCACCGACATAATAATTTTCGTATTGTCCCGGTTATACCGCTGATCCACAGCGAAAATTTCGCCGCAGACAACCACTCGTCCACTCTCCTGATTGACCTCCGACAGTAAAATCGGTTCTTCTGCGATATTCCGTCCAATCAGCACGCTTGCATCCTTGCACGAAATCGGCAGATTCGAAAAATTGAGCTTCATGCGCTTTTCACGCTTTGGTGCAGAACGCGGCCGCTCCATCTGAGGAGGCGGCATATAAGAAGCAGGCGATGCACTTTCAGGCGGCGCATCCATCGGAAACGGAATATCATCATCCAGCACCGCCGTATTCGCCGGCAGTTCCACCTGCTCCGCTTCGAGCACACCGTCAAACGACACCTCCGGCCGGAACGAAAATTCATCGAAAATAAACGATGCAATTTCTCGGCGGACATGGCATTTTTCCAAAAGCTCTGCACCGCCGTGACGCAGTGTGATCGTCAGCATATTGTCAGAAAACGTGCATCCTGCACCATCAAAATAGCCGTTGATGAGTGAAACCGAGCGTTTCAATGCACAGACCACTTCCGGAAAATAGTGTTCCGTGAATTGATCGGGCGTATATTTTGTTTTGACCCGGCACTGTTTTAACTGAAGCGCTTCCGCCAATTCCTGCTCCGCCGAAAAGATTATCTGCTTTAAAAGCAATGTCTGCGGACGGATTGTCACGATCAGATCGCGTGACTCCTTTCCCACGTCCAATTCCAAAAGCTGCGCGTGCAAAAGTGCCGGATCATATTCTTTTGTTAAATACGGTCCGAAAACCGATACAAACTGTTTTTCCAAAATCGCTCTGTCCTTTATTCCATTCGTTCAATCTCCGCAAGCAGTGCGGAAACAATTTCGTTTTCTTCTACCTTGCGCAAAATCTCGCCCTTTTTAAAGAGCATTGCACAGCCTTTTCCGCCAGCAATGCCGATATCCGCTTCGCGCGCTTCGCCCGGACCGTTGACGACGCAGCCCATCACTGCCACACGGATTGACTTTTGACAGTCAGAAAGCGCTTCTTCCACTTGTTTTGCAAGCGAGATCAAATCAATCTGTGTGCGTCCGCAGGTCGGACATGAAATGACTTCCACCCCGCGGCTGCGCACACCTGCCGCTTTCAAAATATCATATCCGGCTTTGATTTCCTCAATCGGATCGGCCGTAAGTGACACGCGAATCGTATCGCCGATGCCGTCTGTGAGCAGACTGCCGATACCGATTGCATTTTTGATGATACCCATACGCGTTGTACCTGCTTCGGTCACGCCTAAGTGCAGCGGATAATCACAGACAGCGGCAAGCTTCCGGTACGATTCGATCATCGTTTTTACGTTCGACGATTTGATCGACACGACAATCTGATCGAAATCATACCGCTCAAGCAGTGAGATATGATACTGTGCACTTTCCACCAGTGCATCCGCCGTCGGCGCACCGTATTTTTCCAAGATATGCGGCTCAAGCGAACCGGCGTTCACGCCGATGCGAATCGGTACCCCATGCGCTTTGCACGCATCAGCTACCGCTTTGACGCGGCTGTCCTCGCCGATATTTCCGGGATTGATGCGGATTTTATCAACGCCTGCTTCCACCGCCGCAATCGCCAGCCGATAGTCAAAATGAATATCTGCCACCAGCGGAATCGAAATCGCTTCTTTCAGCGCTTTGATCAGCGAAACGGCTTCCATGTCCGGCACAGCTGCGCGAATGATCTCACAGCCGGCCGCTTCGAGCGCCTTTGCCTGACGGATATTCCCCTCGATATCATGTGCAGGAACCGACAGCATCGACTGCACCCGAACGGTTCCGTCTCCCAACGTAAGATTTCCGACCTTTACCTGTTTGACTGTCCGCATCTTCCTCATCCCTTCTTTATCAAATCAGAACAGTTTGATCACGTCGCTTATCGTGACAACAATAAACAATAAAATAAAAAACGCAAATCCGATCACCGTGAGAATTCCCTCAAGCTTTTGATTGAGCGGCTTTCCGCGAATCGCTTCGATTAACAGCAGCAGCAAATGGCCGCCGTCGAGCGCGGGAATCGGCAGCGAGTTAAAAATACCCAAGCTGATCGACAAAAATGCCGCAATCATAATCACACTCTGCCATCCGATCTGTGCAGCCTGCGAAACCACTTCGCCGACGCCGACCGGACCCGAAAGTTCCGAAATGCCAACACGGCCTGTCACCATATCGCCAAGCGACACCCACGTGTTGCGCACCAGCGAAATCGTGCCGTCCAGTGCCTGTGAAAATGCGCCCAAAAAGCTTGCTTTTTCGCCGTATACTTTAAAATCAAGATCAAGCGTGCGGTTTTCGCCCTCACCGGAAACCTTGAATTCTACACCGGACAGATGGACAGTTTTTCCGTCACGCAGTACATCCATTTCCACAATGCCGTCATCATCACGCAGAAGTGCAAACACAATATCATTTGCAGTGAAAATCGTCGTCCCATTGACCTTTTGCACCGTATCGTTCACCATGAGTCCCGTCTGATTCGACAGTGCATCGGCGGTGTTAAATTCCGCAACCGTTTTGGTGGAATACACTTCCGTTCCGATAAACGTAGTGAGCATCAGCAAAAAGCCCACTAAAAAGTTCATCGTCACACCGGCCGCCAGAATAATCGCACGGCGCGGTTTGCTTGCCTTTTTAAATGCACCCGGCGCATCCGATTCCTCGGTTTCCCCTTCCATCGAACAATATCCGCCGATCGGGAGCAAACGAATCGAGTAAAGCGTCTTTTTTCCCTGCTTTTTAAAAATCGCAGGACCCATGCCGATTGCAAATTCAAGCACTGTCACGCCTGAAAGTCTGGCCGCCAGAAAATGACCCAGTTCATGAACAAAAATGAGTACGCCGAAAATCAAAATGGTATAAATGATTGCTAGCAATGAAACCTGCCTCCTTTATTTCGATGCGTTCAGGCACTGAATCCGCACAAATTCTCTTGCAAGCAGATCCGCCGCCTGAATATCGGAAACATCAAAGCTCTCCATATCATATTTTAAGGAAAGCGAATCCATGACCAACCGGCCGATATCGAGGAACCGAATTTTCCCCTCCAAAAAGAGCGCCACTGCCTGCTCATTTGCACCGTTTACAATCGTCGGATATAATCCGCCGCGGCGAATGGCCTCTTTACACGCTTTTAGGCACACAAATGTATCTTCATCCGGCTCGGAGAAAGTGAGTGTGCCGTATTTCGTCAGGGAAAGCGGCGCAGTTTCGCAGTTTTTGCGCTCCGGATAAGTCAGCGCATATTGAATCGGAACTTTCATATCCGGTACGCCGAGCTGCGCCATCACCGCATGATCCTCATATTCGACAAGCGAATGAATCACACTTTCCCGATGCACAACGATCTCCACCTGCTCGGGCGGGAGTGAAAACAGCCAGCATGCTTCGATGAGTTCGAGTCCCTTATTCATCAGTGTAGCCGAATCGATGGTGATTTTTGCACCCATCGACCAATTTGGATGACGAAGTGCCTGCTCCACTGTCACGTTTTCTAATTCTTCTGTCGTTTTTCCGTAAAACGGTCCGCCGGATGCAGTTAAAATCACTTTATTCACGCGATTTTGCTCGTTTCCCTGAAGCGACTGAAAAATCGCAGAATGCTCGCTGTCAACCGGCAGGATGCGGACGCCGTACTTTTTGGCTTCGCTGATGACAAGCTGTCCGCCCGTCACGAGCGTTTCTTTGTTTGCAAGCGCAATCGTCTTTTTCGCACGGATCGCGGCAAGTGTCGGTTCCAATCCAACCATACCGACAACGGCGTTTAAAACGATGTCACTCTGCTCCATTGATGCCAGTGCGCAAAGGCCATCCATTCCCGTGACGATTTCGATCGTTTCCCCGCTCAGCAGTTCTTTGAGTTTCGCATACTGCGAATCGTCAAAAATGCAGACCATATCCGGTTTTAACGCTTTTGCCTGTTCAGCCAGCAGTTCGGCATTCCGATTCGCCGCCAGACCACAGACACGAAATCCCTGATGACGGCAGACTTCAATCGCCTGCGTACCGATCGATCCGGTTGATCCTAATATACAAATCTGTTTCATGTTATATTCTCACGCTTTCTTGCTGATATCAAAACAATACGAACGATAGACAAAAACTTCCCGCAGACAAAACGGGAAGTTTTCGTGTATTTAGATCATAAAAAATTGCAGCCATACAAAAATTGCCGGTGCGACGAAAAATACGGAGTCAAACCGGTCGACAATGCCGCCGTGTCCCGGCATGATGGTACCGTAATCTTTGATGCCGTTTTGCCGTTTCATCACGGATGCAACCAAATCTCCGAACACACCGACCATTGTACCGAGCAGTGTTGCACCAAGCAGAGAGAGATAGTTGATCGAAACCGCCACATTCTGACTTGCCATGATTGCTGAAAACGCAGCAGAAATCGCCACAGCAAACAAAAGGCTGGTGATCACGCCGCCAATCAAGCCTTCGATCGTTTTGTTCGGACTGATTTTCGGCGACATTTTATGCTTGCCGAAAAAGCGTCCGGCAAAATATGCGCCCGCATCAGCAGCCCACGCACACGAGAACACAAGCACGGTATAGAACAATCCGTGTGCGGTATCGAAGCTGTCGCGGATATACACAAGCGTTGTCAGCGCAATCGGATAAACAACCGACACGAAAAACAGCTGTGAAATTTGTTCCATACGAATTTCATCGTGCCATTTTAACAGCGCCGCCATCAAAACAGCCGCAAACAAAAACAGCAAAATCACACGATACGGCTTTAATACCGGCAGTTCAAACCACGGCAGCAGCACGCCGAACAACACACAAGTGACGGTAATCACCTTTTTTCGTCCGTACTGTGCAGTTTGCAGCAGCTCATACACGCCGATACCGAGAATCAGCGACAGTGCGCCGTTGAATACCGGCGTTGCATAGAAAAACAAAACGACAAAAAACAGCGGAATTCCGATCGCCGCAGTCAATAAACGTTGCTTCATGCGTCACACTCCTCCGAACCGGCGGTTTCTGTTTGCAAATTCTGAAAGCGCCTGTTCGAGATATTTTTCGTTAAAGTCCGGCCACAGAACATCCATGAATACATATTCCGCATAGGCCGCCTGCCACAGCAGGAAGTTTGACAGCCGCATCTCGCCGCTCGGACGGATAATCAAGTCAATGTCCGGCTGATCCTTTGTGTAAAGATACGAAGAAAACAATGTTTCATCGAGCGCATCCGGCGAAATATTGCCTGCCGCAGCATCCTTTGCAAACTGCTTTGCAGCATGAACAATTTCATCCCGGCCGCCGTAATTCACTGCGATATTTAATGTAAGGCCCGTAAAGGACTCACTTTCTTTTTCGCAGTCGGCCATCAGCTCCTGAAGATCGGGTGCGAGCATCGAGCGATCACCGATGAAATGCGTTTTGACATTCTCTGCGCGGTGATTTTTGGCGTCTTTTAAAAAGCTTCGGAGCAAGTTCATGATCGCTTCCACTTCTTCAGCCGGCCGTTTCCAGTTTTCCGTCGAAAACGCATACACGGTTAAGTAGCGGATACCGATTTTGTTGCAGTAACGCACAATTTTCTGAAACGTGCTGGCGCCGACTTTGTGCCCCGCCTGACGCGGCAGTCCGCGTTTTTTTGCCCAGCGGCCGTTTCCGTCCATAATGAGCCCGATATGCTGCGGTAAAATCCGTTCTTGTTTCATTCTTTATAAAAATCCTCCGCAAGGGAAATCTCACAAAAAAGCGGGAGAAGATTGATTCTCCCGCGCAAAATCAGATTTCCATGATTTCCTTTTCTTTTTCTTTTGCGTGCTCATCCACGATCTTCACATATTTATCGGTCAGTTTCTGAACTTTCTCTTCGCCGATTTTCAGCTCATCTTCGGTGATCTCCGAATTTTTCTTGAGTGTTTTGAGTTTTTCGTTTGCATCGCGGCGCAGTGAGCGAATTGCCACTTTGCACTCTTCGGCATATTTCGAAACATCTTTTGTGATCTCGCGGCGGCGTTCCTCGGTGAGCGGCGGGAACGCAATGCGCAGCACTTTACCGTCGTTTGCCGGATTCAAGCCGAGATCCGAAGCAAGGATTGCTTTCTGGATTGCGTTGAGCGTGGTCGGATCCCACGGCTGAATGACCATCAGACGTGCTTCCGGAACGCTGATGACTGCCATCTGATCGATACGTGTCGGCGCGCCGTAATATTCCACTGTCAATTTATCAAGGATTGCCGGTGTTGCACGGCCTGCACGAATTGCTTTGTATTCGTTATCGAGCGCTGCAACCGATTTTTTCATTTTCTCTTCTGTTTTTAAAAGTCTTTCCTGAATTGCATCCATTGTGATGATCCTCCGATACTGTTTTTTGTTCTATAGAATTCAGAAAGGCTTACCCTTCCACGAGCGTTCCTACCGTTTTTCCGCAAACCGCATCCACAATATTTTCCGGACGGTTCAAGTTGAACACGAGCAGCGGAATGTGGTTGTCACGGCACATCGAAGCAGCGGTCGAATCCATAACTTTCAAGTTCTTGCCGATGACTTCGCTGACAGTCAAATGATCGTATTTTTTCGCATCCTCAAATTTGTTCGGGTCTTTGTCGTAAACGCCGTCTACCATCGTTGCTTTAAAGATGATGTCCGCGTCGATTTCTGCCGCACGCAAGGAAGCTGCTGTATCAGTCGAGAAGAACGGGTTGCCTGTGCCGCAGCCGAAAATAACAACACGGCCTTTTTCCAGGTGACGAACCGCACGGTTGCGGATATACGGCTCTGCAAACTGCTGCATTGCAATCGCTGTCTGTACACGAACTGTCACACCAAGCTCTTCAAGCACGTCTGCAACTGCCAGTGCGTTCATTGTGGTTGCAAGCATACCGATGTGATCTGCGCGGGTACGATCCATTGCACCGCTCGAACGGCCGCGCCAGAAGTTGCCGCCGCCGACCACGATACCGATCTGTACGCCGAGTGCCGCACAGTCACGAATGCTCTTGCACACGTTGCGCATAACCGTATAGTCAAGGCCGAATCCTCTCTCACCGGCAAGCGCCTCGCCGGACAATTTCAAAAGAATGCGTTTATACTTGATTTCCATAAATAAAACACGCTCACTTTCTTACCTATTATTCAAAAAACGGATGTGATACGCCGAATTCTTCTTACCATATATTTTACATGAACGCACGTTTCTTGTAAAGACTATCTGCATCTTTTTTTGTAAACCAAATTAAAACAATCGCCGTCTTTTCCTCTTTTATTGAAACTTTTTATAAAATCACAAAAATCCCCTTTACAACGTTTTTGTCGTATGATATACTGTCATAGTGCCGTGCCATGGCTCAGGGATTAAGCCCCAATGGGGAGTTTTGCCCACCCTCTGCTATGACGCCGCAACATTATAAAGAGGTGAAACAAATGCTGAGAAAAGAAGAAAAAACCGCTGTTATTGAAAACAACCGTCTTCACGACAAAGACACCGGTTCGCCGGAGGTTCAGATTGCAATTCTGACCACAAGAATCAACGACTTGACCGAGCACCTGAAGGTTCATGCAAAAGACCATCACTCCCGCCGCGGTCTGCTTAAAATGGTTGGTCACCGCCGCAATCTTTTGAACTACCTCAAAAAGGTTGACATCGAAAGATACCGTGCAACAATCGCAAAACTGGGCATCCGTAAATAATTTCGTCTGCTTTAAGGCAGGTGGCTTATGCCGCCTGCCTTAAAAGATATTTATGCGGTCAAAACACAGAGATTTAGCATTAAACCGTATGGTTAAATTCACTTGACCACAGGGTTTTGTGCTAATCCTGCAGCGGCCGCATTCCGATATTTTTATTTTATATTATAAGGAGGAATCCCCATGTTTGAAAACCATCGCGTTTTTGAAACAACGTTTGCCGGCCGGCCGCTCAAAGTGGAAACCGGAAAAACCTGCGCACTTGCAAACGGCTCGTGCTGGGTCACCTACGGCGAAACTGTTGTGATGGCAAACGTCACCATGAGCGCAAAACCGCGCGACGGCGTTGACTTTTTCCCGCTTTCCGTTGACTACGAAGAAAAACTGTATGCTGTCGGTAAAATCCCGGGCTCGTTCTTAAAACGTGAAGGCCGACCGACCGAGAATGCAATTCTTACTTCCCGTATGATCGACCGTCCAATGCGTCCGCTCTTCCCGGAAGGCCTGCGCAACGACGTTTCGATCGTCACCACTGTTCTGGCTTCCGATGTGGACAACGCACCGGAGATCACCGCGCTGATTGCCGCTTCGATTGCTGTTTCCATTTCGGATGTTCCGTTTAACGGCCCGATTGCCGGCGTAAACGTCGGTTTGGTTGACGGCGAAATCGTTTTGAATCCGAACAAAGAACAGCGCGCTGTTTCCGATCTCGATTTGACCGTTGCCGCTTCTGCAGAGAAAGTCGTTATGATCGAAGCCGGTGCAAACGAAGTGCCGGATGACAAAATGCTCGAAGCAATCAGCACCGCACACGAAGAGATCAAAAAAATGGTCGCATTCATCAAAGGTGTGCAGGATGAAATCGGAAAACCGAAAATCGAATTTGAAAAAGTCGGCGTAAATCCGGAATTTTATCAGGCAGTCGCAGAGCTTGCAACCGAAAAAGTGAAGCACGCACTCGACACCGACGACAAAAACGTCCGTGAAGCACGCTTAAAACCGATTGTTGATGAGATCGAAGAAACACTCGGCGAGCAGTTTGAAGAATACATGCCGACACTCGGCGAAGTCATGTACAAGCTTCAAAAACACATCGTTCGTGAATGGCTGTTCACCGGCAAACGTGTCGACGGACGCGGCATGAACGAAATCCGTCCGCTCGCTGCTGAGGCAGGCGTGCTGCCGCGCGTACACGGTTCGGGTCTGTTCACCCGCGGTCAGACACAGGTATTGAACGTTGTAACCTTAGGTCCGATCCGTGATGCACAGATGCTCGACAGCATCGACGAAAACACTGAAAAACGCTATATGCATCAGTATAACTTCCCGTCTTACTCCGTCGGCGAAACAAAACCGAGCCGCGGCCCGGGTCGTCGTGAAATTGGTCACGGCGCACTGGCAGAAAAAGCGCTCGTTCCGGTTCTGCCGAGCGTGGAAGTGTTCCCGTATGCAATCCGTTCCGTCTCGGAAGTGCTCTCTTCGAACGGTTCCACCTCGCAGGGCTCCATCTGTGCTTCTACTTTGGCACTCATGGACGCAGGCGTTCCGATCCGCACACCGGTTGCCGGCATCTCCTGCGGCTTGATCACCAAAGAGGATGGCTCGTTCCAGACTATGGTCGATATCCAGGGCCTTGAGGACTTCTACGGCGATATGGACTTCAAAGTCGGCGGCACACACAACGGTATCACCGCAATTCAGGTGGATATCAAAGTGGACGGCCTTTCGATGGAAGTCATTTCCGAAGCATTCGAGAAAACAAGAAAAGCAAGACTGTATATCCTCGATGAAATCATGGCAAAAGCAATCGCCGAGCCGCGCGAGGAAGTTTCCGTCTACGCACCGAAAGTTGTGCAGACCTATGTCAAACCCGATAAGATCCGCGAAGTCATCGGCAGCGGCGGCAAAGTTATTCAGAAAATCTGTGCTGACTGTGACGTCACCATCGACATCGAGGATGACGGCAGCTGCGTCATCATGGGCGTTGATATGGCAAACGTCAAACGTGCGCTGTCCATCGTCGATTCCATCGCAAACGATCCGGAAGTCGGCGCGATCTACAAAGGACAGGTTACCCGCCTGATGGCATTCGGTGCGTTCGTTGAAATCGCACCGGGCAAAGAAGGTCTTGTCCACATCTCGAAACTGGCAGAGCACCGCGTCAACAAAGTAGAAGACGTTGTGAATGTTGGCGATACAATCTTTGTCAAAGTGACTGAGATCGATGCACAGGGACGCATCAACCTCTCCCGCAAAGATGCAATGGCTGATATCGCCGCAAAACAGTCGAAATAATCATATGTGTTTTAAAAAGCCTCCGGAATTTCGGAGGCTTTTTGCTTTTCTGAAATGATATTCCCCTGCTCCCTTCTCGATTCTGAAATCTAAAAAGAAAACATGTCATTTTCTCCAGATTTCCTGCGGTTTTACTTGACGATCGGATTTTTTTCTCCTATAATGGACTATATTGTATTTTTTTAATGAATGAAATTCCCTCGGAGAATGGAGGACAAGTATGGAAACCGCAACCACCCTTTATCAAAAGTATGTAACGGAGGGCTACGATGCAGACGGCGTATTAAACCGTTTCGACATCCACTGCCCGGATTCTTTCAACTTCGCTTATGACGTGGTCGATCGAATTGCTGAGCTGGAACCAAATCGGCGCGCAATGGTCTGGACCGACGAGCATGGTGCTGAGCGAATTTTCAGCTTTGCTGACATTTCCGCTGAGTCGAACCGTGTCGCGAACATGCTTCGGGCAAAGGGCATTCAAAAAGGTGACAAAGTCATGCTCGTATTAAAACGCCACTATGAATTCTGGTTCACGATTTTGGCGCTTCACAAGCTTGGCGCGGTGACCATTCCCGCAACCAATCTTCTCACTACAAAAGACGTCATCTACCGCATTCAGGCGGCCGATGTCAAAGGCATCGTCTGCACCGCCACCTGCGAAATCAGCGACCACGTTGAAGAAGCAGAACGGTATTTAAACCGCACACTGCCGGTCAAAGTGCTGGTTCGCGGTGAAAAAGAAGGCTGGACATGCTTTGATACAGAATACGAAGGATATTCGTCTGTATTTGAGCGTGTGGATACGAATGTCAACGACGATATGCTTCTGTATTTCACCTCGGGCACCACAGGCAACCCGAAGATGGTCATGCACTCGCATTATTACTCGATCTATCACATCATCACTGCACACGACTGGCATAATGTCAGACCGGACGGCCTGCATCTTTCGCTGGCGGAGACCGGCTGGGGCAAAGCGGCTTGGGGTAAACTGTATGGACAATGGTTCTTGGGTGCAGGCATTTTCGTCTATGACTTTGACAAGTTTGTACCGCATGATCTGTTGATGATGATCAAAAAATATAAAATCACCACATTCTGCGCACCGCCGACCGTATTCCGCTTCTTAATCAAAGAAGGAATGGATTCTGAAAGCCTCGCTTCCCTTGAACACGTCACAACAGCTGGCGAAGCGCTCAACGAAGAGGTTTACACACGCTTTAAAGAAGTCACAGGTCTTGATCTCATGGAAGGCTTCGGTCAGACAGAAACCGCTCTTCTGATTGCAAATCTGCGCGGTACAACACCGAAATCAGGCGCTATGGGAAAACCGACACCGCTTTATAACGTTCAGATCGTTGACGAGGACGGCAATCCGGTACCGACCGGTACTGTTGGTGAAATCGTTGTGCTTCCGCCGAAAGACGGTGCGCCGAACGGCCTGTTCAAAGGCTATTATCTGGATGAACAGCGCACCAACGAGGTATGGGAACACGGTATGTATCATACGCGTGATACCGCTTACTGTGACGAGGACGGCTACTTCTGGTATGTCGGCAGAACCGATGACGTCATCAAAGCTTCCGGCTACCGCATCGGTCCGTTTGAGGTTGAAAGCGTTTTGATGGAGCATCCCGCCGTTTTGGAGGTTGCCGTTACCGGTGCACCCGACCCGATCCGCGGTCAGGTTGTCAAAGCGACGATCGTTTTAACCAGTCAGTATCAGCCGTCTGACGAACTCAAAAAAGAACTGCAAAACTATGTGAAACGTGTAACTGCGCCGTATAAATATCCGCGCATCATCGAATTTGTTCCGGAGCTTCCGAAAACAATCAGCGGAAAAATCAAACGAAACGAGATTCGTGCACGCGACAACGCGTAATCATCAAAAAACAAACAAAAAGGTTGAATCCCGTTGGGATTCAACCTTTTTTCTTTATCAGGACAGCGTAATCACGGTATCACAGCACCGATAATCGGTATCGATATTGTGCGCAATAAACCGGACTTTCAATTTTCTCGGATTGCAGATTGCATCCTTATTGCCGCTCAATACGTCCAAATCCTCCGGCAGCACAAACGAAATGCATTTGACCAGAACATCACGGCAAGAATCAGATGTATGCGCCGGAAGCGTCATGGTTTTCATTCCGCGTGAATATTCCATTCCGTTTTGATCAACTTCTGTCAGAATCACAGCCAGTGCAACACGCTTGTTTGGGCACACGTTTTTCACTGTCACATCCAGCTGTAAGATTCGGCCAAGTGAAGAAAGCATCACACTGCCGGCATCCAAAATCACCGCGTCCTCACAGCCGTCAATCATCAGTTCCACCGGTACCGGACATGGCTCCGGCGTCACTTCAATCGCGCAGGAAACCGCGACACGCGGTGTCGGAAACACAACAATGTTCCCTTCATTGTCGGAATACGTGATCGATGCATTGACAAGTTTCTCTCCGCCGTCATCTGCAATGTGCCTATATAAAATTCAAGCGATGCACCCTCATTTGCCGATACACCGAGTTCGTCCATATGCCACTGAATGGTGTTGCTGTCCACCATCATTGCAGTGCCTTTTGTCGGCGGGAAAACGCTTGTAATCACAAAATCAGGACTGATCACCTCATCAATCACGATGTTGGTTGCACCGGTTTTCGAGATATTTGCAGCCAAATCGGCAAACAGTTCCTCTAAATCTGCATCATCCGGCGTCACCGCAACATGCGAAGCATCCGGATCGGTCGCCCAGTCATTTAAAACATCCACATCAATGCCATCAGTACCAATCAGTCCAATGCAGTAAATAATGATGCCGGATGCTCTTGCTGCAGCTGCTACCGGCGCTGGCAACGGACCTGCTGTCGTTTTTCCGTCGGTGAACATGACGATCACCTTTGCATTTGCAGAAAGCGGATCAAACAGTTGTATCGCTTTTTCAAATGCATCTGCATGATTCGTTGTTCCGCCTGCTGTCAGGCTGTCTACTGCATTTTTGAGTGCAGCAACCGACGTAATCAGCTGCGTATCAGTCGTTGCCGATGTTGCAAAACTCACAACACCAATACGGCTGCCGGAGCCAATCTGGCCGTCTGATACGCCGTCTGTCGCCTGTTCAATAATATCGATAAATGTTTTGGCGCCCGCTTTCATATTGCGAGCGGACTGCCTGCCATACTGCCGGATCGGTCCAGCACCAAGACAATATCGGTTGGATTCGAAGAAATATCCGGCGAAGCAGAAAGCGCAAGCGTCACTCTTAACGTCCCGTTACAGTCAATACGATCCGCATCGATTTGCTTGTTTGAGCTTGTAACTCCCATTGTGTCTTCCTCCTATATTGATAAATTCCGTTTCATTCTATGCAGAAGATCACATAATGTGCGCCAGCTGTCAGGGACGAAACAATGCCGATCTTCGATACGAAGATCGGCATTGTATTACTGTAATTTTTGTTTTAATGCAAGCACATTCTTTTCAATCTGAAGAATGATTTCTTTGAACACATCATCCGATTGACCGCTCGGATCATCCAGTCCCCAGTTTTCTTTGTATGCCGCTTTCAAATTCGGGCAGCTCACATTGCATCCCATGAAAATGGCGATATCCGGTGTTGGAATATCGATCAGCAGTTTATTGTACTGCGTTTGCTCCATATCAATGCCGTATTGTGCTTTCATCAGACGCACTGCATCCGGATTGATGTGATCTTTTAATTCCGTACCGGCAGAATAGCTTTCAAATACATCGCTTGCAAAATGCTTGCCAAGCGCTTCCGCCATCTGACTGCGGCAGGAATTATGAACACACAAAAAAGCGACTTTCGGTTTTTGATCGCTCGTCAAACCAATCTTGCTGCGAATGGATTCTTCTGTTGTTTTTTCGATCGTCTCTTCTGTTATCATTGCCAAACACCTCATTTGAACGGTTTTTGTCTTATTTGCTGTAACGCTCAAGCAGCTGCGCAATATCTGCGGCAGAAAGCACTTTTCCCATCGAAACAACCGTTTCATTCACCACGAGCGCCGGCATCTGCATAACGCCGTACAGCATGATTTCTTTCATATCTGTGATATATGCGACTTCTGCTGCAATTTCCTTGTCAGCTACTGCCTGCTTTGTGTTCTCAAAAAGCGTATGACAGTTTTTGCATCCGCTGCCCAGCACTTTAATCTTCATCGAATCCTCCGACGATGCGCAGCAGCACGGCTGTGCAGTCTTCTCCGTTTGTGCAGATGGTGCGCAGTTTCCGCCGCACGCACATCCGCATGTTTTTTTCTCTTCCTTCTTCAAAAATCCAAACAAAGCCATCAAAAATTCCTCCTAAAATTGTTTTATGATAACCGACCGCATGCGCAGCCACATGCACATGCAGGCGGCTATTCTGTCGGCATATTTCTTTTTGCGGCGGGAATCCATCCGGTATCTTCACCGATATATGCAATCGCGCCGATTGGACATGCATCACCGCATTCATAGCAATGGTTCACGCACGCATCCGGATGCATCACCACGGGAGTCAAATCAGATTCTTCTGCATATACACCGTGTGTGCACACTGTAATGCAGCCGCCGCATTCCATACAAGATAAAATATCAATAACGGGATACCATTTTTCCATTGCTCTGCCTCCCTTTACAGCAACACTGACTGAAACACGTTAAACAAATAGCCCACTATGATAATTCCAATGGTACAAATGGCGATGAATATCAAAAGCAATTTTGGCTTTACAGCCTTATGAAGCATAATCATCGATGGGAGCGACAGTGTTGTGACTGCCATCATAAATGAAAGCACCACGCCAAGCATCGCACCTTTTGCAAGCAACGCCTCCGCAATCGGAATCGTTCCGAAAATGTCCGCATACATCGGAACACCGCAAACCGTTGCCAAAACAACACCAAACGGATTTTCGTTTCCTAATACGCTTACCACAAAATCCTGCGGAATCCAGTTGTGAATTACTGCACCAATCATCACACCAATCAAAACGTATGGCGCAACTTTCTTTGCAGTTGCCCACACCTGCTGTGCTGCATATTTGAGTCTGTCTTTTACCTGCAGCTGTTCCTGCGGCAAATCAATCGCACGGCCATTTTTGATATAATCCTCAATCTGATGTTCAAGATGAAGCTTTTCAATCAATGTACCGCCCAAAACAGCAATGATAAGCCCGACAATCACATAAACAACCGCAACTTTCCAACCAAAAATACTCATCAACAGCACAAGCGAACCGAGATCTACCATGGGTGAAGAAATCAAAAAAGAAAACGTCACACCAAGCGGCAGTCCCGCACTGGTAAACCCGATAAACAGCGGAATAGAAGAACAGGAACAAAACGGTGTCACCGTTCCAAGCAGCGCCGCAATGATATTCGCACCGATTCCATGAAATCTGCCCAAAATCTTCTTTGTGCGCTCAGGCGGAAAATAACTCTGAATATACGAGATGATAAAAATCAAGCTCGCAAGCAGCACCATAATCTTGATGACATCATACAAGAAAAACTGAATGCTTCCGCCAATGCGACTTGAAATATCGACGCCAAATCCGTCGAGCACACTGCCAATCCATCGATTCAACCAAGCCATACTGAGTACTTCATTCTGGAAAAAATCCCAAATTGTCTTAATGTGCTCCATACCATCGCCCTTTCTTTATATCGTTATATTTAAATATATCGATATTATTTTGATAAAAAAATGATTGTCGAAACAATCACTTTTATTTTATGCAGCACTGTGATTCTTCGTCCGTCTGATGACAGTTTGTAACAGCAGAAAAGCAAGCTTTGGCATATGCTGTGCCTTCTTCGGATATGGAATAGTGCATCCATTTGCCGTCTTTTCTGCCGACAACAATGCCGGAATCGCACAAAATCTTCATATGATGCGACAGTGTCGGCTGTGTAATTTGAAGCGTCTCCAAAAGCTTGCAGGCACACTTTTCGCCGGTTGATAACAGCATCAATATTCTGATGCGATTTTCATCGCAAAAGGCTTTGAAGATTGTCGCTGTTTTCTTTGCATCGATTTCCATTCGCACACCTCACATTGATGATTATCTATTCGTAGTATATCAAAAACATAGATGATTGTCAATATATATTTGCATGATAAAAGAAAAATCCCCGCCGATGCGAGGATTTTTCAATCGCTAACTTTACCAATTATTCAGCTTCATTACTGCTTTCTTGTCCCGTAGAAACCATCGTTTCTTCACTGGTTTGAACCTCTTCGCTCACAGCGCTTTCCGTCTTCTCCGAGGAAGAAACGCTGCTCTCAGAAGACACGTTCTCTTCCGACGACTCTGCTGTACTTGCATTGGTATTAGGTTTCTCGGAACTTGCACTGCCTTGCGGTTTTGTAAGTGTTCCGGACGGTTTATCTGTCACAAGTTTCCCAACAGTAGAACCATCCTTAATTAAATCGGCATCTTCCGGCGGTGTACCCCATGATGCTGTAAACGAATAGTCTCCAGCTGCTTCCGGAATAAATGTGAACGTAAATGGAGCATCGGTCTCAATCACTGCTGTATACCATGTGTCGTTGTTTCCTTCAATCACACAGTATCCATCTGCCTCGCCGGTACGTGTCAAGGTAATGGTATATTTTTTATTGGCATCTAATGAATACACACCATCACCAGCAGATGTTTCATCTTCAATCGCCACATTCAGTCCGAATGTTGCAGCGGTAATAACGTTTCCTGAGTTTGCGATGTTCGCCTGGAACCATGCATATACAGTGACAGAATAGCACACAACACCAATCACCAATGCTGTGAGAATCACCATCACCTTCCGCGATATGCCAGGTGCCTTTTTTGCCGAACGTTTTTTTCCTTTCACCAACATTACTGTTCACCTCCAAAATCATCAGACATTATGAAAGCCGAATCATCCGTTTCGGTATTTTTCATTTGTGCTCTCAATCGTTCCAGTTCAGCACGCATTTTCTGTGCTTCAATCCGTTCTTTTTCAAGCTTCGCTTTCTGTTCGTTCAGCTCTTGCTGCTGTTCCTTTTTATATTGGCGCACCAGCCGGAAGAAATTGACTGCCTGCAGCAAAATCAAAACCAGGAACGGAATCAAAATAACTGTAATATATCCCGCAGGAGATTTCAAAAACTCAAAGAAATAACCCATTTTCGGCAGACAGAACTGATACTTTCCGATTACATTTTCAAACGGCACCGGATAGCTGTCATCTACGCCGGTTGCTGTACCATACGTCACAAATGCCGGTTCGCCTTCATAGGTTGTAATTTCTCGGATTTTATGTGTGACCACTGAACCGTAATTGGCGGGGTCAATCGATTCAAATGTAATGATGTCGCCAACCTCCAGCGTCTGCGGATCAACCTTTTTGCTGACTGACAAATCACCAACAGAAAAAGTGCCATTCATCGAATCGGATAATACGATATATGGTTTATATCCTAAAAAATCAGCATCTTTTCCAACCGTATTCACCGAGATTACTGTGAATATCATTACAAAAACCGCAAATAACAATATTATGATGGTTACAACTTTTCCCACTATGCTCAACGTTTTCTTCACGCATGTATCCTCTCCTTTTTTGCCTATTCGGGGATCAAAAGGCACGAAATCATCCATGCCCTTTGATCTCCGCTCCCGGTGTTGAAAATCGAGAGCAGGGATTGTACAAAATGATTCAATCGAATCTGTTTTTCACAATATAAGGAATCGCTTGCTATGATACCGATGCACAAACAGCACCATATACCCATTCGATATCAAATGAAAAGCATCACTCAAATAATTTATCCGGATTATTACGTGCCTGAACTGCTTCAGCTGTCATATCAAATGTGATACCGCCGTTTCGATAATCATTTCCGGCATTCTCATCCATTTTGACTACCGCAGTCAGTGTACGTGTTTCATCTGCTGCAAGCGGCACATTGCCGACACAAGGATTTTCTTTATTAAGATCCTGTGCTCTACCGCTGAACAGCAGTTCATCACCGTCATAAATCTCAAATGTTAAAACAGAATATAATGCACCGGTGATGTTTTCAAGATACAGACGATAATATACATCAACTGTACCAAGATTCTCGATTGTAAAATCCTTTTTCACGGAATATCCCGGTTCAATATTCATATCAGAACCATCGAAAATCGTTTTGCCGTCATTGAGTTCAATTTTCACGGTTCCCATTTCAAATTGGTTTTCATCCACTGACACCATAGAGTGAATCAACGCATATGTTGTGAGCGCAAGCATGGAAAAAAGAACGAGAATTGCAGAAACGCTGCCGTATACTCTCTTTTTTGTTTGATTGGGATTAAACTTCGTCATGCTTGTTTCCTCCTTTTTTGCGCTTGATCAGCAGCATCACAAGCAAACCAACAGCTGCAAGCAGGAATACAACCGATACCACAATCAGCGTCGGATCATCACCTGTATCCGGCGGTGTCAAGCCACCTTCATCTTCAACATACCAGTTAAAGTCAGCGGTTAAACCTGCACCCTGATATTCATTTCCGATCGAAGTACTTACACTCACATCAATTTTATACGTTGCAACTGTTTGATTCTGTGCATTTGCTTTTAAAACCTCTGCAAAATCCTGTCCGTCGATCTCCGAAAACGGCGCATCACACAAAATTTTGCCTGTTTCCACATGCTCCACCACTACATGCAGCACATCACCGAGATTTTGTTTTTCAGAGGTAATTTCAGTGTTAAAAAACAGTGTGATGTCCTGATTATGGCTTGCCTGTACAGAAAAATATTTTGTAATGGTGTCGCCGGGGAGCATATTTTTCACTTCAAATTTTTGATTAACACTCGGACTTCCCTGATACAGTTTCAAAACTTCTGTTTTTTGTGCCACAGTTTGTGTATTTCCAGAAGCCGTTGTTCTCACAGCAGTTTTTTCACTCATCAAATCTGCCGCAGACAGAGAAAGTGATGTATCTGAAACTGAAACTGTTTTCACTTTCAGACCAGAGGTATCTGCCGATGCCTTTACCGGATTTCCAATCAAATTATTTTCAACAGTAGCTGTCGACTGTTTTGCACTCAGTGTATTTAAATAGATGCACCGCGCTGCCAAAGCACCTGCACTAAACACCAACAAAACTGCCAAAACAATGATCACGATACGAAGCCATGATTTGCTGTTTTTGTTTTGCGACACAGTTACTTGATTTTGCATTTCTTTCATGTCGAAATAAACCCTCCTTTTTGTATATAACACTGCATATTTTTGTTCATCTCCCCGTACAACCATTCTATGATTGTTCACACATCGCTGAAGAAAGTTCAACTGCTTTTATTTTATCACGCTTCTCCATTTTTTGCAATCCAAATAAAAGAATTTTCTCTATAATAAACAGCACAAAAAATATTTTTTGTTGTATCCTTTTCTGTTTTCACTGCAAAAACAAGCAAATCAGCACTGTAATGATTCCGGAAAGACCGATTGCGATGCCGCTCATTGCACCATGTGTTTCCGACAATTCGATTGCTTTTGTGGTTCCAAGCGCATGGCTGCATGCACCAATCGCAACACCTGCGGCAACCGGTTCTTTGACAAAAAATACACGGATCATCAGCGGCGCCGCCACGCATCCGATAATACCGGTTACGACAACCGCGGCAACCGTAATCGGCACAATGCCGCCCAACTGCTCGGATACCGCCATTGCAATGGGCGTTGTAACAGATTTTGGTGTGAGTGCATTTTGCATCGCTTTATCAAGACCAAACAGCTTTGACATCACAATCACGCTTCCGATCGACGTGACTGCGCCGGCAAGACATCCTGCAACAACGGGAATCAAATTCTTTTTCAGCGTGGCAAGCTGATTATAAATAGAAACAGCAAGCACTGCCGTTGCCGGCGATAAAAACATGCCGATGATATCGCCGCCAAGCTCATAATTCTCAAGCGGAACCCGGCACAAAAGCAAAATGGAAATGACTGCTGCAACTGTCCACATCAATGGATTTAGAAGCGGAGAACGAAGCTTTTTTTGCAGCCATACAAAAAAAGCGTATACAAAAATGGTCAGTGTGATACCAAACAGCGGCGTTTTTGTGAGTATATCAATCCAATTTTCCATTTTGTTTCTCCTTTCTTGACAAAATCCATGTCTGAAGCCGCATCACACCGGTCACTGTCCATGCGGTCACTGCAAATGTGAGAACAGTAGATACTGTGCAGATCACCAAAAACGGCACAAGGTATGTGCCAAGCACATCAAAATACTCCATCATGCCGACACCTGCGGGAATGAAGAAAAACGCCATATTATTGAGCACAAATGACGCTTTCTGCTCGATATGTTCCACCTTGAGCACTTTGCACAGCAGCAATAAAAACAGCAGAATCATCGCGATCACACTGCCCGGAAATGCAAACGGCAGCACTGCTGAAATCCATTCGCCAACCAAACAAACGAGAAATACAATACCGATCTGCAGTAAAATTTTCATATCAAATGGCCTCCAACCTTTTTTCGTTCTTTATCATACCACTGTGCGAAAAAAAGTACAAGCCGAAACGACAGATCGCGCAGAACGCACAAAATATGCTGTGAATTGGCGAAATCCTTTTTCACTGCACTGCACGGAAATCATCAATCAGTGCATCTTGCAGCGCTTTCCTATTCGCGTTTTCTTGCAGTTTTCCCTCTTTGTGTACTATAATATATACAAGAGAATAGATGGAGGCACACCTCATGGTTACATTAGATGTACTGCGATTACTCGAGAAAAAAGGAAAGACAAAATACTGGCTTTATAAACAGCTCGGCATGAGTTATCAGAATTTTAACAAGATGGTGCAAAACGAAACAAAATCCATTCGCTATGACAACATCGAAGTACTTTGCCAGCTGCTTGAGTGTACACCAAATGAGCTGTTTTTATTCACAGAGGACTAATCATTATACCACGTCTATCACAAAAGCGAGGACAGAAAAACTGTCCTCGCTTTTGTTATGGTTTATTCATGCTGATGCTTGTGCGTGCTTTCATGACTGCCGCATGCGCCTTTGCTGCCGCACTGTTTGCAGTACGGGCAGCCGATGCATGTCTGACCGCGTTTTTTCGCCCGGTACAGATAAAAGACGATGCCGCCGATGATACACACAAGAATGATGATTGCAATAATTGTTTCCATTATACGTTACTTCCTGCATACTGCTTTGATGCATTACTGAGTGCATACTCCGCTTTCAATTTCTTATTGGTATGGCCGATGAGTGCAATGATGATTCCTGCAAACACAAGCACGGCTGCAAGTCCGCCAAGTGCCGGGCCAACAGAAAGTGTTGCCGGTGCTGTGATCAGTGTACCGATGGTGTATACCAAATATCCGACAGTATATCCGACACCAAGCTGGAGTCCGATGCCTGCCCACAGCCATTTTGCGCTCTTCATCTCGGAGTTCATTGCGCCGATTGCTGCAAAGCACGGCGGAGTGTACAGATTGAACATCAAATATGCAAGCGCCGCCACTTTTGTGATTGCAATAATACCTGCTGCCTCTGCACCTGCACCTTCCAGAAGTGCGAGTTCATCCATGTTGATGAGATTTTCAAGTCCCACAAAGCATACTGCCAATGTACCGACAACATTTTCCTTCGCAATGAATCCGGTTACTGCTGCGGCTGCCAGCTGCCAGGATAAAACGCCCACAATCGGTACGAGCAGATATGCAAACGGGCCCGCAATCGAAGCCAAAATCGAAGAATCCGATGTTTCAGCGACACCGAAGCTCCAGGTGAAGGTCTGCATAATCTGCACAGCGGTGTTACAAAGCAAAATGATCGTTGCCGCTTTTACGATATATGCCCAGCCGCGGCTGCACATGGATTTAAACGCGCCTCAGATCGACGGCACTTTATATTCCGGCAGCTCGATGATGAAAAACGATTTTCTCGATTTGTAGCCTGCGATTTTATTGACAAGCAGCGCGCCCAAGAAGATCAAAACGATACCGGAGAGATACATCACAGTACTCACCCAGCCGGCATTGTCAAAAAACGCGCCCGCAAACAGCGAGATAACCGGAATTTTTGCACCGCACGGCATAAACGGTGAAAGCATCGCTGTCGCTCTGCGCTCACGTTCGTTTCGAATGGTACGGCTCGCCATGATGCCCGGAACAGCACAGCCGATGGTAATGACAAACGGGATCACCGATTTGCCGGAAAGACCAACCTTTTTGAAAATCGGATCAAGCACCACTGCCACGCGCGACATATAGCCGCAGTCTTCCAAAATGGCAATCAGGAAGTACATGACCATGACGAGCGGCAAAAATCCAATAACTGCAATCACGCCGCCGATGACGCCGTCTACCACAAGCGCTGAAACAATCGGGCTTGCATTTTCTAAAAGACCACCGACCCATTTCTGGAATGTTTCAAGCCAGCCGACCATCCAATCGGCAATCGGTGCACCAACCCACACCTGGGAAATCTGGAACACCAAAAACATCACAACTGCAAAAATCGGAATGCCGAGCCATTTGTTTGTGATGACTGCGTCGATTTTATCGCCGAAATTTTTGTCTTTTGTAAGTACTTTGCGCGTTTCCACTTCTTTGACGATATTGTTGACAAAAGCAAATCGTTTGCGGTCTGCATCTTCTACTGCTTTTTTGTCTGTCAGATCGATATCACCCTGATGATACGGTGCTGTCTGTGCTGTATTCACCCGCGCCACAGCCTGCTCGATCACTGCATGCAGTCCATCCGACGAAATTGAAACCGTTTCCACCACCGGGCATCCAAGTGCTTCCGAAAGTTTTCCCGTATTGATTTTTGTATCTTTCTTTTTATTCACATCGCTTTTGTTGAGCGCCACAACCACAGGAATCCCCAGTTCCAGCAGCTGTGTTGTGAAAAACAAGCTTCTGCTTAAATTTGTAGAATCCACGATGTTGATGATAACATCCGGATTTTCTTTTTTGACATAAGAACTTGTGATGCTCTCCTCGCTTGTAAACGGCGACATGGAATATGCACCCGGCAAGTCGACAGCGATCAACTCTTCAGCACCCGCATAGTATCCTTTTTTGATCGGATGCTCTTTTTTCTCCACCGTAACGCCTGCCCAGTTGCCGACTTTTTCATTTCGTCCTGTCAGCGCGTTATACATTGTAGTTTTACCCGAGTTCGGGTTTCCTGTTAATGCAATTCTCGTAACAGATCCTCCTCTACTTTTTTGCGAATTTATACTCGATTAGATTAAACTAACCAATCGTTAAAAAAAGAAAACATCTGCAAATTGCCGTGTTTACACGACAATTGCATCTGCCAGCTGGTTGTCAATGTTATATCTTCCGTCTTTAATGGAAACAACACATCCGCCTTTTAAATGGGATATGACGGTAATCGGCTCACCGGTATAACATCCAAGCGAAAACAAAAACGCATTCATCTCTTCATCATCCGTTTCAATTTGCTTGATTGTATATTCCAATCCTTCGGTTGCCTCTTTCAGTGTCATATCGATTCACCTCTGTTTTTCTTTCGCGGAGAAATTTTCGTTAGACCAAACTAACTTATTTGCTTTAAAATAAGTTAGCATCTGCTAACCGTGTAATAGTATAAAACAAAACACGCACCTTGTCAATAGGTATTTACAAATTTATTTGAATATTTTTCCGAACCCGCACAGCAAAAAAATCACGGCAATCCGCTCACATCAAAACAGATTGCCGTGTAAACTTCTTATTTCACTTATAATTTTTCGAGCATCTCGACAGTGCCGTCCAGCCAGTCGCCGTCAAACAGCTCGATCATGCCGCTGTCGCATGCTGCTGCAACCGCCGGATCGATCGGCAGTTTCGCAAGCACCGGAAGGCCGTATTTCTCAGCCGCTTCCTCAACATGGCTCTCACCGAACACGGAAATGTGCTTGCCGCAGTCCGGACATGCCAGATAGCTGTAGTTTTCGACAACGCCCAAGATCGGCACGTTCATTTTCTGCGCCATTTTCACCGCTTTGCCGACGATCATCGAAACGAGATCCTGCGGAGAGGTCACAACGATGATTCCATCCACCGGTAGTGACTGGAACACGGTCAGCGGAACGTCGCCGGTTCCCGGAGGCATATCGACAAACATGAAGTCCACATCGCCCCACATGACATCGCTCCAGAACTGGGTGACTGCATTGCCGATGACCGGACCGCGCCATACGACCGGCTCGGTTTCATCCGGCAAAAGAAGGTTAATGGACATCACTTTGGTGCCGAGTTTGCTCTGCACCGGGAAAATGCCTTCTTCACTGCCGGTTGCACGCTCGGTCAGATGAAAAATTTTCGGAATGGACGGACCTGTGATATCTGCATCCAGAATGGCGGTTTCATATCCTTTTCTGCGCATCAGTACTGCAAGCATCGAGGTGACGAGAGATTTTCCCACGCCGCCTTTGCCGCTGACGATACCGATCACTTTTCTTACATTGCTGTGCGGATTTTCCGGGGCAAGCATGCTCTCCGGCGCTGTGCGCTCGCCGCAGTTTTCACTGCACGATGCACAGTTATGGCTGCATTCGCTCATGATTCATACGCTCCTAACGAAAGTTTACTTCATTTGTATACAATAAAGAATACGCCTGTTTTCCCATTTTGTCAAGTCCTCACGCCATAGCACTGCGCATTGTTAAAATGTACCGGTCGCGGTCTCTCGGATCGGGGCCCCGGTGACGTGTCGCCGCACCGACACCCGGCGGACAAATCTCATAGCCGTCAAACCGGAGCGAAAGACTTCCCTTGCCTTTTGTTTTCGCGGCAAGCGTCACGCTGTAATCCATGACGGTTGATGCCGGCACACGCGCTTCTGCCAAAAACATTCCGTTTTTGATCACCGGCACATCCGGTTCAGCACGCAATGCAATAAAATCGCCGAGCACTGTTTTTGCATATTCTTCCGGCACTGCAACCC
The DNA here is from genome assembly GCF_016901855.1 of Merdimmobilis hominis. Lineage (GTDB taxonomy): Bacteria > Bacillota > Clostridia > Oscillospirales > Ruminococcaceae > Paludihabitans. The sequence goes on along the minus strand of NZ_JACJKY010000012.1, from coordinate 12,241 downwards.
GCATTTTCTGCATCGGTTCGAGCAGGTGCGTTCCTGTGTGCAGCAGTGCATCATACAATGCAAGCGGTGTTGCGAGGAAAAAGTCCATTGGATGGGTGTGAATCGTGTGGTGATTGCCGTCCGACAGCACCACATCCATATCGACAACTTCCCAGTTATACAGTCCCTGCTGTGCCGCACGGTAAAGCGCCGTTTCCACATGACGTTGATACCGATAGAACATCTGGTTATTCGGCACAACCGACGAAAATGTGATGCCGCTTCCGCGCGGCAGCGGTGTAATATCGAGCGTCACAATCGCCCAGCACGGTTTCGGCATGGTATACGCCTCGTGTCCGCGGCCCGGCTTGATCGGTGTTTCCTTATAAATGACCGACGGCGCAGAAAACGTACAGGAAAGGCCATAGCGCATTTGCAGCAGTTCGGTGAGCACCTCGAGCTGGATTTTTCCCGTCACTTTTACGTCAATCTCCTGCTCGCCCTGCTCATAAGACACGGACATGCCGGGATCTTCGGCGGAAAGTTCCTGCAGTGCCTGCAGCAGTGCATACCGCTCGCCATCCGTCTGCGGATGCGCACGCACGCAAAACAGCGGCTCTGTCAATTCATAGTTTGGTGCACCGGAAAGCTCGCCGATGATATCACCCACACGGATATTCGAAAGGCCGCACAGTGCGGCGATCTCTCCGCGCTGTACCGTTTGAATATCGGTGAATTTTTGTCCCTGATACCGGCGAATCTGCGTGATTTTCTGTTCACTGCCGTCCGCAAGCTGCACACTGTCGCGGTTTTTCAGCGAACCGCCGAACAGCCGCACATGTGCCACACGTCCCATCGTTTTGTCGTGTGTCACCTGATACACAATACCCGAAAGCGCATCATCCGTTCTGTTTTTCTCCGAAAAATCACATGCGGCAAGAAGCGAAAGCAATTCCTCCACGCCTTTGCCCTGAAGTGCCGCCAGGCATACAACCGGTGTCACTGTTCCTGACGAAAACGCATCCACAAGCAGTGCTTGTGCCTCTTTCGGCAAAATCTCCTCACCGGAAAGATACCGTTCCATCAGCGCATCTGACGTTTCACACAATGTTTCAACCGATTCGGTCAAAAACGCCGGATCGCTTATCTCACGCTTTGACAGCGTACAGTCTTTTTCTCCTTCGTTATGAACGGCGGTCAGACAGACTGTGCGCAGCGAAAAACGTTCGTGGAGTTCTTTGATAATTTCATCAATCCGGCTTCCCGCACGGTCGACTTTATTGATTGCAAGAATCATCCGCGTATTGGTACGGCAAAGTGTTTCGATCAGCAGTTCGGTCTGCGGCTGGATGCCCTCTACCGCTGAAATCAGCACGACCGCCGCATCCAATGCCGCAAGCGACCGTTCTACATCCGCCGCAAAATCGGCGTGCCCCGGTGTATCAATCACATTGATCCGCACATTCTCATGAATGAGTGAAACGACACTCGTCCGCACAGAAATGCCGCGCTTTTGCTCCACCTGCAGAAAATCGCTCTGCGAAGTGCCTTCATCCACGCGGCCGACTGCACGTATTTGACCGCTTCGGAACAAAAGCTGTTCGGTCAACGTCGTTTTTCCCGCATCGACATGCGCAACAATTCCGATATTGACTGTTTTCATATCCCTTCTCCTATATCAAACGATAAAGCGTTTAAAGCCCCGATTTTCCGTTTTCATACGGCAACTATTTGTTACTATAGCACACGACATTTAAAAACGCAACAAACGAACGAACGAATCTGTCGTTTCGATTTCATAAAAAAGCAGTACAGAACCGCATCCGATTCTGTACTGCTTTCTTTTTTATGTTGGTTTAAATTCGATGAAGTGTAAATGTGGTGCCCTCGAAATCGAGCAGAAGCGGCACAAGCAATCCGGCATTCATCAAAACGGCACCCGACAGATCGCAGGACAGCTCGTCAATATGATAGACGGCATCCGCATCGAGTCCCGCAAGTTTTACCCGCAGTCCGCGGACTGCCGGACGAACGAGTTGGCGCACATAGGTGCAGACCGCTTCCGATTTATCCTTCGATACAAACATCCATGCGCAGTCATCCGACTCAAACGGGCTGACCAGACGGTAAAAATCTCCGCGCTCAACAAGCGGCGCAATCTGATGATAACGGGCAGTCTGTGCGGCGATCTCTGCACGCTCTTCGTCTGACAGTGAAAGCGGATTCAATTCATAACCGAATGTTGCACTCATCGCAACGAGTCCGCGTGTCGCAAACGGTGTGCGGCGGCCAAGCTGATGGTTCGGCGAAGCAGACACATGCGCTGTCATGCAGACTGGCGGATATGCAAGCGAAGTACCGTACTGAATCCGCAGACGTGCAATCGCATCGGTATCGTCGCTTGTCCAGATCTGCGGATGATAACGAAGCATTCCGGCGTCAAACCGTCCGCCGCCGCCCGAGCATCCCTCAAACAGCACATCCGGGAACTCGCTCGTCAGCCTCTGGAGCAGCCGGTACAAGTTTTTCATATAACGGAACATCAGCTCCGGCTGACGGGCAGGCGGCAGGCACGCGGAATATGCATCGGTGATATGGCGGTTCATATCCCATTTGACATACGAGATTCGATGCGCACGCAGCACGCCCGCAATCGTTTCATACAGATACTCAAACACATCGTCTCTGGAAAGATCAAGCACCAGCTGCTGACGGCCCAAGCAGTACGGACGGTCCGGATGGCGAATCGGCCAATCCGGATGCGCGCGATACAGTTCGCTGTCCTCGGAGATCATCTCCGGCTCAAACCACAAACCAAACCGCATACCGACCGATTCGCACGCGTCAATAATCGGATTAAGGCCGTTCGGCAGTTTCCGTTTATCGCAGAACCAATCGCCTAGCGATGTGGTGTCATCGTCGCGGTGACCGAACCATCCGTCGTCGAGCACAAACGTATCAATGCCGAGTCCGCGGCAGCCTTCAATCAATTCGAGGAGTTTTTTCTCGTCAAAACCGAAATAGGTTGCTTCCCAGTTATTGATGACAATCGGACGAACCCGTTTTGCCGCCGGAAGCACGCAGACATTGTTCCGGATCATGTCATGCAGCTGCTGTGACATGCGGTTTAACCCCTGATCGGTGTAGGTGAACATTGCTTCCGGTGTGCAGAATGTTTCACCGTCGCACAGCTCATACGAAAAGTCGAACGGATTGACGCCGCACTGAATGCGCACAGAGTCAAACGCGTCGGTTTCTGCAGAGCAGACAAAGTTTCCGCTGTAAGAAAGCATCATGCCGTATGCTTCGCCTGCATGCTCCGTCGTTGTCTTTGAAGCAAACGCAACAAACGGATTGTGATGGTGGCTCGATGCGCCGCGCCGGCTCTCCACCGAGTGCGTACCGCTCGAAAGCGGCGAGCGGGTGATCTGCCGTTCGCGCACATGCGTACCGTCCAAAGAAATCATGTCAAACGATGCAATCGGCAGATCGATGCTCATACTCATTGCAGAAAGAATCGTGACCGGTGCACCGGTGTTGTTTTCGATTCTTGCACTGCGGGTAATCACATCGAGCGCTTCGTATACCGTGTAATCCAGATGAACACGAATGCCGCTCTGGTCGCACAGCGTCACGGTCAGCGTTTCGTCCCCCGGCGCTGCACACGGCAGTCCGTCAAGCGACGGTTTTTCGGTTTGAATTGTATGAGATTCATACACAAGGTCTAAAAGGCGGCTGCCGTCCTCAAACTGTACATGAATTGCCGGCGCACGATAGTCGCCGTGGCCATATACCGGATATTCAAGCGGCATCAAATCCTGACTGAGCGTATGATCCGGTGTGCGCTTAAAAACCGGCGAAAATCCGCTCGGATAGACCTGCCAAAGATACGAAAGATCTGTGTTCGGAATCTTTTTTCCGTAATACTGCGAGAACAGATATTTTCCTTCGAAAATCGAAAACTGATAGCTTGTATTTGCGGTAGAAAGATGAAACAGCTTTTGTTCCTTATCAAAAGAAATGGGCATTTGGTTCCCCTCCCGATTGTACTTTTCAACGATATTGTAACGCAAACAATCGGACGGTGCAAGACAAAAATGCATGGATTGAGTTTTTATTAAAAAACGTGTATAATAAAAAGAACCCGTACAGAAAGCAGGGAATTATATGAAAACAATCATTGAACTGTATGACCGCGAGCCGATGCGCAACGTATTGGCGCCGTCTGTCATCCGGCCTGCACGTGTGATCTATCTCGGCGGACAGCTGCTTGAAGATCCGCACCGACAGCAGTCGCTTACCCGTTTTTTTGAAATGAAATGCAAAGATACTGAGGTCTTGTTTTTTACGGTTGACACCTTTGATTGTGATGCCATTCGTCAGATGCTTATAGAAATATTGTTTCGGTATCCGGATGCGGTCATCGACATTACCGGCGGCTCAAGCATGATGCTGTTTGCGGTGGGAATGTTCTGCAAGGAACACCCGGTACCCGTCTTTTCCTATCACGGAAGAAAAAACAGACTGTTTGATGTATTCGGCTGTCCGCAGGCACGCACGCTTCCCTGTGAACCGAAATTCACCGTATCGGAAGTGCTGTCGCTTGCAGGCGGGTCACTGCTCCGCTACGGGCATATCACACCAAGTGATTTGACGCCGTCCGTTCTGCAAAAAACAGCGCAGGTGTTCTCGCTCTTTTTGGCGCATCCGCACCGTTTTAACCGAATGGTTCAGTATTTTCAGGCGATCTGTTCGCATGATTCAGATGGCAACGCACTTTCTGTACGTGCACCAATGTCTGTGCGTGTTTCCGGCGGAAAGTCCGTTTCCTTTGACGGTGAGCTTTTGGCACGTCTTGCCGATTTCGGACTGATCCACGACCTTCACGCAAGCAACGGACGGATACAGTTCCGGTTCGAAAACGGGATCATCCGCCAATGTTTAAACGATATTGGTGTGTGGCTTGAAATGTATGTCTACAAACAGGCTGTCGAAAGCGGACTGTTCGACGATGTGCAGATCAGTGTTGTGGTTGACTGGGACGGTGATATTCATGCACCGGTCAACACGATCAATGAAATTGATTTGATTTTAACGCGCGGCGTATCGTCACTGTTTGTGTCATGCAAATCGGGTGTTCCGTCGACGATGGCGCTCAACGAGATCAACACGCTGACCGAATGGTTCGGCGGCATGTTTTCAAAAGGCGCGATTGTGACCATGTGCGATTTGTCCGCATCCTCTCCTGCAACCTATCGCCGTGCAATCGATATGGGCCTTTGTGTCATCCAAAAAGAAGATATTGAATCATCAAAAATCGCAGAACTGCTGGCGGCTGCGGCGCCGGCTGCACCGCTTCTGTGTCCCGCAGAATAAAAAGGAGGCTTTTATGCAAATTTCCAAACTCTTTGAACAAAAATCACCGGTATTATCTTTCGAGGTGTTCCCTCCGAAAAAAGAAAGCCCGATTGAAACCATCTATCAAACACTCGATGAACTGCACGACCTTTCGCCCGATTTCATCAGTGTTACATACAGCGCCGGCGGCAGCGGCGGCAACCATCTGACATGTGACATTGCTTCTGCGATCAAAAATAAATACGGCATTCTGCCGATTGCACACCTTACATGCGTCAGCGCCGATAAAGAACAGATCAGCGCGGAGCTTGACCGGTTAAAAGAAAACGGTGTGGAAAACATCCTGGCGCTGCGCGGCGATATCAACCCGAATGTGCCGAGAAAATACGATTTTGCACACGCAAGCGATCTGACTGCGTTCATCAAAGAACGCGGCGGATTCAGCGTATCGGGTGCGTGCTATCCGGAAGGACATTACGAAAGCGAAAATCTGATTGAAGATATTCTGCATTTGAAAAAGAAAGTGGATGCCGGCGCAGAGCATCTGATTTCTCAGCTGTTTTTTGACAACGATCTGTTCTACAGCTTTTTGGAGCGCGCGCGTATTGCAGGAATCTCCGTTCCGATTGAGGCGGGCATTATGCCGGTCGTCAACAAAAAGCAGATTGAACGCATGGTTTCTCTGTGCGGTGCAAGCCTGCCGCAGAAATTCGTTAAGATGATCAACCGCTATGAGCATAATCCGGAAGCACTGCGCGATGCAGGTATTGCCTATGCTGTCGATCAGATCGTCGATCTGATTGCAAACGGTGTGGACGGCATTCATTTATATACGATGAACAACCCGTATATTGCACGCAAAATCTGCGAAAGCATCGGCGCACTGCGCCAGACAAACGTATGACAGCAGAGCGCGTGTGTACACGCATCCCACTGTCTGAAGTGATGCGCTATGCCGGCTGTCACGGTCACGATGAACGCGCAGAACAAATGGCGGCAGACAGCATTCAGGCACTTTCCTCGGTCATTCGGCCGCGTGTTGTGTCAAAAGTCTGCCGTGTGACACAGACACCGGACGGCTGTCTGTTTGACGATGCGCTTTTGATTCCCGGAAACGATCTTTCCGCACTGTTAAACGGATGTGACCAAGCCGCACTGCTTGCCTGTACGCTGTCTGCACAAACCGACGCATTCATTCGAAAGGCGGAACTTTCCGATCTTTCAAACGCGCTGTTTTTGGACAGCTGTGCGACGGCAGCGGTGGAAGTTGTCTGCGACTTGTTTGAAGAAGAACTGCAAAGCCGATATCCGGATATGAAACGCACCATGCGCTACTCACCGGGATACGGCGATGTGCCGATCACTGTTCAGGAAGAATTCCTTTCGTTTTTGGATGCACCGCGAAAAATCGGCCTGTGTGCAACCGCTTCTTCCATTCTGACACCGCGCAAATCGGTGACTGCAATCATCGGCCTTTCGAAAACCGAGGTTTCTCACGCCAAACGCTCGTGTGAAACCTGCAATTTAAAAGATCACTGTCAATTTCGTCAAAAGGGGGACTTTTGTGGACGTTAAAACACTGTTTGACCAGCCGTTTATTCTGCTTGACGGCGCAATGGGCACCATGCTTCAGCAAAAAGGCGTAAAACCCGGAACGGTGATGGAAACACTCAGCATCACCGCACCCGAATGGATCGAAGACATTCACCGCGCTTACCGCGCTGCCGGTTCGGAGATTCTTTATGCCAACACGTTTGGTGCAAACCGATTAAAACTCGAAAAAACGGGATATTCCGTCGAGCAGATTGTATCTGCTTCCATCTCGATCGCAAAACGGGCAGCAGACGGTGCGCTGTGTGCACTCGACATCGGTCCCACCGGCAAATTATTAGAACCAAACGGCAGTCTTTCGTTTGAAGAGGCATATGAAGTATTTGCTGAGGTCGTAAAAGCCGGTGTATCTGCCGGCGCTGATTTGATTGTCATTGAAACAATGACCGATTTGTATGAGATGCGCGCCGCATTGCTCGCCGCAAAAGAGCACAGTACGCTCCCGGTTCTTTGTACCATGACATTTGAAGCAGACGGCCGTACCTTCACCGGCACGGATATTCGCTCGGCTGCCATCTCGATGACAGCACTCGGCGCAGACGCTGTCGGCATCAACTGCTCACTTGGACCAAAAGAGGCCGGACTGCTCGTGCAAACCATGCACGAAGTGACCGATCTGCCAACCATATTAAAACCAAACGCCGGACTGCCTGATCCGGAAACCGGCGCATACGACGTGGACGCATTGCAGTTTGCGGTCGATATTGCCGCTGCTGCTTCAAACGGCGTTTCGTTCATCGGCGGCTGCTGCGGCACTACGCCTGCATATATCCGCGCAGTCAAACAGGCAATCGCCAACATCAAACCGGTACGTCAAGCAAAAAAAGACGCGCTGTTTGTGTGCAGTGCGACAAAAGCCGTACCGATTGACCGCGTACGTGTGATCGGTGAACGCATCAATCCGACCGGAAAAAAACGGTTCAAAGAAGCACTTTTAAACCGCGAAATCGACTATATTCTGTCGCAGGGACTTTCCCAGGTGGAAGCCGGTGCCGATATTCTCGACGTGAATGTGGGACTGCCGCAGATCGATGAAACCGAAATGATGGTCACGGTCGTCAAGGCGCTTCAGAGCGTTGTCGACGCACCGCTTCAGATCGATTCTTCTTCCAAAGAAGCCATCGCTTGTGCACTGCGCGTCTATAACGGCAAAGCGATCGTCAACTCAGTCAACGGCGATGATGAAGTTCTCGACACCGTGCTTCCGCTTGTCAAACAATACGGTGCGGCGGTCGTTGGCTTGACGCTGGATGCAGGCGGTATCCGCAAAACGACGGAAGAACGATTTGCGATTGCCAAAAAAATCGTGGACCGCGCGCTTTCTTACGGCATTCCGCGCCGTGATATCTGCATCGACTGTCTGACATTGACGGCATCCGCCGAACAGGAAGCCGCAATGGAAACCATCCGCGCGGTACGCATGGTGCGCGAACAGCTCGGCGTCAATGCGGTGTTGGGTGTATCGAACATTTCATTTGGTCTGCCGAACCGACCGCTTGTCAACCGCACGTTTTTAACGCTTGCAATGGGTGCGGGTTTAAATCTTCCCATCATGAATCCGAACGACACCGAAATGATGGACGCAGTACGCGCATATGCGATGCTCGCCTGCGACGATCTGCACGCAAACGAATTCGTTGCGCATTACGGCGCAGATACACCGCAGAAAAAAGCCGAACCTGCCGCTTCCTCCACACATACACTCCATGACGCTGTATTCCATGGACTTCGCACGGAGGCTGCCTCGCTCACCAAAGCGCTCCTTTCCGATACAGATCCGATGACGATCGTCAATACCATGCTGATTCCTGCGCTCGACAAAGCCGGTGCATTGTTTGAAACCGGCAAACTGTTTTTGCCGCAGCTCATTCAATGTGCACAGGCTGCACAGGCTTCGTTCGGTGTCATCCGCGAAACAATGGCTTCGCAGGGAAACACCTCGGTGAGCAAAGGAAAAATCATTTTGGCGACAGTCAAAGGCGACATCCATGACATCGGCAAAAACATCGTGAAAGTACTCCTTGAAAACTACGGATTCACAGTCATTGACCTTGGCCGCGACGTTGCACCCGAACGGATTGTGCAAACAGCGATCGAAATGGATGTACCGCTTGTCGGCTTAAGTGCGTTGATGACCACAACGCTTCAAAGCATGGAACAAACCATTGCACTGTTAAAACAGAAAAAACCGGACTGCGTCGTTATGGTCGGCGGTGCCGTCCTGACAGAAGAATATGCGCAGAAAATCGGCGCTGACTATTACTCAAAAGACGCCAAACAGTCTGTTGATATTGCACAGCATATATTTGGTGAAAACGAATAAACAAAAGGGCACCGCTTAAAAAGCGGTGCCCTTTTGTTTGGGTATGGATATATAAAAAGAGAAGATCGCAAGATAGAAAATATTTTGTTCTCCTTCATTATACACTTGTCTAATCAAATGTCAATGTATGAAACGATGGAAACAAAAGAAAAGCAAGAATCACGTGCGAGATAACAAGAATCTGAAAGTCCTTACATAACAAAAAAACAACCAATTGGATAAAATTTAAAATTTATTCATAAAATCCGTTTTTCCTGATTCACAAAGCAGCGAGAGAACGGATTCTTTTTTTGCAAGCCACGGTGAAAAAGCGGTTGCAGATCCGGTGCAGATACCAAGCTGCAGTGCATCCGCAAACGATTTGGTGAAAAGCCATCCTGCCAAAAATCCGGCAACCATAGAATCCCCTGCGCCGACCGAATTGACAAGTGTTCCCTGCGGTGCATCAGCAAAACACGTTTCCCCGTTCTCTGTGAGCAAAACGGCGCCCTGCTCTGCCATAGACACCAAAACGTTCCGCGCACCGTTTTCCTGAAGCTTTTTTGCATAATGCGCAGCTTCTTCTCTCGTCTGAATCGTGACACCGAACAGTTCACCCAGTTCGTGATGATTCGGCTTTACAAGCCACGGCGAAAACGTCAGTGCACGCATCAGCAATGCACCCGATACATCCACAATCACCTCTGCTTTACGCGAAGCAGCCACGGACAACAGCTGTTCATATGCATCCGACGGAAGCGATGCGGGTACACTGCCTGCAAGCACGACAAAATCTCCTGCCTGCAATGCGGAAAGTTTTTGAATCAGTGCCGAAAACGCTTCCTGACTGATGTGCGGTCCGCTGCCGTTTAATTCCGTTTCACGCGCACCCGATACCTTTACATTGATTCTGGTAAACCCGTCCGCCAATTCAATCATATCCTCATCGCAGCCGGCTTCGCTTAACAGCCGGCAAAGCTCTTTTCCGGTAAATCCGGCGCAAAAGCCAAGCGCTTTCGACGGAATACCGAACTGTTTTAAAACAAGCGACACATTGATTCCCTTTCCGCCCGGATAAATCGTTTCATGCTGTGTCCGAATCACCGAACCGGTCGCCTTTCCGACCGTTTCCGCCACATAGTCAAGCGATGGATTCAGCGTAATGGTCATCACCATAGATAAAAGCCCTTCTCTCTGTTTTTTCCTTATAATAACATGAATTTCTGCATCGGTAAACGGCTTTTGATAAAAAACTGTTTACATTTGTTTCACGATGACGGCACAGTTGTTTCACGATGCGCGCACGAAATCAATACATAATCGTAAAACAACGATGGTAAACTAAGCACATCGAAAGTTAAGGAGGGTATCAACAATGACCTTTGAAGAGAACAATCAATTTGGATATAAACCAAACGAACCGGAAGAGACAACCGTCGGTTCACAGCCGGATACCACCGCATGGACAACAAACGCTGCAGAAACCACCGATGCTTATACACAGACTCAGCCGGACATGAACACAGCCGCACCAAACGGATACACCCAAGACGGACAGCCGTTTTATTCGGCGCCGGAATCCACAAGCTACAGCACTTGGCAGCAGGAACCGGCAGCGCCGCAGTGGGGAATGCCGGAACCGCCGAAACCGCCCAAAAAGAAACACGGAAAAGGCGGATGGATTGCATTGCTGCTCGTAGGATGTTTCCTTCTGGGCCTTGCAGGAAGCGCCGCAGGAACCATATTGCTCAACAGCAAATGGATCAGTAATCTGACTTCTAATCAGCAGGAGGAATCCTCGAGCACAAGCGGAAGTTCCTTGAATACATCAAACGATTCCACCACAACACCGACTTCTGTCACAGAAGTTGCAGATGCAACAGCAAACAGTGTTGTTGAGATTACAACCGAAAGTGTCACAACCGGCAATTTCTTTCAACAGCAAATTCTGACCGGTGCAGGCAGCGGCGTTGTCATCACTGCTGATGGATACATCGTGACAAACAACCACGTCATTGAGGACTCCAGTAAAATTACGGTTACACTCCGTGACGGCACACAGCACGAAGCAAAGCTGATCGGCACAGATGTACAGACCGACTTAGCTGTCATTAAAATCGAAGCAACCGGTCTCACACCGGTGGTGTTCGGTGACTCCGATGATTTGAAAGTCGGCGAACAGGCAATCGTTATTGGCAACCCGCTCGGTCAGCTCGGCGGCTCGGTCACAAGCGGAATCATCAGTGCTCTTGACCGTGAAATCACAATCGACGGTCAGGTCATGAACCTCTTGCAGATTGACGCAGCCGTAAACCCGGGTAACTCCGGCGGCGGATTATTCAATGCAAAAGGCGAACTGGTTGGCATCATCAACGCAAAATCAAGCGGTGAAGACGTCGAAGGCATCGGCTTTGCAATCCCGTCCAACACAGCAAAAAAAGTTTCAGATGAACTCATGAAAAACGGCTACGTTTCCGGCCGCGCATCGCTCGGCATCAGTGTAGTACAGATCGACGATGCACAGACTGCGCTGATGTACCGTGTCGATAACATCGGCGTGTATATTCTGAGTGTAAACGAGGGCTCTGCTGCCGAAAAAGCAGGACTGCAGGCAGGCGACCGCATCGTGACGATCAACGATACCGAAGTCATGGAGACCGCAGATCTCACCGCTGTGCTCAGCACATTAAATGTCGGCGATCAAGTCAAACTCACCATCTCAAGAAGCGGAAAAATCGGCACTGCAACGGTAACGCTTCAGGAGCAGTCACCGAACCAGTCCGGTCAGGAATCGACTGAAAGCAGCGCCGCATAAATTTCTCACGCGTTTTCCTTTTCATTTCTCTCTCACATAAAAAAACAGGGCGGACAAATTTTGTCCATGCACCTGTAAAATGAAAGTAGACACTCACAAAAGTGTGGGTGTCTACTTTTTTCGTAGTAAAATAAGAGAAAAAGGAGGAATAGGAATGGGAAAGAAAGGGACACCAC
>NZ_JACJKY010000110.1 GCF_016901855.1 Merdimmobilis hominis | reverse complement strand
TCGTCTTTTCGATTCAACCATTTGTAATATCCGCTACGGGATACTTCAAGCAGCTTGCAGAGTTCTTCGACCGTGAAACGATCTCTGAACCGATGAATTACTTTGTACCGGAGTTCTTTGCATCCCACCTTTCGCACTCTTCCCGAAAAGCCCGTAATACCTCGTTTTCCATTTCTAATTGGCGTATCTTTTCTTCGGGTGTGT
>NZ_JACJKY010000109.1 GCF_016901855.1 Merdimmobilis hominis | reverse complement strand
GCACAAGCAGTGGAGTATGTGGTTTAATTCGAAGCAACGCGAAGAACCTTACCAGGTCTTGACATCCTTGGACCGCTTAAGAGATTAAGCTTTCCCTTCGGGGACTGAGTGACAGGTGGTGCATGGTTGTCGTCAGCTCGTGTCGTGAGATGTTGGGTTAAGTCCCGCAACGAGCGCAACCCTTGTTGCTAGTTGCTACGCAAGA
>NZ_JACJKY010000108.1 GCF_016901855.1 Merdimmobilis hominis | reverse complement strand
TCCTTGTCGTTTGGTAACGTGTTCGTTTTTACTGTGTCAAATGTAAAAGCTTCCGAAGCTCGGCGCCGTTTCCGATTTGCTGTTTGTCGAGAACGCACAGTGTGCGGTAGGTGTCAGAAACAGTGATATATTCTCCGTTTTCATAGTACGTTCCCGGTTCAAATTCTAAAAACAGATACCGTTCATCTCCCGTATATAGTGCATA
>NZ_JACJKY010000107.1 GCF_016901855.1 Merdimmobilis hominis | reverse complement strand
CCAATGCTTGAACATGAGCACAGCTACGGCGACTGGCAGAAGGATGAAACCCAGCACTGGAAGGAATGCCGCTGCGGCGAGAAAACTGAAGTGGGCAACCATACTTTCGGTGATTGGACGATAACAAAGGAGCCTACCACAACCGAAACAGGTTCCAGAGAACGTACCTGCTCCATCTGCAAATATACGCAGGAAGAGACGATTCC
>NZ_JACJKY010000106.1 GCF_016901855.1 Merdimmobilis hominis | reverse complement strand
ACTTCCACTTCAGCCTGGACATGGATAGGTCACCCGGTTTCGGGTCTATGTCATGCAACTAATTTCGCCCTGTTCAGACTCGCTCTCGCTGCGGCTCCGCACCTGAAGTACTTAACCTCGCTCCATAACATAACTCGCCGGACCATTCTACAATAGGTACCATATCACACCTTGACGTGCTCTATGTGCTTGTAGGCACAGGGTTTCAG
>NZ_JACJKY010000105.1 GCF_016901855.1 Merdimmobilis hominis | reverse complement strand
GTGCCGGTGATCTCCTTTTCAGAATGATATTCTCTCTCGTCGGCAGGCAGGTTTCCGTATGGATCATACTGATGATAGTAGGAAACAAGCGTTACCGATTCAATCTGATCTTTTGAGGTGAGATGCAGAAGGCTTGCAATCGTTGTTTTCGGGAAAAAGACGGAAACGCAGACTGCTGCGATCAATGCGACCGACAAAACAACGGCGACAA
>NZ_JACJKY010000104.1 GCF_016901855.1 Merdimmobilis hominis | reverse complement strand
TTCAACCTCTCAGTCCGGCTACCAATCGTCGCCTTGGTGGGCCGTTACCTCACCAACTAGCTAATTGGACGCGAGTCCATCTCAAAGCGGATTGCTCCTTTGATATCATCATGATGCCATAACGATATGTCATGCGGTATTAGCGTCCGTTTCCAGACGTTATCCCCCTCTTTGAGGCAGGTTACTCACGCGTTACTCACCCGTCCGCCACTCAG
>NZ_JACJKY010000103.1 GCF_016901855.1 Merdimmobilis hominis | reverse complement strand
ATGATGCCATAACGATATGTCATGCGGTATTAGCGTCCGTTTCCAGACGTTATCCCCCTCTTTGAGGCAGGTTACTCACGCGTTACTCACCCGTCCGCCACTCAGTTAAGATGAAGCAAGCTTCTTCTTAACTCCGTTCGACTTGCATGTGTTAGGCGCGCCGCCAGCGTTCGTCCTGAGCCAGGATCAAACTCTTAATTGAATGGTATCACTTCG
>NZ_JACJKY010000102.1 GCF_016901855.1 Merdimmobilis hominis | reverse complement strand
TTATGATTGTAACACCTATACCCATTACAACAATGAATTGATGCGCAACTTTAAGGCGACAAAGCCCAATGAAAAATGGGTAACAGATATCTCCTACATACAAACAAAAAAGGATTTGTATGACAACAGTATTGTGGGTTACAAATATGCAACGCAAATGCCGGCAAGCCTGGTGATTGAAACGGTACGTGCAGCAGTGAAAAACGCCAAGCCCTCCG
>NZ_JACJKY010000101.1 GCF_016901855.1 Merdimmobilis hominis | reverse complement strand
TTCAACCTCTCAGTCCGGCTACCAATCGTCGCCTTGGTGGGCCGTTACCTCACCAACTAGCTAATTGGACGCGAGTCCATCTCAAAGCGGATTGCTCCTTTGATATCATTATGATGCCATAACGATATGTCATGCGGTATTAGCGTCCGTTTCCAGACGTTATCCCCCTCTTTGAGGCAGGTTACTCACGCGTTACTCACCCGTCCGCCACTCAGTTAA
>NZ_JACJKY010000011.1 GCF_016901855.1 Merdimmobilis hominis | reverse complement strand
GTGTGTAGATCGACGGTTCCGGCGCGCTGAAATGGATGTAGCTGTTTAAAAACACACCCGGCGCAAAATAATCCTGGCAGGCATCGGGCGGATACAGAATGCATGCGCCGGACTGCGCGGTCTGCGTACCTGAGGGGAGCACGACGGTCATCGGCGATAAAAAGAGCAGAAACAGCCAGTCACCGCTGCCGTTCGGACGGAAAATCCGGTCGCCGTCGGGGTTTTGCCGTCCGGTTTCGCAATAGTGAATCGTATACAATGTACCGCCTCCTTTTTTAATCTGAGGATAACGAAAACCGGAGAAAAAGTCAAGAAGTTCGGAGAAAATACACTTTGAAAATGCGGATATATCGGCTAAGATAAACACAGAACATCGTCCGAAAGGGAGAAAGAGCATGAAGAAACCAAAGAATCCAATCGTCCCGGGCTGGTATGCCGACCCGGAAGCGCGGTTTTATGAGGGAAAATACTATATTTATGTGACCAGATCGTTTACCGACTACAAAGCGCAGATGAATCTCGACGCGTTTTCATCGGTTGACGGCGAGCACTGGGAAAAACACGAGGGTATCATTCAGATGGAGGATTTCCCGTGGGTGTGGCGTGCCGTTTGGGCGCCGACAATCATCGAGAAAAACGGCAAATACTTTTTAATCTTCGCGGTCAACGACATTCAAAGCGATGCGGAAGAGGGCGGACTCATCATCGCCGCATCCGATTCGCCGGCAGGCCCGTTTACAAAATGGATGGACGGCCATTTGATCGACCGGTTTATCAATGGCGCACAGCCGATCGACGCACATCTGTTTAAGGATGACGACGGCACCGTGTATCTGTACTACGGCGGATGGAAACACTGCAACGTGGCAATTATGAACGAGGAAATGAACGGATTTGTTCCGATGGCGGACGGCTCGATTTTCAAAGAGATTACGCCGGACGGCTATGTGGAAGGCCCGTGCATGCTCAAACGAAACGGCGTCTATCACTTCATGTGGTCGGAGGGCAACTGGGGTGACGGTTCCTATCGGGTGCGCACCGCTGTGTGCGAAACGCCGTTCGCCGTTACCGGAACTCCTTACACGATTCTCTCTGCACAGGAGGGTGTTGCAGAAGGACCCGGTCACCACGGATTTTTGCAACTCCCCGGCACGGATGAATGGAAAATCGTCTACCACCGCCGCAATATCGGCGACAAGGAAGCCGGAAACCGGATGCTGTGCATCGATGATTTATTGTTTGACGGAGACCGGATCGAACCGGTTTTGATGACGTGAGATTGAACAGGAGGAATGAGGAATGAAACAGGCAACGCTTCATTTGGATGCATCGTTTGTGCTCTCGTCAGTGGACAAACGAATCTATGGCTCGTTTATCGAGCATCTCGGCCGCGCGGTCTACGAGGGTATTTATGACCCGGGCAACACATTGTCGGACGAAGCCGGACTGCGGCAGGATGTGGTAAAACTCGTGCGTGAGCTGGGTGTTCCGGTGGTACGGTATCCGGGCGGAAACTTTGTGTCGGGCTATCGCTGGGAGGATGGTGTCGGTCCGAAATCGGAACGTCCTGTCCGGCCGGAGCTTGCGTGGAATGTGATTGAAACGAACGAATTCGGCTTAAACGAATTTGCACAGTGGGCAAAACAGGCTGATACCGAAGTGATGATGGCGGTAAACCTCGGTACACGCGGACCGGAGGATGCCAAAAACCTGCTCGAATATACAAACTTCAAAGGCGGTACATATTACAGTGATCTGCGCCGCAAGCACGGCGTGGAGGAGCCGCACAACATCAAGCTGTGGTGCCTCGGCAACGAGATGGACGGCCCGTGGCAGATGGGACACAAAACGGCATATGAATACGGCAGAACCGCCGCAGAAACCGGCCGCATCATGAAAATGCTCGATCCGTCGATTGAGCTCGTCGCATGCGGCAGTTCGAACATCGATATGCCGACCTTTGCATACTGGGAGGATACGATGCTCGAGCAGTGCTATGACCAGGTCGACTATGTGTCGCTGCACCAGTATTACAGCAACGCGGACAACAAAACAAGCGACTTTCTGGCAGGCAGCGTCGGCATGGACCGCTTCATTTCATCGGTGACGGCAATCTGCGACTGTGTCAAAGCCAAAAAACGCAGCAACAAAACGATCAACCTGTCGTTTGACGAGTGGAACGTGTGGTTCCACTCAAATGCAGCCGATGCCGCACTCGAACGCTGGCAGAAAGCACCGCATCAGCTGGAGGACATCTACACGTTCGAAGACGCACTGCTGGTCGGCAGCTTGCTTATCACGCTGCTGCGCCATGCGGACCGCGTGAAAGTGGCGTGCCTGGCACAGCTGGTAAACGTTATCGCACCGATCATGACATCGAAAACAGGTGCATGGCGGCAGACAATCTTCTATCCATTCTACTATGCAAGCCGTTATGCACGCGGCGAAGTGCTCAATACATTGGTGCAGTCGCCGGTCTATGACAGCCGTTATGGCGATGCACCGTTTTTAGATGCGGTCGCTGTCAAAGATGACGAGGCAGAAGCGCTCACCATTCTGGCAGTGAACAAATCGCTTGACGATTCGCTCACATTCACCTGTGACCTGCGTCAGTTTGCAGGCTATGCCGTGACCGAGCAGATTGCGCTCGAGCATGATGACTTAAAGGCAGTCAATACGGAAGAACAGCCCGACTGCGTGTCACCGCGTACAGTACGCACTGCGTCGATTTCGGACGGACGGCTCGAAGTTGTGATGGAACAGCACAGCTTCCAGATGATCCGCTTAGAAAAAGTCAAAGCATAATCAGAAAAAATGAGAGGGTATTTGCCCTCTCGTTTTTGTTTGTGTGTTTATGAATCAGTCAAAGATCAGCTCGCGGCGGATCAGATCGTCGTGCAGTGCACCACGGTCAATTTCCATCACATCGCAGCCCGATGCGTGACAAAGTGCCGCTGCCGCGCCGGCCGCTTCACCCAGACAGCAGCAAAACGGCATAATACGATACGATGCCTGTGCTTCATGCGTCGAGGAGATGCAGCGTCCTGCGGCAAGCAGGTTTTTGCTTCCTTTCGGGCAAAGCGATCGATAGGGGATTGTGTAGTAGGTGCCGTCTTTAAAATAGTAGTGGCTTGTACCGCTTTCCTTGGGATTGTGGATGTCAATGTCGTAGTTGCCGCAGATCACGCGGTCGTCAAATTTCGTGCAGGCAATCAGATCTTCCTGTGTGAGCGAGTATTCGCCCTCGATCATGCGGCTTTCCCGCACGCCGATCTCCATACCGGAGGAGAGCAGAATGCTGCTTTGAAAGCCGTCGATGTTTTCCTTTAAGAAGGTAAACAGTTCGAGCACCTGTTCGCATGCAAGAAGCTCCGCTTCTGTTTTTTCGAATGCGCTGGTCGGATTCTTTTTGACAATACGGGTGGAGTTAAAATGAATTACGCCGTCCACCATGTTGGGGAACAGCAGAACGTTTTCGCGGATGTTTTTGATTTTTCCCTCTTTTTGAAACTGCTGATATAAGGGATTGATCTGCGCACGGCTCTTTTTGAATGCGTGAAGATCCACCTGTGCCACGCGGAAACAGAGCGTCATCGGCTGACAAAGTGCATCGGATTCTCTGCCCAGACGGCAGGGGAAGCCTGCGAATGCACACAAATCCGCGTCGCCGGTTGCATCGATGAAATAGGAGGCTGAAAACGTCAAAAGTCCCTCTTTTGTAATCACGGTGACAGACTGCACACGGTCGTTTTCAGCATGTACATCCGTCAGGTGTGCATGGAACAGCACGCGAACACCGGCGTTAAGCACCATGCGCTGTAAAACGATTTTCAGATACTCCTCGTGGAACAGCGAGCCGTCGTTTGCCAGTGCGTCAAACGAACGCAGTCCTTCCAAAATTTCTTTGAAAATGCCGTTGCTTAAATACAGCCGTTCTTTCGTTTTGGGGTCGACGGTTGAGTACCCCATAAACGGATTGACGAGGCTTTGGACCAAAGCAAAACACAAGCAAAACTGTAAAAAACGCTGTGCATCAACAGATACGCAGCGTTTTTATTAACGATTTATAAGGAAGCGATCAGCGTGCGTTTTTGGCAGGCAGAGCTTTTTTGTTTTTATTCACCGGAATCGAAGCGCGGGTCGCATGCTTTGGCCGGCCCTGCAAAAGCCACGAAACGAGAATGCCAAACCCTAAGAATGCGAAGCCGCAGACCTCCAGCCAGAAGAACGGGTGATTGAAGTACCGCAAAAACGGGTACATCGTGAGCATGTGTTCAGGCAGTCCTGCCGACATGATGTAGTTTGATCCCCAGTTGATATTTAAGATGTAGACGAGCGTAAACACGATGTTGCCGCAGATGAGCGCAGGAATCGTGTCGCGCGCATAGACGTGATACCGCATGACGATGAGCAGATAGAAGCTCACAATAATCATGAAGTGGTGGCTGATGATGAATTGATAGAAAATATAACGGTCAAACACGCCGGTGACGTTCGGCCAGATCATTGCAGGCACCGGTCCGATGATCGTGTAGTAAAACACGATGCGGTAAAGCTTGCGGTTGTTTGAAATGAGAATGTACATTAGAAGGTAGCCGGTGATGAAGCAGAATTCGAGCGGCAGATGGCGCTTGATTGAATACTCGCCGACGAGCCCGAGCCCGACATAATAAATGGTCATGTTTGCAAATAAGATTGCGGCGCAGGACGCGCAGATGATTTTTTTCGTTTTGTGCTTCATTGCACGCAGCGGCCGGCGAAAGATATAGAGCAAAAGAATCGACGCAATCACAATCAGCGTGAGCGTCCAGTGCAGCGGTCCGAACAGCTCCATCGGAGTACCGCCCTGTTCTGAAAAAAAGGTCATAAGAAAACCTCCGAAAATGCAGCGTATATTTCCTGCATTATAAATAGTACGATAATGTGTTTTATTATAATGCGTTTTATAAGGAAAGTCAAATCCTGCGGAAATTTGGCTTGAAAGAAAGCCGAAAAAATCATATGGCAAAATGCACAAAAAAACGCGAAAAAATTTTTGAAATTCTTTGCCCGAACGCTTGCTTTTTTTCTTCGGATATAGTAATATAGTTGAGGCAAGACTGCAACAGATATGCGATGAAGCGGGAGGTTGCCGCACAGTGTGCGGGTTTTTCCGTGGAGTATGTCCGATTTTAAACCGGGCGACACTTAATTTCAAAACAAAAACGTAACTGCAATATCCCTGTGCGTGCACGGATGTGATTGCGTTTTAGGTTATGGATTTGGCACCCTTTACCCGGAAAAACTGTATAGTTTTTTCGGTGTTTTTATGTAAAAAGTACGAAACACCCGGGTGCGTGTTTGTTTTTAGATTGAGGTCATGTCCCCCAACGAATACTATTAGGAGGCGATGACAGTGGCAGTCAAGGAGAAAATCAGAATCAGACTTAAAAGTTACGACACAGCTCTGATCGACGCAGCGGCAGGCAAAATTGTGGAGACCGCAAAACGTACCGGTGCGAGAGTTTCGGGTCCGATCCCGCTCCCGACCGAGAAAGAAGTCGTGACAATCCTTCGCGCAGTCCATAAATACAAGGACAGCCGCGAACAGTTTGAGATGAGAACTCACAAAAGACTCATCGACGTGCTCAGACCGTCCCAGAAGACCGTTGAAGCACTTCAGGGTCTGGAACTTCCTGCTGGCGTAGATATCGAAATCAAACTGTAATTTCGATTCACGCGAACAGGTCATGTTGGCCAAAGGTCAACCAATAACCTACACATAGGAGGAAACAAAGATGAAAAAAGGTATCATCGGCAAAAAGATCGGCATGACGCAGATCTTCGATGAGAGCGGCAAAGTCATTCCGGTTACTGTTGTTGAAGCAGGTCCGTGCGTTGTCGTTCAGAAAAAAGCAGTCGAAAACGACGGTTACAATGCAGTTCAGATCGGTTTTTCCGATAAGAAAGCATCCCGCGTGAACAAACCGCAGCAGGGCCACTTCCAGAAAGCTGGCGTCGCTGCAAAACGCGTGCTCAAAGAGCTCCGTCTGGATGACATCGACAGCGTAAACGTTGGCGACCTCATCAAAGCAGACATCTTCGCAGACGGCGAATATGTTGACGTAACCGGCACAAGCAAAGGTAAAGGCTTCCAGGGCACAATCAAACGCTGGAACGGCGCTCGTTTAAAAGAGACACACGGTACCGGCCCTGTCCACAGACATGCAGGTTCCATGGGTGCTTGCTCGACTCCGTCGCGTATCTTCAAAGGTAAGAAAATGCCGGGTCACATGGGCGCTGAGACTGTAACCGTTCAGAATCTGGTTGTTGCAAAGGTTGACGCAGAAAACAATCTGCTCGCAATCAAAGGCGCTGTTCCGGGCCCGAAAGGCGGCACGGTCGTTGTATTCAACAGCGTCAAAAAAGCATAAGGAAGGAGGAAGCGTAAATGGCTAACATTCAAGTATTGAACATGGCTGGCAAAGAGGTAAGCACCATCGAACTTTCCGATGCAATCTTTGGCATCGAGCCGAACACCGCAGTGATGCACGCAGCAGTTGTCAACTATCTTGCAAATCAGCGTCAGGGCACACAGTCCACACTGACTCGTACAGAAGTTTCCGGCGGCGGCAGAAAACCGTGGAGACAGAAAGGCACCGGCCACGCAAGACAGGGTTCCATCCGCGCTCCGCAGTGGACACACGGCGGCGTTGCACTGGGTCCGAAACCGCGCGATTACAGCTACTCCTTGAACAAAAAAGTCAAACGGTTAGCACTGAAATCCGCACTGTCCTCCAAAGTGGCTGAGAACAACCTCGTTGTTGTTGACAGCATCACCATGGACAGCTTCAAAACAAAAACAATCGTTGAGATGCTCGCAGCTCTCAATGTGACCGGCAAAGCACTCATCGTTCTGCCGGAACTTGATGAGAAAGTCATCAAAAGCGCAAACAACATCGCAGGCGTGAAAACCACTCTGGTCAACACCCTGAACACCTACGACGTCCTCAACTATGACAAATTCGTCGTTGTTGTGGATGCAGTGAAGAAAATCGAGGAGGTGTACGCATAATGGTAGCGCACGACATTATCATTAAGCCAATTATCACCGAGAAATCGATGCAGGGCATTGCAAACAAAACCTACACCTTTAAGGTTTCAATCAATGCAAACAAAATCGAGATCGCAAACGCTGTTGAGACTGTTTTCGGCGTGAAAGTCAAAAAAGTCAACACCATGCGTGTCAAAGGTCATTTAAGACGCCAGGGCAGAAGCGAAGGCTACACTGCTGACTGGAAAAAAGCGATCGTCACTCTGAAAGAAGATTCGAAAGCAATCGAATTCTTCGAGGGCATGATGTAAGAAACCCTTGCATCACCCGAGGTGATGTATGAGCGCTAAGCGCTCGCTAAACCGTATAAAGGAGAAGTGAACAACCATGGCGATTAAGTCATATAAACCGACAAGCCCGGCAAGACGTCAGATGACTGTCACCGATTATACCGGTTTGTCGAAGGTTGCACCGGAAAAATCTCTGCTTGAACCGCTGAAGAAAAACTCCGGCCGCAACAGCTACGGCAGAATCACCGTTCGTCATCGCGGCGGCGGAAACAGAACAAAATATCGTGTCATCGACTTCAAGAGAAACAAAACCGGCATGAACGCTGAGGTTATGACCCTTGAGTACGATCCGAACCGTTCCGCTCACATCGCGCTCATCAAATATGAGGACGGCACAAAAGCATACATCCTCGCTCCGAACGGCCTGAAAGTAGGCGACACAGTTCGCGCTGGCGAAGATGCTGATATCAAACCGGGCAACGCACTTCCGCTGTCTGCAATTCCGGTTGGTACCGTCATCCACAACATCGAGCTGTATCCGGGCAAAGGCGCTCAGCTGGTTCGCTCGGCAGGCAACATGGCTCAGCTGATGGCAAAAGAGAACGGCTACGCACTCGTTCGTCTTCCGTCCGGCGAGCTCCGCAATGTATCCGCAAGATGCATGGCATCCATCGGCCAGGTTGGCAACGTTGACCATGAGAACGTTTCGATCGGTAAAGCCGGCAGAAAACGTCACATGGGCTGGCGTCCGACCGTCCGTGGTTCTGTCATGAACCCGTGCGATCACCCGCACGGTGGTGGTGAGGGTAAATCCCCGATCGGTCGTCCGGGCCCGGTTACCCCGTGGGGCAAACCGACACTGGGCTACAAGACCCGCAAGAAACACCACCCCTCCAATAAATTCATTGTGAAACGCAGAAACGACAAGTAATTGAAAGGAGGCAAAAACTGTGGGCAGAAGCGTTAAAAAAGGACCTTACGTACAGCCGGTCCTTTTAAAAAGAGTAGTTGAGATGAACAAAACCGGCGAAAAACGCGTACTCAAAACATGGAGCCGTTCCTCCACGATTTTCCCGGATTTCGTTGGTCATACATTCGCGGTTCACGACGGCCGCAAACATGTTCCGGTTTATGTTACGGAGGATATGGTAGGCCACAAACTCGGCGAGTTTGCACCGACCAGAACCTTTAAAGGACACGCCGGTTCGAAAACATCGAATAACGGAAAGTAAGACCGGAAGGAGGATTATAACACATGGAAGCAAGAGCTTATCTTAGATATGTTCGCATAGCTCCCCGCAAGGTTCAGATCGTGCTCGATCTGATCCGTAACCAGCCGGTCGATAAAGCTATGGCGATCCTGAAACACACACCGAAGGCTGCAAGCGAGTGTCTTGAAAAGCTTTTAAAATCGGCTATCGCCAACGCAGAGAACAATCACAACATGAACAAAGAGGATTTGTTTGTGTCTGAATGTTTCGTATGCCCGGGCCCGATCCTCAAACGGATCAGACCGAGAGCGCAGGGCCGTGCGTTCCGCGTTCTGAAAAGAACATCGCACATCACCCTCGTCTTAAAGGAAAAGGAATAAGCTGAAGGAGGTAAACTATGGGACAGAAAGTAAACCCACATGGACTTAGAGTGGGCGTTATCAAAGACTGGGATTCCCGCTGGTTTGCAAATAAGAGCACTTTCGGCGATACACTGGTTGAAGATTACAAAATTCGTGAATATCTGAAAAAGACATTGTTTGCAGCAGGCGTTCCGAACATCGAGATCGAGCGTGACGCAGCAAGAGTCCGCATTCACATCCACTGCGCAAAACCGGGTCTGGTTATCGGCAAAGGCGGCGCAGAGATCGAGAAGCTTCGTGCAACACTCGAAGCAATGCTCAACAAACCGGTCATCGTCAATATTGTTGAGGTAAAACAGCCGGATCTGTCGGCACAGCTCGTTGCTGAGAGCGTTTGCGCACAGCTCGAGCGCCGTATCTCGTTCAGAAGAGCGATGAAACAGGCAATTCAGCGCACCATGCGTTTGGGCGCAAAAGGTATTAAAATCCGCTGTGCAGGCCGTTTGGGCGGTGCAGAGATCGCACGTGCAGAGGTTTACCACGAAGGTACCATTCCGCTGCACACCCTGCGCGCTGACATCGACTATGGCTTTGCAGAAGCAGACACCACCTATGGCCGTCTGGGCGTCAAAGTCTTCATCTACAAAGGCGAAGTTTTGAAAGGACAGCTCAAAACTGCTCCGAAACTGCCGGAAGAGAGAGAAAGAAGACGCGACAACCGCAGACCGAGAAGACCCCGTGAGGAAGGAGGAAACAAATAATGCTGTTACCAAAACGCGTAAAATTCCGTCGTCAGCAGAGAGGCCGTATGACAGGTAAAGCAACCCGCGGCAACTTTGTTTCCCACGGTGATTTTGGCCTGCAGGCTCTTGAGCCGGCATGGATCACTTCCAACCAGATCGAGGCAGCTCGTATCGCAATGACCCGTTACATCAAACGTGGCGGTCAGGTTTGGATCAAAATTTTCCCGGATAAACCGATCACTGAGAAACCGGCTGAAACTCGAATGGGTAAAGGTAAAGGTTCTCCGGAATACTGGGTAGCCGTTGTTAAACCGGGCAGAGTAATGTTCGAAATCGGCGGCGTATCCGAGGAGCTCGCAAGAGAGGCTATGCGTCTTGCTATGCACAAGCTCCCGATCAAATGCAAGTTTGTAACGAAGGAAATGACAGGTGGTGAGCAATAATGAAAGCGAATGAAATCCGTGAACTTTCGCCGGCAGAACTGAACGAGAAGCTGGCATCGCTCAAATCTGAGCTTTTCAACCTCCGCTTTCAGCTCGCTGTGAATCAGCTCGATAACCCGATGCGCATCGCAGCAGTGAAACGGGATATTGCTCGTGTGAAAACCGTTATTCGTGCGAACGAATTAAAGAGCGAGCAGTAACGGAAGGAGGATCATATAAGCTATGAGCGAAAGAAACCTCAGAAAAACAAGAGTTGGTATCGTCGTAAGCGACAAAATGGATAAAACCTGTGTGGTCTCCATCGCAGACAACGTGAAACACCCGCTCTACAAAAAAATCATCAAACGCACAATCAGACTGAAAGCGCATGACGAAACAAATTCCTGCGGCGTCGGCGATCGTGTTATGATTATGGAAACCCGTCCGCTCTCCAAAGACAAAAATTGGCGTGTGGTCGAGATCATTGAGAAAGCGAAATAATTTGCGCTTTTAACCTTAAAAGGAGGAACGCACTGTGATCCAGATGCAAACTTACCTGAAGGTCGCTGACAACACCGGCGCAAAAGAACTGATGTGCATTCGTGTGTTGGGCGGTTCCAGAAAAAGGTATGCTAACATTGGCGATGTCGTTGTCGCATCCGTTAAAAAAGCTGCTCCGGGCGGCACGGTGAAAAAAGGCGACGTCGTGAAAGCAGTTATTGTTCGTTCGGCAAAAGGCCTGCGCCGTGAAGACGGCTCCTATATCCGTTTCGACGAGAACGCTGCTGTTATTATCAGAGAAGACAAAAACCCCAGAGGCACTCGTATCTTTGGGCCGGTTGCAAGAGAGCTTCGTGACAAAGACTACATGAAGATTCTCTCCCTCGCACCGGAAGTGCTGTAAGGAGGTCATAGGTTATGAATACGAAACTGCACGTAAAAAAAGGCGACACCGTATGCCTGATGACCGGTAAATATTCCGACAAATTCGACGACAAAGGCAACCGCAAAACTGCAAAAGTCCTCGAAGTCAGCCCGAAAGAGGGCAAAGTCATCGTTGAGGGTATCAACGTTGTGTCCAAACATGTCAAACCCAGAAGAATGGGTGAGACCGGCGGCATCGTGAAAGCAGAAGCCCCGATCTATGCTTGCAAAGTGGCAGTATACTGCGCAAAATGCAAAAAACCGGTTCGCACCGGTGTGAAAATGGACGGCGACAAAAAAGTCCGCGTCTGCAGAAAATGCGGCGAAGAAATTAAGTAAGGAGGAAGCATTTCGTGGCAAGACTCAAAGATTACTATGTAAAAGACGTAGCCCCGGCTTTGATGAAAAAGTTCGGTTATAAAAGTGTCATGCAGATCCCGAAGCTTAATAAAATCGTCGTGAACGTTGCTTGCGGTGAAGCAGGCAGCAACTCGAAAATGATGGATGCGATCCTTTCCGACCTTTCGAAAATCACCGGTCAGAAACCGGTTATCACAAAAGCGAAGAAATCCATCGCAAACTTCAAACTTCGTGAAGGCATGAACGTCGGCGCAAAAGTAACACTGCGCGGCGACAGAATGTATGAATTCCTGGATCGTTTCTTCAATGTTGCGCTCCCGCGTGTCCGCGACTTCAGAGGAATCAATCCGAACTCGTTTGACGGCCGCGGCAACTATTCCGTGGGTGTCAAAGAGCAGCTCATCTTCCCGGAAATCGATTACGATAAAATCGACAAAATCCGCGGTATGGATATTTCGTTCATCACAACAGCAAAAACAGACGAGGAAGCTCGCGAGCTTTTGACCCTGATGGGCGCACCGTTTGAGAAATAAGAGGGAGGAAACATATCATGGCAAAAAAATCTATGGTTAACAAACAGCAGAGAACGCCTAAGTTTTCCACCCGCGCCTACAACAGATGCAAAATCTGTGGAAGACCGCACGCTTATCTGCGCAAATACGGTATCTGCCGTATCTGCTTCAGAGAGCTTGCTTACAAAGGTCAGATCCCGGGTGTGAAAAAAGCCAGCTGGTAAACGAGAGCAAAGGAGGTTGACGGTATGCAAATCACCGATAGTATTGCAGATTTGCTGACACGCATCAGAAACGCGAACACAGCAAAACACGACACGGTCGATGTTCCTGCATCCAACATGAAAAAATCCATCGCTCAGATCCTGGTCGATGAAGGCTACATCAAGAGCTTTCAGGTGATTGATGATGGAAAACAGGGTATTATCCGTATTACACTCAAATACGGTGAAAATAAAACACCGGTCATCAGCGGTCTGCGCAGAGTGTCCAAACCGGGCCTGCGCATCTACTCCGGCAGCGAAGAGATGCCGAAAGTGATGAAAGGACTTGGAATCGCGATCGTTTCCACGTCGAAAGGTGTTATGACAGACAGAAAAGCTAGACAGGAGAACGTTGGCGGCGAAGTGCTCGCGTTCGTTTGGTAAGGAGGGTATTAAGGAATGTCTCGTATTGGCAGAAAAGAAATTGATGTTCCCTCCGGCGTTGACGTAAAAATCGACGGCAACGTTATCACAGTGAAAGGTCCTAAGGGAACGCTCACAAGACAGCTCCACAAAGATATGATCGTGGAACTCGAGGGAAATGTTTTGAAAGTTTCCC
The DNA here is from genome assembly GCF_016901855.1 of Merdimmobilis hominis. GTDB lineage: Bacteria > Bacillota > Clostridia > Oscillospirales > Ruminococcaceae > Paludihabitans. Next base: position 59,088 of record NZ_JACJKY010000011.1, on the reverse strand, counting down.
GTCCGAGTGAGAATAAAATGCACAAGTCCCTGCACGGCTTGACCAGAACACTGGTCAACAACATGGTCGAAGGCGTCACAAAAGGCTTCACAAAAGAGCTTGAGATCCAGGGCGTCGGCTACCGTGCTGCAAAACAGGGCAAAGACCTTGTCATGAACCTGGGTTATTCGCACCAGGTCATCATGCCGGAAACAGACGGCATCACAATCGAAGTTCCGGCACCGAACAAAATCGTGGTAAGCGGCGCAGACAAACAGGCAGTTGGCCAGTTTGCAGCAGTCATCCGCGAGAAACGTCCGCCGGAGCCGTACAAAGGCAAGGGCATTCGCTACGTTGGTGAGTATGTCCAGCGTAAAGAGGGTAAAGCCGGTAAAGGCTCGAAGAAATAATTAAAGGAGTGAAGAAGCTATGGTGAAAAGCTTTAACAGCAATGAGCAGCGGCTCAAAAGACACCGCAGAGTCCGTGCGAAAATCTCGGGTACTGCACAGCGTCCACGCCTGAACGTATTTCGCTCGAACAAGCACATTTACGCACAGCTGATTGATGACGTAAATGGTGTGACACTGGCATCTGCGTCCACAATGGACAAAGGATTCGACGGAAACGGCAGCAACAAAGAGGCTGCACGCAAAGTCGGTCAGGCAATCGCAAAAGCTGCGGCTGAGAAAAATATCGAAGTTGTCGTATTCGACAGAGGCGGTTATCTGTATCACGGTCGTGTAAAAGAATTGGCTGATGGTGCTCGCGAGAGCGGCCTCAAGTTTTAAACGAGGAGGTTATTCGTTTGGCTAAAATTGATGCAACAACACTGGACTTGAAAGAGAACGTTGTTTCGATCAACCGTGTTTCTAAAACCGTAAAAGGCGGCCGTATTTTCAAATTTGCAGCGCTTGTCGTTGTTGGTGACGGAAACGGCATTGTTGGTTTCGGCATGGGCAAATCGGGCGAGGTTCCGGATGCTATCAGAAAAGGCATCGAAGACGCAAAGAAAAATCTGATCAAAGTTTCTCTCAAAGGAACTTCGATTCCGCACGAGATCATCGGCGCATTCGGCGCAGGCAGAGTTCTGCTGAAACCGGCTCCGGAAGGCACAGGCGTTATTGCCGGCGGCCAGGTTCGTGCCGTTGTAGAGGCAGCTGGTATCACCGATATCCGTACCAAATCGCTGCGTTCGAACAATCCGTGCAACGTTGTCAGAGCAACTATGAACGCACTGGCAAATCTGCGCACTGCTGAAGAAGTCGCTGCAAAACGCGGTAAGACTGTTTCGGAAATTTATCGTTAAGGAGGCGGACTTTCATGGCAAACACAGTTACAATTAAACTCGTCAAAAGTCTCGCCGGCAGACAAAAAGCTCAGATCGAGACTGCAAAGTCGCTGGGCCTTCGTAAAATCGGCGATGTGACAACGCAGCCTGCAAACGCTGCAACACAGGGCAAAATCTTTAAGATTTCCCACCTCGTCGAGGTAACAGAATAATTAAGGAGGTGCGCGCACATGAAACTGCATGAGTTATCACCTGCAGCAGGTTCCACACACGTTGCAAAACGTATTGGCCGCGGTCACGGTTCCGGAAACGGCAAAACCGCAGGCAAAGGTCACAAAGGCCAGAAAGCTCGTTCGGGCGGCGGTGTGAGACCGGGATTTGAAGGCGGCCAGATGCCGTTACAGAGACGTGTTCCGAAAAGAGGATTCGTCAACATTTTTGCAACCAACTACGCGATCGTAAACATCGGCGACCTTGAGGCAAAGTTCGAAAACGGCGCTGTCATCGATGCTGAGGCTTTGAAAGCTTGCGGACTCGTCAAAAAAGTCTGCGACGGTGTGAAAGTTCTCGGCAACGGCGAACTCACCAAGAACTTTACCGTAAAAGCTGCTGCTTTTTCGGCTTCTGCAAAGGAGAAAATCGAGAAAGCTCACGGAAATGCAGAGGTGATCTAAGGTGTTTACGACCATCCGAAATGCATTTAAAAACCCGGACTTAAGAAAACGACTGTTGTTCACAATCGTGATGCTCGTCATCTTCCGTTTCGGTTCTGCGATCATCGTTCCGTTTGTAAGCGGATCGGCGCTCAAAGAGCTGGTCGGTGACGGCAACAACTTCTTCGGACTGCTCAACACCTTCTCGGGTGGTGCGTTCGCAAATGCGACAATCTTTGCATTGTCCGTTTCGCCGTACATCACCGCTCAGATCGTGATTCAGCTTCTCACGGTTGCAATTCCTCCGCTGGAGCGGATTGCAAAAGAGGGCGAGGCAGGCCGCAGAAAGCTCGACCGGATCACTCGTTTTGTGATGGTTGGCATGAGCCTGTTGCAGTCGTTCGGTTATTACACCCTTTTGGTAAGCCAGAATGCAATCGCATCGGAGTACTTAAAAGGCGGTATGAAATATTTTGTGATGGTTGTCATTATGTTCGTATTCACAGCCGGTGCTTGTGCCGTGGTGTGGATCGGTGACCAGATCACAGAAAAAGGACTTGGCAACGGTATTTCGATTATCCTGTTTGCCGGTATTCTCGCAGGACTTCCGTCCAACATTGATATTTTGATTAACAAATTCATGGAAGGCGGAATCAACTATGTGATCGTTCCGATCATTCTGTTAGTTTTTGCAGCAATGATCGTGTTCATCATCATCATGACCGATGCGGAGCGCCGGATTCCGGTGCAGTACGCAAAACGCGTTGTAGGCAGAAAAATGTACGGCGGTCAGAGCTCGTTTGTGCCGATTAAGGTCAACCTGAGCGGTGTTATGCCGATCATCTTTGCTTCTTCGCTTTTGTCGATTCCGAGCACCATCGGCGCATTTGCAAACCCGGCGCCGGGTGGATTCTGGTACAATGTTCTGTACTGGCTGTCACCGTCGCATTGGTTCTACGGTATTTTGTATTTCATTCTGATTATCGGCTTCAACTTCTTCTATGTTACGATGCAGTACAATCCGATTGAAATGGCAAACAACATTAAAAATAACAACGGTGCGATTCCGGGCATCCGTCCGGGCAAACCGACATCGACCTTTATCAGCAAAGTCATCAGCAAGATTGTGTTGATCGGCGCGTTGTTCCTTGGTATCATCGCAGTATTCCCGATCGTGTTCAATGCAATCTTCAGCATTCCGGTTGCGCTTGGCGGTACCTCGATCATCATCGTGGTAGGCGTTGCGCTTGACACGATGAAACAACTCGAGTCGCAGCTGCTGATGCGTCACCACAAAGGATTCTTGGAATAAGAGTTTTTTAAGAAGAAAGGTGAGCGTATGAATCTGATTTTGTTAGGTGCCCCTGGTGCCGGTAAAGGCACACAGGCGGAAGTTATTTGCGACAAGCTTTCGATTCCGGCGATTTCGACCGGCAACCTGATTCGCGAGGCAATCAAGAATCAGACGGAGCTTGGCATGGCAGTCAAACAGTACATTGAAGCAGGGCAGCTCGTTCCCGACGACGTTGTGATCCAAATGGTGAAAGAACGTCTGGCGAAAGACGACTGCAAAAACGGTTTCATTTTGGACGGCTTCCCCCGGACAGTGCCGCAGGCCGAAGCACTTGACAAAATGGGAATCATCATTGATAAGGTCATCGATATTGAAGTGAGTGATGAGGAGATCACCAAACGTCTTTCGGGACGCAGAGTCTGCGAAGGCTGCGGTGCTTCCTATCACACCGCCTTTAAACCGACGAAAGTCGAAGGCATCTGCGATAAATGCGGCGCAAAAACGGTGCAGCGCACAGACGATCATCCGGATACCGTCAAGGAACGGCTGAACGTCTATCATGCGCAGACCGAGCCGCTGATCGCTTACTATAAAGCGCAGGGTAAGCTTTATCCTGTCGAAGGGCAGGACGAGGTTGCGGATACATCCGCATTAACTCTGAAAGCGCTGGAGGCGTGAGAATATGGTTATTCTCAAAAATGCACATGAAATTGAGAAGATGAGCGAAGCATGCCGGCTGTCGAACGCGGCATTGTGGGCGGCAGAGCCGTTCATGAAGCCGGGCGTTTCCACAAAGGAAATCGACCATGTGATCCACCAGTTCATCGTCAAAGCGGGGGGAAAACCTTCGTTTTTGGGATACGGCGGATTTCCGGCAAGCGCATGTATTTCGATCAACGATCAAGTGATTCATGGCATCCCGTCCGCCAAAACGATTCTCAAAGACGGCGACGTCGTCAGTGTGGATGTCGGCGCTTATTATAACGGCTTCCACGGCGACAACGCCTATACCTTTGAGGTTGGGACGGTTTCCCCCGAGGCAAAAAAACTCCTCGAGGTCACAAAAGAAAGCCTTTCACTGGGCATTGCGCAGGCAAAACCCGGCAACCGGATTGGTGATATCGGCCACGCGATTCAGGAATATACCGAGTCATTCGGATATGGAGTCGTGCGGGAATATATCGGCCACGGTGTGGGAAAAGACCTGCACGAGGACCCGGAGGTTCCGAATTTCGGCAATCCCGGCAGAGGGATGCGGCTGGTACCCGGCATGACGCTGGCGATCGAGCCGATGATCAATCTTTCGGGCGCGGGTGTTCGCCAGCTTGCTGACGGATGGACCGTTGTGACGAAATCGGGAAGTATCTCTGCACACTTTGAACACACGGTTTTGATTACCGAAACCGGCGTCAAAATCCTGACCGTTCATTAAGTTAGGAGGAACACTGTGCAGTTTACAGAAGGAATGGTTGTACGGTCGATGGCCGGACATGACAAAAATCGTTTTTATGTGATTGTCAAAATCGAAAACGAAAGCGTGTTTATCGCAGACGGCAAGCGCAGAAAGGTCGAAGATCCGAAGCGTAAAAATCCGCGGCACCTGCACAAGACAAACACGATCCTCACGAAAGCCGAAACCGAAACAAACCGAACACTCAGGCGTGCACTTCATCCGTTTAACTACGGCAGCGAAGAGAACGCTAACACGCAGGGAGGTAACCCGCTTGTCTAAACAAGATGTCATCGAAATTGAAGGCACCGTGGTTGATGCGTTGCCGAATGCACAATTCAAGGTAGAACTTCCAAACGGCCACACCATTTTGGCCCACATTTCCGGCAAGCTTCGGATGAACTTCATCCGCATTCTTCCCGGCGATAAAGTTACGGTGGAAATGTCCCCGTATGATTTGACAAAAGGACGCATCACATGGCGTTCGAAATAATCAAAGATTGATGCAAATGCCGGAAATTCCGGCAAACCGTGAAGGAGGTAATTTCAAATGAAAGTAAGACCTTCGGTAAAGCCAATATGTGAAAAATGCAAGGTTATCAGACGCAAAGGCCGCATCATGGTCATTTGCCAGAACCCGAAACACAAACAGCGTCAGGGCTGATTGCCTTGATTAAACGTGCTCACACTGTATTGGAGGTGCAACTTAATGGCTCGTATAGCCGGTATTGACCTGCCCAGAGAAAAAAGAGTCGAGGTCGCTCTGACTTACATCTTTGGTATCGGTCCGAAAACAGCAAGAGACATTCTCGCAGGAACAGGAATCAACCCGGACACCCGTGTGAAAGACCTGACAGAAGACGAGGCATCTTTGCTGAGAGATTATATTGACAAACACTGCATCGTTGAGGGTGATCTCCGCAGAGAAACCGCACTCAACATCAAACGTCTGATCGAGATCGGCAGCTACAGAGGAACCCGTCACAGAAAAGGTCTCCCTGTTCGTGGTCAGCGTTCCAAAACAAACGCTCGTACACGCAAAGGTCCGAAAAAGACAATTGCTAACAAGAAGAAATAAGGGAGGCTAACGCATATGGCACCAAAAGCAACAGCAAAAAAAGTTGTTCGCAGACGCCGCGAGCGCAAAAACATTGAGCGCGGCGCAGTTCACATTCAGTCTACCTTTAACAACACCATCATCACCATCACAGACGTTCAGGGCAACGCAATTTCGTGGGCAAGTGCTGGCGAAATGGGATTTAGAGGTTCCAAAAAATCCACACCGTTCGCTGCACAGACTGCTGCTGAAAAAGCTGCAAGAGCTGCGCAGGAGCACGGCTTGAAAACTGTTGAAGTGTATGTCAAAGGCCCGGGCTCGGGACGCGAAGCTGCGATCCGCGCACTGCAGGCTGTCGGTCTGGAAGTTTCCATGATCCGTGACGTAACACCGATCGCTCACAACGGCTGCCGTCCGCCGAAAAGAAGACGTGTCTGATTGTTGTGAAACAAACGCTGCGTGAAACACGCAGCAGTGACTAAACCAGGAGGTGTAACCAGTAATGGCAAGATATACGGATGCGGTTTGCAGAATGTGCCGTCGTGAGGGCGCGAAACTGTTCCTCAAAGGCGAGAGATGCTACTCGGACAAATGCTCCTTTACTCGCAGAGCTTATGCACCGGGCCAGCACGGTCAGAACCGCAAAAAGATCTCTGAATATGGTATTCAGATGAGAGAAAAACAGAAAACAAGACGTTACTACGGCGTTCTCGAGAGCCAGTTTGAAGGTTACTTCAATGAGGCAGAGCGTCAGCCGGGTATGACAGGTGAAAACCTGCTGCGTATTTGTGAGTCCCGTCTTGACAACATCGTTTACAGACTGGGTCTTGCAACTTCCAGAGCAGAGGCAAGACAGCTCGTTGTTCACGGTCATTTCAACGTAAACGGCAAACGCGTGGACATTCCGTCCTACCAGGTGAAAGCTGGCGATGTCGTTTCTGTTGGTGAGAAACTGCGTGCAAGCGACAAACTCAAAGCAATCGTTGAAACCTGCGGCGCTCGCCCGGTTCCGATGTGGCTTGATATGAACAAAGAAACATATGAAGCAAAAGTTGTTCGCCTGCCGAACCGTGAGGACATCGACCTTGATGTTCAGGAACTCCTGATCGTCGAGTATTACTCGAAATAATTAGACGCTGTACGACTGATTGTTTATAGGGAATGGGTCATTCAGTGCAGAACATGACTGCAGACAGGAGGGTTTTAAATGATTGAAATCGAAAAGCCAAGAATTGAGACGGCCGATATCAAATCGGACGGCACATACGGAAGATTTGTTCTTGAGCCGCTTGAGCGTGGCTATGGTACCACACTGGGCAACAGCTTAAGACGCGTACTGCTCTCCTCGCTTCCCGGCGTTGCGGTAAAATCCATCAAAATTGATGGAGTGCAACACGAATTCTCGACCATTCCGGGCGTGAAAGAGGACGTAACGGAAATCGTTTTGAATATCAAAAGCCTGACCGCAAAAATCTACGGCGATGCACCGAAAACGGTTTACATCGAAGCAGAGGGCGAAGGCGAGGTTACTGCCGGCGATATCAAAGCAGATTCCGAGGTCGAGATCTTGAATCCGGGCATGCACATTGCAACACTCGGCGAAGGCGCAAAACTCCACATGGAGATTGTCATCGACAGAGGCCGCGGCTATGTTCCGGCTGAGCGCAACAAGGCTGAGATGATCGCAAGCATCGGCGCGATTCCGGTCGACAGCATCTACACACCGGTTTTAAAGGTAAACTATACGGTAGAAAACACACGTGTTGGTCAGATTACAGACTATGATAAACTGACGCTCGAGGTATGGACCGACGGAACAATTTCCGCAAAAGAGGCTGTATCTTTGGCTGCCAAGGTTCTGAATGAGCATCTCAATTTGTTTGTCGATCTTTCCGAACAGGCAGCAAATGTTGAGATAATGGTTGAAAAGGGCGAAAACCCACAGGAAAAAGTTCTCGAGATGACTATTGAGGAGCTTGACTTGTCTGTACGTTCCTTCAACTGTCTGAAACGTGCGGGCATCAACACGGTGGAAGACCTGATCAGCAAGTCTGAGGAAGAAATGATGAAAGTCAGAAACCTCGGCAAAAAGTCTTTGGAAGAGGTCATCGCAAAACTCCGTTCACTCGGATTTGACCTCACTTCCGACGATGAATAAGCGGGCAGACCGGCTTTCTCCGGCGCTTTGATGACACACCATTACATCAAAGCCCCCGCCGATTCGGCAAAACAATGCTTAAACCAGTAAGGAGTGAATTTCAATGGCAGGAAGCAGAAAACTGGGCAGAACCTCTGATCACAGAAGAGCAATGCTCCGCGCTATGGTCACCTATCTCCTGGAAACAGGCAAGATCGAGACCACAGTGACCCGAGCAAAAGAGGTTCGCGCAATGGCTGAGAAAATGATTACGCTCGGCAAAAACAACAATCTCCACTCCAAACGCCAGGCATTCGCCTATATCACAAAAGAAGAAGTTGTGAAAAAATTGTTCGACGAAATCGCACCGAAATACGCAGACGTAAACGGTGGATATTGCCGGATAATCAAAATAGGTCCGCGCCGCGGCGATGCAGCAGAAATGGCTGTAATCGAGTTGGTATAATATCAGATTGCGAAAAAGCACCCGAGCAGGGTGCTTTTTCTGATTGGAGGAAAATCATATGAATATGAGCGAAAAACAGCAGAAGTATGCTGAACTTTTGGTAAAGCTCGGCGTGAATGTGCAGAAAGATCAGGAACTGGTCATCCGGTGTGCAGCTGATGTGGCGCCGTTTGCACGTCTTGTTGCAAAAGCGGCATATGACTGCGGCGCACGCGAGGTCATCGTCCATTTCCGCGACGATCAATTAAGCCGCCTGCGCTACGAATATGCACCCATGGAAGTGTTCGAGAAGATTCCTGCTTGGGAAGCGGAGAGCATGAACTACTATGCCGCACGCGGCGCCGCATTTTTGAGCATCGTTTCCGAGGACCCGGAAGCATTGAAAGGCGTTGATTCCAAAAAGATGATGGCGCGTACCATTGCGGCACACGAAGCATTCCGCGGCTACTATGACCGCATGGACAAAAATGAACTGCAATGGTGTGTGGCAGCAGTACCGTCTGTCGAGTGGGCAGTGCGTGTGTTCCCGGATAAATCGGCGGACGAGGCTGTCGAGGCGCTGTGGGAGGCAATTTTTGCGGCAACACGCGTCGAGGAAAACGGCGAGGAATTGTGGCAGAAACACGGCGAACTGCTCGCAAAACGTTGCGCACTGCTCAACGAAAAGCAGTTTGTATCGCTTCGCTACCAGAACAGCCTGGGCACCGATTTCACGGTGGGACTCGTAGAAAATCATGTGTGGGCAGGCGGCAGTGATAAAACGGTACAGGGTGTACCGTTCTTTGCAAATATGCCGACCGAGGAAGTGTTCACGATGCCGCACTGCGAAAAGGCAGAGGGCGTGCTCAAAAGTGCACTGCCGCTTTCGCATCAGGGCAGCATGATCAAAAACTTCACGCTTCACTTCCATGAGGGCAAGGTTGTCGACTGTCATGCCGAAGAGGGCGAAGAAACACTGCGCATGATCCTCGACACCGATGAGGGCTCGAAACGGCTCGGCGAGGTTGCACTCGTGCCGTATGATTCGTCGATTTCGAACACGGGCATTCTCTTTTTGGAAACGCTGTTCGACGAAAACGCGTCGTGCCACTTTGCGCTCGGCCAGTGCTATCCGAACAATATGAAAGGCGGCGAGTTCATGGAAAAAGAAGAACTTCGCAGCCGCGGCGGCAACAATGCGAAAAACCACGTCGACTTCATGGTGGGTACTGCGGACTTGACGATCACCGGTATCGACAAGGACGGCAATGAGACACTGATCTTCGAAAACGGAAACTGGGCGTTATAATATCGTTTGATATTACAGTTTGTATTGTGAAAAGAGGCGAACGTATGCCAATCGAAGAAAAAATTCTGATCGGTGCGCTTGTGGTGCTTTTGCTTGCACTCGTCTGGGCGGCTGTGGTGCTTGTCCGGTTTTACCGTACACAGCACTTTACCTGCCCGGAGTGCGGCACTTCGTTTCGGCCGATGCTACTAAAAATGATTGTTTCCACGAATGCGGTTGAGGGCAAAGTACTGCGCTGTCCGCATTGCCACAAATTTGTCTATGTTGAGCCGGTGAAAAATGAATCGCCGGACAAATCAGAATAAACGAAACCCCCGCCTGACCGGAACTCCGGTCAGACGGGGGTTCTTTTTGCTGTAAGAATGAAAGTTTATTCTCCGTCGTAATATGGGACATCGGCGGATTGCGGGTAGACTTTGTTAATTCCCATGCCCCAAACGCCGATTTTGTCGGAATCAGGGTAGACTGCAATATCGATATCATGAACCACATCGAAATCGATATAAACGAGTTTCTCTGTTTTAGAGCAGTTGGTCAGCTTGTGGGCGCCTTCCGGGCCGGTCGGAAAGAACAGGAAATCACCCGCTGTAACGTTTCGCTCACCGGTGGGTGTTTTTAAAATCCCTTCTCCGCTGATGATATAAAAGGTTTCCTCGTTTTTATGATGGTAGTGATACGGATAGGGCGATTTCATCGGCGGGACTTCATAAACACTGACAAGCGTATGTTTGGCATCACCAAAGGGCACAAATTTGCGCCGATCGTATTCATAGTCTTCGTGCTCGCATTTATGGCTGGCTTCCAACACTTTGATGTTGGCATGCTTGATTTCGCTCATATGTTTTTTCTCCCTCCGTGCAAAAGATTCAGCTGATCGACCGCTTCTTATAAAGCAGAAGCTGTGGGTCAGCGCCGCCGCATCCGTACTCACTCACGAGCAAAAACGTTTCGTCGCAAACCACGCCGTAACACCGCTCACTGTCGGGACGCTCGATCTGATTTCCAAAGTAGACGCGGTTCTCCGTAAGAAACGGTACCGCTGTCTGATTCGGGAGCGGATAGGAGAGATTCACATACCCGCCACTGGGCAGATGGAGCGTATCCACGTGCAGATGCGGGAGCCCGAGTGTGTTGATTTCATCGATGAGCTGTTGCTTTAAGCACGATAACTCCGCCATCCCGCCGCGTGCGACACATTCAGCGGCAATGCACGTCCCGCCGAACGGATGTCCGTTCGTTTTGATACAGCCGCCGCATTCTGCTTGTTTCACACACTGCGTGCAGCAGTCCGTTTGGCAGAGCGTTTGCATCGCGTATTCCTCCTATGCGTTTTCGGAAATTGCTTTCTTGTAGTCCTCATAATACGAAACAGAGTCGGGATGACCGGCGCAGGCGATCGTACCCGGCTTGTTCATGATGCCGATGTACTCATATACGAGAATTTCGCCTACATAATCGCAGATTGCGTCAATCTGGCGCGTCAGGCGGTCGATGTTCGCCGGAATCAGTGCCGATTGATAGACTGCGCCTTCGAATGCAAACAGCTCAACATCCGCCCAGAGTGCGGCGCGTCCTGCCTTGTCGTGTGCCTTGCGCAGTGCGGCATAAAAGGCACCGGTCTGTTCGGGTGTCGTTTTCTGCACACCGACCTCATCCTGATACGCGATGATATCTACATCGAGCGAAGCAAGCTGCTCGACATAGTGTTCGTCTGCGTGAAGCCGGCAGATGCCGTACGGCGCAATCATCGTCTTGAGTGCAGGCGAAAGTGTGCGCGCAAATGCACTGTAGCGGTTTACATAGTCGATGAATTCGTCCGAAAAATACGGGTCAATGCACGTTTCGTCCGGATAATACCAGCCGTAAAACGACGGATGCGCACCGTATCGCTGATAGAGCGTACGCATAGCATCAAATGCCCGTTTTGTTACAGCTTCGCTCGTCATGTTTTCTTCTGTATGCGTCCAGATGCCGTAAAATCCGACGGACATGAACACACGCATGTCTAACCGATCCGCTTCGTCAAGCATCACACCGATCGGATCACTGCATACAAAGTCCGACGGAAACGGGAACGGCCCGTCTTCAAAATATGATTCGGAAAAATCATCGTCTTTTAAGGAAGTGAACGTAAGGACAAGATAGCGCATGCCAAGCTCTGCCATTTCGCGGAGCTTTGTGCGCCACTGTTCCTCTGTCCACCGGCGGCAGACCGGGTTTAAGTATTTGCCTTCTAAACGGTTGTGGTGGCAGAATTCAAACCAGGAGCCGGTGATTTGTTTTCTCATCATAATCCCCTTCTTTTTCATCGCATTTTACAGCGAAGCCGCCAGCTTATCGAGCGTCTTGTCGTTTTCGACGTTTGCATAAGCGACACCAGTGAGCGTTTTGCGCACCAAGCCGGTGAGCACTTTGTTCGGGCCGCATTCGATAAAGCGGGTGGCACCCGCTGCTTGGATTGTGTTTAATTCTTTGACAAACTGCACCGGAGAAACAAGATGTGCTGCCAGGTAGGACGGCATATCGGACGTGTCAGTCAGCAGTTCGCCGGTGAGGTTTGAATAAAAGTCGATCTTCGGTGCAGAGAACGGAATCGATGCGATGGCAGCTTTGAAGTCGTCGGCTGCCGGCTGCATAAATTTTGAATGGAACGCTGCGCTGACAGCGAGTTTTGCGGTGCGTTTGCCCATTGCGGTGAATGTTTCGATTGCACGGTCAACCGCGTCTGCTTCACCGGCGATGACAGTCTGTGCCGGGGAGTTGTAGTTGACCGGAATGACAAAGCCTTCGGTCTGTTCACAGACAGCAGTGATTTCCTCAGCAGTAAGGCCGAGTACGGCGCACATTGCACCGTTTTGATGTTTTGCACATTCGCCCATGGCGCGTGCACGTTCGCGGATGACACGGAATGCGTCCTCAAGTGTGAGCATGCCGGCCGCTGTCATTGCGGCATATTCGCCGAGCGAGTGGCCGGCGACCATGTCCGGAGAGATGCCAAGCGATTTGACCGCTTCAAGTGCGGCAAGTGAAGTCGCCATGATTGCAGGCTGGGAGATCTCGGTTTTTGCGAGCTCTTCAGCAGAATATTCGGTGCAGGCTTTTAATAAGTCAAAGCTCAAAATCTCGCTTCCAACGTTAAAAATTTCGTTTGCAGCAGGAAAACGGGCAGCGAGCTCCGCGCCCATGCCCGGATACTGGGAACCCTGTCCTGCAAATAAAAAACAAGTCTTTTCCATAAGAAAAACGTCTCCTTCATAAAAAATTTAATCATAATACAACACAAACGAATGAGAATGTCAAATTTTATCTGGATTCACATTGACAAAGGCTGCAAAAACCTTTAAAATTATAAAGATAACATTGACACAAAAACGGCAATTTTGCTTGTCTTTAAAAAAGTATACCACAGCCAAAAAGCGGATTGCAACCGGTGTCAATTGATTTTCAAAAAGAATCTTGAAGGAGGAGAACAGTGTGGGCATTCGAATCATTGGAACGGGATATGATGTGCCGGAAACGATTGTAACAAACGAGGATTTTGCCAAGATTGTCGATACAAATGACGAGTGGATTACAACGCGCACCGGTATTAAAACCCGCCACATTGCAACCGGTCAGACACTCGGCTATCAGATAGGAGCGCGTGCGGCGCAGATGGCGCTTAATGATGCCGGCATTTCGATCGACGAGATTGACCTGGTGATTGGAACCACCTGCACCCCGGATTATTTAACGCCGTCGCTTGCCTGCATGGTTGCAAACGAGCTGGGCGCAAAAAAACCGGCATGTGTTGAAATTAACAGCGCGTGCGCCGGCTTTGTGTATGCACTCGATATGGCAAAACGGTATTTAAGCGACGACGATTACCGCAATGTTTTGATTGTGTCAAGCGAGCTTCTTTCCAAAATGACCGACTATGAGGATCGCTCGACATGTGTGCTGTTCGGCGACGGCGCAGGTGCTTGCGTTGTGACAAAATCGGACGACCCGTTTGTGAGTGAATTAGGCTCCGATCCGTCCGGCAACAAATTTTTGTTTGCCCGCGGCGTTGAACCGGGCAACCCGTTTTCGAAAGAGCCGTTTAACCCGGAATCGGACGGATTTGCAAAAGCCGCACCGCACAAGCTTCACCAGGACGGCCGCGAGGTTTATAAATTTGCAACGCGTGCAATGCCGTCAGCGGTGAAAGCGGCGTGCGAGAAAGCAAACATTGATCCGGACGAACTGGACTGGGTCTTTTCCCATCAGGCAAACGCCCGTATTTTGGAAACGGCGGCGAAAAACTTAAAAGTGCCGCTCTCGAAATTTTATATGAATATCGCGGACTACGGCAATATGTCGAGCGCGTGCATCCCGGTTTGTATGGCACTTGCACAGCGTGAAGGCAAGCTTGTCCGCGGACAAAAGCTGTGCACTGTCGGCTTCGGCGGCGGTCTTGTGTACGCAGCAGCAGTATTTGAATGGTAAAAGGCGTACAGATAAACAAAGAACAGGAGAGATTCAAGATGAGAAAAACAGCGCTTATTACAGGTGCATCGCAGGGCATCGGTGCCTGCATCGCAAAACGGCTTGCAGCAGACGGATTTAACATTGCAGTCAACTGCCGTTCGCAGGCAGAAGTAGAAAACGGCGGCCTCGAGGTCAAAGCAGCGTGTGAGGCGCTGGGTGTTGAGGCTGAGTGCTTCATTGCAAGCGTTTCGGACTTTGCTGCATGCGAAGAGATGGTCAAAGCAGTGAAAGCTCGGTTTGGCTCGGTTGACGTTCTTGTCAACAACGCAGGCATCACAAAAGACGGTCTGATTGCCCGCATGAGCGAGGAGCAGTTTGACATCGTTGCAAGCGTCAACTACAAAGGCGTGTTCAACATGATCCGCCACGTCACACCGGTCATGATGAAACAGAGAAGCGGCCGCATCGTCAACGTCACAAGCGTTGCAGGTCTTTACGGCAATGCAGGCCAGATGAATTACAGTGCGTCGAAAGCAGGCGTTGTCGGCATGACGCTGACCGCCGCAAAAGAGCTGGGTCCGAGAAATATTACAGTAAACGCCGTTGCACCGGGCTTTATCCAGACCCCGATGACCGACGTGCTCGACGAAGAATACAAAAAAGCAATCAAAGAGCAGATTCCGCTGCGCCGTTTCGGTCAGCCGGAGGAAATCGCAGGTGCCGTATCGTTCTTGGTGTCTGAGGATGCGTCCTATATCACCGGACAGGTTATCGTGATCGACGGCGGTATGCCGATGTAAGAAAACAGCAGTTTGGCTGGAGGTTTGAATGCAATGAGAAGAGTAGTCATTACAGGAATGGGCACAGTCAGTGCAACCGGTTTGACTGTGGAAGAGTTTTGGGCAAATATCAAAGCCGGAAAAAGCGGCATCTCGTTAATCGAGGGATTTGATACATCGAACTATGATGTCAAAGTGGCGGCAGAGGCAAAAAACTTTGATCCGCTCAACTATTTTGATAAACGTGAACTGCGCCGTACCGACCGGTTCAATCAGTTTGCGCTTGTGGCTGCGGATGAGGCAGTCAAAGACTGCGGCACCGATTTTAAAGATCTTGATCCGTTCCGTGTCGGCTGCATCGTCGGCAGCGGCATCGGCGGCTTCCATTCGATCGAAACGGAATACCGCAAATTCATGGAAAAAGGCGGCAGCCGTGTGTCGGTGTTCTTTGTGCCGATGATGATTATCAACATGGCAGCCGGCAGCATCTCGATGAAATACGGCTTTAAAGGCATCAACTATGCGCCGGTCACCGCATGTGCAACTTCTTCGCACGCAGTGGGCGAGGCATTCCGCGCAATCCGCAACGGATATTTGGACGCTTGCGTCACCGGCGGCTCGGAAGCAGCAATCATCGAATTTGCTGTTGCAGGATTCGACAACATGAAAGCACTCAGCCATGCGTCTGATCCGGCGCGTGCATCGATTCCGTTCGATAAAGAGCGTGACGGCTTCGTTATGGGCGAGGGCGGCGCGATCCTAGTGCTTGAGGAGCTCGAGCATGCAAAGGCAAGAGGTGCGAGAATCTATGCGGAAGTCGTTGGCTACGGTGCAACAGGCGACGCATATCATATGACAAGCCCGGATCCGGAAGGTGCAGGCGCTGCAAAAGCAATGCAGCTTGCATGTGAGGAAGCAGGCGTTTCGACCGACTGTGTCGACTATATCAACGCACACGGCACCTCGACCGGATTAAACGATAAATACGAAACAAAAGCAATCAAAGCAGCATTCGGCGACCATGCAAAAGAGCTGGCAGTCAGCTCCACGAAGTCGATGACCGGTCACCTCCTGGGTGCGGCAGGCGCAATCGAAGCGATTGTCTGTGCAAAAGCGCTCGAGGAAGGTGTCATTCCGGCAACAATCGGCTACAAAACGCCGGATGAGGAATGCGACCTTGACTATGTGACCGAGGGAACCCGCGAAAAAGAGATTCACTATGCGATCTCGAACTCACTCGGCTTCGGCGGCCACAATGCAAGCTTGCTGTTTAAAAAATACGAAGATTAAAAGGAGCGGCACTATGGCAGAGCTTAAACTGAATGTAGAGGAAATCAAAGCGCTCATGGCAGAAGCATCCCGCCTGGGACTTCAGAAAGTAAGCATCCAGCAGGACGGCTTTTCGTTGAAAATCGAGGGCAAACAGCCGGTTGTCGTTGCCGCTTCCGAGCAGGCAGCGCCGGTGGTGCTCTCTGCTGCACCGACAGCAGCACCGGTACAGCCGGCAGCCAACACTGAGGAAGAAGTGTCCGGCACACCGGTTCTCTCGCCGATCGTCGGTACGTTTTATTCGAAACCGGCGCCGGACAAAGAGCCGTTTGTCAAAGTGGGCGATACGGTCAAAAAAGGCGACGTGCTGTTTATCATCGAGTCGATGAAACTCATGAACGAGGTCAACAGCGAGGTTGACGGCGTTGTCACAAAAATTCTGGTGGAGGACGGCCAGGGCGTCGAATTCCATCAGCCGATTCTGATTGTGGAATAAGGAGGAATGTGCGATGGCATTGTTGAATCAGGAACAGATCAAAGAGATTATTCCGCACCGCGATCCGTTTTTGCTCATCGACGAGGTCGTTGAGATGGAGCCGGGCGTTCGTGTTGTGGCGAAAAAATATTTAAAACCGGACGAGTTCTGGTTTAAAGGTCATTTCCCGCAGGAGCCGGTACAGCCGGGTGTGCTGACGGTTGAAATGCTTGCACAGGCAGGCGCTGTGTGCGCACTTTCCCTGCCGGAGAACAAAGGCAAAATCGCTTATTTTGCAGGCATCGACAAAGCAAAATTCCGCAAAAAAGTGGTTCCGGGCGATACGCTCACACTCGAAGTGGAGATCATCAAAACACGCGGCAGCATCGGTGTCGGCAAAGCAACCGCTTCGGTTGACGGAAAACGCGCAGTCACCTGTGAAATCACGTTTGCCATCGGCGCGTGATGCGGGGGAGCTGCCATGTTTGATAAAATTCTGATTGCGAACCGCGGCGAGATTGCGGTTCGGATTATTCGTGCATGCCGTGAGCTCGGTGTACGCACGGTGGCAGTGTTTTCAGAGGCTGACCGCGGTGCACTGCACGCGCAGATTGCCGATGAGGCGATCTGCATCGGTCCCGCTGCCACAAAGGACAGCTACTTAAACGTCAAAGCGATTCTGGCGGCATGTGAATTAACTGGTGCGAATGCCGTTCATCCGGGATTCGGCTTTTTGTCGGAAAACTCGGCGTTTGCAAGAAACTGTGAGCGCTGCGGCGTCGCATTCATCGGTCCGAGTGCGGAATCGATGGATATGATGGGTGACAAGGCAACCGCAAAACAGACGATGAAAAATGCAGGCGTTCCGGTTGTCCCGGGCTCCGACGGTATTGTCAAAACCGTTGAGGAAGCGAAAAAAATCGCCGCAGAAATCGGCTATCCGGTGATGATCAAAGCATCGGCAGGCGGCGGCGGACGCGGTATCCGGCTTGTAAACCGTGAGGAAGAGCTTGAGCCGTCGATGATTCAGGCACAGCAGGAAGCACTGTCGTTTTTTGCAAACGATGAGGTATATATCGAAAAATTTATTGTCAATCCGCGCCATGTCGAGATTCAGATCTTGGCCGACGGATACGGCAATGTGGTGCATTTGGGCGAGCGTGACTGCTCGATGCAGAGAAGAAACCAGAAGGTGCTTGAGGAATCGCCGTGTCCGATCATGACGCCGGAACTTCGCGCAAAAATGGGTGAAGCAGCGGTCAAAGCGGCAAAAGCATGCGGCTATAAAAACGCCGGTACGATCGAATTTTTGCTTGCGGAGGACGGCAACTTCTATTTCATGGAGATGAACACCCGTATTCAGGTCGAGCATCCGATTACCGAGCAGGTGACCGGCATTGATCTGGTGCGTCAGCAGATTCTGATTGCATCGGGCGAGCCGCTTTCGTTTACACAGGATGATGTGCATCTGACCGGCCATTCGATCGAATGCCGCATCAATGCGGAGAATCCGGATTTCGGATTCCGTCCGTCTCCGGGCAAGATCACCGCGCTTCATATGCCGGGCGGCCCGGGCGTGCGCATCGACAGCGCTGTGTATCAGGGCTTTACGATTTCGCCGTATTATGATAGTATGATTGCAAAGCTGATTGTGTATGCGCCGAACCGCGAAGAGGCGATCAGCAAAATGAAATGGGCGCTTGCCGAATTTTTGGTTGAGGGCGTCGATACGAACATTGATTTTCAGCTTGATTTGCTGCGTGATCCGAACTTTGCTTCGGCAAACTACGACATCGGCTATCTGGGCAGAAAATTAAAAGCAAAAGCAGACAAACAATAACACGCACACCCGTGCGGATTGACAGGAGGCGACCGGGTTGCTTGAAGATTTATTCAAGGTAGTAAAATTTCGTGCGGAAAACGATGCCCGTGCGGAAAAGAAAAACAAGGTGAATATTCCGCGCGATTTGCTGTTTCAGTGTCCGCGCTGCGGCAGCGCAATGTTTATGGACGATTTTGTCGGTGCGGCAAAGGTGTGTTCAAACTGCGGCTATCATTCGCGTTTGACTGCGAAAGAGCGGCTTGACATGACGATCGACAAAGGGACGTTTGTCGAGTACGACGCGAACATGACGAGCAAAAACCCGATTGATTTTGACGGGTACGAGAAAAAAATCGCACAGCTTCAGGAAAAAACAGGACTGCGCGATGCAATTCTGACCGGCGAGTGCAACATCCGCAACAAGCACTGCGTCATTGCCGTGATGGACTCGCACTTCATGATGGCATCAATGGGCAGTGTCGTCGGTGAAAAGCTGGCGCGTGCGTTTGAGCGTGCCACCGAAAAACGGCTTCCGGTCGTGGTGTTCTCGGCATCGGGCGGTGCGAGAATGCAGGAGGGTATTGTGTCGCTCATGCAGATGGCAAAAACGTCGGCGGCTGTTGCACGTCACAGCGATGCAGGTCTTTTGTATATCACGGTGCTCACCGATCCGACCACCGGCGGCGTGACCGCTTCGTTTGCGTCGCTAGGCGATATCATCATCGCTGAACCGAAAGTATTGATTGGCTTTGCGGGCCGTCGTGTCATCGAGGATACGATTCGTCAGCGTCTGCCTGATGACTTCCAGTCGGCAGAATTTCTGCTGGAGCACGGCTTTGTCGATATGATCGTTGAGCGCAAGAACATCCGCCGTACCTTATCGCGGCTGATTCGGCTGCATACAAAGGAGGCCAACCGATGAGTACACTTTCTGCTTCGGAACGGATTGAGATCATCCGTCACAAGGATCGTCCGACAATTTATGATTATATCCCGATGCTGTTTGATGAGTTCTGCGAGATGCACGGCGACCGTTTGTACGGCGACGATCACGCAATCATCGGCGGTATTGCGAATTTCCGCGGCATTCCGATCACCGTGATTGCACAGGTCAAAGGCCGCAACTTGGAGGAAAATAAACGCGCAAACTTTGCGATGCCGCATCCGGAAGGATATCGAAAAGCGCTTCGTCTTGCAAAACAGGCTGAGAAATTCAAACGTCCGGTCGTCTGCTTTATCGACACACCGGGTGCATTCTGCGGCGTGGCGGCAGAAGAGCGCGGTCAGGGCGAGGCGATTGCCCGCAATCTGCTCGAGTTTTCGCGTTTAAAAACACCGATCATTTCGATTGTGCTGGGCGAAGGCGGTTCGGGCGGTGCGCTGGCGCTCGGCGTGTGCGACGAACTTGCAATGCTCGAAAATGCCGTGTATTCGGTCATTTCGCCGCGTGGATTTGCAAGTATTCTCTGGAAAGATGCTTCCCGCGAAAAAGAGGCGGCAGATCGTCTGCGGATTACGGCACAGGATCTTTTAGAACTTGGTGTAAGCGAGGCGACGATTGAGGAGCCTGCCGGCGGTGCGCATAACAATCCGCAGCAGACGGCAGAGAACATTTCCGAATATCTTTACCGCACATTGCAAAAAATTATGCAAAAAGATGTTGCAATCCTGCTCGACAGCCGATATAATAAATTTAGAAAAATCGGGGAATTCGAAGAGGCTTGATTTTTCCAATTTCTTGTATGTTACGCGTCGATCGTTTGATCTGTGCGTGATATAAACACTATCAAAAAATAAAGGAGGTTACGTTTCATGGTTTTTGAGAAAATCAAAGAGATTCTGGTTGACCAACTTGATGTAGAAGAAGAGAAAGTTACAATGGAAGCGTCGATCACAGAAGATCTGGGTGCAGATTCTCTGGACGTTGCGGATATCGTTATGTCGATCGAAGAAGAATTCGATGTTGAGGTTCCGGACGATCAGCTTCAGAACATCAAACTCGTCGGTGATATCGTCAAATACATCGAAGAGAACGCTGAATAAGAGCACAAAGAAACGCCCGCATTGCGGGCGTTTTTTCCATAAAAAGAATATTACAGCGGCGGCAGAAACAGCGGTTCCACCTGCATGTGCTTGCTTGCCGCTGACAGAGTTTCGTTTACACGTGAAAAGTCGGCAACAAGTGATGCCGGCTTTTTTTCATAATCATCCTGCCGTAGCGGTACAAAGAAATAGTGCTTTAGGTTTGTGAGCACGCCGATATTTTTTGCGGAACCCGCAATGGCGTCGTTTGTCGAAACGGCAATGACAACCGGTTTTTTACCGCGCAGATGCGATTTGACCGCCATAGTCACCGGTGTATCGGTGATGGAGAGCGCCAGCTTTGCGAGCGTGTTTCCGGTGCAAGGGGAAACGAGCATCAAATCGGTCAGGTGCTTTGGTCCGATCGGTTCTGCTTCGGGAATTGTGCAGATGGCTTTTTTGCCGGCGATTTCCTCGGCTTCTTTTATAAAATCGGCGGCTTTTCCGAATCGAGTGTCGAGCGAGGCGGCGTGGTATGAAAAAATCGGCAGAATATCATAATCCGCCGAAAGTGCGCGCATCAAGTCGAGATTTTGACGAATCGTGCAAAATGAACCGGTGATTGCAAATCCGAGTTTACAGCGTGCCATGACCATTCCTCCTCTCGGCATCAATTTCAAAAATGGTTTTTGCCAAAATATCGGCGGCAGTTGCAGGCGCAACCTTTCCGGGAAGCGACAGCGCCCAGATGGTGTGCAGACCGAATGCGCCGGCTGCTGCCTGGTCAATACCGCCCGGTTTGGAGGCAAGGTCAATGAGCAGACAGTCCTCTCTGGCATGGGCGAGAATGTCCTTTGTGAGCAGACAGACAGGAACGGTGTTGATGATGAGCCGGCTGCGTTCCACACCGTCAATCAGTGCTGTCATGTCGCAGGAAAATGCGCCTTCCATTTCGCTCCATGCGCGTGCGGCCGGCGAACGTGCTGCGACAATACACGATGCGCCGAGTGCGGAGAATTTGCGCAGCAAAAGCCTGCCGATTCGTCCGTAACCGATAATCAGAACCGGCAGACCTTCAATCGCGACAGGAAGCTCCTCCATGGCGATTTGAACGGCGGCTTCTGCGGTCACCGAAGCGTTTTTGACGGCAAGCGGCTCCCATTCCATGTAGTCGATGAATGAAAGATTGCGCTCTTTCAGCTTTTGGGCAAGCGTGCCGCTGATTTTTCCGCCGAGAATGACGGTTTGTGCAGAGGCACAGTCAAGCACCTCGTCAATCGGGATACGCTTTGCGGAAAACGGGGTGTTTAAGTACGTGTCATCCGACATGGCAGGGACGGGAAGCATCAGATAATCCGGTGCGGCAAGTGCGGCAAGTGCGGTTTCCGGCAGAGGGCCCGGCGGGTTTGGGATTTTATCAAGCCCGATCGTCTCTACCGCACAGGTGCGGCAGAGAACGTCTGCCAGATATGCCTGCCGCAGATCGCCGCCGGCAATGAGGATGCGTGTGCTGTTCATGGGTACATCACTCCTTCACAACAAACAAACAGCGATACGGCGTAATATCCTATGAAAGAAAATCCGCAAATGTTCCCGCCGAAATCTTCGTCTGTGATTTAAAAGTAAAATCTCTTTACAAGACGCAACAAAACAGATATAATGCAGTTAAAAGAGGGCAATCAAGAGGGGAATATCGATATGAAAAAGAAGAATGCTGCCGCAGTCAAAATCGGCGGTTTTTTAGAGCGTCAGTTCGGCAGCTCCATGTTTACAAGCAAGGAGTTTTTTAAAATATTAGGTCCGGTCATTTTAGACCAGTTTTTCGTCTATTTTATCAGTATGGTGACCGTTTCAATGGTCAGTGCATCAAGCCAGGACTCCGTTTCGGCGGTGAGTCTTGTCAATCCGATTATCTTTTTGGCAATGGCGCTGTTCGGTGCGGTCGCGTCCGGCGGTACGGTTGTTGTCGCACAGTATAAGGGCAAAAACGACCCGGAAAAAGTGCGTCAGGCCGCAGGTCAGGCGACGCTCGCTACGTTTATTGTGGCGCTGATTGTCGGGCTTTGCTGCTTTTTCTTTGCAGAGCCGATTATTTCATGGCTGTTTGGTTCGGCGGAAGCGGCGGTCAAAGGAAAGTGCGTGGAATTTCTGTCCGGTATGGGCATTTCGATGATTCCGTTTGCATTTTACAGTGCAGCGTTTGCGGCACTGCGCGGTGTCGGTGCGTCGAAAACATGTTTGTGGCTTACGATTATGATCAACGTGGTGCATTTTCTGCTGAGTATTCTGCTGTTGAATATTCTGCATCTTGATATTTGGGGCACCGTTCTTTCGTACATCTTAGCCCGGTTTATCGGTGGAATGATTGCGCTTTATCTGCTCATGACAAAGCGCGGCATCATGCAGGTGCGTGTACGTGATATTTTAAAGGTGAACCCGAAGCTCATGATTACGATTGCACGCATGGGTGTGCCTGTTGCGATGGAGCAGGCGTTTTATAACGGCGGCAACATCATCGTGCAGTCCTATTTGGTACAGCTCGGCGGCATTGCGGTGGCAGCCAATGCGATTGCAAGCAGTGCGTTCAGCCTGATTTATGCATGCGGCTTTGCGGTGAGCACCGTTTCACTCACGATTGTCGGACAATGTATCGGTGCGGGTGAAGTGGCGCTTGCGAGACGGTACGGCAGCCGTATGGAGTGGCTCGGCAATACGATTTGTACACTTTCCGTTGTAATTTTGATGCCGCTGATGCCGCTTCTGCTTTCGCTGTATGCACCGCAGCCGGAAACGCTGCCGACGATTTATCAGGTGATGTGGATTGGCTGTGCGTTCATGCCGTTTGTATGGTCCGGCGCAAACGTTATGCCGAACACACTGCGTGCGGCAGGCGATGCAACGTATACATCGGTGACTTCGCTTGTATGTATGTGGGCGGTGCGCGTCTTTTCAGGTTATGCGCTGGCGATCTGGTGCGGACTGGGCATTTACGGCGTGTGGATTTCAATGGGACTCGAATGGCTTGTAAAAACGGTTGCATTCCGGATTCGGTTCCGCGGAGACGCATGGTGCAGCAAAAAAGTTGTGGAATAAACAAAACCGCTCGTGGAATTTTCCACGAGCGGTTTTTTCGTTTGTTGAAAATTGAATCAGTAGACAAATGCACCGTAACGTGCGGCGATTTTTTGCAGCTGTGCATCTTCCAATTCACAGTTGGAATCGACCATTGCACGGCCGTTATATAAAAACAAGGCGCGGCTCAGCGCCTCCGGATCATCCGACTGAAAACAGACCGGCAGTGCCGCAAACGGCGCATTGTGCGCGAAATCAAGCGCCTCATCCGGTGTTTCCACGCGAATCAGCATGACGTCATAGCTGTCGTCTTCTGCTGCCAGAAAGTCGTCTGACATATCATAGCCGCAGTCGATCGGTGAAGTGAATTCAATACGTTCTTCGTCAAGCGCAAACAGTGCGCGGTCATTTGTAAGCCAGATGTCGTTTTCCTGCTCGGTGGTGAGCTTGGGGAGCGGCTTTTTCTCATATGTCTTTGTCATTTCGGTAATCGCGCGAATGTGCGCAGGTGTTGTGCCGCAGCAGCCGCCGACAATCGACGCACCTGCATCCATGAGTTTCTCGCATGCCTTTGCAAGCATCACAGGTGAAATCTCATATTGATTCGGCAATATCGGATTTGGTTCACCTGCGCTTGGTTTTGCCAAAAGCGGTACGGAAGCATACGGTGCGATGGCGCGCAGTGCTTCTTCCATGACAGCCGGGCTTTTTCCGCAGTTAAAACCGAATGCATCCACACCGAGTGCCTGCATCGAAATCAGACACGCGAGCGGATCACCGCCGGAAATCAGTTCACCGTCATCGTTTAACGCCATGCTTACCATGACCGGCTTTTTGTATTTGCGGCAGGCGAGCACAGCGGCACGCGCTTCCGGAACAGACACCATCGTTTCAATCACAAACAGATCGACACCGGCTTCGTCGAGTGCGCCTGCCTGCTCGGCATAAATCTGGCACAGCTCGTCAAATTCGGTTTCGCCTGCCGGCGCGAGCGCGAGTCCTGTCGGACCCAAACAGCCTGCAACCTTCGCTTTGCCTGCTGCCGCAGTGATCGTCAGCGCGGCAAGCGATTTGTTTAAGCTGTCCACATCCGGCTCTTCGACACCGCGGCGAATCAGCGACGCTTCGTTTGCGGTGAGTGTCGGCGTGTATAAAACAGAAGCGCCGGCATTTACAAAATCAGTCTGCAGTGAGAGCAGAACCTCCTTGTGGGAGAGAATCCACTCTTCATAGAGCACACCTTCGCGCGGCATTCCGGCGGCAAACAGATTGGTTGCTGCCGCGCCGTCCAAAATCGTATACGGTCGGGGAATATCGTCTTGCATGATACATCCTTTCTCTGATTACATCGACTCCGGTGCATCAATCTTTAACAGAGAGAGCACGTTGCCGAGGACGGTTTTGACTGCCACACAGAGCGCCAAACGTGCGTGCATGGTGCAGTCGTCGCCGCATTTGACGCGGCATGCATTGTAGAATTTGTGGAACAGTGTTGCGAGGTCGATCGCATAGCGGGTGATGCGTGCCGGATCGTAGTCGTTTGCAGCATCGATGATCTCCTGTGGCAGTTTTGCGAGGAAACGAATGAGCATTTTTTCCTCATCGGCCGAAAGCACGGACAGATCGTTTTCGCACATCGCTTTCGGTGTGATCGATTCGCTTTCGAGTGTGCGCAGAATGCTGCAGATACGTGCGTGTGCGTACTGGACGTAGTAAACCGGGTTTTTCGAGCTTTCTTCCACTGCGAGATCCAAGTCAAAGTCCATCTGCGAATTTGCCTCACGCAGGTTAAAGAAGAAACGTGCTGCATCGATCGGCACTTCTTCGAGCAGGTCGACGAGGGTGATCGATTTGCCGGTACGTTTGCTGACTTTGACCGGCTGGCCGTCACGCATCAGCTTGACAAGCTGCATCAGCACGATATCGAGTTTGTTGCCGTCCAAGCCGATGGCATCCATTGCACCTTTCAAACGTGCAACGTGGCCGTGGTGGTCAGCGCCCCAGATGTTGATGACTTTATCAAAGCCGCGGACAGCGAATTTGTTGTAGTGATATGCGATGTCAGCCGCAAAATAGGTCGGCACACCGTTTGCACGGACGAGCACGTCGTCTTTTTCTGCGCCGAATGCGGTTGCTTTGTAGAAAATGGTGCCGTCTTTTTCGTAGGTGTAGCCGTTTTCGGTCAGACGCTCCACCGATTTCATGACTTCACCCGATTCGTGCAAAGTACTCTCCAAGAACCATACATCATAGAAAATGCGGTATTTTGCGAGGTCGTTTTTGAGCGCTTCGATGTTGAGCGGGAGCGCGTAGTTTACAAGTGCGGCACGGCGGGTTTCCTCGTCGCAGTCAAGATATTTGTCGCCGTAGATCTCTGCGAATTTCTTTGCGTGCTCCAAGATATCTTTGCCCTGATATGCGTCTGCCGGGAGTTCCACTGCATCTTCGCCTTTAAACACCTGCTGATAGCGCACAGAGAGCGACAGGCCGAATTTATTGATCTGGTTGCCGGCATCGTTTACATAAAATTCTCTGGTGACATCATAACCTGCCCAGTCGAGCACGGAAGCCAAGCTGTCGCCGATTGCGCCGCCGCGTGCGTTGCCGATGTGCATCGGACCGGTCGGGTTTGCCGATACAAATTCGACCATGACGCGTTTTTTCTTGCCGAAATCGGTGCGGCCGTAGTCTTTGCCTGCGGATTCAATCTCGCGCAGAACGTCCGCATAGAAGCGGTCGTTTAAATAAAAGTTCAAAAAGCCCGGGCCTGCGATCTCCATGCGGTCAAACATGGTGCCGGTCATGTTCATTTCCGAGGCAATCGCCTCTGCAATTTTGCGCGGTGCCATGTGGAATGCTTTTGCCGAAACCATTGCGAGGTTTGCGGCAAAGTCGCCGTTTTTCGGATCAGCCGGGATTTCGACGGTGAAGTCCGGAACAGGAACCGCCTCGAATGTGCCGGCAGCGGTCAAGCGGCCGAGTGCGCCTAAGAGCAGTTCGCGGATTTGTGCTTTTGCCTGTGCAATAGGGTTGTTCATAAAGTCCTCCTGATTATTCCTTGATATTGATAAATACTTCGTTTTCGCTTAACAGCGAGGAATTGACGTCCAAGCTGTATGAAAAATGCAGATCGCCGCCGTGTTCGGTCAGTGTGGAATCGACCGCTTTTGCACTGACGCCGATCATCAGATCGCCTTCTGCCATGCCGTAGTGGCCGATGTTGCGTTCACCCGGCATAATGATGAGGTGTGAACGCACTGCGCCGTTTCGAAACAGAGTAATGCGTCCTTTCGGATCGACTTTCAAGGTTGTGCGGCTTCCCGCAAAACCGGTCGTTTCGCTTTCCTCGTAGGCGATATAGAAACTGCCGTTTTTGTGGTAAAAAGTACCCTGTGTAAACAGCTCGGTGACGTCTTCCTCTTCGCCGATGTGCTGGACACCGCGAATGCTGATGAATACCTCTTTTTTCATGAATACGTCCTTTTCGTTTTGTTAATAGGTGTCGATGTCGATCTGGGTGGCGCAGTCTGCAACCGATTCGCCGATGATCGGCTCTGCCAGCATCGCAAAGCTCTCTGCGCTGTCGCTCACATAATACTGCGTTTCACCGGTCTGTGTATCAGCTGCAAGCAGGCCGTTTTGCATCAAACAGCTTTTTGCCTGTTTGGCGGCCTCTTTGCCCGAGTCGATGAGCGTTACCGAATCGCCGAGCACACGTCGGAGCACCCCTTTTAAAATCGGGTAGTGCGTGCAGCCTAAAATCAGCGTATCTGCGCCGCTTTCAATGACGGGTGCCAGATATTTTTGTGCCACGAGCGTTGTGACAGGATCGTCGTCTGCGGTGAAGCCGTTTTCGACAAGCGGCACAAACAGCGGACAAGCAACCGGTGTGAGCGTAATATCCGGATTCAGCGCATGAATGGCGCGCTCATATGCACCGCTTTTGACGGTTGCAGGCGTGCCAATCAGCGCCACTTTTTTGTTTTTGGTGCATGATACCGCACGGCGCGCCGCCGGTGTGAGCACTTCGATGAACGGCACATGGAGCAGGGAAAGATCGTCGTCCGACACGCTTGCGCTCACCGTGTTGCAGGCGGCAATCACCATTTTGACCTCATGCGAGAGCAAAAACCGCATATCCTGTCTTGCATATTTGCGGACCGTTTCGCGGCTTCTCGTACCGTAAGGAACGCGGCCGGTGTCGCCGAAATAGACGATATGTTCGTTTGGCAGCAGGGTTTGCAGTGCGCGCACGGCGGTGAGTCCGCCGAGTCCTGAGTCAAACACGCCGATGGGGCGGCTGTCATTCATTGAGTTCGCTCCTTTTTATTCCATTGCATAACCGATCAGACGATCGATCAGCTCGCTGTAGGGAATGCCGCTTTCAATAAACAGCTGCGGATACATGCTGATGCTTGTAAATCCCGGGATGGTATTGATCTCGTTTAAGAGAATCTCGCCGTTTTCACACAGGAAGAAGTCGACACGGGAGAATCCGCGGCAGCCCATGATGGTGTATGCGTGTGCGGCAATGCGGCGGATTTCTTCCGATTCCTTTTCACCGATGCGAGCAGGGATGTAAGTCACACTTTTGCCGTCCAAATATTTTGCGTTATAGTCGTAAAATTCGTTCGACGGTGCGATCTCGCCGATGCACGATGCGATCGGCTCCTCGTTTCCAAGTACAGCGCATTCGACCTCAAGACCGGTGATCATCTCTTCGACAATCACTTTGCTGTCGTGCGACAGTGCGAGTGTCATTGCGTCAGTAAGTTCGGCGCGGTCATGTGCTTTTGTGATACCGACAGACGAACCTGCGTTTGCCGGTTTGACAAAGCACGGATAGCCAAGTGCATGCTCGACTTCGTTTAAGAATGCGTCGTTGTCGCGCGCGTATTCATGTTGTGTGACCGAGCGCCATTTTGCACCCAGAACACCGGCTTTGTCGAGCATGGTGTGCGTGGTGACTTTATCCATGCACGCAGCGCTTGCGAGTGTGCCGCAGCCGACAAACGGAATGCCTGCCATGGTCAGAAGACCCTGAATGGTGCCGTCTTCGCCGTTTTTGCCGTGGAGTACGGGGAATACGCAGTCCAAACGGATTACGCGCGGTGTGCCCTCAAGCACCAGAATGCCGTGATGTGTGCGGTCAGGGCTCAGTACACACGGAACACAGCCCTCGCCCTGCCATTTGTTTTCGGCAATGCGGCTGTCTTCGCCGGTATAGTAAAACATCGCGCCATCTTTTGTGATGCCGATGCGGTGAATGTCATATTTTTCGCGGTCAATTTGATTCAGTACGGACGTGACGGACAACAGCGAAACTTCATATTCGCTCGATGCGCCGCCGAAAACCAGTCCAAGACTCATTTTTTTGGTCATATCAAAACGCCATCCTGTCTAAATTTTAATCAAAATTAATCATACCATGTTTTCGCTTTTTTCGCAACACGAAACAACGCAAAAGTGCCGTAAAACAGGGCTTTTTCAAAAAAGAAGTGCTGTGATTCCAATAAAGCGGTCAGAAGGATGATTCGGATGAAACAGAAAGCTCCTGTTTGCATCGGCGATGGGTAAAGAAACGGTATGCGATGTTATATACATATCGAAAAAAGGGGGGTGTCATGCGCGAAAACAGCGCAGAATATCTTTCTTTTTTGTAAAATCCGTGTTATACTAAAATAAGTATAACTTTTTATAAGTTAAACAGATGTATTCATCTTTTTTACGTGAAACAATGAGGAAGTGGGTCTTTTGGAGAAACAGTTTGACGTGATTATCATGGGAGGCGGTGCAGCCGGATTGTATGGCGCGCTGAATCTCGACAAGCGGCTGCGCGTGCTTGTACTCACAAAACAGAGTGAGACGCTCAGCAACTCGAGTCTGGCACAGGGCGGTATTGCCGCAGTGACCGACACGAAAAACGACAGTGTGCAAAAACATATCAACGATACATTGGTTGCCGGCGGATTCCGCAACGACCGCAGGGCGGTGGAGATTCTCACCACAGAGGGTCCGGCGGATGTCATGAACCTTGCAAAACTCGGTGTGGACTTCGATTTAAACGAGGACGGTACGCCGAACCTCACGCTTGAAGGCGGTCACACCCGCCCGCGCATTCTCCATCACAAGGACTGCACCGGCAAAGCGATTGTGGACGCACTTCTTGTAAAAGTGCATGAGCGGGAAAACATCACGCTGCTTTCGGATGCGGTGGTGTGTGAACTGAAGAAAACGGAACACACATTCCACGCGCTCGTCCTGCTTCCTTCAGGCGAGCAGGTCACACTTCATTCGCGCTTTTTTATCATTGCGTCGGGCGGTATCGGACGTGTGTATGAATACACGACAAACTCCGCAATCGCAACAGGCGACGGCATTACGCTCGCATACCGCATGGGCGTGCCGATCAAAAATCTGCACTTTGTGCAGTTCCATCCGACGGCATTTGCAAACCGTAAAACGCGCGAAAGCTTTCTGATTTCCGAGAGCGTACGCGGCGAGGGCGCTTACCTGTTAAACTGTCACGGCAATCGCTTTATGCATGAGTATGACGAGCGCTTGGAGCTTGCGCCGCGTGATGTGGTGTCGCGTTCGATCATGGAGGAGGCAAAACGTACCGGCTCCGACCACTTTTACCTTGATATTACATATAAAGATCCCGATTTTATTCGCAATCGCTTCCCGCTGATCTATGAAAACTTGAAAAAAGAGGGCATCGACATGACGACCGACCGGATTCCGGTGTTCCCATGTCAGCATTATCTGATGGGCGGCATTCAAGTCGATTCCGATTCGCAGACAACGATTCCGGGACTGTTTGCATGCGGTGAATGCTCGCATACCGGTGTGCACGGTGCAAACCGGCTGGCAAGCAACTCCTTGCTTGAAGCCGTCGTGTTCTCCCGTCGTGCAGCATCGGTCATCAACGAACAAGCGCTTCGTACACCGGCGCAGTTTGATGATTTCGAATTCTCGCCTGTACTGCCTGAGCGTGAACTTCCGCACGGATTCCGCACAGAGATCCGCGCCATCATGCAGCATGCGTACTTTGTTGCACCTGACTTTGCGGCGGCAAAAGAGGGCGTAAAACGGGTGGAGGAGATCAAAAACGAGCTTGACCGTCCGGGCTATCATCTGACACGCGACTATGTGGAGGCGAGAAGCCTTGCATATGTGGCATATATCATCTTGAAAGAACTGATCGAAGAATAAGGAGGAACCGGCTATGACACTGCCGCAATTTTATGTTGACGATGTAATTCGCCGTGCCATCACGGAGGATATCAACTATGTCGATGTGACAACCGACTATTTAATTCCTGAAACGGACTGTTCTGCCGCAAAATTTGTGGCAAAAGACGACGGTATGCTTGCCGGACTTGATGTGGCACTGCGTGTGTTCACACTGCTTGACGACACCACAACGTTTACGGTTTATGTAAAAGACGGCGAACCGGTCAAAAAGGGCGATATCATCGCGGAAATCCACGGAAAAACACGCGTGCTCTTAAAAGGCGAGCGCACAGCGCTCAATTTATTGCAGCACATGAGCGGTATTGCGACAATGACCTCCCGCTGTGTGGAATTGGTGAAGGGTACACGCGCAAGCATTACCGATACCCGCAAAACACTGCCGGGTCTGCGTGCACTGCAAAAATATGCGGTCGTCTGCGGCGGCGGCAAAAACCATCGCTATAATTTAAGCGACGGCGCAATGCTCAAAGACAATCATATCGACGCATACGGCTCGCTCACGAATGCCGTGGCGGCACTGCGCAAAAAAATCGGCCACATGGTCAAAATTGAAGTGGAAACCCGTACACTTGAGGAGCTTGATGAGGCACTGCGTGCCGGCGCGGATGTCATCATGCTCGACAACATGGACTATGACACGATGAAAGAGGCTGTCCGCCGTACAAACGGTGCCGCACTGCTCGAAGCATCCGGCAACGTGACACTCGAAAACATCCGTGATGTTGCAGAATGCGGCGTGGATATCATTTCGCTCGGCGCACTGACACACTCGGTCAAATGCTTTGATATCTCGATGCGCATGATGTGAGAAACAAAACAGAAGAATAAAAAAGCTCCGCTTTTGAAAGCGGAGCTTTTTTCATGTGTTTTTATCAGTCAGCCAAAACGCCTTTGAAGTAGATCTGCTCGAATTCGAGGTCTTTGTTCATGACGATTAAGTCTGCGTCGAGGTTTACGTCGATGCTGCCGATCTGTTTTTCCATGCGGATCGATTTTGCCGGGTTGAAGGTTGCGGCTTTGATCGCCGTTTCGAGCGGAATGCCGAATTCCACTGCTTTTCTCATGCAGTCAGCGAGGTTTGTTGCAGAGCCTGCGATGGTGCCGTCAACGAGCGTTGCTTTTTTGTCGTTCATGAAGACTTTCTGGCCGCCCAGCTCATATTCACCGTTCGGCATGCCGCAAGCGCTCATCGAGTCGGAGATTAAGCAGACGCGGTCGTTCATCAGTTTGAATGCCGCACGGATTGCCG
Organism: Merdimmobilis hominis; assembly: GCF_016901855.1. Lineage (GTDB taxonomy): Bacteria > Bacillota > Clostridia > Oscillospirales > Ruminococcaceae > Paludihabitans. The sequence continues at coordinate 27,081 of NZ_JACJKY010000011.1, read as the reverse complement.
GTGCGTCGATGTGGATGCCGTCGCAGATCAGCTCGGTGAAGACATTCGAGTCGGAAGCTGCACCAATGACACCCGGAGAACGATGGGTCAGACCGTTCATTGCGTTGTACAGGTGGGTGACGTGCGAAGCGCCGCACAGGATTGCAGCCATTGCCTCGTCGTAGTTTGCGGCAGTGTGGCCGATCGAAATTTCGACTTCGTCTTTGACTTCGCGGATGAAGTCAAGTGCGCCGTCTAACTCCGGTGCAAGGTCAACGAGTTTTACAACATTACCGGACAGCTCGTTCATGTGGCGGAAGAATGCCACATCCGGCAGTTTTAAGCAGTCGGCACGCTGTGCGCCTTTTTTGCTCTCGCAGAAGAACGGGCCTTCCATGTTGATGCCGATGACATCTGCACGTTTCGGTTTGCCTGCACGGTATTCTTTGACGACTTTGAAAATGCGCTCGATCTGCTCTTCCGGCACGGTCATCGAGGTTGCGCAGAACGAGGTGATGCCTGCTTTGCCTTGAGTGTCGGACATGATGTCGAATGCTTCCATGGTTGCGTCGCAAGCGTCTGCGCCGCCGCATCCGTGGGTGTGGATATCCACAAGACCCGGGATTAAATATTTGCCGGAGATATCGACGACATCGTCGCCGTCAAGATTGCCGATGTTGACGATTTTACCGTCTTTTACTTCGACGTCTGTTTTGACAAAGCGGAAGCTTTTGTCAAGCACAAGACCGTTTTTAAAAATCATTGTACTCATTCCTTTCCTTTGTGCAGCGTGCAGAAAAAACACGCTGCCGATACCTTTATTGTATCGCAATGTATTGGAGAATGCAAGCGGTAAGACATCGTTTTTCTCATTCGTTTCCGGCGGGGAGAATGCCCGTTTTTTCCTTAATGAGTGTGCGTACTTTGAGGCTTCGTGCATCGGTGATTTCCTTATCGCGCAAAACAGCGGCATTCGGTTCGTGACAGTTTGTCGTCTGTGCGTGGAATAAGAGATACGACGAAAGCTGTGTGCTCAAAAACATGCGCACGGCGTGATATTCGGGATGGTCAAACAGGTTTGTAAGCTCATTCGGATCTTTTTGGAGATCAAACAAGAGTCCTTTTTCAAACGAACCGGTTAAAATCAGCTTAAACCGTTCATCACGAATCATATAGTGGAAGCAGCGGTTGTCACGTTCGTTGCCGTAGTCGCCTTCCGAGAAAGCAAACGGCCGGCAAATGCCTTCGTTCAAATAAATTTTGCTCATTTCATAAGGAATTTCAGCGTTTGCAACGCGCAGAATCGTCGGTGCAAGGTCGATGTTTTCGCTGAGTCCCTCGTCTGTGATGCCGGCGCGTGCATTCTCGGGATATTTGATGATGAGCGGGATTTTAGCAAGCGGCTCATACAGGTGGTTGCCTTTTAACAGCATGTGATGACAGCCCAAAAATTCGCCGTGATCAGAGGTGTAAATGATCATTGTGTTTTCGTAAAGGCCGGCTTCTTTGAGCGCGGCAACGAGTCGGCCGACGCCGTCGTCGATTTCGGTGATACAGCCGTAATAGAGCGCCATTGCTTTGCGCAGTGCTGGTTCTGTGAGCGTTTTCATGTCAAAATAGCCCGGGTTGCGCGCGTAATCGACAGGGAGGTTCTCTGCTGTGAAATCGGGCAGAAGCGTGAGCTTGTCCGGATCGTACATCGTGCTGTAGGGCGCAGGCGGGTCAAACGGATGGTGGGGTTTTACATACCCGACCATCAAAAAGCGGCCGCCCTCATGGTTCCAGTTTTGAATCTCGGAGAGTGCCTGCTCGGTGATCCATTCGGTCGAATATTCCGAAAGAGGCAAATCCGACTCCTCAGCGCCGAACGAAGCAAAATAGTCTGCCGATGCGTGTGCGCGGACTTCGAGCACCTGATCGCGCACGTCGACTGCATCGATTTTGCCTTTGTCGGCGAGCATTTCGTGATATTCGTCCTCGTACCGGCCGACACCGCACTGTTCTGCGAGGGTAAGCTCATCAAAGCCTATGTCCAGATACGTCGGGGACATGTGCATTTTTCCGACTGCCGCGGTGTGGTAGCCTGCTTGTTTGAGCATTTTCGGGAATGTGCGGGTATGCGAAGGAATGGATGACACGTTTGTCCAGCCGGTATGCTGGTGCGGATACAGTCCCGAGAGCATCGAATAGCGCGACGGTGTGCAAACGGGATATACGGTATAGTGGCGTGTGTGACGCACACCGTCGGCGGCGAGTGCATCGATCTCTGGTGTTTTAACGTCCGGGTTTCCCATGCAGCCTAAGCAGTCCGCCCGGTGCTGATCCGCGTGGATCAGCAGGATATTTGGATGTTTCATCAGTCTTCTTCTCCTCTTATAAAACGAGGCAGAACGAACCCGTTCTGCCTCGTTTTGTGTCATGTTATCAAATCAGTCTGCCAAACCGAGCAGAGCTGCACCGATAATGCCGGCATCGTTGCCGAGCGATGCTGCGACGATTTCAGTGTTTCTTGCACTGTTGCGCGAGTAAACCTCACGGGCAACGATCTCTTTGAGCGGAACCATCAGGGTGTCGCCTTCGTGGGAGATGCCGCCGCCGATGCACAGAATATCCGGCTGGAAGGTGTTGATGATGTTTGTCACACCGCAGGCGAGATATTTGATGTATTCGTCGACAACCAGTTTGCCGGCTTCGTCGCCTTTGCGCATTGCGTCAAATGCGGTGCGGCCGTTGACTTTCGAGATGTCGCCCTCAACGATGTCCCACATCGCGGAATCTTTGTACTGCTCCATGTATTCTTTTGTGGTGACGATCAAACCGGTTGCGCTTGCATATGCCTCAAGGCAGCCTTTACGTCCGCAGGTGCACTGACGGCCGTCGACAACGATGACCGAGTGGCCAAGCTCTGCGCCTGCAAAGTTAAAGCCGGTGTAGATTTTGTTGTTCAGCACAATACCGCCGCCGACACCGGTGCCGAGTGTTACCATGACGGACGAATCTGCGTCTTTTGCAGCGCCTGCAACATATTCGCCGTATGCCGCAGCGTTTGCGTCGTTTTCGATGAACACTTTTTTGCCGGTGCGCTCTTCGAGCATCGAAACGAGCGGCACGTTGTACCAGTCGAGGTTGTTCGAATATTCGATGATGCCGGTTGCTTTGTTTGCAGTGCCCGGTGCGCCGATGCCGATCCATTCCACATCGTCAAATGTGAGGTTTGCGCCTTCAGCGGCAGTTTTTGCTGCGAGTGCCATGTCGTCGACGATCAGGTTCACGTCACGGCCGCTGCCGGTTTTGATGCTTGTTTTTGCGACGATTTCTTTGTTTTCGTTGACAACACCTGCCGCAATGTTGGTGCCGCCCAAGTCAATGCCGATATAGTATTTCATGAGTGATTCCTCCGTTTTTATATTATACGGTTGTGACGATCAGTTCGCCGGTGCCTTTTACGGTGTATGCGCCGTAGCCTGCCGGCAGGAATACGCTGTCGCCTTTTTCGATGGTGAGATCGCCGTGTGCGCTCTCGAATGTGAACGATCCGCTCAGGCACATCAGCGAGTGGAACGATTTGTCGTCAACAGAGAGTGCTGCACCCGTTTTTACGTCGAGCGCATGAACGGTGAAGTATTCACAGGTGCTCAAGAGCGTGCTCACATAGCCGCCGCAGTCCACCGGATCGCCCTGCGGTTTGGTCGGACGGGTCGGCGGAACGAGTGCGGTCACGTCTTTTGCTTTTTCGACGTGGAGCTCACGCGGTTTGCCGTCGTTGCCGACACGGCCGTAGTCGTAAATGCGGTAGGTGGTGTTCGAGTTCTGCTGAATCTCAGCGATCAGGATGCCTTTGCCGATGGCATGAAGTGTGCCGGCTTCAATGAAGAAGCAATCACCTTTGTGCACTTCGACTGCATTGGTCACTTCAAGCAGGGTGTTGTTTGCAATGCGTTCTGCAAATTCCTCTTTGGAAATTTCGTGTTGAAAGCCATAGAGCAGTGTTGCGCCCGGCTCGCAGTCCACGATATACCACATTTCAGTTTTACCGTATTCACCTTCGACGCGGAGTGCATAGTCATTGTTCGGATGCACCTGAACGGACAGGTTGTCTTTTGCGTCGATGAGTTTAATCAGAATCGGGAAATTTTCAAACGAATCGCAGTCACTGCCCAGTACGCCGCGGCCGTTTGCTTCGATATATTCCGGCAGTGTTTTTCCTGCAAATTCACCGTTTGCAATCACACTGCTGCCGTCTTTGTGGCACGAAAGCTGCCAGCTCTCCGCAACTTTCGAAAGATCGGTTTGTTTGTTGAATTCTTCTTTGAGTTTTGTGCCGCCCCAGATATAATCTTTGAGCGGGGAAATCAATTTGAGTGGATACATGCTTGATTCTCTCCTTTTTACACATTCAAACAGAACGTTCTGTTTTTCTTTCTATCTATTATAAATGAAAAACGTAGTCAGCGCAAGCAAAACTTACGTTTTTTGCCCGTCAGAAAGCGCTTCGACAACTTCGCGCAGAACTGCCACGGCGTTCATCTTTTCGCCGCGTTTCGGCTTGACAATAAGGTGCGGCCGTCCGGCGGTATTTACAAGCACACGGTTTTTCATCGCGGCGGCAATTTTCGCGGAAATCTCCATGTCGAGCTCTTTGGGATACAAAAGAAGTCCCTGCGGTTTCTCGTTGATCTCCTCAAATCCGAACGAAGCGAGCGTGTTGCGCAGAAGTGCAACATCGACAAGGCTTAATACCGCGGCAGGCGGGTCGCCGAACCGGTCGATGAGCTCGTCGATGACGTCCATGCTGTCGGCTTTATCGTGGATGGCGGCGATTTTTTTGTAAATATCAATCCGCTGGGAAATCTCGCTGATATACGTTTCGGGGATGTGCGCATCCAAACGCAGATCGATCTGGCATTCGTATGTCTGCTGTTTTACCGGTTCGCCTTTTTTCTCGGCAATCGCTTCGGACAACAGCCGCAGATACATCTCATAGCCGACCGCCTCCATGTGGCCGTGCTGTCTTGCGCCTAAGATGCTGCCGGCGCCGCGGATCTCCAAGTCGCGCAGTGCAATGCGGAAGCCTGAGCCGAATTTTGTGAATTCGCGGATAGCAGAGAGCCGTTTTGCGGCGATTTCAGTGAGCACCTTGCCGCGGGTGAACGTGAAATACGCAAACGCACGGCGGGTCGAACGTCCAACACGTCCGCGCAGCTGGTAAAGCTGGGAGAGTCCCATGTGATCGGCATCCTCGATGATGAGCGTGTTGCAGTTTGCAACGTCCACGCCCGTTTCGATGAGCGTCGTGCACACAAGAATGTCGATTTCGTGCTCTAGAAGCATCCGCCAGATCTCGGAAAGCTCGTGCTCTTCCATGCGGCCGTGTGCGATTGCAATCCGCGCCTGCGGCACCATTGACTGAATTTTTGCGGCGCAGTGCTCAATCGTTTCGATGCGGTTGTGAATATAGTACACCTGACCGCCGCGGCGCAGTTCCTTTTTGATCGCGTCGCCGATGATCGCGCCGTTATATTCAATGACATACGTCTGCACCGGATGGCGGTCCATCGGTGCTTGCTCAATGACCGACATATCGCGGATGCCGCTGATTGCCATGTTGAGTGTGCGCGGAATCGGTGTTGCGGAAAGGGTGAGCATGTCGACACCCGTGAACATCTCTTTGAATCGTTCCTTGTGCTTGACACCGAAGCGCTGTTCCTCGTCGACGATGGCAAGTCCTAAGTCTTTAAATTCGATGTCCTTTTGCACAATGCGGTGCGTGCCGATTAAGATGTCAATCTGACCGCGCGCCGCCTTTTTCACGATTTCCTTTTGCTGTTTCGGCGTACGGAAGCGGGAGAGCACTTCAATATTGACCGGGAACGCTTCAAACCGTTTTAAAAATGATTGGTAATGCTGCCATGCGAGAATCGTCGTCGGGCATAAAACAGCACACTGTTTGCCGTCGCTTACGCATTTAAATGCGGCGCGCATTGCCACCTCTGTTTTTCCGAAGCCGACGTCGCCGCACAGCACACGGTCCATCGGGTGCGGCTGTTCCATGTCGTGCTTGATTTCGTCGGTGCACCGAAGCTGATCGTCTGTTTCCGAAAAGGCAAAATGCTGTTCAAAGTCCTTCTGCCACTCGGTATCGGCGCTGAACGCATAGCCGGGCGCCTGCATTCGTTTGGCATACAGCGCAATCAGTTCGTCCGCCATCTCGGCAACGGCCTGTTTTGCGCGGCGGCGTGTGTTCTGCCATTCGGCGGAGTGGAGCTTGTTGAGTTTTACCTTGGTGTCGTCCTTTGTACCGATGTATTTCGATACGAGATCCATCTGCGTGACCGGCACAAACAGCACATCCGAACCAGCATAGGAGATTTTGATATAATCTTTGACAACACCCTGCATCTCAAGCTTTTCGACCCCCTCAAACACACCGATGCCGTGGGAAACGTGTACGACGAGATCGCCTTTTGAGAGATCGGTGAGGCTTTTTAACGCGCGGCCTTTTTTGTGACGGGTGCGGCGTTTGCGCGATTCGGTCTGGAAGCCGGTCGTGATGACGCTCACTTTGATCTCCGGATATTCAAAGCCGCTCGTCAAATGATTGGAGAGCACCGTGATGCGTCCCATACAGTCGTCAAGCGAAACGGTCTGATCGGTGGAGGCGGGGAGCCCGCGTGCGCGCAAGTCACCTGCCAGTGCGTCGGCCGATTTCTGCGTGCCCGCAAGCAGGAAGACTGCGTATTTTTCACTGAGCAGCGGGCGGACGTCCTCTTCAAGTAACTTTAACTCGCCGGAAAACGGACTCGTCTGCACCGGTGAAACGGAAATAAGTTCCGCGAATGTCATTTCGCTGTTTGTGTGCGCAAACGTGTCTAAAAATACGGTCGGATAGGCGGCAGTGCGGCGGATGATATCGGCAAGCGATGTGTCAAAGCGGATGAGCTCTTTTGTGAGCTCGCCGTTTTCGAGCATCTCTTTTTGATCCTCCTGCTGCTGCCAGAGATACGTTTTGGATGTTTCGCGGATCGAGGTATATTCGCTCACGGCGATGATGCCGCGCGGGAAATAGTCAAACAGCGTCGCCGGCGTTTCGTGGATGAGCGCTAAATACCGGTCGTAGGACGGCGGAACGACGCCGCCCTTTAACTGTGCAATATCTTTTGCAAACAGCGCTTTTGCGTCCTTTTGGCGTGTCTTTTTCTCGAGAGCCGTCAAGTTTTCCACAAGGGAAGCGACCGATTGTGGAAAGATTTCGCACGCAGGAGTGATTTGAATCGATTCGACAGGGTCTGTCCGGCGCTGGGACTGGACTTCAAAAAAGCTCATCGTGTCAATCTCATCGTCCCAGAGCTCGATACGAACGGGTGCAGGAAGTGCAGGCGGATAGATGTCGATGATGCCGCCGCGAATCGAAAACTGTGCCACACCCTCGATTTGGGGACGGCTTTCGTAGCCTGCGTGGGTGAGGTGTTCGGCAAGCGACTGCACATCCACGGTGTCGCCGACCGCGAGGGAAAACGTGCTCTCTTTGAGTGCGGCAGGCGGCAGGGTGTACTGCAATACCGCCTCGATGCTTGCAACGACGATGAGCGCTTCTGCGTCTAACAGGCGGCGCAGGACACTGATGCGAAGCTGTTCGTATTCACGGGAGGAAGCTTCCAAGTCATGCAGGTTAAAATCGCGCTGTGGATAGAGTACGGCACGCTCATCGTCGAAAAAGGCGTTGATATTATGAATCAGCGCGCGTGCGGACGGCTCGTCATGTGTGAGCACGAGCATCGAGCCTGCAAATTCGTCGAATGCGCCGCAGAGCAGGTGCGCTTTGTGAATTTCCGATGCGCCGACCAATAAAACAGGGGAACGCCCGTCCTTTAAGCTTTTGACAAGCGACCGATAAGCAGGGAGCGCATGTGCGATTTGAGCAAACAGATTCACGGGAATCCTCCTTTTTATAAAATCAGCTGTTATAGCGGTTCATGGCGCGGTCGACACTGCCGGAAACGATCATGGCGGCGGCGTCTGCCGCATTGGTAAACGCTTCGTCCATGAGCGGCAGTTCATCTTTTTTGAATTTCGAGAGCACCCAGTCGGCCAAGTCATAGTCCGGATGCGGCTTTTTGCCCACGCCGATTTTGATGCGCGGAAAATCGCTCGATTTTGTCATTTCTATGATGCTTTTGATGCCGTTATGACCGCCGGCACTGCCCTTTTGGCGAATCCGCAGCTTGCCGGGATCGAGCGAGATATCGTCAAACAGGATAAGCACGCGCTCGGGCGGAATCTGATAATAGCGCATGGCTTCCGCAATCGCTTCACCGCTTTTGTTCATGTAGGTAAGCGGTTTTAACAGCAGACAGCGTTCGCCGCCTAACTCCGCTTCGCCAATCAGCGCGTGAAATTTCATTTTTTTAATGGAAACGTTTGCGTTGTCGGCAATGCGGTCGATTGCCAAAAATCCGGCATTGTGGCGGGTGATTTCATATTTCGGCTCAGGGTTGCCGAGCCCTGCAATGATCCATGAAATGTTCGATGATTTCTTTTTAAAAAACATGGGGGAATTCCTTTCCTTTTGTCGAAAAATCGGCATAACGCACAGTATGGGGCAAAGGGAAAACACCCCCTGCCCCGCATTCTTTTTGTTAATCGTACCACGGCAAACAGACGCTGTCAACCAATCGTTTGGGCAAAACGAAAAAACAAACAGATTTTCGTTGTCAAATGCCCGTAGTTGCGGTATAATACAAATAATCGATAAAACCATGACAGCAAGAAAAAGGAGTGTGTTGCCAATGTACGGTGATATGATGGATACGATCGGCTTTGTCGGTCAGTATGACAAAGAAGTGGCAGAAGCAATGAACCATGAGCTTTTGCGTCAGCGGCGCAATCTCGAACTCATTGCCAGCGAAAATATTGTGACCCCGGCGGTGATGGCGGCGATGGGATCGGTGCTCACCAACAAATACGCAGAGGGCTATTCGGGAAAACGGTATTACGGCGGCTGTGAGTGTGTCGATGTGGTCGAGGATATCGCAATCGCGCGCGCAAAAGAACTGTTCGGCGCAGAGCATGTAAACGTTCAGCCGCACTCGGGTGCACAGGCAAACCTCGCCGTTTACTTTGCACTGTTGAATCCGGGCGATACCGTGCTTGGTATGAACTTGGCACACGGCGGCCATCTGACCCACGGTTCTCCGGTCAACATGAGCGGCAAATACTATAACTTCGTACCGTACGGTGTGGACAGCGAAACCGGCCGCATCGATTACGACAAGCTGCGCGCACTGGCGATTGAGAATAAACCGAAACTGATCGTTGCAGGCGCCAGCGCATATCCGCGTGCCATCGACTTTGCAAAAATCAGCGAGATCGCAAAAGAAGTCGGCGCATATTTCATGGTCGACATGGCGCACATCGCAGGCTTGGTTGCCGCAGGCGAGCATGCTTCGCCGGTACCGTATGCTGACGTTGTCACCACAACAACGCACAAAACACTCCGCGGTCCGCGCGGCGGCATGATTTTGTGCAAAGAAGAACTCGGCAAACAGATCGACAAAGCGATCTTCCCGGGCACACAGGGCGGCCCGCTCATGCACGTCATCGCTGCAAAAGCAGTCTGCCTGGGTGAAGCATTGTCCGACTCGTTTAAAGCATATCAGCACCAGGTTGTCAAAAATGCAGCTGCACTCGCAGAGGCTCTGTCGAAAAAAGGCTTCTCGCTCGTTTCCGGCGGTACAGACAACCACCTCATTCTGCTTGATCTGCGCAGCATGAACATCACCGGCAAAGAGCTCGAAAAACGGCTCGATACCGTGTATATCACCGTCAACAAAAATGCAATCCCAGACGATCCGCAGAGCCCGTTTGTCACAAGCGGTATCCGCATCGGCACACCGGCAGTCACTTCCCGCGGCTTAAAAGAAGAGGACATGGAAGTCATTGCCGACTGCATTTACAAAACAGCAACCGATTACGAAAACACGGCAGAGGACGTACGCGCCGCAGTCAGCGCGCTGTGTGCAAAATATCCGCTGTACGAATAAGAAACGACAATGAAAAAGCGCGTCTGCCGATTGGCTGACGCGCTTTTTTAAAAAGAAAAGGAGAGATTTTTATGACATTCATTCGTGCTGATTTTCATTCCAAAGAGCTTAACATGAGCACAAGCGCACAGGTGCTTTTGCCCGATGACCGCGCGCTTTCGCGTGTGCGCGTCGTCTATCTGCTGCACGGCCTTTCGGACAACTGCACCGGTTGGCTTCGTCGTACCGCTGTAGAGCGGTATGCACAGGAATACGGTGTGGCAGTTGTTATGCCGGAGGTGCAGCGCAGCTTTTATACCGATATGAAATACGGAGTGAATTATTTTAGTTATGTTTATAAAGAACTGCCCGAAATTATGCACCGGCTGTTTTCGCTGCCGCTGTCATCAGAAAAATCGTATGTAATGGGTCTTTCGATGGGTGGATACGGTGCAATGAAATGTATGCTTACCGACCCTGACCGCTATGCGGGCTGCGCGGCATTTTCGTCTGTTGCAGATCTTGCATGGAGTATGCAGAACCGTTATGATGAAGAGAGCCGTCATCAGGAATTTGCCGCAATTTTCGGTGACGGATATAAGCTTCCGGAATCACAGGATTTATTCTTGTTGGCAAAACGTTGTGCGGCAGAAGGAAAAACACCGCGTCTGTTTATTACCTGCGGTAAATCGGACAGCCTGCGCGAGCAGAATGAACGGTTTGTTGATTTGCTTAACACGCTCGGCTTTGCACCGTATTACGAGGAATGGCCGGGCGATCACACCTGGGAATTCTGGGATGTGTCAATTAAAAAGGCGTTTGATTATTTCTTCTCGAAAAAGAAATCACGCGCATAAATCCACGAAAGGACGAACAACAGTATGGCATCGCCGCTTGCAGACCGCATCCGCCCTTCTACACTTGACGAAGTGGTGGGACAGACCCATCTTTTAGCACCGGGCAAACCGCTCCGCCGTATCATTGAATCGGGGCAGATTCCGAATATGATCTTTTACGGCCCGTCGGGCGTCGGCAAAACGACGGTTGCCCGGATTATCGCCGAAAAAGCACAGATGCGGCTTCATAAATTAAACGGAACGTCCGCATCCACTGCCGATATCAAGGCGATTGTGGAGGAAGTGCATTCGTTTGCCGGATACCGCGGGATTTTGCTGTATCTCGACGAGATTCAGTACTTAAATAAAAAACAGCAGCAGTCACTGCTTGAGCACATCGAAAACGGCAGCATCACGCTGATTGCCTCGACGACGGAAAATCCGTATTTTTATATCTATAATGCGGTATTAAGCCGCAGTACGGTGTTTGAGTTTAAGTCAGTTGAGCCGGAAGAGATTGAAAAAGCGGTGCGCCGCGGATTTTCGATTTTGTCGGACGAATACGGCGAGCAGGCGAATGTTTCCGATGAGGCGCTTCACCGGATTGCTGTTTCATGCGGTGGTGATGTGCGCAAGGCGATGAACAGCACAGAGCTTTGCTATTTGTCGGCTGCGGTTGAAAACGGTGTGCGTGTGGTAGACGAATCGCTTGCCGCGTCGCTTTCTCAGCGAAGCAGTATGCAGTATGACCGGCAGGGCGATCAGCACTATGATATTGTGTCCGCACTGCAAAAGTCGATCCGTGGCTCGGACGAAAACGCCGCGGTGCACTATTTGGCACGGCTTTTAACGGCAGGAGATTTGCTGTCGGCGTGCCGGCGGATTATGGTCATCGCATGTGAGGACATCGGGCTTGCGTATCCGCAGGCGATTCCGATTGTAAAAGCGTGTGTTGATATGGCGCTCCAGTTAGGACTGCCGGAAGCACGGATTCCGCTGGCAGATGCTGTCGTGCTTTTAAGCACTGCGCCGAAATCGAACAGCGCATATATGGCGATCAACCGCGCGATGGCAGATGTCGAAGCGGGGAAAGCAGGCTCGATTCCGCGGTGCTTGCAGAACAAGCACTTTGACGGTGAGGACGCCGCAGTCAAAGGCCAGTTTTATAAATATCCGCACGCGTTTCCGGGACATTATGTGGCCCAGCAGTATCTGCCGGATACGCTCAGTGGAACGGTGTACTATGAATTCGGTGACAACAAAACGGAGCAGGCGGCAAAGGCATACCGTGAGCGGATGCTCGCGTTGTACGGCAACAACAAATAACCGGAGGGAGCAGTTATGCGCAAGTCAAAAACAACGCTGATCATCACACCGCGCGTTCTGCCGCCGGTGTTTGTGCGTATCTGCCGCAAAACAGCGCCTGTACTGCTGATTGTCCGTGCAGTGACACTTGTACTGCTGCTGTTTGGCGTGAAATTCTGGTTTTCGTCTGCTGTTTCGGGGACACTGGTGTTCTTTTTGTATGACATTGTGCTGGCGGCAAGTCTTGTGGGATGCATTCGCTTTCCGAAACAATGGCTTTATGTTCTGCCCGGGCTTCTGGCGGCGGGAATTTTACTCGTGTACGGCATGAATCTTGCCGCGTACCAGAAAGACGTGCAGACGTTTGTGTTCCAAAGCGAAACCGACAGCCACGCACTCGTGGCGGAGGAGCGATCGTATCTCTTTTCAGGAACAACGACGTTTTATCGTCAGATTGGTCCGTTTCTTGTAAAAGCAGGTCAGACCATTACGCGCGACGATGGTTATCAGACGCTTCGCAATGCAAAAAAGCAGGTGGAGTTTACGGAAGCAGGTGTCCTTTTTTCCTATGTGGATGAGCAGGGAAACGTACTCGAAAGTGTGACAATCGAATAGATGCATGAAAAAACCGCCGGTTATGAAACCGGCGGTTTTGCTTTCGTGTTATTTGTTCATTCTGCATTTTGCGCGGCATCCGGGCGAAAACGCTGACGACCCTCGGCTAAAATATCGCGAAGCTCCTCAAATGTCGTATACTCGCCTTCGCCGCGGAGATATTCGGGCAGATGAGAAGTTTTGACGCGCATGGTGTCGCCATATGGCTCTGCACGGAAGACAGATACCCGCGGTGTGATGAGCGCATAGCCAAACGTTTTCGCGTAATCATCATAATAGGACGGAGAAACGGTTTCGTCCGGTTCAAAGTCCGGTACATCGCGCATATCGGCTAAAAAGAACAGATAACTGCCGCCGCTTGTTACTCGCGCATCGGAAAAAGCACTGGGGATCGAGTGTACGGAAATCGTGCTTCTTTCCTCTGCAGGAAGATGGCAGGGCTGTGCCAAAACGGAAGCAACATCAGCTTGATAAACAGAAACACCTGTGGTGTGGTCGCGTCCGGGCACATAGTGGTCATAATACTGGGGTTCTTCTTTTACATGTGCATATACTGCAATCGCCATGCGTTCATAAAAGCGAGCTTCATCAACATCTGCCCATGATGCCATTGCAGATCCCGGTTGATCGGTTTTGACCGCCCGAAATCCCGGCTTTGAAGGGACGGCAACGGCGAGAATGAGCGCGATGACAAGCAAAATGAGAATCACCGCCGGAAACAGAATTTGAGGACGAAGCAGTTTTTTCGTTGTCATAGTGAGCACCTCTTTCTTAACAAAGCGTACAGCTGTATCCGTTAGTATGAGATTCATAGACGAATGATTTACATGTTTTACAGCGCCGTTTATGACGGTAGTTGTCAACACGTTCATAAGTGTTTTGAGATGTTGAAGTTGAACAACTGTGTTCGTGCGTCATGAGAATCATTCCTCGCAAGTCTTCAGAACGAACCATAGTAGAGGAAGAAGGTTTATATGGATACATAATTTGTGAAATAGAGCCTATATGACCTAAGCCATAAGCGTGTCCAATTTCATGAGCCATTACGATTTTTCTTTGATCTTCAGAGAGTGTATTGAATTTGTATTGATTTACTAGAATTTCCCATCTTGTATTATGTAAAAGTGGGGGAGATGATGAACGTGAAACTGTAACTGCATATGCATCTGGATCATATGCAGTCATTTTGAAATTATCCCAAACATTTAAGTGTATAGAAGCAGAAACTTGACTATCAATACGAGATATACTAATTTTGTTACTCCAAAGACTTTTCCCTCGGTCAAAATATGTCGCATAACTTGCGCCTTTTGAATTATTGTAATAATATGTCATATATCTTGTTCCAGAATGCGTATAATTTGTAGGAAAGCCAAATGTCCAACCTGTAGAAGAATCAGTTTGTCTTCCGCTTGCACAAGCAAAAATCGCTTGTGCTGAAACAAGTAAGAGAAGAATCACCGAAATTGCACAACGACACAGGTGTTTCAAGAATGTCTTTTTCATAAAATCAACTCCTTTTTTATAATAAATGATGAAACACCATTTATATTTTTATTATATGGAAACAAAAAGAAATTGTCAACGATTTCACAATCAGCGATATGTAGAAAATTACAATCTCAGTTTGTGCAATTTGAGCAGTAAAATTTTGACTTTTATAAAAGTACAAAAAACCGGTGCAAGCCAAGTAGCCTGCACCGGTTTTCCATTATATTTATGCCATCAGTTTGCAGATTTCGTTCGAGAATGCGACCGGATCGTCAATCGGCAGTCCTTCGATCAAAAGCGCCTGCGTATACAAAAGCGATGCATACGATTTGAGCGTTTCTTTGTCTGTGTCATACAGTGCGCACAGCTTTGTGAATACCGGATGCGATGCGTTGATTTCAAGCACACGCTGTGCTTTGACGCTTTCGTTTCCGGTCGGCATTGCGTTTAACACCTTTTCCATCTCAATTGAGATTGCACCTTCGGAGGAAAGGCACACCGGATGCGATTTCAAACGGTTCGACAGTGTGACGGCTTTGACTTTTCCGTCAAGCGACTCGGTTAAAAACGCAAGCAGGTCTTTATTCTCGGAGAGCTGCTGTTCTGCTTCTTTTTTCTCCTCGTCCGTGCGCAGGTCGAGATCGTCCGCGCACACGTTTTTGAACGGTTTTTCATCGTAGGTCATGAGCATCTTGAGCGCAAACTCGTCGACGTTGTCGGTCAGGTACAAAATCTCATAGCCCTTTTCGCGGACGGCTTCGGTCTGCGGCAGCATTGCGGCGCGTGCGGCTGTTTCTGCGCATGCATAATAGATTTCGGTCTGTCCCTCTTTCATGCGGGAAACGTATTCTGCGAGCGTGGTCGGATGATCGCCGTTCGACGAAGCGAATAAGAGCAGGTCTTTGAGCACGTCTTTATGTGTGCCGTAGTCGGCATATACGCCGTATTTTAACTGCAAGCCGAACGCTTTGAAGAACGACTCATACGCTTCGCGGTCGTTTTTGAGCATGGACGAAAGCTCGGACTGGATTTTTTTCTCCAAACGGGATGCGATAAGTTTTAACTGGCGGTCGTGCTGGAGCATCTCACGCGAGATGTTGAGCGAGAGATCCTGCGAGTCCACTAAACCGCGGACAAAGCTGAAGTAGTCCGGCAGAAGATCGGCGCATTTTTCCATGATAAGCACGCCGCTTGCATACAGTGCGAGTCCTTTTTCGTACTCTTTTGTATAGTAGTCCATCGGTGCGGCGGACGGAATGAACAGCAGTGCTTCGTAGGTGGCAGTGCCCTCGGTGCTGGTGCGGATGACTTTTGCCGGCGCTTTCCAGTCGAAGAATTTCTCCTGATAGAAGCGGTTGTATTCCTCGTCGGTCACTTCCGATTTTGCTTTTTTCCAGATCGGCACCATGCTGTTGATCGTTTCAACCTCGCGGTACGATTCGTAGTCGTTTTCACTGCCTTCTTTTAAGCGGTGTTTTTCGACCTCCATGCGGATCGGGTAGCGGATGTAGTCGGAATATTTTTTAATGAGCGAACGCAGGCGGAATTCCTCCAAAAAGTCGGAGAATTTCTCGTCGTCGGTGTCGGGTTTTAAATGAAGTGTGATCGTTGTGCCGTGGTCCGGTTTGTTGCACGGGTCGACGGTGTAGCCCTCTGCGCCCGAGGATGTCCAGCGCCATGCTTCGTCACTGCCGAATGCGCGGCTTTCGACAACTACTTTGTCGCTGACCATGAACGATGCGTAGAAGCCGACGCCAAACTGGCCGATGATGTCGATATCGTCCGATTTTTCCTGCTCGGATTTAAAGCTTAACGAACCGCTCTTTGCGATGACGCCCAAGTTGTTTTCAAGCTCGTCTTTTGTCATGCCGCAGCCGTTGTCGCGGATGACGAGTGTGCGCGCTTCCTTGTTCGGCTCAATCGAAATCGAGAAGTCGCTGCGGTTTAAGCCGGTATCGCCGTCTTTTAACGTGCGGTAGTAAAGCTTGTCGATGGCGTCGCTTGCGTTTGAAATCAGTTCACGCAGAAAAATTTCGTGATGCGTGTAAATGGAGTTGATCATCAGGTCGAGCAGACGTTTTGACTCTGCTTTGAATTGTTTCATTGCCATAAAAAGTCCCTCTTTGCGTTTTATTGTTCACAGTTTAGCACTCTCGTGCTTTAAGTGCTAATTTATATTGTAATACGCAAGATGCAAAAAATCGTTATCAAATTGTAAACAAACAAGCCGCCGTGCAAAAACACGGCGGCTGGTGATGAGGTGAATATGCGGTTTTATACGATGACGTGACCGTTTTTGCTTGCGACATAGTCGTCGTAGTCGGAGAAGCGGTCGACAATGCCGTCTGCATTCAGCTCAATGATGCGGTTGGCGATCGTCTGGATGAATTCGTGGTCGTGGGAGGAGAACAGAACGTTTCCTTTAAATTCGCACAGACCGTTATTGACGGCGGTGATCGACTCGAGGTCTAAGTGGTCGGTCGGACGGTCGAGCATGAGCACGTTCGAGCCAAACAGCATCATCCGCGAGAACATGCAGCGCACCTTTTCGCCGCCCGAGAGGACGTTGACCGGTTTATAGACATCGTCGCCCGAGAAGAGCATGCGGCCTAAGAAACCGCGCAGATATGTCTCCGTTTCGTCGGAGGAGTACTGCTTGAGCCAGTCGATGATCGAAAGACCGTTTTCAAAATAAGCGGAGTTGTCGTTCGGGAAATAGCTCTGCGAGGTGGAAACGCCCCATTTGTACGAGCCTTCGTCCGGTTCCATCTCGCCTGCGAGAATCTGGAACAGCGTTGTTGCCGCCAGTGCGTTCTCACTGACGAATGCGATTTTGTCGCCTTTTTTCACAATGAACGACACGTTATTTAATACTTTTTCGCCGTCGATCGTCTTGGAAATACCGTCCACGGTCAGAATATCCTTGCCGGCTTCGCGGTCCATCGTAAAGCCGATGTACGGATAGCGGCGAGACGATGCCGGCATCTCCTCAGCGGACAGTTTTTCTAAAAGCTTTCTTCTGGAGGTTGCCTGCTTTGATTTCGATTTATTTGCGGAGAAGCGCTCGACAAAGCGCTGGAGCTCTTTGATCTTTTCCTCGGTCTTTTTGTTCTGAAGCTTCTGCAAGCGCTGCATCAGCTGGCTCGACTGATACCAGAAGTCATAGTTGCCGACATACATTTTGATTTTCGTATAGTCGATGTCGACCGTGTGGGTGCAGACGGTATTTAAGAAGTGACGGTCATGCGACACGACGATGACAGTGCCCGGATAGTCCAAAATGAAATCCTCAAGCCACGAAATCGCCGCCAAGTCAAGCTGGTTTGTCGGCTCGTCCAAGAGGATGATGTCCGGGTTGCCGAACAGTGCCTGTGCAAGCAATACTTTGACTTTTTCGTTGCCCGAAAGCGAAGACATCTGGCTGTAGAGGATCGATTCGTCGAGACCCAAGCCCTGGATGAGTTTTGATGCGTCCGATTCGGCCTCCCAGCCGTTTAACTCGGCAAATTCCGCCTCGAGCTCGCCCGCCAGGATGCCGTCTTCTTCGGAGAAGTCCTCTTTTGCATAGAGGTCTTCTTTCTGGCGCATGATCTGGTAAAGCCGTGCGTTGCCCATGATGACGGTGTCGAGTACCGGATAGCTGTCAAACGCGTAGTGATCCTGCTTTAATACAGACAGGCGAACCTCCGGCGGGATCGTGACTTCACCGGTGGACGGTTCCAAATCGCCGCAGAGGATGCGCAAAAACGTCGATTTGCCTGCGCCGTTTGCGCCGATGATGCCATAGCAGTTGCCGGGCAGGAATTTTAAATTTACATTGGAAAACAGATTCGAGCCGTCAAAGCTCAAACTGACGTCGGATACAGTAATCATAAGGGGATACACTCCTTTTTTTCTCATACGGCAAAACGCCATATTTCATCCATGATAGCATACCATAAACCATTCGTGTGTGCAAGAAGCGGTGCACATTTCGCCGTTTTTCGTTGCAAGTTGTGTGCGGATATGGTACGATAGAACTAAAGATCGGAAAGGGGGAGCGCTGTTTGGAGCAAAGCTGTTTTTCGTGTCCCGTGTGCGGGAAAGCGCTTTTTTGCGATGAGCGGGTGTTTGCGTGTGAAAGCAATCATTCATTCGACCGTGCAAAGAGCGGGTATGTCAATCTCTTGCAGTCAAACCGCAAGCATGCCGCCGTTCCCGGCGACAACAAGGAAATGGTAGATGCGCGCAGTGCGTTTTTAAACGCGGGATATTATGAACCGCTGCTGAAAGCGGTTTTTGAGGAAGTGCGCCGCTATGTGCCAAAAAACGATGCGTTTGTGCTCGATGCGGGATGCGGCGAGGGATATTACACCAAAGCGATTGCCGAAGCATCAAACGGCGCACGGGTTGCAGGCGTGGATATTTCAAAATCGGCGCTCGCGATTGCGGCAAAACAGGTAAAAAACGTGCAGTTTGCCGTGGGAAGCGTGTTTCACCTGCCAGTGGCAGACGGCACGTGCGATGTGGTCACCGAGCTGTTTGCCCCCTACTGCGGCGAGGAGTTTCTCCGCGTGTTAAAGCCGGACGGTGTGTTTTTATCGGTCATTCCGGGTGCACGCCATCTGTTTGGGCTGAAAACACTGCTGTATGAAACGCCGTATGAAAATGCGGTCAAGCCCTTTTCGCTGCCGGGCTTTTCGTTTGTGAGCAAGCGGGAAGTTAAAAAAACCATCACCATTCAAAACAAAACCGATTTGTGGAATCTGTTTGCAATGACGCCGTATGCGTACCGCACGAAGCGCGAAGCACAGGAAAAACTGCTGTCCTGCCCGTTGCTTACGACGGAAATTTCGTTTTGGATTCTTGCATATCGGAAGATAAAAGGAGCGTAATTTGTTATGGTAGAAGTCAAAGTTTGTGTCGGAAGTTCATGTCACATGAAAGGTTCGTATCAGGTGGTCAAAACGTTTGAACAACTCATCTCCCAGAACAATCTGTCGGATGTGGTCAAACTCAAAGCGTCGTTCTGCCTTGGATGCTGCTTAAACGGCATCGCAACCACCGTAAACGGCGAACCGGTCAACAACGTCGGATTCAGCAACGCGGAGAGCGTGTTCTATGAGAAGATCTATCCGCTCGCACAGAAAGAAAAAGAAGCAAACGCATAAGGTGAAAGGGCGAGGTTTCGCCTTTTTTCTCGGGGGGACAACAATGAATATTATCAAGTTAAATGCGCAAAACTGCCAAAACTGCTTTAAATGTATCCGTGAATGTCCGCTGAAGGCAATCGAGTTTAAAAATGCGAAAACAGAAATTATTGAAGATGCGTGCGTGCTCTGCGGCACGTGTATGGAAACATGTCCGCGCGGTGCAAAATATGTGCGCCATAATGCGCCGCTCGTCAAAGAACTCATCAAAAGCGGCAAACCGGTCTATGTGAGCTTAGCGCCGTCGTATACCGGATTTTTCGGGACGAGCGATTTTCAGAAGATGAGTGCCGCGCTCAAAAAGCTCGGCTTTGCAGGCGTGGAGGAAACGGCAATCGGTGCGGCGAAGGTGTCGCATGAATACGAAAAGCTGATGCAGAGCGGTCAGATGAACAACATCATCGCCACTGCCTGTTCGTCGGTTGTCATGCTGATTGAACAGCATTTCCCGCAGCTTTTACCGATGCTTGCGCCCGTTTCGTCGCCGATGATGGCGCATGCCCGTTTGATGCGTGAGGCGTACGGCGATATTTATGTCGTATTTATCGGGCCGTGTCTGTCGAAAATGCACGAGGCGGAGGACCCGCTGGCAGGCGGCATGGTCGATATCGTGTTAAACTACCGTGATATCAACAAATGGTTTGCGGAGGAGGGCATCACGATCGAAGCCGATGACCCTGATGCACACGGCGTGTGCGAACCGGTGATGCGGATTTATCCGAAGCAGGAGGGCATCATCAAAACGATTCGTGAATTCTCCGGCTATACGCCGGTGGCAGTCGACGGCATCGACCGCTGTATGGAATTTTTCCAGTCGATGTCCGAGGATAAGATGGAACACATCTTTGTCGAGGCGAATATCTGCGCAGGCGGCTGCATCGGCGGCCCGATCATGCGCAAGGAGCGCAAGAGCCTGATTCGTTCGACGATGATGCTTTCTGACAAGCCGGCTGCGGTCGATCAGACGCCGGCAGAATCTGCAAAGCTCGAGGCGCCGCTTCCGCGTGTGTTTGCAAACCGCGAAGTGAAATTAAAAATGCCGACCGAGGAAGAGATGCGCAGCATTCTTGCGCGGTTTGGCAAGATGACGCCGGAAGATGAGTTAAACTGCGGCAGCTGCGGCTATGCGACCTGCCGTGAAAAGGCAATCGCTGTCTATAACGGAAAAGCGGACGTGACGATGTGTCTGCCGTTTTTGCGCGAGCAGGCGGAGAACAAGTCGTCGATGATTATTGCGCATTCGCCGAACGGCATCGTCGCGTTTGACGCCGACATGAACGTTACAGAGCTTAATCCGAAAGCAGAGGAACTGTTCGGCGTTGACCGTGCGGAGATTATCGGCCAGATGATTCCGGCGTTGTACGGCGAAACGGCCTTTGATGAAGCACGTGACTATAAGCGCACGATCGTCAAAAAGATCGAGGGCGCAAACGAAAAAATCCGTCTGGAGCTGAGTATGGTCTATCTGCCGCAGAACGATATGTTCATTGCGTTTGCAAAGGATATCTCCGATGAGGAAGCAAACAAGGATCAGCTCAACAATCTGAGAATGTCCACCGTGAACGTGGCGCAGAACGTCATCGAAAAGCAGATGCGTGTCGCACAGGAGATTGCAAGTCTGCTCGGTGAAACGACTGCCGAAACAAAGGTGGCGCTCACGCGGCTCAAACGCTCGATCGAAGATATCGAGGAAATTTCCGAATAACCATGCACAATCACAGCCGGATTCGGCAGAATAAGGTGAGAACATGAAACTTTTTATTGATGCAGTATGGGAAAGTCTGTTTCACGACGGCGAAGAGCTCTGCGGCGATAAGGTGGAGATTGTGCGGCAGGACGATTTTTTCCTGATGGTGCTGGCAGACGGGCTTGGCAGCGGTGTCAAAGCCAATATTCTCTCTTCGCTGACGAGTAAGATCATCGCGACGATGCTCGCCGAGGGGTCTTCGCTCGATGAAGCAGTCGAAACGATTGCGAGCACGCTTCCGGTCTGCTCGGAACGCGGTGTCGCATATTCGACATTTACGATCGTCAAGGTCGATCGGGACGGCTCGGTGTATTTGGCGGAGTTTGACAATCCGCTCACCGTTTATATCCATGAACATGTGGTCTGGCCGATCGAGCGCAAGGAACTGTGCTTGGACGGCAAACAGATTTTTGTCAGTCAGTTTACGGCAGATCCCGGCGATATGCTCATTTCGTTTTCGGACGGCGTGGTGCATGCAGGCGTCGGACGGCTTTTGGATCTCGGTTGGCAGTATGACAACATTGTCCGCTATATCGAGGAAAACTACGAGCCAGAGATTTCGCCGCGTGCAATGGTGCATAAGCTTTTAGGCAGCGTCAACGCCTTGTATATGGACAAACCGGGCGACGATTCGACCGTGTGTGCCATGCGCATAAAAGAGTCGATGCCGGCAACGGTCATGGTCGGCCCGCCGATGAACAAGGAGCTTGACCGCGTGGTCGTTGACAAGCTTATGTATTCAAAAGGCAAAAAGGTGGTCTGCGGCGGTACGACTTCGCAGATTGTTTCGAAGGTGACCGGCAAGGACGTCGAGGTCATGATTGACTATGAAAACCCGGCAGTGCCGCCGGTGGCACGGATTCCGGGCATCGATCTTGTGACGGAGGGTGTGCTCACGATCGGCAAATGTGTCGATTATATCAAAGAGTACACCGCAGGCGACGGCCACAGCTTGGATTTTGTCTTAAACAAAAAAGACGGTGCATCGAAACTGTGCAAGCTGCTGCTGGAGGAGTGCACAGAGGTGCGGTTCTTGGTCGGTCAGGCGTTGAACCCTGCGCACCAGAACCCGGGCATGCCGGTTTCGCTCGGCTTAAAATTAAACCTTATCAAAGAGCTTGCGCATGAGCTCGAGAAAACAGGCAAAAAAGTGACGATGGAATTTTTCTGAGAACAAAGAAACGGGAGGAAGCAAAGCCATGGTGCTGACAATACAGGTGGGCAACGCAGACAGCGTGATCGGCGGATTTGTGCAGGATAAGCGCCGGTTTACATCGCGCATCGGCACCGACCTTTCGAAAACGGCGGATGAATATACCGTTTTGCTCAATAACCTGCTGATGTTAAACGGCTGTTCATTCGAACCGCTTGACGGCGCGATTATTGCAAGCGTGGTGCCGCCGCTCGCCTCTGTTTGGAAAGAGGCGGCTGCCCGGATTGTAAACGGACCGGTGCTCGTTGTTTCACCCGGTATCAAAACAGGGCTGAATATCAAAATCGATGATCCGGCAATCCTCGGCGCAGATCTTGTGTCGGCAGCTGTCGGCGCACTGAAAAAAGGCAGCATGCCCTGCATCATCGCCGATTTGGGCGCGGTGACAAAGCTTTCCGTGCTCGATAAAAACGGCAGTTTCCTGGGAGTTTCGATTTTGGCAGGCGTTTCGATTTCGCTCGATGCGCTGTCGCGGTCGTCGGCGCTTTTGCCGAGTGTTGAATTTGCGCAGATCGACCATGTAATCGGTACAAATTCCGTCGATTCCATGCTGTCAGGTGCGCTGTACGGCACAGCGTCTATGCTGGAAGGAATGGTGTCGCGCATTGAAGCCGAGCTCGGTCAGCCGGCACACGTCATTCTGACCGGCAGAATGGCAAACGCGATTGCGCCATGCTGCCGCCTTTCGGTGATGATCGACGAATATCTTTCGCTGCATGGATTGTATGCGATCTACAAGCGAAATACGAAGCGTATGCATGTCGATTCTTAAAAAATAATTGTACAGACACAATCTGCCGCAGGCTCGCGGTGGGTGTGTCTGTTTTTTTTACGGAAAGAATGTCAAGTTGACAAAAATAAAATCAAAAAATGGCTTGCTATTCGTGCAAGGTGTGTGTATAATAAAAAAAGCGGCTCGCTTTTGGCCGAAACAAACAAACGAACAACCACACAGGGGGAATCAGCAAATGAAAATCTTTTCGCGAATCGTTGCGGCAGTTTTGGCTGTCTGCATGATTTTGCCGTTTACCGCATGCAGCGGCGATACAAGTTGGGTGTATGATTATGACGGTGAGAAAATAAGCGGCGGTTTGTATATTGCATTTACCATCAGCGCTTATACACAGGTGTCTTCGCACGAGGACTATGATTCCACAAAAGATCTGTTTGATCAGACATTGGATGACAAGACAACCGAGCAGTGGATCAAAGACAAGGCACTTGAAATGGCAGACGAATATATCGTGACCAACCGCAAATTTGACGAACTGGGTCTTTCGCTGACAGAGTCGGAAGAAAACGAAGTGAAAAACTCGGTTGACAGCGTTTGGGAAATGTACGGCGCAATGTACGAAGAAAACGGCGTCGGCAAAACATCGTACCAGAAACTTGTCGAAACACAGCAGAAACGCCAGAAAATCTTTATGAAATATTATGGCGAGGGCGGTCTTGAGGAAGTTCCGGTTGAACAGCTCGAGCAGCACTTCAAAGACAACTTCGCAAGCATCAATATTTTCTCGATCACGCTGAATACCGGTGATGATCTGACTGATGAGCAGAAAACCGAAAATGAAGAGCGCGAAAAGAAAGCACAGGAATATGTTGATCTGATTAACTCCGGCGAAAAAACATTCAATGAAGTCCGCGACATGGCAACACACATGCTGGCTGATACCGAGCATGACGACGAGGACGAAGACGATGTCATCGAAGAAGATGATGAAACAAAGACCTATGTCCATGTTGAATCGACTTCTCCGTCTGAAAAACTCGTAAAATCTATTTTTGATCTGGAAGCAGGCGGCGAGGCAAAACTACTCGAAGAAGATGACACGTTCTACATTGTAAAACGCTATGACGTCATGGAGGACGAGAAAAACTTTGAGGAAATGCGCGAAACTGTCTTGGGCGACGTTAAGAGCGACGATTTCGTAAAAGAAGTTGAATCCTGGACAGAAGGTTTAAACCGTACCGTCAATGAAGGTGCAGTAAACTTCTATTCGCCGCGCAATATCAATCTGGGCTAATCAAATAAAATGAAAAACGCATGAATCCGATTTGGGTTCGTGCGTTTTTGTTTGCAAAAAGTGATTGCAACCTGTTTTCTGATGTGCTATAATGCGCGATGTGAAATTTAAAAAAATAGGAGGATGTCGAATGACACAGATTCCTGAGATTTTATTAAAAAAAGCAGAGGAGCTCGAGCAGAAAACAGCCGAGCAGTTTCCGGCACTCAAACCGCTTGTCAAACAGTGCTTTTTGAATACGATTGAAACAACCGTGCAGCAGCTTGATGACGGCAGCTATTTTGTCATCACCGGCGATATTCCGGCAATGTGGCTGCGCGACAGTGCCGCACAGGTCAAACCGTATATCAAATACGCAAAAGAGGACGAGTCGCTCCGTGCAATTCTGCGCAGCATCATCGAGAAACACGCGTTTTATGTGAACATGGACCCGTATTCCAACGCATTTAATGCCGCAGAGAGCAAAGACGGTCATGCGGATCACACTGATTGGCAGAGCGGCTGGATCTGGGAGCGCAAATATGAGGTTGACTCGCTGTGTGCATCGCTGTATCTTAGCTATGAGTATTTCAAAGAAACCGGCGACCGTGCGATCTTCACACCGGCGCTTCATCAGATGATCGAAACGATCGTCAATACGTTTACCGCCGAGCAGCACCACGATCAGACCAGCTATTTCTTTATCCGTGAAAACTGCCCGGAGAGCGATACGCTTCCGTGCGACGGCCGCGGCACACCGGTTAATCCGAATACCGGCATGACCTGGTCGGGATTCCGTCCGAGCGATGATGCTTGCAAATACGGTTATCTGATTCCGTCGAATATGATGGCGGTTGTTGCACTGCGCTATGCGGCAGTTCTTTCGCATGAGGGCTTCTCTGATGAAGTGCTTGCAGACCGCTGCACACAGCTTTCCAAAGAAATCGACAAAGGTATCCAGACCTACGGCATCGTGGAACACCCGGTATACGGCAAAATGTATGCTTATGAAACAGATGGTTTCGGCAACTACAATCTGATGGACGACGCAAACTCGCCGTCGCTTCTGGCGATTCCGTATCTTGGCTACTGCGATGCATCCGACCCGATCTACCAGAACACCCGCCTGTTCATCCTTTCGAAAGAGAATCCGTATTATTATGAGGGAACTGCGGCAAAAGGCATCGGCAGCCCGCATACACCGAATAACTATATCTGGCATATTTCGCTTTCAATGCAGGCACTCACCTCCACCGATGAGGAAGAAATCCGCACATGCATGGATACGATTGCACGCACACATGCCGGCACGAACTTCATGCACGAGGGCTTTGACGTAAACGATCCGGCAAACTTTACGCGTGAATGGTTTGCATGGGCAAATACTCTGTTTGCACAGACAGTAGAAACACTCGTGAACCGATAATTTATACGAAACCGTAAAAAACGCAGAGGAAATCATTCCTCTGCGTTTTTGTTTATTATTCGGTATGCCGTTTGGAATAAACGAATAGAAGGATGCGGCCGGCGCCCCATAGTCCTGCTGCAATCCCGCTCCACAAAAGCAGGTGCGGGGAAGAGAACATGAGAGACGGCAGGAAAACAGTGAGCTGTCCGGTGATGAGCGGAATCGCAACCACCGATATGATAATCACAAGACAAACAATCAGACAGACAATCCAAAAGAGCGGGCGGGATTTCATAGCCATCAACATCCTTTCACAGCATGGATACAGTATACCAATAAAGCGAGAAAAAGCATGTCGAAGAGTGTATTACGAGCAGAAAAGATGTGCGCCGATTTGTTTGATGACCGGACGGGTGCGAATCCACTGGTTGGAGGTCTTGTCCGGGTTATAATAATAGATGGCGCCGCCGCTTGGGTCCTGACCGTTTAAGGCGTCGCGTGCCGCGCGATAGGCAGAGTCTGCAATCGGTTCATTGAACTGGCCGTCCACGATAGCGGTGAAAGCGCCTTCTTGATAGATGACGCCCGAAAGCGTGTCGGGGAAGGATGGATGTTCAATCCGGTTTAAAATGACGGCACCGACGGCAACCTGTCCGCTGTATGGTTCGCCGCGTGCCTCTGCCGAGATAATGCGGGCGAGCAGATAGACGTTCGATTCGTTTGCCGGCGGAATTTTACCGATGGTGATACCCAATCGTTTGAGGGTAGCAGGGCCGGCGATGCCGTCCTGTGTCAGTCCCTGCTGTTTTTGAAATTGCTTTACGGCAGTCTGTGTCTGTGTTCCATAGATGCCGTCCACACTTCCTTTATATAATCCGCGTTCTTTCAGCTTTTCCTGAATGGCGCGTACTTCTGTGCCGCGCGATCCCATTTTGGAAAGCGCCAAAGCCGTGTTATCAACGCGCAGTGCGAAGACAGTCACAGTAACGGCACACAGAAAGAGAGCGAAAAAGGTTTTGATGAGCGGATGTTTCATAAGATACGCTCCTCCGTTTCAAATTCATTGTGTATGGATAGCATTTCCGGTGTGTTTTTGATTATGCAAACATTGCATTTAAAAAAGATCAAATTTTCTGAAAAAAGGTGTTGACAAAGTGGGGATGGGTGTGGTATTATAATATAGCTGTCACGGAGGACAGGAAAAACAAGGAAATGAGAAGGAATATCGAGAGAGTCGCGGGAGCGAAAACCTCGAAAAAACTTCGAAAAAAGT
>NZ_JACJKY010000002.1 GCF_016901855.1 Merdimmobilis hominis | reverse complement strand
GCAAAAGCGAATTGCTCTTATTTGGTGGGAGATGATGGATTCGAACCATCGAAGCTGAAAAGCAACAGATTTACAGTCTGCCCCCTTTGGCCGCTCGGGAAATCTCCCATATTCAACATAATAATGTCTAAAGGGACAACATTTCATACAGTACGGCGGAAATAAAAAGCGGGAAAACACAACATGAGGTGTTTATTCCCGCTATTTTTCTGCCTGCATATCTATATCTTGTATTTCTTCGCCTTTGAAATGCACACCCTAATCTATGAGGTAGTGCCGCAGTAAATCCTCTCGGCCATCTTCTCTCAGCCGTTCCACAGAATAGCGCAGCCATTCCTCCGGGGTAGGCACATCCCCGGCGCATGGTATCCGTTCCCATTGCGCCCGGCGCTCCGGATCAGGGTCATGCAGACCCTTCCATATCCGCTTTGAGATTTTCTCTTTGACCTTTTCCACGGTCGTATGATCCCGCTCCGCCAGCATGGCGAAGAAATCTTTTTTATTCTCTTGCAATGTAAAGCCTCCTGTCTGTATGAGTAGTATCTCCATGTTCGGCCCATGATATAAACTACTCTATGCCCCACTTGGGAAATATGGTAGCCACTGATTGTGACTATTATACCACCCATTTGGGAATTAGAATAGATACAGATGGGCAGGTGATGGAATGGACGCACAGAAGCGGATCAAGCAGCTCATGGAGGAGCGCGGCTGGACGGATTACAGGCTGGCAAAAGAGGCAAACCTATCTCACTCCACAATAACCAATGTTTTCAAAAGGAATAATGCGCCGACGCTTCCCACGCTGGAAGTGATTTGTCGTGCGTTTGGAATAACCTTAGCACAGTTTTTCGCGGAAGGCGGAGAAGCTGTGGAAATAACGGATGAACAGCGCGAGCTTTTTGCAAAATGGAGTACACTCACCGAGAAGCAAAAAGCCCTGCTGCTTGAATTTATAAGCACCTTACAGTAGAGGGCAAAGAAAAAGACCGCAGGCCGGAACCTGCGGTTTTCTCTTTGCCTTATTTCATTATACAGCCCAGCGCAATTCTGGCCCTCCGGTATTCCGGGAGCGGGTTGCCCTTCATGCTCTCAATGGAAACCCCTTGCTTTTTGAGCTTTCCTTCTAACCGCAGCGTCTGTCCGCAATCCCGGCAAAGGCGGGAAATATCGCTGACTAAAACCGCGTCTATCATGTGGCGGTGGGCCAGCCCGGCCATTTCCCGGATACCGGGGCGGTTCAGGGAAAGGCCGCTGCCGATCTCGGCTATTTCCGCCACAATATCATAGCCGCGCTCTTTGGCATATACGCGCAGCCGTTCCTTCTGCACCTCTAACAAGGTATCGTTTTGATCCGCGCGGGCGAGGCGGCAATAGACCGCCACCCGCATTGTTTTCCTTGCTTCCTTCTCCATTATGCTGCCCTCCATAATTCTGCCGTGATTTCGATCTGCCGCCCATCGCGGAAGGTGAACACCAGCCTTTTATCTTCGTAAACCGTCACATAGTCCACCGTGGAATACCAAAGCTCCTCGTCAAAGGATTGCACCAGTTCCTGATGGTTGTTCATGTTTTCCATGAACAGCCGGATTCTTGTCTTTTTGGCATTGCGTTCCTGCCGAAGCTCTGCGATTTCCGCCAGCCGTTTCCGGGCGGCTTCAAACCGCTCAGAGTAAGCATCATACCGGCGGTTGTATTCTTCCTGATCCATGGCGGTCTGCGCATTTTCAGAAATGATTTTCTGAATAAGCCCCAGTACAACCTCGCTTTCATTTTCCAAGGTTTCCTGTTCTGCATCCAAGTCTGCCGTATCGGTCAGTGCCGCGATCACTTCCTCGTATGCCTCTATAATCTCGTCCCGGTTCCCCAGCACGATATTGAAGGCGGCCAGAAATGCGGCTTTGATTTCATCCTCTGTAAGATGGGGCGTGGAGCAATGCTGACCCCGGTATTTTTCGTTACACTGCCATACAAGGCTCCGGTTTTCCGTGTTGGAGTGCCAGACCTTGCTGCCATAAATGCCGCCACACTCGCCGCAGATAATGCGCCCGGAAAATGGATGCAGGCAGCTTGTAAAACGCCCATCCGTCTTGCGGGTTTTCAGCTCGTATTGTACGAGGTCGAAAAGCTCCGGTTCGATAATGGCCGGATGGCTGTTCGTCACATAATACTGCGGCACTTCGCCCTCGTTGACCTTTTGCTTTTTGGTGAGGAAATCCACCGTGAATTTCTTCTGCAAGAGCGCGTCGCCCTTGTACTTTTCGTTGGTGAGGATGCTCTCCACCACCTTGGCCCGCCACACCTTTTTGCCGCCCGGCGTGGGAATACCCTCGTCGGTGAGGTAGGTGGCGATGGCCGAGGGGGATTTACCATAGAGGAACAGGCGGTAAATCAGCCGGATAATCACCGCCTCAGATTCCACAATGACCGGCAGCCCGTCCGGGCCTTTTTCATAGCCGAGGAAGCGCCGGTAAGGAAGGCTTACCTTTCCGTCTGCAAAACGCTTGCGCTGGCCCCATGTGACGTTCTCAGAAATGGAGCGGCTTTCTTCTTGCGCCAGCGAGGACATGATGGTAATAAGCAGCTCGCCTTTTCCGTCCAAGGTACGGATATTCTCTTTTTCAAAGAAAACTTCAATGCCCTTTTCTTTGAGCTTGCGCACTGTGGTTAAGGTATCCACCGTATTGCGGGCGAACCGGCTGATAGACTTCGTGATAATAAGGTCGATCTTACCCGCCAGCGCATCAGCCACCATGCGGTTGAAGCCGTCGCGCTTTTTGGTGTTGGTGGCAGAAATGCCCTCGTCGGTATAAACCTCTACAAACTGCCACTCGTCCTTAGATTGAATGTACCGGGTATAATAGTCCACCTGCGCCTCATAGCTGGTAAGCTGCTCCTCATTGTTGGTGGATACACGGGCATAGGCTGCCACCCGCAGCTTGCGGGCCTCGTTGCTCAGTACATTGATGGGAAGCCGGTCTTTCTTTGCGGGGATAACCGTTACCCGCGCCGCTGTTACTGCTGGCATTTGGCAAGCCTCCTTTCTGCGGCCTGCCGGAGCGCCAATTCACGCGCCCGCTGGCGGTTCTCCGGGTTCCAGCTATGGCGGCGGGAAGGGTTATCCCAAGTCTTTGTTACGGTATGCCCGTCATAGAAAACAAAGACCAGCACGCCATTCTCCGGCACCTGAATTTCTTCCACCTTGGCTGCAAAAGCCGCCTCGTCAAATTCCGGCAGGCCCATGGCCTCGGCGCTCACCCGTTTCAAAATTTCCTCCGGAATCTGCTTGGCATCGCAGTGCGCCTTGCCTTTCTGGTTGAAGGTGCGGCATAGCCAGCCCCGCTTTTCATAGGGGGTGTTGCCATTGAGAACCTTCCGGGTGAAAGATTTTCCGCATTTCCCGCAATGTATCTTCCCGCTGAATGGAAAGTGGTTTCGCTCATAACTCCCGGAGCGCGGTTTATAGGCGGCAGCCCGGCGGGCGCGTTCCGCCAGAACCTTCTCATAGGTTTCCCGGTCAAGAATCCCTTCATGGCTGCCCTCTACAAAATACTGCGGTTTTTCGCCGTTGTTCTTGCGAACCTCTTTTGTGATGGGGTCTACCACAAAAGTCTTTTGCAGCAGCATATCCCCGACGATTTTCTCGTTACAAATCAGGTCAACAATGGAGTTCCCTCCCATGTTGGCACCATGCCTGCCTTTGATATTCACGGCGGCAAAGGCATCTTCCAGCTTATACCGCCCGTAACCTTCCAGATAGAGGTCGGCGGCCAGCCGTATGATCTCGGCTTCTTCCGGCACGACTTCCAGCCGCCCGTTGACCTGCCTGTAACCATACATGGTGATGCTCCAAGGCAAGCCCTGCTCATAGTTGGATTTGATACGCCACTTCTGGTTTTCAGATACCGAGCGGGCCTCCTCCTCTGCATAAGCAGCGAGGAGGGTAAGCAGAAGCTCGCCATCCTCGCCCATGGTGTGGATATTCTGTTCTTCAAAGAAAACGTCCACCCCCATGAGCCGAAGCTCCCGGATTGTGCGAAGCGTTGTCACAGTATTGCGGGCAAAACGGGAAACCGACTTTGTAATTATCATGTCGATTTTTCCGGCCCTGCAATCGGCCAGAAGCCGCTGAAATTCGCCACGGCTGTCTTTCGTGCCGGTCAGCGCCTCGTCGGCATACACACCTGCGTACTGCCAGCCGGGCGTTTTCTGGATCATGCCGCTGTACTGGCTGATCTGCGCGGAGAGGGAATGAAGCGGAGCTTCTCTGCCGCTGGATACCCGCGCATAGGCTGCCACGCGCTTTAGCTTTGGCGCTTTTTTCCGCGCGGGCGGGGTAACTTTTTGAATAATGCGTTCCATAAATACGCCCTCCTTTCAGGACACTGATGTTATAGGAAGCCACCCTGAAAAGAAAGGCTTTTCAGCAGAAAATACCGCCCAAAACAGGCCGGAATTTTGCCGCCAGTCTGGCCTCAATGCGCAGAAAATCCGCCTCGTTTATGATGCCTTTTTGCAGCATTTCACGGGCCACCGCGAGGGCCGCCTGATATTTTTTCTCCCGGTCAAACTGTTCCTTTGTCATGGGTGCCTCCTTTCTGGAACCGCGCCGCTATGTAGCAGGCGTGGGAACAATACTTCCGTTTCCGGTTCCCATAGCTCTGAAATTCCTGCCCGCAATGGGCGCAGGTAGCCGGATAGAAGGCGGCTTTATGGATAAGCTCCGGGTGCAGCTTCCACCATGCGCGGCGGCAAGCCTCGGAGCAAAATTTTCTCTGTTTTCTCTTGGGGTATTGAGGAAGCGGCCTGCCGCAGTTCCGGCATACCACCACCGGCTCTTTGGAAGCCACTCCGGTGAGGTTGTTGCGGCGGCAAAAGCTCTTGACCGTATTCTCGGAAATACCTAACCGGGTGGCAATCGCTCCATAACCGAGCCCTTCGCAGCGCAGATAGCGCACCTGCTCTTTTTGTGCGTCTGTCATGGGATCGCCTCCTTCTGAAAGAAAAGAGCGGCCCCGGAGGGCCGCCCACCATGCTTACCTGTTGGGAAGTTTCAAGACCTGCCCCGCATAAATTACGTCGGAGGTCAGGCCGTTCAGTTTCTTGATCTCATTGTACCGGGTGCCGTTTCCGAGGCGCTTTTCTGCAATGGCCCACAAGCTGTCGCCCTTCTGCACCGTGTAAGTAGAAGCGGCTGCGCTGCCCGCATATACAACCTTTCCCGCCTCGTCAAAAACAGAGTAACCGGGATTTTCGTCGGCACAGCGTTTGGCATTGTCCAGCACATTGAAAGCGCCCTTCTGAGAAGCTGCATCCGCCCAGCTTTTGCGCACCCGGTAAAGGGTACCGCTGCCGGTGCTGCCAGAGGCGGAGGGATAAACCTTCTTCCCAGCTTCGTCAAAGACCGCATAGCCGGGATTCTTGTCCGCCAGCTCTTTGGCATTATCCAAAACCGCAAAGGCTCCGAGCTGGGAGGAAGCATCGCTCCAAGACTTTCTCACCCGGTAGAGGGTGCCGTTGCCCGCAGAGCCTCCGGTATTGCCGGAAGAAGAACCAGCCAGCTTGGCTTTCACCGCTGCGCGGAATGTGTCCATGTTCTTCCCATGCTTCGGGAACCAGTGCATGACATCCCCGTGATTGGAGGCAATGCCCTGCGCATGGCCCTCGCTGTGGCAGATGATATTTTTCTCGGTCAGGCCGTACTGCTTGCAGAGGTAAGCGCAAAGCTCCACCGCCTCATTGTAAACCTTGTTGAAATAGGCGGAGTCTGTCAGGCCATCCTCGCAAATTTCAAAAGAGATGTGGGTATTATTGCCGGAGCCCTTGGAACCGGAGCCGCAATGCCAGCCCCGGTGGTCCCAAGGAAGCGTCTGGTAAGTGGCAATCGTCCCATCCGCCAGCTTGCCAATAAAAGCGTGAACGCAGACCTCTCGATCCATGGGCTGGTTCCAGTGATTGTTGTACTGGTTCTTTCCCAGCAGCCCATCATCCGGGCCGACATAGCGTTTCAGCCACGGGTTGTTGGCCCCTGTGCTATGCACCATAATGCCCTTGGGGGTAATCTTGCGGCCTGCCTTGTAGCAGGCGTTGTTCGTGAAAATCAGTGTATGCAGATTCATAGCGAAACCTCCTGTTTCTTCTTCAAAGCCAACGACGCTGCCGGTGCCGTATTCATGCACCAAAGCAGCGCCGCTGTAATAAAAGGCCAGTATCTCGTTGTAAGGGACACCCTGTTTTGCGGCCCACATACAGCCCACTTGGGAAAGCCCCACGCCATGGCTGGGATTGGTGGGTTTTTCTGTGCGGGCCGCCGTGTCCCACGGATCAGGCTTGTTCACATAGTAGGGATAGTCCCGGCTCCAAACCTCTCCGCTGCGTTTGCAGGTGCCGCCGTTTGAGGCCGAATAAAAGCAGTCAATGACTTCGCCGCCATAGGTAAGCACCTGCCCGGCGGTTTCCTCCACGGCCTGCCTGCTGCGGGGGCTGGACTCTGCCAGAGGGGCGCGGTATGCCTGAAAGCTGGTGGTGTCGTCTACCACCGTCCCCGCCATGGCCCGCCTGACCGCGAAGGTGCGGGCGGCTACAGCCTGCGCTTTGAGCGCCTCCATGTGGGAGCTTTCATAAATCTCGGAAGGCACCACCCCGCAGAGGTATTCCTCCAAATCCAGCTCCACAGGCCCCGCGCCAAGGAGGGCGGTATTCTCGGCGCGGGTCAGTTTTACGGAGATCTTCATTCCTTGCCCTCCGTGTCCTTGTCGTCCTCGGTGCGGTTATGGAGCTGCGCCAGTACCTCTTTGAGCTTCTCCGGGATGGGCAGGCCGATGTGGCCCGCATTTTCCAGCAGGCTCACGCCTTCGTTGGAAATGTAGAAGAAAATCACCGCAGTACGCAGCGCATCACCGCTCCCGATAAGCTGCGTGTCGATCACATGGCCGATGCCGACCATGACGAAAATCAGCACCTTGCGGAAAATCCCCTTAAAGCCCACATTGCTGGAAAGGGTCTTGTCGATGATGGCGCACATCACCCCGGTAAGGTAGTCGATCACCACAAAGGCAATGAGCGCATAAAAGAAACCGTCCATCTCTCCGAAGAACCCGCCCAGCCCGCCGCCGATAGCGGCAAGCGCCACCTGAATCCAATTCCATACAGTCTTCATAAAAAATCCTCCTTTACATGGGAACGGACGTCTGCCCATGCGGCAAAGCGCCCGTTCGGTTTTATATTTGCTTCGGCATGACCTCCCACAGCCGCATATCCTCCTGTCCTAAAGACCAGATTGCAATGCCGCGCAGGCCCCACCGGTAAGCAGCCTCGTTGGCCCAATATACCAGCGAATCCACGTCCTGATAGTACAGAATGGAAAAACCATCTGCATCGCCCAAGAACAGCCGGGCAGTCCAGACGTTTATATCCCGTGGGATCACCTTGGCTGTGTAGTCATTCCCGCAGGAGATTTCCAGCAGGTGGGAATGAAAGAAATCATAGTCGAGGGAAATATCCTCGCTGCGGGTGGAGCCTTCATCCACGTCGCTGTTCACCGAGAAAATCTGAAATTCCTCGTCCCACGTCACGCCGGAGCGGGCAATCCGCCCGAAGCTGGTGCGCACCCCGCCCGGATACACCACGTCAAAACACTCATAAGGTTCATAAGCCCAAGCATCCCCGGCCCGCAGCAGGTCGCAGACAATCTCATTGTCCGCCTGTATGCCCGCATAGCCGGAGGTGGCGCTCACCGTTGCGGTAAATCGCAGAGTGTAGCTGGAACCGGAATACACCCGGACTCTATTTCCGCGCTTTCGCATCTCAATGGTATAGACGGTCGGATCGCTGTGGAGCTGCGCATCCGGGGTCTTGGAAAAGCTGGTGGCATAGCTCCCCAAAAGCGAGGAGCCTTGGTATAGCTCCACCCGCTGGGTATCGTAGTTTAAACAGCAGAACAGGTTTCCAAGGAATACCCCGGCCCGTCCGCCGCCATTCTGCGGGAAACCCACCCGCGCCCGGATATGCAGGTCGGAGAACCCCTCATACTTCCACGCCAGCCTGCCGGAGCCTTCCAGCAAGGAATAGGGCCGGTTCTCGGTGGTGTAGCTTTCCCGCCACACAGACCATTCCCCGGAAAGCGTTGTCCAATAGCTGTCCGGCAGAGGAGTATCATCCCGGAAGTCCTCATACCAAACCAACGCCGAGTCCGGTTTTCGCCGGAGCATTTCACAGGTGAGCTTAAAGCCTTTGTCCGGGGTGGCGGGCTGGCCGTTCACATCCAGAAACTGCCGGGGTGAGAGGGTGAAGGTCGCCTCTCCGGCAGACGGTTCCTCGGAAAAGCTGCTGCATACCCGGAAACCGTAAAACTGAACGCCGGGAACGCCGCCGCTGATTACCAGCGTATGATTGCCTGCGGAAAGGCTCCTGCCGGAAGCAAAAGAAAGCCAGCAGGTGCGCCGCCAATACGGCCACCACAGGCGGCTTTCTGAAAAGGTCTTGGAGCTTCCATCCACCGACACATTCAGCGCGTTTTTATCCCAAAAAGGAAAAGCAAGCCGCACCGCAATGTCATAGGTGCCTGCTTGCTCAATCGTAAAGTTGAAGGTTGCTGTCGCGCCTTCCCCCAGCACTGTCATATAGTCGGAAATGCTGGCGATCCCGGTATAGGAATCCGGGGTGCCTCCGCCACGGTCAATGTAGATCGTCCCGAAGGAAGTCTTTTGCTCTTTCCCGTAACAGGTCAGATACCGCCTGCGGTTATAGACTTCCTGCTGCAGGGGCGAAACCACCGAGGCCGCATCCCATCCTTCCATGTAATCATATACCTGCGGAAGCGCCCACGGCACCATATCCACATCGTCCCAATAGGCCACAATGGGGATCATGGGCTGGGGCGGCGCGTCACCGGTGAAGTTATAGCCCCCGGTCATCCAGAGCTTGGCGGCATAGTAGGTGTTGGAAACACCCCGGTAGGTTTCACCAAGGTTCTCCGGAGTGTCGTATATCTGCCAGTTCCAGCCATATCCTGGCAGACCCATGAAAATCTTCTCCGGGGCCATGGCTGTAACCGCGTAATCATAGATGCCCTCCAACCAGCTCCGGGGGGATACCGGGCCGGGGGCGCTGCCTGCCCACGCCATGCCATAAGACATAATGGAGGCCGTGTCACAGTACGGGTTGAGGTCAGCATAAACGCACCAGTTTTCACCGCCCACACTGCCCTGAACGCCGGTCATACCGGGCAGGCAGATGTTGACGAGTTTGGAGGAATCATAGGTTTTGACCGTCTGGTAAATAGCCTGAAATAAGGCATTTGCTGCCTCCCGGTTTTCATACCCGCCGCCGCGCTCCAGATCAATATCCACCCCGGCGCACCACGGGTATTTCTCCATAATGCGCACCAGCTCGGTTAAAAACTTATCTTTGGCCCCATTTGTGTTATTGCGCAGGGCCGTGAAAATACTGGCAGTGCCGTGATTCATCACAGTCAGCATCCAGTGAATATGCGGCCACTTGTTGATGTAAGTCATCATGGAAGAAATGCTGGTGCCAGTTTCCGAAAGGGTGCCGGTAGCGTCTACCTCGAAGGTGAAAATTCCCACCGTATCCAGCCGGTCGCCATAGTCCCGCAGGGCCTCATACATCCGGGCGTTCTGCATGAACGACCAGACCATGCATCGCCTTCCTTTTAGATAGTCCCGGCTCAAAACCGATCACCGCCTTCCTGCATTTCCTGAAATTCAAACAGCAACCGAGCGGATTTATGCTCCTCTAATGTCACTGGATGCTTGCTGTCCCCGGCAGCCGTGTACTGAAAGAAGCCGCGCTTTTCCGTGGGGCTTCCATTGAGCAGGCATTTCCGGGAAGAAGCCAGAAGGGTCAGCTCATCCCCGGCGCTTACCGCAGCAGGGAAAGCCGCCTTGTGTGCGCCCGCGCCCAAGGCCACAGAAATGCTGCCCGCCGCCATGTCCTGCACCGGGTAGAGATAGCAGTCCAGCCCCGCCGTATCGGAACCGAGGTTGAATAGCACTACCGTTTCCCCCGAGCGTACCACGCCGTTGTAGAAACGTGGCGGAACAATGGAGCCATCCTCCCGGTACTTTTGCAGAATCGTTTCTGTATTTATCACATAGCCTGTGAGCCTGTCGCCTTCCTGAACCATCAGGTCGGTGAAATAAATCCGGCCAGTACAATCAGAAATCATCGGCTTCACGGTAATGCTTACCACCCGTTGAGCCTGCTTTGTCAAAATCGTTTCTGAAAATCGAGTAAATTCCGCCGCCATATCTGCCTCCTTAGCCGTCCAGCGTCCACTGGATTTCGCTGGGATGGCCCACCCAGCCAGTAGCAATAGAGCCGCCCTGCACCATAATGTCGGTGAAATATACCTTGCCGGTGCAATCCGTAACACAAAGCCGGATGGTGATGGAACGCAGCCGCCCGTACCCCTTAGGGGACAGGTCGGTGGCAGTTTGCGAAAAAGAAGCCATAGGCCGCTCCCTTCTATATTAAAAGAGATTAAAAGAGGTCGATGAACCGCGTTTCCGTGGAACCGTCCTCATATTCAAAGGTTACTTCAATACCGACCTGCCCGCTGGGGCCTTTCTGCAAATCCTCCGAGGCAATCTGCGCTGAAAAGGTATAGCTCCGGCGGCTGGCCGGGTAGACCGTCTGTGTCAGGCTTTTTGTCATTCCCAAAACGCCCTCCGCCTTGAAGGAGGCCGTACCGGAAACGCCGTTTTCCGCATCTACCTCAAAGCCGGAGTTCGTCCAGTAATTCATGCCGCTGTCGGCGCGGGAATTGCGCAGGTGGTTGAAGGGAACCAAGTCCTTAACTTCCTGCCGGTCAATCACATCGGTGGAGGCCAGCACATCAGCGGCCTTATCCCATTGTGCGGAGGAATCCCCCAGCTCCCGAAGGGTAGTGGAAAGTTCCAGCACAGTTTTCCACGGCTCCTGCAAATTGTACTGACGGCGCACCACGCGGGTTTTTACCGATAGATTGAGGTCTTTATCGTCCACCGTTACAATATCGCCCAGCGCCCATGCCTCATGTTCGTACCCGGTCAGGGCCGACAAGTCCATTGCAGAGAGAACATAGGAAACACGAGGCTGTGCGTACTGTGCCAGCCGCATCTGCGTGTATTCCAGCATCTGATAGTCTGTGACACCGGCTTCATACCCGCATTGCCGCAATACTCCTTGTAGCGGAGGAACAGGTCGTCCCGTACCGTCACGCCTTCTTCCTCTGCCACGCAGTACAATTTAGCGAAAGACAAAACGCTATTTGATTCGATCCGGTATTTTTCCAGCTCGGCCCGTGTCCGCTCGGTTTCGCTGAACACATAGCCGGAGGCGATCAGGCGTTTCAGGCCGGTAAGCGCCCACATGAGGATACCGTCCCGCTCGGCGGCCAGCTTTTCCGCCAGATTGGGGTCGCGCTTGGCCTTGGGAACGGATTTCTCAAACCGGATAATGAGGAGCCTGCGGTAAAAGCCCTCAGAGCGATCCCCATAGTTGCGGGGGATCTCATTGCAGGAAAACAGGAACCGGGCATAGGGCCGGAAGGAAAACGGGTCTTTGTTCTTGCGCTCGGCGGTAATAAAATCCTCGCCGGTGAGCGCCTTGAACATACCGTTGTCGTCAATGCTCTTGGAGGGCAGGTCGGCAAAGATATTTGCCAGCTTGCCGAACAGCTCGGCCCGGTTGAAGCGGTCGCCGAGGTTCTGCCATGGGATGTTGGACACATTCTCGCTGCCCAGCAAAATCTCCTGCACCACATTGAGCAGGGTGCTTTTGCCTGCGTTGGGCGCACCTACAAAGACAAAGGATTTCTGCGCCTTGTTTACCGGCAGGAGCAGGTAGCCCATGATCTCCTGAATGAGATAGATTTCCTCCTCGGCCAGCATACTTTCCAGATAGTGCAAAAACAGCGGGCAGCCTGCATCCGGCGCATAGGCCGCTTTGAGCTGCACCGTGGAGAAGTATTCCGGGGTGTGGGCCTTGAAACTGTCGTCGAGGGTATTATACAGCCCGTTTTGCAGGTTGAGGATAAAGGGGTTACTGTTGATTTCCTGAACCGGCTTCATTATGAGCATTTTCCACTGGCCCACAGTATCATTGATGGCCTGCATGGACGCACTCTTGGGGAGCATCAGCTCCCGCACCTTGGCCGCTGCCACCATATCCTCGCTTTCCCGGTACACACCTCCCTGATAGAAGAAAAAGCTGCTGGCCGTATAGAAGGCGTGCATATTCTCGGCCAGATGGTTCGCCAGCAGGCCGGAAAGGAACCGCAGGCCGCCGCGCTCAGTCACTTCGTACCACTCCGGCAGGCCGTTTCCTCCGCAGCCTGCCGGGTTTCCTTCTTGGCGGCATACGCCTTGTGCAGCTCCTTTTGGTAGGCGGACAGCGCCTTGGTATCCGCCGCTTTCAGGCGGAAATGCTCCCGCAGCTCATACTCCACAAAGGCCCCAGCATCCAGTGGCTCGATATTATACAAGGACTCCCGGACAAACTCCTTGGCCGCCCGCATATTTTCCACCGGGGATTTCTGCGCCGCCACCAAGGCGAGGGCCTCCCGCAATTCGTCCAGCGACAGCGGCAGGTAGCACAGGGCTGCCGGGGATTTGCAGGAGCAGGAGCTGTTTTCCTGTTTCGGGCAGGCAAAGCCCTTCTCTGCAATGGCCTTGCAGGTGATGGGCTTGGTGCCGCTTTGCAGGAAATGTTGGATTTTCTCCTGCGTTTCTGCTGCCCTGTACCCCGGATAAAGGGCGGACAGTTCATGGATGGCCCGCTCGCCGCCCTCAAAAACCGCCAGATTGGTAATCATGGCGTACCAGTCATGTTCCGGGAGGATGGCCCCATTGTCCCGGCAATGCCGGATGAAGTCACAGCGTTTCAAGACCAGAGAAAGGCCCTGCTGCGTCCCTTTGGCCGCTGGCCCGGCAGGCGCGGCGGGTTCCTCGGAAATCTGCGGCAGGTATTGTTCCAGCTCGGCCTGCGTATAGCGAAGCTCCGGGTGAAAATGGATACACTCCACCATGACCGGCTCCTCCTTGCAATGGTAGAAGCCCGGCAGACGAAGCACCCGGCTTTCATTGACGCAGGATCTGTCCCCATGAAACTGAGCCACGAGGCGCTTTTGTACCCGGCGGAAGGCTGTCACGTCCCCATCCTTGATAAGCCAGTAAGTATGCAGGGATTTCCGGGTTTTCACAATGAGCGAGGGTTCCAGCGGGAACGCTTCAATCTGTTTAAGCTGCTCGTCCAGCGGCAGCTCGTCGCACTCCATAAACTGCGCGTTGATCCGGGTGATCTCGCTGTCCTCATGGCCGCCGAAGTTCACCACAAAATAGATGCCCCGGTTTTTCTCGTTGTGCTTTTTCAGGGTATCTATCAGGCCCGGCAGGCCGGAGAGGGTTGTTTCCAGCTTGGCCCCTTTGAAGGTGCCGGTTTTTCTATCGTCAAAAATCCGCAGGCAGATGCGCTCGCCCGGCCCGAAGAAAGGGCGGAGAAATTCTTCCAACGGGATATTCAGTGCTTTCCTCATTTCCGTACCACCTCCACGCATCGCTCGGTAAAGTACCGGACAGGCAGGCCGCGCTCGTGGGCCTTTTCAATCTCCACCGCCATGCCCTTTGTGATATTGCCGCCGAACACCCACACCTCCTTGCACTTGCTCTGCAAGACCATCCCGAAGAAGATGCCAAGGCGGCGCTGCTGTGGGTCGCTTTCCTCCATGAATTGAGGAAACAGCAGGTGCGGCGCGATGGGGATACAGTTCTCCGACACCGCAAACCGGCAGAAATCCCGCGCCCGTCTGGTATTGCGCTCGATATTCCCGGCAAAGGGTGAGCAGATAAAGACCAGCGGCTTATAGGCGGTACGCTTGGCCTC
Source organism: Merdimmobilis hominis (assembly GCF_016901855.1). GTDB lineage: Bacteria > Bacillota > Clostridia > Oscillospirales > Ruminococcaceae > Paludihabitans. The sequence continues at coordinate 174,890 of NZ_JACJKY010000002.1, read as the reverse complement.
CCGTTCAATATTCATCAGGGCCTCATAGGCGGTGGGATCGAGATACCGCTCCGCGTTATATAAATTAACATGGGTCATGATTCCTTTCCTCCAAAATTTCTTGTCAGGCCATGCACCTGCGCATGGCAGCTCCGACATATTTTCACAAGGTTCTCAGGAGCATTGTTTTTTCGGTTTCCATCTATGTGATGAACCACAAGATGCCGTGAACCGCCGCAAATTTCACAGAAAGTCTGATAGGGGTTTTCCCGATCAAAGACCTCCCGGTAATGGCTCCGTCCATCCTTGAATTGATGGTTTTTCTTTCCACGCTGGTTTCCGCCGCTTCCAACGCCCACCTTCACGGCAGGGTCTTTTTCCGCACGCTTTTGCATGACATACTCGCTGGCGTGTTTTTTACGGCACTCCGGGCAGTAGTATGCCTTTCGTGCCCGGAGCATAAAAGTGGTGCCACAGCGGCGGCAGGAAAACTGTTTCAGCCTTACCATTCGTCCAGCTCCCCATAGTTGGTGCCGGTAGCAACCTCTGCCACAAGAGGAACGTCAAATTCCGGGAATGGCTGGCGCTCCATGAGTCCCTTTATGAGCACGCCCGCTTCCTGCACCTTTTCCTCAGCGACATAGAATACAAGGCTGTCGTGAACGGTCAAAACAGGCACAATCCAAGGGTACTCTGGCAACTCTACCACCAGACGTGCCATTGCCATTTTAAGAATATCGGCGGCGGTTCCCTGTATGGGGGTATTCATGGCACATCGCTCGGCAAAGCTCTTTTTGCCCCAATCGTCGGAGACAATGCCCGGCAGATACCTGCGGCGGCCCAGCCATGTTTCACTGTACCGGCGCACCTTGGCCTGCCGTTTCACTACCTCCTGCCACAAGGAGAGCTGTGGATAACCGGCTTTGAGGTTGGCGATGATTTTCTCACATTCCGCCAGCGGGGTATCGAGGCCAGCTTTGAATTTCAATGTCCGTTGCAGACCCTTGGGGAACAGGCCGTAGAAGCAGCCAAAATTACAGCCCTTGGCGATTGCCCTGCGGTCTTTGTATTCTGCCGCTGACTTGTCCGCCGCCTGTTCTATGGGGATATTGTAAATAACAGAGGTAGTCTGTGCATGAATATCCCCGCCGCCCCGGTAGGTTTCCAGCATACGCGCGTCCCGGCAATAAAACGCTCCCACGCGCAGCTCAATCTGTGAGTAATCCAGTTCCATCACCTGATAACCTTCTGGTGCGACCAGCATATTTCGGATACCGATAGGATCGCTGCCTTTTCGTGGCATATTTTGAAGGTTCGGGTTCCGGGCGGCAAAGCGGCCCGTTTCCGTCCCCAGCGGCATGAGGTCGGGATGAATTCGCCCGGTGGCGCTGTTGATATGCCGCAGATAACCGTCCAGATAGGTGCCTTTAATTTTTCCCCAGCGCCGGTATTCCTGTACCAGCTCAAAAAGCCGGGTCAGCTCCGGGCGGTTCTCCCGGCACCATGCGGCCAGCAGGATCATAGTTTCATCGTCAGCGGCCTCCTGATACTTGGCTGTGGTTTTCACCACCGGCAGGCCAAGGTCTTTATAAAGATAACTCTTGAACGCAGAGGTGGAGGCATTGGCCCCGATCTCCACGTCGCCGATCAGGAAGGCGATTTCCTCCCGGATGGCGGAAATCCGTTCCTCGGCCTCTGCCTGCTTGGCTTCCATGGCGGCCCGATCCATGAGCAGGCCGTTATACCGCATCAGGCCGCAGTACACGGAGGTTGGGGATTCAATCTGCTCCACAATGCGGCGGTGCCGGGGCAGGTATTGATCGAACCAGCCGTTGAACAGGTGATACAGCCGCAGGGCATAGTCGCTGTCGGCGCAGGCATAGCGGACGGTTTCTTTGTCCTGCGGGTCAAGCTCGTCGAAGAAGCGCCCGGCGGTTACGGTTTCAAAATCCGGCAGCTCCACATGGAAAAGCTGCGGCACAAGGGTTTTAAGGCCGCTGTCCGACAAGCCCCGGAAAGTAGTGCTGCTTTTCAGGGTAAGCTGGGCCGCCGCGATGGTATCATAGCAGGGCGGCTGCACGATCACCCCCAGGGCATACAGAAACATGGACTCGAAGGCCAGATTATGGGCCACCTTTATCACAGTGGCGTTCTCAAATACGGCCTGCCGCAGATAGTCCATGACCGCCTCCGGCTTTTGGATATTCCGCCCAGCCCGGTGCCGCAGCGGGATATAGATGCCGCTGTCCTCGGATACGGAAAGGCTCACTCCGGTAATGGCAGCCTTGTGGGCATCCAGTGCGGCCCGCTCCTCCGAGCGGTATTCCTCGATGGGCGAGGTTTCAAAGTCAAAGCCGACCACGGCGGCTCCGGCCAGATAGTCTTTTATCTTTTTCAGTGACAAAGCACAGGTATAGCTCATTTTTCCTCCATTCTGCCCGGAAAGCGGAGGAGGCCCGAAGGCCCCGCTCCGCTGGGCGAAAGTGCTTATTGCAGGGGTTCCACGATCTCGCCGGTTTCCGGGTCAACCAGCGGGCCAGCCTCGGCAGGCTCCTCGGTATCAAAGCCCACGCGGCGGCTGTACTGCTTCACCTGCTCGGACAGGCGGTTAATGAGGATTTGCTCCTCGCTGGTGAGCGGGCGGTCAATGGTAAACTGTGCCTGCGAGTATGCAATGCCGCTGGCGTTGGTGGCCTTTTTCAGAGAAAAGCGGGTCACGACCATGTTGCTCTTTTTGCCCTTACTGAGCAGGCGCTTGATGTAGCGGGAAAACTCCCGCATCGAGCCGGTGGGCAGGGAGAGGATCAGCGGGAACAGCTCGCCCTCCCGCAGCAGGAATACCCTGCGCCGGGTTTTGCAGGCTTTGCTGTTGTTCTCCCCGGAGCCAAACTGATTGAGGGGGCATTGTGCGCAGACACCCCCGGGTGTGCCTTCTCCGGTCACGCCATCGAAGGAGCCGCAATCGGGTGGGTTGCTGCCTCCGGTATATTTCTCCTTGTAATACTGCAAGACCGGATGATGGTGCAGGATCACAGCGGAAAATTCCTTCACCATTTCCGGCTCGTCCGCCTCGTCGCCGGGCAGCTCGAACATGGTGGCACCGCCAGACGGGATCTTCACCCGGTCAAAGCCGCCCTCCAAGCCTTCCAGTTCCTCGGCCATACTCTCGTTCATATTGAAGTCGGCAAGGGCCAGAAAGCCGCTGCCAGTAGTCATAAGTTCGTTCTTATCGCTCATGGATAAATCCTCCTGATATTTTTACTTTGCGGCCTTGCGCACGCCCACGGTAGTTTTCTCAAACACATTGACAAGGCCATCCAGCCAATCCGGCAGCATATCGCCGTTTTCCGCCACCTGCTCCTTGACAAAGGCGGAGAGGCTGTTGGCGTTGACGGTTTCATACACAAGGTCGCCGAAGCCCCCGGCGCGGAGGGCGGAAAACAATTCCTCTTTCCGGCCCGCCACGGCGGAAGCGTGGGTTTTGGTCGTCAGGCAGAACATGGTTCCGGCGCGGGTAAAATTCTGCGTTTCACTTTCGGCCATCAGCTCGGAGAGGCGGTAGTCCACCTCGTCCATTTCCGCCTTGATTTCTTTCAAGTGCTGCTCGGCCTCGGCCTTCTTGTCACGAAGCGCCCGGAGCCGGTCAGCCAGCTCAAACATTTTTTCTGTATCCATCGTTCCTCCAAATCTAAGCAGCAAAGGGATTTCTCCCGTTGCGGTAATCGTCAACAAGGGTTCTCGCAAGGTCGGCCTTGCTTTCCAGTGCCGCCAGCACCTTTTCATCCACGGTGCCACGGGCCACCAGATATAAATAGGTGCAGGGCATCCGCTGGCCCACCCGGTGTATCCGGGCCTTGGTCTGCTCAAAGTTCGACATGGAATAGTCGAGGGAGTAAAAGACCATGGTAGAGGCAGCGGTCAGGGTAATGCCAAGCCCTGCTGTGGCAATCTGGCCCACAAAGGCCATGACCTCCGGCTCATTTTGGAACCGCGCCACCTGCTCGTCCCGGTTCTTCACCTCGCCGGTGATGCAGGAATACCCAAGGCCCCGCTTTTCCAGCAATTTGCAGATGGCTTTGATTTCCGGGATAAAGCGGGCAATGATAACCAGCTTTTTCCCCTCGGCCACAGCCCCGTCCAGAATGTCCTCCAAGGCGGAGAGCTTGGCCGCGCTTACCTGCTCCACGGCAGCGGTTTTGTCATTTCCGAGAAAGCCGCCGGTGAGCTGGGACAGCCGCAGTAGCCGGGTGAGGATGTTAGTGGCTGTAACCTCGCCACCGGCCAGTTCCGCATAGCTTTCTTTAACGAGGCCCCGGTATATCCGCAGGGCGGCAGGTTCCAGCTCTATCTGCCGGATCATATCGGTGGTTTCTGGCAAATCCAGACATTCCGCCTTCGTTGCCCGGTAGGAAATGCTGTGGAGCTTCTCTGTCAGCTCGCTCTCCATAGATTTCTTCAAAACCGGGGTATGATTGCCATAGCCCACCATATCAAAGTAACGGTTGCGGAAGGCATAGAAGCTGTTCCCGTAAATGGCCGGGTTCAGAAATTTATACTGGCTGAACACATCAATGGCCTTGTTGGTGATAACCGTACCGGTGAGCAGGAGCCGGTAGCTTGCCTCCCGGCCCATCCGGTGCATGGCCTTGCTGGCAGCGATATTGTGGGTTTTGATCTTGTGGCCCTCGTCCGCGATAATCAGGTCGGGATGCCATGCGGTCAAAGCCTTTTCCAGCCGCCATGCGGACTCATAGTTTACGACCACCACCTGCAGGGCGGTGCCGATCATGTGCCGCAGGGTATCCAGCTTCTTGGCGCTGCTGCCGGAAAGAACCGCCAGCGCATACGGGAAGGCAGCAAATTTCTGAAATTCCTCCTCCCATACGCCAAGGATGGAGAGCGGGGCCACGATCATCACCCGGCGAATCCGGCCCGCTTGTGAAAGTGCGCCGGTAATGGCGATGGTAGTCAGTGTTTTCCCTGTACCGGGTCAACCCATTTCCATGAGGAGCGCAGCCCCTTTACTGGAAATGTTCATTTGCACCACCTCCCTTGCGGATCGCGGCGCTGGGTCTTGGTATGCTCTGCCTGAGAGGGCAACACCTCTAAATTCATCGGATCGTTGTTCAGCTTGTCCCCGTCCCGATGATGAACGACCTCTCCGGGCCGCAGGGGCCTGCCCAGCATGGCTTCCGCCGCCACGCGATGCTCGTGTCTGCCGTAAAATTTCCGGTAAGCCTTCCCGGCACCTTGGGCGGACAGCTTCTCCCGGTGCTTTCTGCGGGAGGACACCACCCCGCCCGGTTTGTTGAGGGGGTTGGCGGTACGGTTGTATTCCGTCATACGGCCAGCGTTCCACTTACGGGCATGAGCCACACAGCAGAAATTGTGCTGGCGCACCTCATGGGCGGGCTTCTGGAAGCTCCGACCGCACAGGTGGCATTTCACCGTCGCTTGGGCCATCCCGATCACCTCCCGGCAGCAGGCCAAACAGGCCGCAGACAAAATTGAAGGCTTCGATCTGGTGCCGGTAGGGCGTTGCCTTAATCGGCATAGGCAGGGCCGGGCGGACATTCTCATGCACAATCATGGCTGCCCACCTCCGGCACCTCCTGAACCGACAGCGCCTGCACACTGTCGCCGGGGACGATGATCGTCACACGGCGCGTATCCCCGAACAAACGCCGCAGCACCCGCTCGCGCAGCCGAACCGTCTCACAGCGGACTATGCCGCCGGTTTCCGGCCCGCTGGCAATGCAGATTTTCAAGTTATGTTTCATTTGCCTTTCACCTCTTTCTGAGAGCCGGTTTTTGTAGCTCTCACTGTTAGGCCACGGGAAAGACAAATTGTAAGGGTCAGATTAAAAATTATTTTTAATCTTCTGGTATATCCGCTTTAGGCGGTCATGGATTGCCACATGGGAAACGCCTTCTTCACGGGCAATCTTCGAGATTTTCTCATTTTCAAAATAGACTCGGCGCACCAGCTCCCGCTGGGCCGGGGTAAGGGCCTCCATGGCCCGGAGCAGGCAGGCCATATCCGCCCGCTTCAAAACTTGCTCCTCCGTATTTTCAGGGGAGAGGAACGCCTCGCCTTCGTATTCCATACCGTCGAGGGAAGTATGGCGGCGGGTTTCCTTGTGGTCGTTGTTATATTCCTGCCGGTCAAAATCCACCAGCAGCTCCCCAAGGTTGTCGTCCACCTCAATTTCAGAAATTTCTCCATTTACAAATTCATACCGGACTTTCATTTTGCCGTTCTCCTTTCGGAGCCCGGCAGGCGGCACCTTGGCCGCTAAAACAAAAAAAGCCTGACAAGCAGCACAAAAGTGCCGCTTGTCAGGCTCAATGTCGTCTCCACCATCTTTCGGGTGGTACCATGGAGGTTTGACCGCTATCTAAGGAATGAAATCGCCCCTCCGCGCATCATGCACAAACAAACGCGCGCACCGGTTTCCCGGCTTCGCTGTCCGTTGCCCGTCCTCATATACATTCCTTATGAGGGCTGTAGTATTGCCGCAGCTATCCGGTAAGTCCCGGAGTCTTGCCCGGAACATTCGGTGTTTGCTATTCAGTTTTTATTACCCCGATTTCTGCGCCGCAGTGCCCGCACTTCACATAATAATCGGGATACCGGCCCTTCTTCGGGATAATCAGCCGTGATTTGGTATCTGGTGCGGAATCCATAAACCGCCGCCCACATTTCGGGCAGAGGATCGGCTTCCGTTCATCTGTCAGCTCATATTGTTCAACCTCCTTCTTGCTTCGGCGCAAGTCTAAGCACCCCTTTCCGCCAGAGCCGATCCGGCTGCCGGGGAGCGGGCCTGCGATCTGTGCGCAGCTATTCCTCCACAATGTCCGTGAGCCAATGCGCCACCGGTCTGGAAAGAAGCCGCGCGTTGAGGTACGCCATCTCTAAGGTGAGGCAGGTATTCCCCAAATAATACCCGTCCATGATCGTGAGGGTCATGGCAAGGTCGGGCTGCTCCATATCGGTCAGACAGATCGGCAGCAAGTATTGTACCCGGCCCTGATACCCCTGTGGAACCACAATGCTCGGTTCCACCACAGCCTTCCGCCGCGCCAACTCAACTGCCGTTTCTAAGAGCAGGGGCAGGTTTTGCGCTTCTCGGATTTCTGGCGGGATACGGGAAAGGTTCTCCGCATCACCGAGGATATGCTCCACGTTGACACGGATCGGCCATTCCGGGTTGTAATTGACGCCATATTGCGTCATATAGTAGCTGGGCTTCTTTGGCAGCGGGGAGATATGCCGGAGCATCGGCGACAACTCGTCCGCAAAGCCCCTGAAAAACCATTCCAGCAGGGAGTCCTTCTTTTTATTCCGGTCAAAACAGGCATAAATGGCTTTGTACCGTCGGGTGTAGAGGCCCGTATGGAAGCAGCAAAATTCATTCTCGATGTGGAAGTAATCTGCCGCGCTGCTGGGGTTTCTTTCGTCCTTGTAGTCAATAAGCTGTTTCTTAAAGATCGCGTGAATGTATCGCTCCAAAATCGGAGTATCTGGATTTTTCGTTAAGTATATAGGGTTTTTGAATCGCCACGGTTCCGGCAAGGCCATCTCCGCCAGCATATCAAGCTGGGAGTACCAGTTCGGGACGTAGGCGAAGGAAAACAGGTCTGGCATGAGTATCATATCAGTTTCCTCCATTTGTTCTGTAATGCGTCCACGAGCTTCATCTGCACCTCAATTTTCATATCTTCATCAATATGCCGGTATATCCGGCCATCCGGGCCAACTTCGTCGTACGACACCAGAAAATTGATGTAAGCGTCATAGTGCAGGAGATATGCTTCGATTGCCTCTTGGTCGCCGTGAACCGCTCGCTTGATTAGGTCATAGGTTAATTCATGGCTCTGAGCTGCCTTGCTCATAGAATTTCCGGATTGCCTTGAAAGCGCGCTGCCTCAGGTTGTAGACAGTGCGGGTCGTCACCTCCATTCTGGCTGCAATTTCCCTGTCCGTCCAAGCATACCAGAAGTCAAAGAGTAAGACCTTCCGCTGCTTCTCCGGCAGGGAGCAGAGTGCTTTATATAAAGTTTCGCTGTGAACCACGCAGGATAACTCGTCCGCATAAAGCACAAAATGATCGGACGGATACCTGTCGTCGTGGCTTAAAGTTTCAAGAAGATAGTCTACCGGCTCGTCGGAGTAATGCTTCTCCGCGTTGGCCTTTGCCCGTTTGAGATTTCTGCTGAAATTCCGGGCCACCGTCTTGGTGAAGGAATCCACCATGGCGACGATCCGTTCTTCATCAGAGGGAGACATCATGCCGCATCCCTCCTTTTTGCAGATTTGAGCTGGTTCTTTTTCGCCTCCTCACATAACCAGAACACATCTCAGGGGTGCAAACCGGAAAGTTTTTTTGAAAAATTCATTTTATTTTTGCGAAGCTCAGATTATACAAAGGGTGTTTACAAAAAAGTGGGCCAATCCACACAAGGCAGATTGGCCCGCAATAGAGTTTGTGTAGCCTTTAGTCTGATTCTGATTGAAGGCCATCGTTGCTGGTGCAAAAATAATTTTTTAACTCATTTAATCTTTTCTCTATCTGCATGATAACATATTTGAATATTTCATCACCTTGTCCCGTTGGATCGGGAAGACCCCAATTATCATCAAATGCTCTACCGATATAGGGACAGCCGACATCACACCCCATTGAAATCGCAATATCAGGCGTGGGGATTTTATCAATCGTCTTGCTATACTGGCTTTTCTCCATATCTATCCCATAAAGCTGTTTCATAAGCCGCACAGCATCCTGATTGATTTGTGGTTTTGTTTCTGTTCCAGCAGAATAGAAATCAAACTTATCTCCCGCCAAATGTTTTCCAAGTGCTTCTGCAATCTGACTGCGGCAGGAGTTATGCACACAAATAAAGGCTACCTTTTTCTTATCCATCATTAAAACCCCAGCTTGTGCAGCAGAGCAACTACATCAACGGCTTTCAAAACCTTGCCCATAGCAACAACCTTTTCATTGACAACAAGGGCAGGCATACTCATAACCCCGTATTCCATTACTTTCTGCATGTCGGTAATGTATTCGACCTCTACGGAAAGTCCCATATCCTTTACCGCCTGTTTTGCGTATTCAAATTGTTCGTGGCAGGATTTGCAACCTGCTAACACTTTGATACAGCAGATTTCTCCCTCTTTCAAATCAGGACAGCAATCGTTTGTAATGCTTTCTGCTTCGCTGGCAGCACCACCACAGCTACAAGCGCAAGCAGGTGTTTTCTTTTCTTCTTCCTTTTTCTTTCCAAAATTAAATAATGCCATAATAATAACCTCCTAAAATTAAACAATTAAATATTGTATTGCGTTGAAAAGATAGCCTACAATAATAATACCAGCGGCACATATTCCAATGAAAATACCGAGCAGTTTCGGCTTAACTGCTTTGCGAAGCATAATTATTGAAGGGAGCGAGAGCGTTGTAACGCCCATCATAAAGGAAAGCACAACGCCGAGCAAAGCACCTTTTGCAAGCAGGGCTTCTGCAATCGGGATTGTACCGAAAATATCCGCATACATCGGAATACCTACTATCGTAGCAAGAATTACGCCAAACGGATTATTTTCGCCAAGTGCTTTGACAATAAATTCTTCAGGAATCCAGTTGTGAATGAAAGCACCAATGCCCACGCCAATCAGAACATAAGGAGCAACCTTTTTAGCGGTTTCAACAACCTGTTCCCACGCAAATTTCATACGGTCTTTGAAATGCAGCTCCTCCTGCGGAACATCAATTGAGTGACCGTTTCGGATATATTCTTCCACTTGATTATCGAGGTGCAACTTTTCAATTAGCGTTCCGCCAGCCACAGCGATTACCAAACCGAATATTACATATAAAACAGCAACTTTCCAGCCGAAAATACTCATCAGTAAGACAAGGCTTCCGAGGTCAACCATCGGCGAAGAAATCAAAAAGGAGAATGTAACGCCAAGCGGCAAACCTGCGCTTGTAAACCCGATAAACAACGGAATGGAAGAACACGAGCAAAACGGTGTTACCGTACCGAGCAGAGCGGCGATGATATTCGCCCATATTCCGTGAAATCTGCCGAGTATCTTTTTAGCTCTTTCGGGCGGGAAATAACTTTGAATATACGAGATAATCAAAATCAAAACGCCAAGCAGTACCATAATTTTTATGGTATCATAGATGAAAAACTGAATACTCGCTCCTATTTTGCCCGTGGTATCTAAACCGCAAGCGTTCAAAATTGTTTCAATGAGACGATTCAGCCAGTTCATACCGAGGACTTCATTTTGAAAAAAGTCCCAAATTGTTTTTAGTGCCTCCATAAAAAGCTCCTTTCATATAGTCATATTGAAATATGTCGATTTAATATTCCGAATATAAGTCGTGCGGAAAAGCATTCAAATAAACTTCCTCACTTTTCACAGCACGACTTATTTTCGCTTTCAACATCAAGTGTTGTCAACTGCCGCAAACATTCTTTTGCCTGTTCCACACCTTTTTCTGAAATAGAATAGTGTGTCCATTTTCCCTCTTTGCGCCCGACAACTATTTCCGAGTCACAAAGAATTTTCATATGGTGGGAAAGCGTAGGCTGTGTGACATTGATTTCTTCCAACAGCTTGCAGGCGCATTTTTCACCTGAACGCAGCAGTTTTATAATCCTAATGCGATTTTCATCACAAAACGCTTTGAAAATTGCCGCAATTCTTTTTTCATCCATCTCTCTCAATCACCTCCTATAGATAAATGTCTATATGTTATTATATGCACGACAGCGTGAATTGTCAATACCTTTTTCAAAAAAGGCCTTGATTTTTCACCCGTGGTGTGTAAGCTGTGACTCACACAAGGCAACAGCCCCAGCACAAAATGAAAGGTGGAAATGATAATGAAAACAGGAAAAATCACAGCGAAACTGAGGGACGCGGTTCCGGTTTGCCTTATGGTAAACGGCGAGGAAGTCAAGCGGTATAAGAACATTGAGCTGCCGGACGCACTGAAAGAGGTGGAAATGACCGACTTCCATTTCAACGTACACATGGATGGGAAGATCACCTTTGAAATCCACTATGAGGAAGGCGCACTGCCGGAGATATTCCCGGAGGCCCGCACCAGAGTAAGCCGAGCGGCGAAGGCCGCAGCCAAAGCCGCCGCACAGGAAAGCACAGAGGTTATGGCCGTGGAGGCTGCCGAGCCGGAAATAGAGACCGCGCTGCAAGAAAGCCCACAAACCGACGAAATCCCGGCGGAAGATCCCGGTGAGCCTATCACGGTGGGAAATGAGCCGGAAGGCATCGAAGCGGCCTATAATGTGACAGGTGTGCGTCGCAAGGAGCTGGTGGCAGCAGTAGGCGACTTCATTGGCGCAAAGCCGGAATATCTGAGAGCGCCGACATACGCTTTCGCAGTAGGAAGCTATAACATTGACAAAGAAGGAACCTTGACCGGCCCGGAAAATCCGGCCCTCATCGAAAGCCTGAAAGAACAAGGTTTCATTGCCGCAGAGTAAAACGAGAAGGCCCCGCTTCGGCGGGGGCTTTCTTGGGTTATAACATGCTTCCCTTTTGTAGCTCGATATGCTATAATCAGAAAAACAAATTGGAAGTTGGAGGGATCACATGAAACGAGAATTAGGAATTGCCAGATGTGGCCTTGCGTGTTGCTTATGCACAGAGAAAGCTGATTGTAACGGCTGTGGCTCAAACGGTTGTCCAGATAATGATATTTGTGAGAATAAAAAATGTTCGATTGCAAAAGGACTGACACACTGTTATGAGTGTGAAGAAAATTGCAGGAAAGGACTATTAAGCAAAATCAAACCGTACGCATTTACCTTATTTGCGAAAAAGTATGGAGAAGAAAAGCTCTTGGACTGTTTAGAGAGAAATGAGAAAAACGGGATTGTATATCACAGAAATGGCATAAACGGAGATTATGATGATTTTGATGATGTAGAACAGTTAATGAATTTTATCCTGACAGGAGTGCGATAAATCCTAATTTGCTGTTTTGATTAGCCCCGCTTCGGCGGGGCTTTTCCTGTCCTCAGTGAAAAAAGATATGTTTCAAGACCTTTAGAGCTTGCTTTTTGACCGGTGTTGTATAAGCTGTCACTCACAGAAATAAAACATATCTTTAAGGAGGACGCAATCATGCTACAAATATCTGAAATCGTAAGAAAAACCGAGGAAATGTTCGACCTGTTCAACGAGCATTTTTACGAGGGCGAGTTGAGCCGCCCGGCCATCACTGTATCGCCGGACGGAGGGCGCGGGGCTTATGGCTGGTGCAGTATCAACGAGATATGGAACGCCAGCGGAGAGAAATATCGGGAAATCACTCTCTGTGCCGAGTACCTTGACCGGCCCATCTTCGAGCTGGCAGCCACGCTTCTGCATGAGATGGCGCATCTCTACAATCTGGTTCATGGCATCCAAGACGTAAGCAACAACGGCTACTACCACAACCAGAAATTTAAGGCCACCGCTGAGGCCCACGGCCTGCATATCGAGAAGCACGCCAAGTATGGCTGGACGGTAACAACGCTGGCCCCGGAGACTGAGGCATGGATCAGAAAAACTTTGGGCGAGGACAAGATCAACGCCAGCCGCTTGCCGGTGGAAGGCACCACCAAGGGCGGAAGTAAGAAATCCATTAACCGCAGCATCAAATATGTCTGCCCCTGCTGCGGCACCATTATCCGGGCAACGCGGGAGGTCAATGTAATCTGCGGGGATTGCGGAGAGCCATTCGAGCAGGAATGAGACAAAAGCGGGAGCCGTAAGGTTCCCGCTAAATTGTTCTCATTGAAAGAGGTGGCGCTGTCCGGGAGTGGATACTTTTTAGCGTTTCCTCGTTTCTGGCATATACGGGCCGGACAAGGGTGTGCAAAAATGAGCCGCCATGGGACTATGTGATCGCCGCGATAGGAAGCGGGCCGATGGCGGACTAATCCACCAAGTCCCCGGAAAACAGAAAAAGCCCGGAAAGCCTGATATTGTGGGCTTTCCGGGCATAGATACAAAAACAGCCCTCCGATTTGGAAGGCTGTTTTTGTATTAAAGATTGTTCCTTAATATGGAGCTGGTGGACGGACTCGAACCCCCGACCTGCTGATTACAAATCAGCTGCTCTACCAACTGAGCTACACCAGCGTATCTCATATTCTATTATTATAATACACGATTCCGCAAAAAGTCAACCTGCTTTTTTCGTTTCTTCTTTCACTTGCAACCATGGTTGCGTTTTTTTATACTATACTTAAATAACCCATTGATCGGAGGGATTCTCTTGAAACTGACGGTTCTTTCAGAAAACAGCGCGTTTTCTCCTCAATTTTCATGCGAACACGGTCTGTCCGTGCATGTCTGCACATCCGACTGCGCCGCTTTGTTCGATACCGGTGCATCCGACCTATTCTTGACCAATGCAGCAGCCTGCGGCATTGATCTTTCCACCGTTTCATGCGCCGTGATTTCACACGGCCACTACGATCACGGCGGCGGCATTGCCGCTTTTCTGCGGGTGAATCAAACCGCTCCTGTTTATCTGCACAACGGCGCATTTGCTCCGCTTTATTCCCGCCGGGCAGAAGGACTCGCTTTCATCGGGCTGCCGCCTGGGCTAAACGATCACGAAAGACTGCGCATCATTTCCTGTGACAGCATTGTTCCGGTCTGCAATCATATATCTGTCTTTTCCGGTGCAGAACCGACTGCACTTTTCCCTGCCGCAAACAAAAAACTGCTGATCCGCACAGCTGACGGCGATTTTCCCGACCCGTTTTTGCATGAACAATACGCCGTCTTCGAAGAAAACGGAATGCTCCTGCTCTACACCGGCTGTGCACACCGCGGCATTGTGAACATCATGCACCGGTTCTGCGCGCTGTTCGGACGCGCACCCGATCTCGTTGCGGGCGGATTTCATTTAGGCGACCCGCGCAACCCGCTCGCCTTTGACGCATCATTCTGCGCGCAGACAGCCGCCGCGCTTGCCTCATTTTCCAACACGCTCTATCTCACCGGGCACTGTACCGGAAGTGCACCATATGAGATTCTTGCAAAACATCTCGGTACACGGCTCATGAAGCTGTCTGCCGGTGCACAGTTTGATTTGTAAGCGCCGCGCTTACGGAAAATGATTACATTCCGACAACATTTATTACAGTTGATAAACAAATTTCACTTTCCTATTGATTGTCGCATTTTGTCGATTATAATAAGAAGTAACAAGAGGAAAGTAGGTGTTTGTTTTGAAACGATTTCACTTCTTAAAACTCATTTGCTGTATTACTGCATGCTTGATGCTCAGCAGTTGTGTGTCTTATCAGACACCTACGCTTTCTTCCGCGGAATCATCGGAAAGCAGTATCACAAGTACAAGTGAGCCGACTTTTGAACAAACATCTTCAGAAGAAATTTCCGAGGAATCAAAACCCGAATCTTCCGAAGAAACGTCTTCGAAACCGGAATCGTCAAAGCCGGCATCATCGAAACCGTCTTCATCAAAGCCGACGGAATCAAAACCGAAACCTTCCGAACCGGAATCATCGACTCCCCCAAAACCAGTGACATATCCGAAAAGTCCCAAGGGATTAAACACCGTATACCTCACCTTTGATGACGGACCGACCCCAATGACGCCGCAGGTACTTGACGTACTCAACGAGTTTGGTGTCAAAGCAACGTTTTATGTGGTATCCGGGCCGGGTGCGAAATATGCCGATTACACAAAGCGCGCATTTGACGAGGGACATGAAATTGCGATTCACAGCGCCTGCCATGACTACAAAAAGATTTATCAGTCAAAGGACGCATTCTTTGAGGATTTTACAAAGACACAGAACTGGATTATGGAAGTGACCGGAAGCGGTACGCCGACGCTTCAATTCAGGTTCCCGGGTGGAAGCAGTATTTCGAAAAAGTGGGCGGCGCCATCGGTGATGAACGAGATTCTGCACACAGCTCAAAGCATGGGTGCGGTGCACAACGACTGGAACGTATCGGCAGGTGACGCGACATATCCGCGTCCGTCCAAGGATCGGCTCATACAGAATATTCTGCCGGCGGCGATGAAGCTGAACGAACCGGTCATTCTGATGCACGACTCGAAAGATAACAAGAATTTATGCGCGGCGCTTCGTGAGATTATTCCGGTGATGCTGGAAGCGGGATACACATTCGACACGATCTCGAACATCAAAAATCCGGCACAGCATCGCATTTACAGTGAATCCGGCACGCCGGCAAGCGGCGGCGGTTACGTCAAGCGCCAATTCGGCGCCTAAGGCGCGTTTCCATCGCACACGGAATTTTGTGCAAAACCGAACTCTTCTTCCTGCGCTGGAGACTTCATAAAAAAATAAACACCCCGTATCGCATGATACGGGGTGAATTGCTCCACCGCAGGTGGTCCAGACTTAGCCCACAGCGCGGGCAGAAAACCAACAATAATAAAAAAACCTGCGTGCGCGAGTTGCGCACCGCAGGTGTGGAGCGGATGACGAGGCTCGAACTCGCTACCTCCACCTTGGCAAGGTGGCGCTCTACCAGATGAGCTACATCCGCAGGTAAATCGCTTCAAAAAGAAAGCTTTATTATTATATCAGCCGCACACGCCCTTGTCAAGCATTTTTTGTTTGCACAAGCTGTATAAATACAGGAAAAACGGTCCAACCTTTTACATATGATAAAAGGAGGCACCGCACATGGAAGGAATTCTTTCAAAAACACAATCGAAATGCGCACAAATCTGCGCACTCGTCTTAAACCGCCCGGCTTCCAAACAGCCCACGCGCGCCGAAGAATTGATTGCCGCACTCCGCGAAACAAAACAAAAACTCGCCGCACTCGAACAGGCTTTCGACTTGGAAACCGACTTTGACCGCATCGACGCGTATGTCTTTGAAATCGAAGCGTGCAAACGACAGTATTCCTACCTCATCAAATGCGCAAAACGCGAACACATCACCGCGTTTTAACCCGCCTCGCATCTTTTTTAATAAGGAGCGATCGTCTATGGGGAATATTCTGCCCTCCGAATGGATTACGCTGTTTGTATTAGCCGCACTGCTCATCCTGCTCTTATGGCTTTTGCGGCATTACCGGCGCGCAAGGCTCTGCGTGCTCTGCTGGGCATGCACGGGTGTCGGTGCGCTGTTTTTATGTACTGCGCTCGTGCCGAACACGATACTCCCACTCACCGCCAACCTGTTCACCGGCGCCGTTTCTGCGGTGCTCGGCGTGCCGGGCGTGTGCCTGCTCACCGGCGCGTGTCTTTCGCTTTTTTAAAAGATATGGTATAATACTGCCAAACCGATTCGCAAAGGAATGACGCACATGCATCTTTTGGAAGAAGAAACACAACGCGTTTTGCTCGCCGCAGTCGATACAGGCGAATATGATGCAGAAGAATCCATGGAAGAACTCGCGGAACTCGTCCGCTCAGCAGGCGGCGAAGTGAAAGCACAGGTCATCCAGCCGCTTCCCTCCATTCGTCAGGCAACATATTTAGGCATCGGAAAGCTTAAAGAAGTCAAGGAAGCTGCCGAACGGCTCGACGTAAACCTGCTCATCTTTGACACAGAGCTGACCGGCGCACAAATGCGCAACATCGAAGCGGAAACCGGCATCCCCGTCATCGACCGCACGATGCTGATTCTTGATATTTTTGCACAGCGTGCACGGACAAACGAAGGCAAACTGCAAGTAGAACTTGCACAGCAAAAGTACCGGCTCCCACGGCTTATCGGCATGGGGCAAGCACTCTCCCGTCAGGGCGGCGGCATCGGTACGCGCGGCCCGGGCGAAACAAAGCTTGAAAGCGACCGCCGTCACATCCGCCGCCGGATTGAATCGCTCACCCGCCAGCTTGATGAGTTAAAACGCCGGCGCGGTGACTTGCGCAAACGCCGCCAAAAAAGTGAACTGCCGGTCGTGTCGCTCGTCGGCTATACAAACGTCGGCAAATCCTCGCTATTAAACGCGCTGACCGACGCAAACGTCTATGCCGAAAATCAGCTGTTTGCAACGCTCGATACCACCTCCCGCCGGCTTTTGCTCCCCTCCGGAAAAGAGGCAATCCTCACCGATACCGTCGGACTGCTGTCCCGCCTGCCGCATGAACTGATTGAAGCGTTCTCCGCAACACTTGAAGAAGCGGCTTCCTCCGATCTGATTTTGCATGTGTGCAATCTTTCAAACCCGCGTGTCGCAGAGCAAAAGGAAATTGCTGAGCAGCTGCTTTGCAAACTTGGCTGTACCGATATTCCAATGATCACCGTCTACAATCAGTGCGACCGTGTGCCGCTTTCGCTCCGACCGCGGACAAACGATCATACGGCAGTCACCTCGGCGCTCACCAAAGAAGGCCTTGACGATCTGCTGCTAAAAATCGAACAGCTATTGTCTGCCGAAATGCAGTCGGGCACATTTTTACTGCCGTATCACGAGGGTGCGCTGCTTTCAGAAATCCGAAAGCTTGGCCGTGTGGATTCCACCGATTTTGAAGAAGGCGGCATCCGCATCACTGCCTCAATGCCGAAGCGGCTGTTTGCTCAGGCTTCGCAATATGCCTGCACGGACACAAACGAATATTCCGATTTGGAATAATATAATTATTTTATACGATTAGGAATTAAAGAACGATGCGCATTTTGATTCCTGTTTGTATTAAACATCTTATATTCTCCTGCTTGTTGTTTTGTTGTGTAAAGATAATAATACAACTCGGATAAATCATTAAAGATATAACAAAACAGCGCTGTCCCGTTTCAGACAGCGCTGTTTTTATCATGTACGCATTTCATTATTCACCGGTGATAAAGGTCACGACGCCGAGGTCGCGGTCTTCCAGCCGATCAAGCGATGCGTTCGGTGCTTCGCCGCTCACGCGCTCGATCGCATAGCAGTATTCTGTAAAGCCGGAGAGATCCATTTTGAAGTTTGTCTCCCATGTGTTGTTCATGATCCAGCTGTACAGCGGACGTGCATTGTTCTCCTCTTTGTTGTCGCATAGGTGAATCGGATGGTGACGCATCTCACCCTGATACAGCAGTGCGGTATCGAGTGTGCTTACCAGATAGCTTGCATCATCGGACGCAAACACCACACCGTGATCGGCAGTGTAGTATTCCATATTGGTACCCGGCAGCTGGTCGATGCCCGGGCGCATCATGACGCCGCCTTTTTTGATATATGACACGGTTTCCGTGTTCAGCGACAGCGGCAGGAACATGCTTTCGATATCATGCGAAATGGTTTTACCGATCTGGAGTTTGAAGTCGATGCGCGGCAGTTCACGGTACATTTTGACAATGACCGCAGTGTGTACTGTGCCCGGAAGCGAGAATGTGAATTTCACTGTGACAAAGACCGGGCCGCAGTCTGTAACCGTGACATCGGTGAGCGCTGCCTGATACAGTTTCGCGTGCAGGCCGCGGATGTTTCTGCCGATGCGGCGGCGTTCTTCATAGACGTCGGTGCGGATTTCCGTGTTTTCATAAAGCGGTGTGAAGAAGGTGTTGATGCCGTCTTTTAACAGCTCTTTGCCGCTCTGTTTATCATAGAACGATGTAAATCCCTCGCCGATGCGGTACGACAGTTTAAACCAGTCGTTTTCGATCTGATACGGCAGCAGATACGATTCGGTGTCATGATTGTTTTCGACATCACGCACCCGCTCTGCACCGACGAATGCAACACGTGTACTTGCCGGTTTTGTCTGATCCGGAATTTCCTCATAACGGAATGTTTTCTCCTCGCCTGCTTCAAAGAACGAAACAAAGCTTACGAGCACACCGCGCGGATGTGCAGACATCTGTGCCGGAATTTCTGCGCCTGTGGACGGATCAGTCACGCGGATCCCGCTCATTTTTGCGGTTTCCACATAGAACTCCACCGGGAATTTGCCGGCCGTTCTTGCAAGGTTGACTGCCTTGACTGTACCGGTGGTGTTATAGTAATAGTGGCTGTCACCGAGTGCATGACACTGCTCATTTTTCCGCATTGCACTTGCTTCGTGCGCTTTGGATGCATAGCTGGTGTTGCGGATATCAAGATTTTGCACCATAGTGTCATACGGATTTGTAATCGTCGAAGAATGACCCCAGGTGTGCTCTGCATAGAGGAGCATATTTTCGTCTGCGGTGTCTGCAAGTGCATCATTATGAATCCCCGTTTTTTCTTCGAGGCGGTCACAGATGTGTGCAAGGCGCTGTGCCTCTTTATAGTGTTTGACGGAATACGGTGTACTGCCAACGCCGTTTGCCCACCAGTCGTTCAAATCGCCGCGGTAAATCGGTGCATTTTTGACTGCATCGCGGATCAAATCATACAGCTCGGACACAGTGACCATCTGCAGACGGACTTCCTCGCCGTACCGCTCGTTGAACGCGTTGATCATTGGAATAATGGTCGGGTTCGGCGGTGCGTTATCGCTGAACACGCCGGACACGCTTGTGATATAAAACGGATACGGATAGCCGTCGTCCTCGTATTCTTTGATGCTCTTTTTGAGATTCTCGTGCAGAATGTCCACCGGATCGGTTTCATTCTGTCCGCCGAAATACATCTTCGTCATATAGTAGGTGTTTTTGTTATAGACAATGCCGAGTGCGTTGCCGAGGTTATAGTGCTCGCCGCTCCACACCAGCAGACGTTTGCCGTTTTCTGCTTCCCAGAAATACGGTGTCTGGTTTTTATAAAGCGGGTACATGCCGTGGTGCGTATGGATATTGGTGAACAAAAACTCAATGCCGTTTTCGATCAGAATATCACGTGCGCCCATCGAAATGCCGTTAATGTCTGCGTTCATTGCCGCATTGACCGGCAGTCCGTGTGCAGTGAACAAATCCTGCATCTGTTTCGTTTTGCGGGAAAGCGCACCGCAGTCGACCAAGTCGTTAAAGTTTAAATAAGTGCCCGAAATGCCGATATTGCCGCGGCGCACCAGTTCAAAGAACAGCTCTTTTTCCGCTTCGTCCGCGTGTGCTAAAAATTGCTCGACACAGTAGTACGTTTCGCAGTTCCATTTGAAAAAGCGCATGTCGGTATTTTGTTTGTAGCCTTCGTCGATCATGTGGATCGCCTTTTTGATATTATAGATATGGTTATAAACCACCTGCTCCTGCAAATCAGTATAGCCGATATCGGTGTGCGAATGATGAACGATATAGACGTTTTTAATGGTGTTTCCCATTGCAAGACCTCCTGTGTTTTCTTTGAAAGAATACTTCCCCTACATATTAGCGAGAATCGTTCAATATGTCAATACATATTAAGAAAATTTTTATTGCAAAAAATATTACAAATCGTAATTTATGCAGGAAAAACGGCGTATTTTCGGGATGCGCACGCTTGCTTTCAACAGCGATGTTGAAAACGAAGTGCATAAAACCGCCTGTTTCCACGTTTTCAACAATGGGAATGTTGAAAACGTGGAAAGTTTACGCTTCGTATTACTCACGATTTAACAGCGATTATACATAAAACAAACATTTCAAAACAGAACAAATGCACTGCTTCTTGACATTTTTTAAAAAGCAAGCTATAATAAGAAATCGACGAGGCGTAGCTCAGTTTGGTAGAGTGCTTGGTTTGGGACCAAGATGCCGCAGGTTCGAATCCTGTCGCCTCGACCACCAGGCTGAGCCTGGAGCCAATTTGCGCTCCGGGCTCTTTTTTATTGATTAATGAGCATCCCGCGCTGAAAATAGGTCAAAACGCCTTAGGCGCCGGTCAGCGTTTCGCCGTCGTAGGTTCTTTTCTTTTTATTTAGCAAAGATACCCGCGCCGCAGGCGAATCAATGTGCCTTAGGCACCGCGCCGCAAGCGAATCAATGTGCCTTAGGCACCGCGCCGCAAGCGAATCAATGTGCCTTAGGCACTGCGCCGCAGGCGAATCAATGTGCCTTAGGCACCGCGCCGCAGGCGAATCAATGCGCCTTAGGCGCCGCGCCGGAGGCGAATCAATGTGCCTTAGGCACCGGTCAGCGTTTCGCCGTCGTAGGTTCTTTTCTTTCTTTTAATAAAACTGCTCGCGTCGAATATAAACGTGGAAAACAGGCTTAGCCTGAAGACTGCGCCTGGAGTCAAATTGGCTCCAGGTTTTTTGCGCAAATTCTCATGCTGAAAATAGACAGCTCCGGCGGGCGGTGTTTCACATGAAACCAGTCTTTCTAGATATTTATTCTTTGGTTTTCTCTGTCGTATCACTGATGCCAGTGTGTCAAGAACAGCGCGGTCAGCTTTGCCGCCGAGAATCGGAAGTGATTTTATTTTTCCACAGCCAAATATTGTTTCTGTTGAAAAAGTGTCTTACCTTTTGGCTTGATCTTTTTCATTTTGTTATTGATCTTACCCTAATGCGAAAGGAATGTATTTCATGAAAAACATTTTTCATCCGATGCTGTTTTCAGATCTTAAAAGCTACAGCAAAAAGCAGTTTGGCTTGGATTTGATTTCAGGAATTATTGTTGCGGTCATTGCTCTGCCGCTTTCCATCGCGCTGGCGATTGCATCCGGCGTCGCACCCGAAGCCGGTATCTACACGGCAATCATTGCAGGATTTCTCACTGCGGTGTTTGGCGGCAGTAATGTGCAAATCGCCGGTCCGACGGCCGCCTTTGCAACCATTGTCGCCGGAATCGTTGCAAAAAACGGCACGGATGGTTTGATGATTGCAACCATTATGGCCGGCATCATCCTCATTATTATGGGATGTTTAAAGCTCGGCAACTTGATTCGCTTTATTCCCTTTACGATTACCACCGGATTTACATTCGGCATCGCAGTGACACTGTTATTCGGTCAGCTCAAGGATTTCTTTGGCGTGACCTATCAAAACGGCGAATCTCCGATTGAAACCATTGAAAAACTCAAAGCCTTTTTTGTAAATGTCACCACGGTGAATTGGCAGGCAATCGTTGTGGGTGCGGTCTGTCTGGCTATTTTAATTATCTGGCCGAAAATTTTCGATAAAATTCCTGCATCTTTGATTGCCATTGCCGCCGCAATTGCTATGGTTGTCGGTTTTGACATGGAAGTAAACACCATCGGTGATTTGTTTACCGTAAGCGGAAAGCTTCCAACGCTTCATGTGCCGCAGATGTCGTTTTCTACCGTTGTTACCCTTTTGCCGGATGCGCTTACCATCGCTGTTTTGGCGGGAATTGAATCGCTTCTTTCCTGTGTGGTCGCTGACGGAATGATCGGAAAACATCATCGTTCCAACACGGAATTGATCGGACAAGGCATCGCAAATCTCGGTTCTGCGCTGTTTGGCGGTATTCCGGCAACCGGTGCAATCGCCAGAACGGCTGCCAATATTAAAAACGGCGGCAGAACACCGGTTTCTGGAATTGTCCATTCTGTAGTACTTTTAATCGTTTTGGTGGCACTGATGCCATATGCCGCATATATCCCAATGCCGGCCATTGCCGCTATTTTAATCAGCGTGGCATATAACATGTGCCAGTGGCGTCAGTTTGTCAATCTGTTAAAAACAGCGCCGAAAAGCGATGTTCTAGTGATGGTTTCCACCTTTTTGCTGACTGTCGTATTTGATTTGGTCGTAGCGATTGAGGTTGGTATTATCATGGCATGCGTGCTGTTTATGAAGCGCATGAGCGAAGAAACACGCATCAAGAGCTGGAAGTACACCGACATCACCGACGATGAATCGGACGAATCGCTGATGACCGTCCCCAAACATATCAGCGTATACGAGCTTAATGGTCCCCTGTTTTTTGCCGTTTCCGATCAGCTTCGTACCATTCGTACCAAATCGTTTACAACGTGTGTCATTCTGCGAATGGGCGCTGTTCCGATGATGGATACGGATGCGATCCGTCAGATCAAAAAATTCGTTGATGATTGTCATAAATCAGGAATTACTGTGATTTTGTCCCATGTTAATGCACAGCCGATGAAAGCCATCAAAAAGGCCGGTTTATATCAGATAATCGGCAGTGAAAACTTCTGCAAAAATATCGATCATGCAATGCGCCGCGCAAAACGCATCGACGCCTAACTTATATACTGAACTGCAAACACTGCTTTGTTTTCCACAACACACAGCATAATCGGTTGAAAAAACGCCTATGGAATGTTCCATAGGCGTTTTTTATTGTTCTTTCTTATTCTTTTGTAATGCGGTCGATACCCATATATTTACGGAGCACTTCCGGAACGGTGACAGAGCCGTCTTCATTCTGATACTGCTCGACGATTGCCGGAATCAAACGGCTGGTTGCAAGGCCCGATGCGTTGAGTGTATGGACAAAATGCAGTTTTTTGTCCTCACCGCGATAACGCATATTGCCGCGGCGTGCCTGATAATCACGCGCATTCGATGCGGAGCTGACTTCTTTGTAGATGCCCATGCTCGGAATCCAGACTTCGATGTCATAGGTGCGTGCCATCGAGAAGGAAACGTCGCCTGCTGCAAGCTTCGATACCTGATGATGGAGACCCAGCTTCTGCACAAGGCGCTCTGCTTTGCCGACGAGCTCTTCAAATGCTGCATCCGAGCCGTCCTCTGTTGTATACTGCACCATTTCCACTTTGTTGAACTGGTGGCCGCGGATCATGCCGCGTTCTTCCGAACGATAACTGCCTGCTTCTCTGCGGTAGCACGGTGTATACGCGATATATTTGCAGGGCAGCTCTGAAAGATTGAGAATTTCGTCGCGGTGCAGGTTGACAAGTGCTGTTTCTGCGGTCGGCAGCATGAATTTTGCCACTTCGCTTGTCGGGTTCGCGATTTTATACACCTCATCGGCGAATTTCGGGAACTGGCCGGCAGTATAGCCGCACTCATAGTTGAGCATATGCGGCGGCAGAATAAACTCATAGCCGTCTGCAACATGTTCTTCAATAAAGAAGTTAAGAAGCGCCCATTCAAGCCGTGCACCCCATCCACGGTATACCCAGGAGCCTGCACCTGCCAATTTTGCGCCGCGCTCATAGTCAATCAGACCAAGGGATTCACACAGCTCGACATGGTTTTTCGGCTCAAACGAAAATTCCGGTTTTTCAAGGAAGGTACGAATCGGCACGTTGTTCTCTTTGCCGCCTTCTTTCAAATCTTCATCCGGCATATTTGCAAGGCTTAAAAGCAGTTCTTTCTGCTGTTCTTCGAGTTTTGCCACCTCTGCCGCATTTTTAGTGATCTCATCGGACAGCGTTTTCATTTTTGCCAAAATCTCAGAAACATCCTGTCCCTGTTTTTTGAGCATCGGAATCTGCTTGCTTGCGCTGTTCTGCTCGCTCTTCATCTGATCGGTCTTTGTCGAGAGCTCACGGCGTTTCACGTCAATTTCCAAAATGCTGTCGACCACAGAATCGAGTTCCAAACAGCGTTTTTTCATTCCTTGTTTTACTTTTTCCGGGTTTTCGCGGATCATTCGAATATCCAGCATAACTGATAACCTTCCTTTTTTTAATATGGTTTATACTGTTTGATTAAAGCAAGCCGGGAAGCAATATCGCTAAGCTCCTCTTTGCTGTAAAACGAAATTGTAAGCGTTCCTTTTTCTCCGTCGCTTGTAATTTTAATGCTTCGATGGAGTTCCTCGCGCAGTGCAATCTCCATTTCATCGAAAAAGCTGTCCCGGAATGCCGGTGCATGGTTCTTTTTCTCTGAAGATGCGGCTTTTTTGCTCATCCGCTCAATTTCACGGACGTTTAATCCCTTCTGCACGGCTTCTTCTGCGACTTTGCACATGCGTTCTTCCTCTTCAAACGCCAAAATTGCACGCGCATGACCGGAAGAAAGCTGTCCGTTTTTCACATAATCCATGACTTTTTGCGGCAAATTCAAAAGACGCAGTGTATTTGCAACGGCAGACCGCGATTTTCCAACGCTTTTTGCCACATCCGCCTGTGTCATGCCGTATGTCTCCATAAGCTCCTGATAGCCTGCAGCTTCTTCCATCGGATTTAAGTTTTCCCGCTGCAGGTTTTCGATCAGTGCGAGTTCCATCGTTTTCTGATCGTCAAGCTCACGGATAATCACCGGCACTTCCCGCAGTCCTGCCATCCGGCTCGCACGGTAACGCCGCTCACCTGCAACGATCTGATAACCGCCCTCCGGCAGCGGACGCACCAAAAGCGGCTGAATGAGTCCGTGCTCGCGAATCGATTCCGCGAGTTCCTGAAGCGGTTCGTCTTCAAATACTTTTCGCGGCTGCGAGCGGTTCGGTGTAATGTCACTCAGCAAAATGGTCTGCACACCGCTTTCAGATGTCTCTGTCGCATTGTCCAAAAACAGCGCATCCAACCCTTTTCCAAGTCCCTTTTTTACTGCCATTTGCTCGCCTCCTTATTTCGTTTCATAAATTCATTTGCAAGTTCCATATAGGCTCTTGTTCCCGATGAAGATTTGTCATAATAAAAGACGGGCTGTCCATAGCTTGGCGCCTCCGACAGACGCACATTTCGCGGAATCGTCGTTTTGTAGACCTTTTCCCCGTAATATTTTTTGACTTCGGACAACACCTGTGCCGTTAAGTTTAATCTCCCGTCATACATTGTAAGCAGCACGCCTTCCAAATCAATGTTCGGATTATACAGCCGCTTGACCTGACGCACGGTTGCCATCAGCTGAGACAGACCCTCGAGCGCATAATATTCACACTGAATCGGAATGAACAGCGTATCGCAAGCAGTCAGCGCATTCAGTGTAATCAGTCCGAGCGACGGCGGACAGTCGATGAAGATATAGTCAAACCGCTCTTTCTGCGCGGCAATCGCCTTTTTTAGCATATTCACGCGGTCTTCCATATCCACAAGTTCAATTTCAGCACCGGCCAACTGAATATTTGACGGAATCACTGACAAATTTTTGAATGACGTTTTTAAAATCACGTCCTCCGCCTTTGCCGTACCGATCAACAAATCATAGGAAGACGCTTCCACGGCACGTTTATTGATTCCGACACCGCTCGTTGCGTTTCCCTGCGGATCAATATCGATCAGCAGGACTTTTTTTCTGAGCTGTCCCACACATGCGGCCAAATTGACAGTCGATGTCGTTTTTCCGACGCCGCCTTTCTGATTTGCTACCGCAATAATTTTCCCCATGGTTCTCCTCCTTTGTTTGTTCTTTTTTCAGTATACCACACTTCCTTTTGAATGAAAAGATGTTTCACATGAAACAATCAAAAAATGTTTCATGTGAAACAAAACAAAATGCGCCCGGAAGGTTCCGGACGCATTTTGTCGGTTTGGGGAATGGGTAGTTTTGTTTATTTCAAGGGGTTTCCTCGAAATCAAATGGGAATGCGGACGACGTATTCAATACAAGTATCGGAATCGTTTCGTTCATATGTCACATCCACGCCGCTTTCACTCATCGTCGTGATCGCACGATCAATCGTATTCAAAAAGATGCGAACATCCTTGATAATCGGTTTTTTTCGTTTTCGATGCACTTTTGGCTGTTCAAGCTGTTGTTCAAGCAGCTTTGCCATATGCTCGGCTTCTTCTGCTGACAGGTTATGCTCTGCAATCCGCGTAACTGCCTGCAAAAACTGCGGTGTACCTGCCAAACAAATCAGTGCCCGCGCATGCCGTTCAGGAATTCGGTTTGTAAGCAGTGCCACACGTTCTTCTTCTGAAAACCGAAGCAGCCGGATTTTATTTGCGATGGTCGGCTGTGCTTTTCCGAGCCGCTCGCCCACCTCCTGCTGCGATACACCCCATTCGGTGATAAGATTTTTAATTGCAGCCGCCTCTTCAAAATAGTTGAGGTTTTGCCGCTCAATATTTTCGATCAGCGCAAAAATAGCCGCCTGCCGGTCCGATGTATCCATAATAATACTCGGAACTGCCGAAAGTCCTGCCAATATGCTGGCACGAAGCCGGCGTTCGCCTGAAATCAGCTGATATTTTCCGCCGGCAATCCGCCGGACAGTGATCGGCTGAAGCAATCCGTTTTGTTTGATACTGTCAGAAAGCGCATGCAATTCTTCTTCGGAAAAATCAACACGCGGCTGTGCAGGATTCGGTTCCACCTGTTCCGGCGGAATCAATACCACGCGATTGATTGTTTTAAGTCCGATTCCTTTCATAAAAAAACACCTCCGTGGACCCTGCTTGTCCTTTCTACAATGCAGAGTATACCACAGAAGTGTTTTAATTTCCAGTATTTTCTATTGACATTGCTTGCGCTTTTTCGACAATCAGTATGTCAAACAAGCGGCTGCTTTTTGATTTTTGCGCTGGGACGCGGATATTTTGTCGGTGTCTGCGATATTTTTTCAATCATCACAAGCGTTCTGCCACTACCGTCCGGCAATGTATACGACTTCACTTCTTTGATTTTTCCGCCGAGCAGTCGAATTGCCGTTTTTGCTTCGGTCAGTTCCTGTTCCATTTCCGGACCTTTGAGCGCTAAAAACATGCCGCCGACCTTTACAAATGGTAAGCAGTATTCACTCAGCTCCCGTAAATGCGCAACCGCACGTGCAGTTGCCACATCAAACTGTTCCCGCAATTCTTTCTGACGGCCGCCCTCCTCTGCACGTGCATGAATGCATTCTGCCTGCACGCCGATGGAAGCGGTCAGATGACTTAAAAATGCAATGCGTTTATTGAGGCTGTCGAGCAGCGTGAGTTTTATGTCCGGACGCAAAATTGCACATGGCACGGACGGAAATCCCGCGCCGGTACCCACATCGATCATCGATGCATGGTCTGCAACTGCGGCATGGGAAAGAAGCAAAGCACTGTCAAGAAAATGCTTCACGATGATTTCGTCCGGTGCAGTAATCGCCGTCAGATTCATTTTTTCGTTCCACTCCACCAGAATCTGCGCATATGCGTCAAACTGCGACGCTTGTTCCGGTGTTACGAAGATATTTGCTTCACCAAACAGCGCAATCAATTTTTCCTGATCGATCATTGCTGATATCCTCCTCTCTGCTGTAACCATACCAAAAGCACCGAAATATCCGCCGGACTGACACCCGAAATACGCGATGCCTGTCCAATATTGAGCGGTTTCACCTTCTGAAGCTTTTCGCGTGCCTCGAGGCTCAATCCGATCAGCGTATTGTAATCCACATCCTGCGGCAGTTTCCGTGCTTCCAGCTTCCGCATTTCATTTACCTGAGAAAGCTGCTTTTGAATGTAGCCTGCATATTTTAATTCAATTTCAACCTGTTCACACACTTCAGAAGACAGCTCCGGTGCATTCGGATCGAACTGCATCACATCACGATAAGAGAGCTGCGGCCGGCGAATCAAATCAGCGGCACGCACGCCGGTCGACACCGGTGATGTTTCACGTGAAACAAGCATTGCATTGAGCGCGTCACTCGGCGAAATCGTCTGTTTTTCCACGCGAGCAATCTCCGCATCAATCTGACGCACTTTCTCTTCAAATCCTTCATATCGTTCTTTGCTGATCAATCCGATCTCATAGCCAAGCGGTGTCAGCCGCTTGTCAGCATTATCCTGACGCAAAATCAAGCGATACTCACTGCGCGAAGTCATCATACGATACGGATCGGAACAGCCTTTCACCGTCAAATCGTCAATCAGTGTCCCGATATACGAACTTGCACGGTCAAGCACCACCGGTTCTTTTCCCTGAATCGTGCGCGCCGCATTGATGCCCGCAATCAGTCCCTGTGCCGCCGCTTCCTCATAGCCGGAAGTACCGTTGAACTGTCCGGCACCGTACAAGCCTTTCACCGCCTTAAATTCGAGCGTCGGCAGCAGTTCCAGCGGATCACAGCAGTCGTATTCGATTGCATAGGCGTTGCGCATAATTTCCGCGTGTTCAAATCCTGCAATCGTGCGGATGAACGCCAGCTGCACGTCCTCCGGCAGTGAGGATGACATGCCCTGCATATACATCTCGTCGGTATCCAGGCCCATCGGCTCAACAAACAGCTGATGACGCGGCTTTTCTGAAAAGCGAACGACTTTATCCTCAAAGCTTGGGCAATACCGCGGGCCGATGCCGGAAATCCGTCCGCTGTAAATCGGCGACCGATGCAGATTCTGACGAATCACCTCGTGCGTCTGCGCATTTGTATAGCCCATATGGCAGACAACCTGGTTGTGAAGCGGCTGTTTCGTTTCAAACGAAAATGGCACGACCGGATTGTCACCCTCCTGCACTTCGAGTTTTGAAAAATCAATGCTTCTGCGGTTGATACGGCACGGTGTTCCTGTTTTAAACCGCCGAATCGTAATGCCAAGCTCCCGCAGGCAATCGGTCAAACCGATACTCGGGGCAACAGCATCCGGCCCGCTCGCATACGACACCTCACCGACATGAATCATCGCACGCTGATACGTTCCGCTGCAAACAATCGCCGCTTTTACTTCATAAACGGCACCCAGCTTCGTTTCCACGGCACAGACATGATGTGCGTCATCCACATGAACGGCAGTGATTTCATCCTGTTTCAGCCACAAATTTTCCTGTTCTTCAATTTTTTGTTTCATATAAACGTGATACGCACGCCGGTCGCTCTGGACACGCAAGCTGTGCACAGCGGGACCTTTTCCGCGGTTGAGCATACGGCTCATCAAAAACGTCGCATCGGCCGCTTTGCCCATCTCGCCGCCCAGTGCGTCAATTTCACGCACCAAGTGTCCCTTTGCCGTACCGCCGATCGACGGATTGCACGGCATATTTGCCACCGCATCGAGCGTCAATGTAAACAAAATGGTACGCAGTCCAAGCCGTGATGCTGCAAGCGCCGCTTCCACGCCGGCATGTCCCGCACCGATCACCGCGATATCATACGTTCCCATTGGATATGACATAACGTTTCCTCACTTTCCTACACAGAAATTCGAAAAGACCTGATCGACAACCGCTTCGGTCACACGTTCACCCGAGAGCGTCAGAATCGCTTCGATGGCTTCCTCGACCAAGACGGTCACTGCGTCAAATGTCATGCCGTCACGCACTGCTGCAAGCACGCCTGCAAGCGATTCTTTTGCCGCAATCGCACAGCTTCTTTGACGCTCGTTTGCAAGCATCGGTGCAGTCGGATCGATTTGCTCCATCGACAGCTTTTTACGGATTGCTTCTTCAAGACTCTTTGCCGCCGATTCCTCACGCGCCGAGATTTCAACAATCGAATCGAACGATTGTTGAATCTTTTCCATATTCGTTTTAGACGGCAGGTCATTTTTATTGACAATCGCGACAGTCGGACGGTCTGCTGTCATGAGAATCAGCTCCTCATCCTCTTCGCTCCAGTCAGACGAGCCGTCAAACACCGCCAGCACGAGCGACGCTTCCGCAAGCCGCTGTTTTGCAATCGAAACACCGATCTGCTCCACACGGTCGTCCGTTTCGCGAATACCTGCCGTATCTGACAGCCGCAAAAGCAAATCGCCGAGCCGCACGGACTCCTCTACCACGTCACGCGTCGTTCCGGCAATATCAGTGACAATACTGCGCTCATAGCGTGCAAGCGTATTCATGAGCGTCGATTTGCCGACGTTCGGTTTGCCGACAATGACGGTATCAATGCCCTCGCGGATGAGCCGTCCCGCGTCATACGTATCGAGCAATGCACAGATTTCATCATAACATGTCTGTGCCGTTTCGACGATTTCACTCTCATCCACCTCAGGGATTTCATCCTCGGGATAGTCGACCCACGCCGACAGATGCGCCGCAAGTTTCAACAACTGATCTTTAACACTGTTGATTTTTTTGCCGAGCACGCCTGAAAGCTGACTCGTTGCCGCCTTCGACGCATCGCGCGTTTTCGCTTCGATCAAATCGATGACCGCCTCTGCCTGTGTGAGGCTCAGTTTTCCGTTTAAAAAGGCGCGCTTTGTAAATTCACCCGGTTGTGCAAGGCGTGCACCGCTTTCGAGCACAGCACGCAGAACCGCTCTTGTCACATAAATGCCGCCGTGGCATGAAATCTCCACGACCGTTTCTCCTGTATAGCTGTGCGGCGCCAAAAACACAAGCGCCACCGCCTGGTCGATCACCGCACCGTCTTGTTGCACCGTACCAAACAGCGCTTCATAGCCCTTGCAGTCAAACAGCGTTTTCTTTCCCGCCGGAACAAACACGCGCGATGCCACCTCGAGCGCTTCATCGCCCGAAATGCGGATCATCGAAACGCCTGCCGGCGCTACTGCCGTTGATACTGCCGCAATCGTCTGTGCCATGATACGTTCTCCTTTCTTTAAACAAAACAAAAGGACCGAGCCTGCCGCCCGATCCTCCCGCTCAAGAATCATGCAAACACCCTTACGGGGCTTGTTTTTTTCTTACAGTTCAATTTTCGAATACAGCTCTGCGCTCTCTTCTTTTTTGCGGAATTCATCTTTTAAGATGTCCTCCATTGTGCGCTCCGGCTTATTCTGATACGATTTTTTCTGATATCCGCCGTTCGAACGGCCGCCGCGGCGATTGTTGTTATTGCGCGGTTTCGGCGTTTCGCTTAAAATCACGACACGACGGTTCGGCTCTTCGCCTTTCGATTTCGAGAACACACCCGGAATTTCAGACACGACCGCATGAATGATGCGGCGCTCATACGGATTCATCGGCTCTAAAAGCTGGCTTCTGCCGGTGCGTTTGACCTTTGCGGCAATGCGTGCAGCAAGCGCTTTGAGTGTTTCCTCACGTTTTTCACGGTAGTTGCCGCAGTCGAGTGTAATGCGGAAATATTCGCCGTCCACACGGTTGCAAGCGAGCGCTACAAGGTACTGAAGCGCATCGAGTGTCTCGCCGTGATGACCGATCAGAACCGCAATATCCTCGCCCTCAAAGGTGATGACTGCGCCGTCTTCCGATGTTTCTACGTTCAGATTCACATTCTCAATGCCCATTGCTGCGAGAATCGACGAAAGATACTCTTTTGCAACGGTGATTTTTTTCTCCTCTGCGCTGCTTAATGCACTCTCCGGCTCTTCAACCGACTCGGTCATCTGAAACTCTGCCGGTTTGTTGACCTCTGCCACTTCTGCGGTCACTTTGAGCACTGCATATTTTAGTTTCGATGAAAACAGCTTTTTCGGCGCTTCCATCACTTCATATGTGCAAACAGCTTCTTCCACGCCAAGCTGATCCGCACCCTGTGCAAGCGCTTCTTCAATCGTTGCCGCTTTAATAATCACTTCTTTTGTCATAACGACAAGTCCCCTTCCGTCAATCCTCTTTATATTCATCACCGTATTTTTCGGCCATACGGCGACGTGCTTCTGCAATCCGCTTATTCACGGTGTCACGGTCTTCCGCCAAATCAAGCTTTTCTGCTTTTTTCGACTGTGCGTTTTGTGTGGTACCCTTTTTCTCGTTCATGCGTGCGGACAATTCATCCATTTTTTCGCGTTTTGCACGCATTTTTGCACGTGTTTTTTCAATATCTTTCTGCGACATTGCCATCACTTTTTCCGGTGAATACATTTTCTGCAGAATGAGTGTCTGTGCAATCATCAAAACGTTCGAAACAGTCCAGTAAAGACCAACGCCCGCCGGCAGCGTAATCGCAAACCAAAGCGATAAAAGCGGCATCAACAGCATCGTCCATTTCATGCCGTTCATCATTTCCATGCCGTTTTGCTTCTGTGTTTTCATCATCAGCAGCGTGGAGATGACCTGTGTGCCGAACGAAAGAATCGGAATGATAATGACCGGGCTTAAGAGGTTTTCCTGCGGAATCTCACCTAAGTTCAGTCCTAAAAAGTTCATGTTGAACGACTGAATCTGTGCGACAATATCTGCGCCGAAAATGCCGGTAAGCTCCTGTGCAAACTGACCGCCGTTTTGAATCTGGCTGATGATGGTCAGCTGCGGTGCGCCGCCCGCACTCGATCCGAGCACATTGATCGCTTCGGAAACCAGTGTCTGATCCACGTGCAGAATATGAAGCAGCGGATTATAGATGACGTCAATGATACCAAAGAGCAGCACAAATGTAATCAGCATCGGAAGACAGCCGCCTGCAGGGTTGATGCCCTCTTCCTCGTAAAGCTTCATGGTTTCCTGATTCATGCGCTGTTTGTCTTTTGCAAACTGCTTTTTGATCTGGTTTAATTTCGGCTGAAATGCCGCCATGCGTGCAGTGCTTTTCTGCTGTTTGATACCAAGCGGGAACTGCAAAATTCTTGTCAGTAAAATAAATAAAATCAGCGCCCAGCCATAGTCATGCACAATGTTATAGATAAACGACATGACATAGCCGAACGGAACGCCCAAAAAGTTCATACGACTCCTCCATACACCGCAAAAACGGCTTGTTAGTTTTTCTTGTTCTGTTTTTTCAATGAAAATGTCTGAGGCACCGGGTCAACGCCGCCTTTTGAAAACGGGTGACAGCGAAGAATCCGGCGGACAGCAAGATATCCGCCTTTTAATGCGCCGAATTTTTTCACCGCCTCGTATGCATACGCCGAGCATGTCGGATAAAACCGGCAAGAGGGCAAAAACAGCGGTGAAATGCATTTTTGATACGCACGGATCAGCAAAAGAAAAATCGTCTTCATCCGCGGCTTAACACCTGCACATGCTTTTTCATAATCCGCATGACCTCTGCGGAGGTTGCATCGGGGGTTTGAGGTCTTGCGACGAATACATAGTCACATGAGGAAAACAGTGCAGGATCTTCGTTTAACAGCATCCGGTATGCTGCCATGATCACACGGCGGGCACGGTTGCGCTTGACTGCGCATCCGATTTTTTTGGACGTGGTAATGCCGATGCGGGGCGTTTTTGCCCTGTTTTTCACCCGATAGGTGACAAGCAGCGGATGCGCCTTGAATTTTCCCTGAAAATAGGCCCGTTTAAATTCTTTATTCAGTTTGAGTGTAATCACCTGTTGCATCTTTAAAAACGCACCTTTTTTTAAAAATAAAGACCACCATTTCTTCTTAGAAAATAGGTGGTCTGTCATTTTTAAGTTTTTTCATAAAAACGCATTCCCACAACGCCAAAATACCATGTGGTTCATTTTTTAAAAAACTTAGTGGGTCAGTCTTTTTCTGCCCTTTGCACGGCGGCGAGCCAGCACTTTTCTGCCGTTTTTGTCAGCCATTCTTTTCATAAAGCCGTGTACTTTTTTGCGCTGCAGTTTTTTCGGCTGATAGGTTCTTTTCATCGAGTAAACCCCCTTTTTTTAACTTCATGGTGATGGTTTATAAACAAAGCCGAACAAAATGCGGCTCTGTCATGATTAAGACCTGCCGAAACGGCATGGCTTAAACGCATAAGAATCAGGGCAAAACCCTGCAAGTTAGTATTATACTGGGCTTTTTTTTATTTGTCAAGCAAAAACACACATTTTCTCCCCGTAAACTGCCGTGTGGCGGCACTTTTTTTGCGCTTCCCCATTTCAAAAAGAGTTACATTATATATATACTCAATTTTGTTTGCGAAAAACTTGAAAACAAATGCGGTTTGCGCTATAATAAATACTGTATCTTAATGCACGTTTACACGCTTGTTTCAACCGTGCTTCCGCAGGCATTGCACATGTTTTCAACATCTTCCCCGTGTTTTACCCGAACCGTT
Source organism: Merdimmobilis hominis (assembly GCF_016901855.1). Taxonomy (GTDB): domain Bacteria; phylum Bacillota; class Clostridia; order Oscillospirales; family Ruminococcaceae; genus Paludihabitans. Next base: position 140,388 of record NZ_JACJKY010000002.1, on the reverse strand, counting down.
GTTGAAAACCGGGGGAGTATTGTTGAAAACTTGCGTTTTTCTCGTGATTCCGGCTTCTTTTTCGGGGAATTGTTTTCCACCAAAGAAAATCAGGCCGGTTTTTTCTGGCACTGCGTGCATCCATTCTTACAAAGGAGTAGGACATTCATGGAATCGTTTAACGAAGTCGTAAACCTTGTCAAAGAGCAAATCAAGGAACAGATTTCCGACATCGCCTATAACGTGTGGATCAATGTGATTGAACCGGTGAAGTTTGAAGGAAACAAAGCCGTTTTATACATCAAAACGCCGTTCCAACGCGATGTTTTGCTCAAACAATACCTTTCAAAAATCGAAGAAGCGTTCGAGGCGGTTCTGGGCTTCCCGGTCGAAGTGCTGATTGTGACGGAAAATGAGCTGAACACCTATATCTCGGACGGTGACACTGCCGCTGTGCCGACGCTCCCGACCGCTGAGGAGCCTTCCGGTGTGCCGGAGGTGCTGCCGGTCGCCGGCGGAAGCGCACAGATCGACGAAGCATCGGGTGATAATTCCGGCAATTACGAATACACCTTCGATACCTTCATCGTCGGACCGTCGAATAACTTTGCCTATGCAGCGTGCAAAGCCATCACCACCGACAACCAGATCGGCTCATATAACCCGCTGTTTATCTACGGTCCGTCCGGCCTTGGCAAAACGCACCTGCTGTCTGCGATTGCGTACGAAATCAAGAAAAATCACCCGGAGCGCAACATCATCTCCGTCAGCAGTGAAACGTTCACAAACGAGCTGATTGCGGCGATTTCTTCGCGCACCATCGACGCGTTCCACAACAAATACCGCAAAGCGGACATCCTGTTGGTCGACGATATCCAGTTCATCTCCGGCAAAGAGAGTACGCAGGAGGAGTTTTTCCACACGTTCAACGAGCTGTATAAGGTCGGCAAGCAGATCGTGCTTGTTTCCGACCGTCCGCCAAAAGACATCAAAACGCTCGAGGATCGTCTGAAAAACCGGTTTGAATCGGGACTTTTAACGGATATCTCCCCGCCAAACTTTGAAACAAGAATCGCCATCATCAACCGCAAGGCCGATCTTTTGCAGATTGAAATTCCGCCGGATGTGACCGAATATATCGCAAACCGGTTAAAGACAAACATCCGTCAGTTAGAAGGTGCGGTCAAAAAAATCCGTGCGTACAAGCTGTTCACCGGCTCGCCGCCGTCTTTAAACGTCGCACAGACCGTCATCAAAGAGATTTTAAACGACAATCAGCCGGTGCCGGTCACCATCGAACGCATCATCGAAGAAGTCGCAAAGACATATTCGATCACGCCGGATGACCTGCGCTCGAAAAAACGCGCCGCACAGATCTCCTATGCGCGCCAGGTCGCCATTTACATTATTAAAGAAGTCACGCAGATGTCTTTAGAGCTCATCGGCAACGAATTCGGCGGCCGCGATCACTCCACCATTTCGTATGCACTGCGCCAGGTGGAACAGCAAATTGAAAAAGAACCGCACCAAAAAGCCATTATTGACGATATCATCAAAAATATTAAAAATAAATAAGTTTCAACATCCGGGTTTTCCACAGAAAAAACGGCGGAAAAAACGCGCGTTTGAGTTTTCCACGTTTTCAACGAAGTTTTCAACATGTTTTTCGTTTTCCACCCGTTTTTTTGTGGAATGCACGTTGCCCTCGTTTTTTTAAACATCGTTAAACGCAAAATAAACGCGGGATAAACAACGAAAATTCCGGACAAACTTAGGTATATTGGGTGTTTGCGCCCTTTTCCCCGAAATCCACACCCCCTACTATTACTACTACTATTTATTTTATTATTTATTGATATGATAATATCATCATAATAGGACCGAATATAACGCGTGTTCTTTCCGGATAAAAAACGAAACGAATAAAAAAAGGATGTTTTCGATGAAATTTACTTGCGAAAAAGCTTTGCTCTGTGAAGCAATCAATAACGTTCTTCCGGCTGTTTCTTCGAAATCGACGCTCATTGCGCTTGAGGGCATTTTAATTTCCTGTAAAAATCAGGAACTCACCTGCACAAGCTACAACCTGGAGCTCGGTATTTCGAAAACCATCGAAGTACAATCATCGGAGGACGGCGCTGTGATTTTGAATGCGTCGCTGCTTTCGAATATCGTCAATAAAATGCCCAACGGCATGGTCACAATCACCTGTGACGAAAAGCTTCTGACGGTCATTTCCTGCAACGAGGTTGAATTTACAATCCTCGGCTTAAATGCCGCAGAGTTTCCGGATATGCCGGCAGTCGAAGGCGATCAGTCATTCTCCCTGCCTGCATTCTTATTAAAGAGCATGATCAGCAAAACGCTGTTTGCCATCTCCCAAAACGATCAAAACCCGGTGCACACCGGTTCGCTGTTTGATTTAAACGACGGTATCTTGCATGTTGTTTCGGTCGACGGCTATCGCTTGGCAATGCGCAAAGAAAAAATCAATCTGATGAATCAGTTAAAATTCGTCGTTCCGGGAAAAACACTCTCGGAGATTGTAAAGCTTCTCTCGAAAATCACCGGCGATGATGACGACGATCAGGTCGGCGTTCATGTGTCGAAAAAGCACATTTGTTTCTCCGTCAGCGGCTATCAGGTGATTTCAAGACTGTTGGAGGGCGAATTTATCAACTATAAAAACGCCATCCCGAAAGAGAGCTTAACCACCGTACAGGTCGAAACAAAAGCATTTTTGGACAGCATCAACCGTGCGTCCATCATCATCAACGAGCGTGCAAAAAGCCATATCCGCTGCTCGTTTTTAGACAGCGAGATCAAAGTGTTCTGTGAAACGGCGCTCGGCAAAATCAGCGATTCGGTGCACGCTTCGTGCGACGGTCCGGAGGTCGTCATCGGCTTTAATAACCGCTATATGGCAGACGCACTCAAAGCATGCGAATGCGAAAATATCTGCCTGCGTATGAACGGCCCGATCTCCCCGATCAAAATCGAGCCGATCGATGATGACAGCTTCTTATATCTCGTTCTGCCGGTACGGCTTAATTCATGAAAGGAATCGGTATGAATCATATTTCGATCAACACCCCATTTATTAAACTCGATCAATTTTTGAAATTTGCAAACTGTGTCGCATCCGGCGGTGAATCAAAGCTCCGCATTGCCGCAGGCGAAGTCCAGGTAAACGGCGAAGTCTGCACCATGCGGGGAAAAAAGCTTGTCCCCGGCGACACCGTGACGTTTGCGGGCGAAACATTCACGGTAGACGCCGCAGAATAAACAGTCAGACGCTGGAGGGAACTGCTTGAAGCTTACAAATCTTTCGGCGAACGGGTTTCGCAACCTTTCATCGGGTGAATTGTCGTTCGGCGACGGTGTCAATGTGATCTGCGGCGAAAATGCACAGGGCAAAACAAACCTCATCGAAGCGATCTGGATGTTTACGGGCAATGCGTCGTTCCGCGGGTCAAAACCGTCGCAGATGATCGCCTTTGACAAGAAAACAGCGTCCGTTTCGATTCAGTTTGAGGACAGCACGAGAATACAGGATGCGTTCATTTCGATCGGCGAAAAAAAGGAAATGCGGCTAAACGGTGTGCCGCTTTCTTCTTCGTCGGAGTTCTGCGGCCATTTTTATGCCGTGGTGTTTTCGCCGGCGCATCTGTCGCTCGTGCAGGAGGGCCCTGTTTACCGCCGCCGTTTCTTGGATATTGCCATCTCGCAGATTCGGCCGCAGTACGGCGCGTACTTGTCCCGCTATGAAAAACTGATCGACCAGCGAAACGCACTGTTAAAACAGCTGTACGGTGATGATATCTTACGCACCTATCTTTCGGTGTGGGATGAGCAGATTTCCAAAATCGGGACGATTTTGACGAGTTACAGGAACGATTATATAACTAAGCTCAGTCGGATTGCCGCGCAGGTGTATGACGGGCTGTCGGGTCAAAAGGAGCCGTTTGCCGTGTCGTACGATTCGACCGTGTTCTCACATCCTGCGGATGTGACGTCATATGAAGAACGCCATATTGAGGCGTATCAAAAAGCACTCGAGGAATCGTTTTTAACCGACCGCAAGCAGGGCTTTACGTCGGTGGGTCCGCACCGCGACGATTTGTCGTTTACGCTGTCGGACCGTTCCGCGCGGCTTTACGGCTCGCAGGGACAGCAGCGAAGCTGTGTCATCGCGCTAAAGCTTGCGGAGGCAAAGCTTTTAAAAAAAGCGGTCGGCGAATCGCCGGTGCTCTTGCTCGACGACGTCATGAGCGAGCTTGACCCGTCAAGACAGCACTATATTTTACATCATGTGCGCGATTTGCAGGTGTTTATTACCTGCTGTGACGAAGCAAGCGTCGAAGAACGGTTCGGCGGGACGGTCTTTTTCATGAAAGACGGCGCACTCACACAAAAAACGGAGGAATAAAACGGTGTATCTGCATTTGGGACAGGAAGTCGTCGTGCGGTTTTCGGATATTGTCGGGATTTTTGACCTCGAAAAAGCAACGCTTTCAAAACATACGAAGGATTTTTTGGCGAAAGCCACCCACGAACACCGCGTCGTGACGGTGTCCTATGAAATGCCGAAATCGTTTATCGTGACGGTGCAGAACAGCGAATGCATCGTCTATATCTCGCAGATTTCAACTGCGACACTCAAAAAACGCGCCGGACTGCGCTGACCGGCATATTCTTTTTTTACACACAGTCCGCTTTGCAGGCGGAAACGGAGGGAAAACCAAGTGGAATATAATCCGAATCAACAACCGCATTACGGTGCGGAGGAAATTCAGGTACTGGAGGGGCTTGAAGCCGTCAGAAAGCGCCCGGGCATGTATATCGGTTCGACCGGTCCGAAGGGACTGCATCACCTGGTATACGAGATCGTGGACAACGCAATCGACGAGGCTTTGGCCGGCTACTGCGACCGCATTGATGTGGAGATTCTGCCGCAGAATGTCATCCGTGTCGTCGACAACGGACGCGGCATTCCGACGGGCATTCACCCGAAAGAGGGCATCTCGGCGGCAACCGTCGTCTATACGATTCTGCACGCAGGCGGCAAATTCGGCGGCGGCGGATATAAGATGTCGGGCGGTCTGCACGGCGTCGGTGCGTCCGTTGTAAACGCACTGAGTGAATGGCTCGAACTGACCGTTTATGACGGCAAGGAAATTCACTATCAGAAATTCTGCCGCGGTCACTATGACAAACAGATGGAGGTCATCGGAACGACGGAGCGCACCGGTACCGAAGTCGTGTTCAAAGCCGATTCGCAGATTTTCGAAGATACCAACTACGACTATGAAACACTGCTCACAAGAATGCGCGAGCAGGCGTTTTTGAACGCGGGCATCCGCATTGTCATGAAGGACCTGCGCAACCGTGAGGAGCCCGTCGAAGAAGTGCTCCACTACGAGGGCGGTATTAAGAGCTTTGTGACGCATATTCACCAGAGAAAACAGGTCGAAGTGCTCCATGAGGATGTCATTTACTTAAAAAAAGAGGAAAACGATTCGATTGTCGAAATCGCGATGCAGTATAACGACAGCTATAACGAGCTCATTCTGTCGTTTGCAAACAACATCCATACTGTCGAGGGCGGTTTCCATGAAACCGGCTTTAAAAACGCGCTCACCCGCGTGTTCAACGATTACGGCAGAAAATATAATCTCTTAAAAGACAGCGACAAGAACTTGAGCGGCGAGGACGTCCGCGAGGGTCTGACTGCGATCATCAGCATCAAACTGACCGAATGTGAGTTTGAGGGACAGACGAAAACAAAACTCGGCAACGTCGAAGCACGTCCGCTCGTCGAGGGACTCGTGTCCGAGAAGCTGATGGCATATTTTGAGGAAAATCCGGCGGCGGCACGCGCGATCTTCGACAAAGCCGTCACCGCACAGCGTGCACGCGAGGCGGCGCGCAAAGCCCGCGACTTGACCCGCCGCAAAACGGCGCTTGAAACGGCTTCCCTGCCGGGCAAGCTTGCCGACTGCCAGGAACGCGATCCGGCTGTGACCGAACTGTACATCGTCGAGGGTGATTCCGCAGGCGGCAGTGCAAAATCGGGACGTGACCGCCGTCATCAGGCAATTCTGCCGCTTTGGGGTAAGATGTTAAACGTCGAAAAAGCACGGCTTGACAAGGTCTACGGCAACGAAAAGCTGATGCCGGTCGTCACTGCACTCGGCACGGGTATCGGCGCCGATTTTGACATCACAAAGCTTCGCTACGGCAAAGTTGTCATCATGGCCGATGCCGACGTCGACGGCTCGCATATCCGCACACTGCTGTTGACATTCTTCTTCCGCTTCATGCGTCCGCTTGTCGAGGAAGGACACATCTTTATCGCTCAGCCGCCGCTTTATAAGCTGTCGCGCGGTAAACAGGTGCGCTATGCATACGACGACTTGGAGCGCGACCGCTATATCGCAGAGCTTGCCGGCGAAAGCGGCGCAAAAGTTGATATTCAGCGGTATAAAGGTCTTGGTGAGATGGACCCGGAACAGCTTTGGGAAACAACCATGAACCAGGAAAACCGCATCATGATCAAAGTGACGCTCGAGGACGCACAGCGCGCCGACGAGATCTTCACGATCTTAATGGGCGACAAGGTACAGCCGCGCCGCGAATTCATCGAAGCAAACGCAAAATATGTCAGCAACCTTGACATCTGAGTCAAAAGGAGAACAACATGGAAGCAAACAACATGAAAAAAACCGAACAGGAACTTAAAGAGGCAGTCATTTCTTCGGAGAATGACGCAGAAGAAACCACCTCCCCTGTTTCACACGGCGGTGTGACCGGCGACAGCTATGACATGGAACCGGAGACCCCAGAGGAGGAAGCAGACGAATTTTTAGGAAAAGAGGGCATCCGCGTCGACTATACGTTTACCGGCGACGAGGTGCGCACCGGCTTAAAGCTGTTCCAGAAAGAAACCGTCTATAAGAAAAACATCATCTACTCACTCATTTTGGCGGCAATTTTCGGCGTCTATATGATCGGCATGGCAACACAGGGCACATTTAACGGCTTTACCGCGTTTATCTGTGTGATGTGCGTGTCGCTGATTGCACTCATCTGGTATCTGCCGCTTGTGCATGTGAGCAAAACAGCAAAAGCAATCGACGAAAACCCGGTTATGGAGTTTTCGATGGAGATTTTTGATACCGGCGTGCGCATCCGCGAGGAAAACGGCGCGTTTGTGCTGCATTACGGAAAAGAGATCACGAAAGTCATGGAAACCGATGCGCTTTTCTTGCTGTGTGCCGGAAAAGAGCGGCTGTTTGTCGTGCCGAAACGGTGCACAGGCGATGACACCGACGCAGTGCGCGACGTCTTAAAAGCCGGCATCGGCGAAGAAAAATACTTGGTGAAAGCCTAAATCTCCTGCGGGGACTTCCCTGCTCTTTTGAAAAAACAGAGGTGAAAATACATTGGAAATCAGAGAAGAAGGACGCATTATACAGCGTGACATCGAAAAAGAGATGCGCAAATCGTTTCTTGACTATTCGATGTCGGTCATTGTGTCGCGTGCGCTCCCCGATGTGCGCGACGGCTTAAAGCCGGTACACCGCCGCATTTTATATACGATGCACGAAAACGGACTGACCCCCGACAAGGCATACCGCAAATGTGCGGACACCGTCGGTGCGGTGCTCGGCCGGTATCATCCGCACGGTGACGCGTCTGTATATGACGCACTGGTGCGCTTGGCACAGGACTTTTCGCTTCGGTATCCGCTTGTAGACGGCCACGGCAACTTCGGTTCGGTCGACGGTGACCCGGCGGCTGCTTACCGTTATACCGAGGCGCGCATGAGCAAAATTTCGCTCGAAATGCTCACCGATATCGACAAAGACACCGTCGATTTCATGTCAAACTACGATGACCGTTTAAAAGAACCGGTCATGCTCCCGTCGCGGTTCCCGAACCTGCTTGTAAACGGTTCGACCGGTATCGCTGTCGGTATGGCAACGAATATTCCGCCGCATAACCTGCGCGAGGTCATTGACGGCATTAACCTGATGATCGACAACCCCGACGTGACACTGCCGGAGCTGATGGAGTGCATCAAGGGGCCGGACTTCCCGACTGCCGGCATTATCATGGGATTATCCGGCATCCGTGCGGCATATGCAACAGGCCGCGGCAAAATCACGCTGCGTTCGCGTGCGGAGATTCAGGAATTTAAACCGGGACGATTCCGCATCGTTGTGACGGAGCTTCCCTACATGGTCAACAAAGCACGGCTCATCGAAAGCATTGCAGACCATGTCAAAAACAAACGCATTGAGGGCATTTCCGACCTGCGCGACGAATCCGACCGCAACGGCATGCACTTTGTTATCGAGTTAAAACGCGACGCAAACCCGCAGGTCGTTTTAAATCAGCTGTACAGCTACACGCAGATGCAGGAAACCGTCGGTGTGATCATGCTCGCCCTTGTTGACGGACAGCCGAAGGTGCTCACCTTAAAAGAATGCCTGCGTCACTATATCGACTTCCAGTCGCAGGTCATCCGCCGCCGTACCGAGTATGAGCTTAAAAAAGCACGGGAACGCGAGCACATTCTGGAAGGCTTAAAAATCGCACTCGATTTTATCGACGAGGTCATTGCGCTGATTCGTTCGTCGAAAGACCAGCCGCAGGCAAAACTCAACTTGATGGAGCGGTTCGGCTTGTCGGAAATTCAGGCGACTGCCATCGTGCAGATGCAGCTTGGCCGTCTGTCCGGTCTTGAGCGCCAGAAAATCGAGGACGAACTCGCCGCAATTAAAGCGAAAATTGCGCATCTTTTGGAGATTCTTGCGGACGAGCAGCTGATTTTGGGCATCTTAAAAACAGAAATCACTGCAATCCGCGATAAATTCGGCGACGACCGCCGTACCGAGATTCAGCAGGTAAGCGGTGAGGTCGATATCGAGGATCTTATCCCTGAGGAAGACTGCGTCGTTACCCTCACCCACTTCGGCTATATCAAACGTCAGCCGGTCGATACGTATAAGCTGCAAAAACGCGGCGGCCGCGGCGTTGCAGGCATGAAGCACCGTGAGGAAGACTTTGTCGAGGAGCTGTTTATTTCGTCGACACACGAAAACGTGCTGTTTATCACAAACCTCGGCAAGATGTATAAGCTTAAGTGCTATGAAATTCCGGAGGGCAGCCGGACATCGCGCGGCGTAAACGTCGTGAATCTCCTGCCGCTTGAAACGGATGAAAAAGTTGCGTATATGATCAAAGTCAAGCAGTTTGACGAGGATCACTTCCTGGTGATGGCAACAAAGAACGGTCTGATTAAACGCACGAAGCTGGATGCATACAAAAACGTGCGCAAAAACGGACTGATTGCAATCGGTCTAAACGAGGGCGACGAGCTTGCATCCGTGCGGCTGACTGACGGTGTCAGCCAGCTGCTGCTTGCAACACGCAAGGGCATGTGCATTCGTCTGGATGAACAGCAGATTCGTCCGCTCTCCCGTACGGCACGCGGTGTGCGCGGCATTCACCTGCGCGACGACGATACCGTGGTGAGCATGGCAAGACTGCGTGAAGGTGCATCGGTCATGACGATCACAACGCTCGGCCAGGGACGCCGTACATCGCCGGAGGAATACCGTTTGCAGGCACGCGGCGGCTACGGCAAGATCAACTATAAGCAGATCGAGCAGCGCGGCGAGGTTGCCGGCGTGCGCGTCGTCGATGAGGACGAAGATCTGATTCTGATTGCAGACGATGGCGTCATCATCCGTATTCGCGTCAGCGATGTAAACCTCATGTCGCGGTATGCGTCGGGTGTGCGTGTGATGCGTCTTTCCGAGGGCAGCAAGGTGGTTACCTTTGCCCGCGCAGAGCATGACGAAGAAGAGGAAACCGCACAGGTCGAACAGGCGGACAGCACAGAAGATGCAGATGCCGCTGAGATCGAAGCGCTCGAAGCATCTTTGCAGGAAGAGGATGCACCGCTCGATGACGAAACAGAGGAATAATCACGGGATTTCCCCGATGAAAAAAACAGCGAAACCATTTGGTTTCGCTGTTTTTTTCTCTTGCACAAATGCGCACGATGTGTCATAATACCAAAAGGAGGGATTGGCATATGTATGAGGTTCAAATTATTGAAAAACGAGAAGAAATTACAAAAGGCAATATTGCAGATATTTCCGTATATAACTGGGGCGGTGCGTACCAGCCCGTATCGAAAGCCATCCTGTGCTTTTTGAAAAACGAAGGCTTTCTTTTGAAAATCTGGAGCGAGGAATTCCGCCCGCGTGCAACGTTTACCGGTAAAAACGAGGGTGTATGCCGTGACAGCTGTCTTGAATTTTTCGCAAACTTTGCGCTGCAGAAAGAACACAGCGGCTATATCAACTTTGAAGCAAATGCAAACGGTGCACTGCTCTGCTGCTACGGTGAAAACCGTTATGACCGCCGTACCATCGAGGAAATGGGACTTGTTCACCCGACGGCTGTTCCGTTTAAAGAAGCCAACTGCTGGGGATACGAATTGTTGATTCCGCTGTCCTTATTACAAGGCGTATACGGTGATGTGTCGTTTGAAGAGGGCACACTCATCCGCGGCAACTTCTATAAATGCGGTGATGACACCGAAATTCCGCACTACGGCAGCTTTACAAAAATCATCTGGGAAGATCCGGACTTCCACCGGCCGGAATTTTTCGAAGATATGATCCTTGTTGATTAAAAGGCATGAACGGACTGTAAATGTTTTTTGTTTTGATTGACGAACAGGAAAAAAACGGGTACAATGAAATGAATCACATAGAAAAGTTCATGAGGGAGTAGTTTTCACAAGCGATTGTGTGGCAAATCAACATACATGGCGTTTTTTGCCTGGTTTGTCTTAAAAAGCGAGACTCATGCAGGGCAAAAATTGCTTTGCATGGGTCTTTTGTTTTTTGCTTGTGGCAAAAGGAAGGAGAGAAAACATGAACGACTATCTAAAAAGCGCCGAAGAGGTCATACTTGAACAGCAGACCACCGAAAACGGGCTTTCGGCGAAAACAGCCGAAGAACGGCTGTTGAAATTCGGGAAAAACAAGCTTGCCGAAGCGAAAAAAACACCGCTGATTGTGCGGTTCTTGAAAGAGCTTGCCGATCCGATGATTATTATTCTGCTGGCAGCTGCGGCGGTTTCAGGCGTCACAGCGGCATATGCAAATGAGTCGTTTACCGATGTGTTCATCATTCTGGCAGTTGTCATCATCAACGCGGTTTTAGGCGTCTATCAGGAGAGCAAAGCCGAAAAAGCGATTGCCGCTTTGCAGGAGATGACTGCCGCAACATCGAAAGTCCTGCGCGACGGCATGATGCGCATGGTCAAAAGCGAAGATCTTGTGCCGGGTGACGTGGTGCTCCTGGAAGCAGGCGACGCAGTCCCTGCCGATGCGCGCATCATCGAGAGTGCAAGCTTAAAGGTCGAGGAAGCGGCGCTCACCGGTGAAAGTGTGCCGGTCAGCAAAAAGACAGATACACTCACGGTCAAAGAGGGCGAAAAAGATGTGCCGCTCGGCGACCGCAAAAACATGATTTATATGGGCAGCACCGTTGTATACGGCCGCGGAAAAGCGATCGTCACCGGTACGGGTATGCAGACTGAGATGGGCAAAATCGCCGACGCACTCGCAAAAGCAGAGGACGGCCAGACACCGCTTCAGCTGAAACTTGGACAGCTGAGTAAAGTGCTTTCTGTGCTGGTGCTCGGCATCTGTGTGTTTATCTTTGGTTTTAATCTGTTTAAAGCATACCCGGATTTGTCGGGCACAACGCTCATTGACACATTCATGGTTGCAGTCAGCCTTGCCGTTGCGGCAATTCCGGAGGGACTTGCAACCGTTGTGACGATCGTACTCTCGATCGGTGTCACAAATATGTCGAAGCGCAACGCCGTCATCCGAAAACTCACCGCAGTCGAAACGCTTGGCTGTGCGCAGATCATCTGCTCGGATAAAACGGGTACACTTACCCAAAACCGCATGACCGTTGTCGAGCATGCGGGCGACGATGAAACATTGCTTGCAAAGGCAATGGCGCTGTGCAGCGATGCAGAGCTCGACGAAAAGAACGAAGCAACCGGTGAACCGACCGAATGTGCGCTTGTCAACTATGCGTATTCTTTGTCGATGCCGAAACCGCAGTTAAAAGCAGAGCTTCCGCGTGTGACAGAAGCGCCGTTTGATTCGATGCGCAAAATGATGTCCACCGTTCATAAACAAGCAGACGGCAGCTATATCCAGTATACAAAAGGCGCACCGGATGAAGTGCTCAAACGTTGTGTGTCGTATTGGAACGGCAGCGAGGTATTACCGCTTGATGACAGCCGCCGTGCCGAGATTTTAGGCCAGAACAAAGCGTTTGCAGACCGTGCGCTGCGTGTGCTGTGTGCAGCGTTTCGTGTCCACGGCAATACTCTGCCGGACAACGCACCGGAATCGCTCGAGCAGTCGCTTGTCTATATCGGTCTGACCGGTATGATCGACCCGGTTCGCCCTGAGGTCAAAGCGGCAATCGCAGAGTGCCGTGAAGCAGGCATCCGTCCGGTTATGATTACCGGCGACCATAAGGATACCGCTGTTGCGATTGCAAAGGATTTGGGCATGATCGAAAGCGCAGACGAAGCGCTGACCGGTGCACAATTAAACGAAATTGACGACGACACGTTTGCAAAGACGATTCAGAATTACTCGGTATATGCGCGTGTTCAGCCGGAGCACAAAGTCCGCATTGTCAATGCATGGCGTAAAAACGGCAAAATCACCGCAATGACCGGCGACGGCGTCAACGATGCACCGTCGATCAAAAATGCAGACATCGGTGTGGGCATGGGCATCACCGGTACGGACGTGACGAAAAACGTCGCAGACATGGTGCTTGCAGACGATAACTTTGCAACAATCGTTTCGGCAGTCGAGGAAGGCCGCCGTATTTACGACAACATCCGCAAAGCAATTCAGTTCCTGCTCTCGTCGAATTTAAGCGAGGTTGTCGCCATTTTCATGGCAACGCTGTTCGGTTTTGTAATTTTAAAACCGGTGCATCTTCTGTGGATCAACTTAATCACCGATACGTTCCCGGCACTTGCACTCGGCATGGAGCCGGCGGAAGAAAACGTGATGAAGCGTGCGCCGCGTAATCCGAAAGAAGGCATTTTTGCCGGCGGCCTCGGCTTCTCGATCGTGTACCAGGGTATTCTGGTGGCAGTCCTCACGGTTGCGGCATATTTAATCGGCCACTATATCGAAGCCGGTGTCTGGGAGTTTACAAACAGCCCGGACGGCATGACAATGGCATTTTTGACGATGTCGATGGCGGAGATGTTCCACTCGTTTAACATGCGTTCGCGCAAAGAGTCGATCTTTACGATCAAAAAGCAGAATAAGTTCCTCTGGGGCGCAATGCTGCTGTCTTTGCTGCTTACCACAGCAGTCATCTATCTGCCGGGCATTTCGGACGCATTCGAATTTACGCATATTTCGTTTGTCGAGTATATCGTTGCACTCGGTCTTGCCTTTTTGGTCATTCCGATTGTGGAACTCATCAAATGGATTGTACGCTCTATCGAGCGCAGAAAACACGAAAACTAAAACGAGAAACACCCTGCAAACGCAGGGTGTTTTTTGTCTTTTTGCGATTATTTCTCCCGTTTTTTGAGTGCATCCTCAAGCGCTTCGGTCACGATTTTTAATGTTTTGATGCGGGCGTATTTTTTATCGTTTGATTCAATGATATGCCAGGGTGCAGTTTTGGTGCTTGTCTTTTGAATCATCTCGTTGACGGCTTCCTCATAAAGATCCCATTTTTCACGGTTGCGCCAGTCTTCGTCGGTGATTTTCCACTGCTTTTCGGGTGTGTTCTGGCGTTCGGTGAAGCGTGCAAGCTGGGTGTCCTTGTCGATGTGAATCCAGAATTTTAACAGCACAGCACCCCAGTCCGTGAGCTCGCGTTCAAACTCGTTGATCTCGTTATATGCGCGCTTCCAGTCGGCTTCGCTGCAAAAGCCTTCGAGCCGTTCCACCATGACGCGTCCGTACCAAGTGCGGTCGAAAATTGTGATGTGTCCCGTTTTCGGCAGACGGTTGTAAAACCGCCACAGATAGTGACGCGAAAGCTCAAACGGCTTCGGACTCGCAATCGGAATCACCTCATAGCCGCGCGGATCGAGTGCGCTGGCAATGCGCTTGATGTTGCCGCCCTTGCCTGCCGCGTCCCATCCCTCATAGGCGATGATGACCGGGATTTTCTTGCGGTAAATCCGGTTGTGGAGGGTGCGCAGCTTTTTCTGATAATACCGCTTGAGCGTTTCGTATTCTTCGAGCGTGACCGATTTGTTTAGATCAATTTCCGAAAGCAGCGGCATCGGCTCGAGCGGGTAGTCTTTTTGGATGATCGGGCGCGGTTTTTTCTCTTGTTTTGCTTTGATCGCTTTGTCAATGGCGTCGGTCAGAATCGAGAGGGTCTCAAATTCCGCCTGTTTTTTATCACTGGCGTCAATGATATGCCACGGTGCATCCGGCGTGTTTGTCTGGTGCAGATAGTCGTCAAAGCAGTCAAAACACATGCTGTAATGTTCGGTCTGCCACTCGTCGTAGTCGCCGACGCGCCAAGCAGTGTCCTCGTTTTTTAAAAGCTTTTCGATGCGTTTTTTCTGCTCTTTTTTGTCAATGTGGAAAAATAGCTTTAGCAAAAGATAACCGTTGTCGACCAGCTGGCGTTCAAACGTGTTGATTGCCTGCAGGCGTTCTGCATATTTTTTGTCGTCCAAACGGTCAAACAGGCGCATCTGCACCGTTTCCTTCATCCAGCCGGAGTCCAAGAATAAAAAGTTTCCGGCTTCCGGGATGTTGACGAAATGACGCCACAAAAACGGCTTACGGCGCTCCTCATCGGTGGGCGCACCGACTTTTGACACACGGAATGAGCGCGGATCGATTGACGAAATGACTTTTCCGATCACACTGCCCTTTCCCGCGGCACCCCATCCCTCAATCAGGACGAGTACGGGAAGCTTTGCTTCTTTGATGGTCTGCTGTGAAACGAACAGCTTTTGCCGCAGTGCATCAATCGCTTGTTTTTGCGTGTCTTTGTCCTGCGGGTCTGGTTTTTGATAAGAATGGAGCAGCATGATGAAATCCCACCTTTTTGAATTATTTATTGTTATTATACCATGTTTTTTTAAAAAAGAAAACCAAATAAAAAAACTCTTTTTTCAAAACAAAAACAATGTAAATTCGCCTTTTTTACGCTTTTCTTGACTTTTTTTCTTGATGTCGTGTATCATAGAGATATGATAAAAAAGACAAGCAGGTGGCAGTATGACAGAACTTCGGAATATCCAGCTTTTGCAGCTGATGATTGCAAAAGAGGTCAAACGCATTTGTGAACTTCACAAGATCCAATATTTTATGATTGCGGGCACACTGCTGGGTGCCGTTCGTCACAAGGGATTTATTCCGTGGGACGATGACTTGGATTTCGGATTTGTAAGAAGCGATTATGAACGCTTTTTAGAAGCCTGCAAAACGGATCTTCCCGACGAATATTTTTTGCAGACATGGGACACTGATCCCGAATATGCACTGCCGTTTGCAAAAATCCGCTTAAAAGGCACGCATTTTGTCGAGAAAAACACCGGCAGAGCGCATCTTGTCGAAGACGGCATCTTTGTCGATCTGTTCCCGTTTGACAAATGCAAAAATCCGGACAAAAGGCAAGTCAAAACAGCGTTTTATCAGCGGCTTCTGCTGATGAAAAACGGCTATGACATTGCGCATGACGGCGGTATGTTAAAAAAGGCAGTCTATGCCGGTATCAAAGCGGTTTCGCTGTTTTTTTCGCGTGCGTCGATTCAGCGTACACTGCAAAAGAGTAGTATGAAAGACAACGGATCTGACTGTGCATATCTGTGCGATCATTATGAACGGCCCATTCAATCGTCGCTGACGGAGTCGCTTATACCGATCCCGTTTGAGGACGATGCATTTTTGAGTTTTTCCTCATACGACGAGTATCTGACCGTCACATACGGCGATTACATGACACCGCCGCCTGAGGACAAGCGCGAAAATTATCACGGGATCACGCGTGTGGAACTTTCAAAATACAAGATGGACTAACAGAAAAAACGGCACTTCGGTGCCGTTTTTTGCGTGTCTGTATGAACATAGACTTGCGAAAACAGGTGCGCTGTAGTAAAATGAAATTACAGTATTATGCAGATCGGAAGGGTTCTATTTTGAATATTTTGATTGTGTCGCAGTGTTTTTATCCCGACAATTTTCGGATCAACGACATTGCGCAGTCGCTTGTTTCGATGGGACATCAGGTGCGGGTGCTGACCGGACTGCCCGACTATGCCACCTCGAAGGTGCCCAAGGAATACCGGTGGTTTCGCCGCCGCAGAGAATCGATAAACGGCGTGCAGGTTGTCCGCGTGCCGATTATCGCACGGCACAAAGGTGTGCTGTTTCGTGCGCTCAATTACGCATCGTTTGTTGTGTCCTCGTGGCTCTATGCGTCGTTTTGCAAGAAAAAGGACATCGACGTGATTTTCTGTTATCAGACATCGCCGGTGCTTCAGGCATATGCGGCAAGACGGTTAAAACACCGCACCAAAAAGCCGCTCGTGCTTTACTGCTGTGATCTGTGGCCCGAGTCATTAAAGGCGTTTCATGTCGGCGAATCACATCCGCTGTTTCGTGCCGTGAAACGAATCAGCCGCAAGCTTTACCGGGCGTGCGATAAAATCGCTGTCACCTCAGCGCCGTTTCGCACATATCTCACCGATTTGTGCGGCGAGGATGTCAATGACCGCATTTTTGATCTTCCCCAGCATGCGGAGGATTTGTATGCGGATATCTGCGGCGTTTATGAAGAAAATGAATGTGTGGATTTCTTGTTCGCGGGAAATATCGGCGCGGTTCAGAATGTGGACTGCATCATCAAGGCAATTCCCCACATTCAAACGGACAAGCCGTTCATGGTGCACATTGTAGGCGACGGCTCGGAGCTTTCTGCATGCAAAGAACTGAGCGAATCGCTTCATGTGACGGATCATATTACGTTTCACGGGCGGTTTCCCCTTGCGGAAATGGAGCGGTTTTATAAGCTTGCCGACTGTTTTCTGCTCACACTGCGCGGCGGCGATTTTATCGGCATGACACTGCCGGCAAAAGCGCAGGGATATTTAAGCGCCGGCAAACCGATTGCAGGTGCGATTGACGGCGCCGCCGCACAAATGATCGAAGAATCGGACTGCGGCGAATGCGTGCGTGCAGGCGATGCAGAAGGTCTTGGCGCTGTCATGCAAAAGATCATCGAAAACCCGGAACAATACCGGAAAAAAGGCGAAAACGGCCGGGTTTACTACGAACAGCATTACACAAAAGAAATCTTTATGAATACATTTATCAAATTGTTGGAGGAATAAGTCATTATGGCAGAATCAATTTTTAACGGAAAAACACTGCTCATTACCGGCGGCACCGGCTCGTTCGGCAACGCGGTATTAAAACGCTTTCTCGACACCGACATTAAGGAAATCCGTATTTTCTCGCGCGATGAGAAAAAACAGGACGACATGCGCCACGCCTACAACAACGACAAAATCAAATATTATATCGGCGACGTCAGAAATCTCCAGAGCATCAAAAATGCGATGTATGGCGTCGACTATGTGTTCCATGCCGCGGCATTGAAACAGGTGCCGTCGTGTGAGTTTTTCCCGCTTGAAGCCGTGTATACAAACGTCATCGGCACGGATAACGTGCTGACCGCCTGCATCGAATGCGGCGTCAAAAAGGTCATTTGCCTTTCGACCGACAAAGCCGCATATCCGGTCAATGCGATGGGTACGTCCAAAGCAATGATGGAAAAGGTGTTTGTCGCAAAATCGCGCACCGTTTCGCCGGAGAAAACGCTCATCTGCGGCACACGCTACGGCAACGTCATGTGCTCGCGCGGTTCAGTCATTCCGCTGTTTATCGAGCAGATCAAAGCAGGCCAGCCGCTCACCGTCACAGAGCCGTCTATGACCCGGTTTATCATGAGCCTTGAGGAAGCAGTGGAGCTTGTCATTTTTGCATTCGAGCATGCAGAGAGCGGCGATATCATGGTGCAGAAAGCGCCGTCGTGCACCATCGAAACACTCGCACAGGCAGTCAAAGAGCTGTTCCATGCAGACAATCCGATTAAAATCATCGGCATCCGTCACGGTGAAAAAATGTATGAAACACTGCTCACCAACGAGGAGTGTGCGCATGCGATCGACATGGGCAATTTCTACCGTGTGCCGGCGGACAAGCGTGACCTAAACTACGAAAAATACTTCAAACAGGGCGACGAAAACCGCAAAACGCTCGTCGAGTTTGACTCGAGCAATACCGAGCTTTTGACAGTCGAGCAGGTCAAAGAAAAACTGCTGTCGCTTTCTTATATTCAGGATGAGATTGCCGCATGGGAGCAAAAATGAGCAAAGGAGCAAACAACATGAAGATCCTCATTACCGGTGCAAACGGATTTGTGGGCAAAAACTTAAAAGCGGAGCTTTTAAACCGCGGGTTTGAGGTGCTCTCGTATGACATCGACACCGACCCTGCTTTACTCACGCAATATGCCGCATCGTGTGATTTTGTATTTCATCTGGCAGGTGTAAACCGCCCGAAAACGGACGACGAATTCATGAAGGGAAATTTCGGTTTTACGTCGACTTTGCTCGATGCGCTCAAAGCCGCAGGCAACAAAGCGCCGGTGATGCTCGCCTCCTCGATTCAGGCAGAGCGTCAGAATCCGTACGGCGAGAGCAAAAAAGCCGGCGAAGATCTTCTGTTCGCTTACGGAAAGGAAACCGGCGCGCCGGTGCTTGTATACCGCTTCCCGAATCTGTTCGGCAAATGGTGCCGCCCGAACTATAACAGCGTCATTGCAACGTTTTGCCACAACATTGCGCATCATGAGCCGATCACCGTCAATGACCCGTCGGTGAAGCTGACACTGTGCTATATCGACGATGTGGTGGACGAGCTCTGCCGTGCCGTTTCGGGCAATCCGACGCGCGACGGTGATTTCTGCTGTGTGCCGGTTACGCATGAGGCAACACTCGGCCTCCTTGCATCGCTTATTGCCTCGTTTGCTGAAAACCGCAAAACGCTTTCTCTTCCCGATCTGTCCGATCCGCTTATAAAAAAGCTCTACAGCACCTATTTAAGCTATCTGCCTAAGGACGAATTTTCCTATCCGCTTACGATGCACAAAGACGAGCGCGGCTCGTTTACGGAGATGCTCCGCACGCCGGACCGCGGACAGGTGTCTGTCAATGTGGCAAAACCGGGCATTACAAAGGGCAACCACTGGCATCACACGAAAAACGAGAAATTTTTAGTCGTGTCGGGTGAGGCATCGATCCGCTTCCGTAAAATCGACAGCGACGAAGTGATCGAATACCGTGTAAGCGGCGAGGAACTGACCGTCGTCGACATTCCCACCGGCTATACCCACAGCATTCAAAACATCGGACAGACCGATCTTGTGACCGTCATGTGGGCAAACGAGCCGTTTGACCCCGAAAAACCGGATACGTTCTTTTTGCCGGTCATCGAGTAAGCAGAGAAACGGAGAGAATACGAATGAATAAGTTAAAAGTCATGACCGTTTTGGGCACACGGCCGGAGATCATCCGTCTGTCGGCGTGCATCAAAGCGTGCGACAAATACTTTGACCATATTTTGGTGCACACCGGCCAAAACTGGGACTACACCTTAAACCAGGTCTTTTTTGAGGACCTCGGCCTGCGCGAGCCGAATTATTATTTAGACAGCGTCGGCAAACATTTAGGCGAAACAATGGGAAACATCATCGCCAAATCGTATGAAGTCATGGAAAAAGAGCGTCCGGATGCCGTGCTGATTTTAGGCGATACCAACTCGGCGCTCGCGGCAATTTCGGCCAAACGGTTAAAAATTCCGATTTTCCACATGGAAGCCGGCAACCGCTGCTGGGACTGGAATGTGTCCGAGATGATCAACCGCAAGATCGTCGACCATATTTCCGACATCAACCTCCCCTATACCGAGCATTCCCGCCGCTATCTGTTGAGCGAGGGCATCGACGGCAAGACGATTTTTGTCACCGGTTCGCCGATGCGCGAGGTTCTGCGCGATCATATGGACAAAATCGAAGCAAGTGATGTGCTCGAGCGCATGAATCTGACGGCGGGCAAATATATCTTGGTTTCCGCACACCGCGAGGAGAATATCGACAACGAAGCGCATTTTCTCTCGCTGATGAACGCGGTCAATCGCATTGCCGAGCGGTATCAGATGCCGGTCATCTATTCGACCCATCCGCGCAGCCGCAAATTCATCGAACAGCGCGATTTCAAATTCCATCCGCTCGTGCAAAGCTTAAAGCCGTTCGGCTTCATGGATTATAACAAGCTCCAGATGAACGCATACTGCGTGCTGTCCGACAGCGGCACCTTGTCCGAAGAATCGGCAATGCTCCACTTTGCAGGCGTGCTCATCCGCACTTCGACGGAGCGGCCGGAGGTGCTCGATAAAGGTTCGGTCGTCATCGGCGGCATTACGGGCGACGACGTTGAACAGGCGCTCGAGCTGGCGGTTTCTATGCGTGAAAACAACGAAGAAGTCGTCATGGCGGAGAACTATGCCGATACAAACGTGTCGGTGAAGGTCGTCAAGCTCATTCAAAGCTATGCAAAAATCGTCAACATCACCACATGGGGGAAAACGATGTGAAGCTTTTGCAAGTCAATTCCGTCTGCGGTTATGGCAGTACGGGACGGATTGCCGCCGATCTTGCCCGCGCGGCAAAGAAAGACGGCTTTTTATGCAAAATCGCGTATGGACGCGGCACAGCGCCTGACGACTGCGATACCATCCGCATCGGTTCGGAGATTGGTGTGAATCTGCACGGCGTGCTGTCGCGTATAAGCGATAAACACGGGTTTTATTCGACACAGGCGACCCGTGCGTTTTTAAAAGAGGCGGATGCGTTTTCCCCGGATCTCATTCACCTGCACAACATCCACGGCTATTATGTGAATATCGAACTGCTGTTTGAATGGCTTCAGTCGCAGAATAAGCCGGTTGTGTGGACACTGCACGACTGCTGGGCATTTACAGGACACTGTGCGCATTTTGACCGGATCGGCTGTGAAAAGTGGAAAACCGGCTGTCATACCTGCCCACAGAAGGGCGAATATCCGGCGAGCATGGTGTTTGACCGTTCGGCATGGAACTATGCGCAGAAAAAGCGGCTGTTTACGTCGCTTGAAAATTTGACGATCGTCACACCGTCTGCGTGGCTTGGTTCCCTTGCATCGCAGTCGTTTTTCAAAGATACGCCGGTGCGCGTCATCGAAAACGGAATTGACCTCTCGGTCTTTCATCCGGTACACGACGCGCCGCTTTCCCTGCCGAAGGGCAAAAAAATCGTCCTCGGTGTGGCGAGCGTGTGGACGAAGCAGAAAGGCTTTGACGATCTGATTGCACTGAGCGAATTGCTCGATGATTCCTTCTCCGTCGTCATCGTGGGTGTGACGCAGGCGCAGAAAGATGCACTGCCCGAGCGGGTGATTGGCATCACGCGGACAAACAATGCGCATGAGCTTGCCGCGCTGTATACGGCGGCGCACGCGTTTGTGAACCCCACTTATGAAGACACGTTCCCGACGACCAATTTAGAAGCACTCGCCTGCGGCACGCCGGTCATCACCTACCGCACCGGCGGCAGTCCTGAGAGCATCGACGACACCTGCGGCATGGTGATCGAACAAGGAAATGTGAAAGCACTCGCGGATGCTGTGCAGTCGGCTGCGTTTTCAACAGAGGCGTGCGTTTCGCGTGGAAAATTATATGACAAAAACGAGCGGTTTTTAGAGTATCTTTCGCTTTATCATGAACTGCTTGCATAAAAAAATCCTGTTGGGATGTCCCCAACAGGATTTTTTATTTTGCATATCAGAGCTTTTTCTCACTGCGGTCATTGCCGACAAAGAACAGCGCCACCGTGCCGGGACCGGAATGCGTGCCGATGACCGGGCCGATCGGATTGATGATCTTTGTTTTGATGCCGTATTTGTCCTTGACTTGTTTTGCGACATATTCGGCATCCTTTTCACAGTCACCGTGCGAAATGAATACGTACGGGTTCTCCTGTCCTTCAATTTTCGTGCCCATTTTGGCAACCAATGCATCGAGCGAAGCTTTTCTGCCGCGGACTTTGCCGATTGGAATCAGGTGTCCCTCCTCGTCGACGTGGAGCACCGGTTTAATACCGAGCATTGTGCCGAAAATTGCCGCCGTTTTGGAAACACGGCCGCCGCGGTACAGATGATGCAGATCGTCGACCGTGAAGTAATGGCAGACGTTTTGCTTGACCGATTCTGCATAGTCGGCGAGTGCGTTTGCGTCGATGTCCGGTTCGCCGGCTTTGCGTAACACAAGATCGACAAACAAACCCTGTCCCATTGACGCACACAGCGAATCGACACAGCGGATCACTGCGCCGTCATAGGCGGGGAGAATTTCGTCGCGTGCAATGCAGGCGTTTTGATAGGTGCTCGAAAGTCCCGACGAAAAACCGAGATATACCACGTCTTTTCCGGCTTTTAATGCGTGTTCAAAAAAGCGGCAGAGCGTGTCGGGCGGGACTGCCGCTGTTTTTGCCATCGAACCGGATTTTAATTTTTCATAAAACAGATGCGGATTTAAGGAATGTTCAAATGTTCCGTCATAATCGACGTCATCGATCGTATACATAAACGGAACGACGGGAATGTTGTTTTTCTCATAGTAACTCTGCGGGAGATCGCAGGTCACGTCGGTCAGGATGACAAACTCACGCATAAACGACACCTCTTTATTCTTGCTTTTTTCTTTTATTATATCGGAATCACAGAAGGAATTCAACCAAAAAGCGAAAAAATCTTCGTCAGATTCGATAAACAATAAATATGTAAAAGAGTGTTAATTATAAAAAATGACGATTAGCAAATTGTTCATAAAGTACGGGTTGATTTTTCACAAAAAATCACTACAATAGATATCAGTTAGCACTCGACGATTCAGAGTGCCAAAAACAAACTGATTTTTCAGGAGGAGATCTTATGAATATCAAACCGCTGGCAGACAGAGTCGTCATCAAAATGACAGAAGCAGAAGAAACCACAAAAAGCGGCATCATCTTGGCGTCGACCGCAAAAGAAAAACCGCAGATTGCAGAAGTTGTTGCAGTAGGCCCGGGCGGCGTTGTCGACGGCAAAGAAGTAAAAATGGAACTTTGCGTCGGTGACAAAGTGCTCATCAGCAAATATGCAGGCACAGAGGTAAAATTAGACGGCACAGAATACACCATCCTGCGTCAGTCCGACGTGCTCGCAAAAATCGAAGGCTAATCCTATATTTGAATTTTTAAAATAGAAAGGCAGATTGCACTATGGCAAAACAGATTATCTACGGCGAGGAAGCAAGAAAAGCACTCCAGTCCGGTATTGACAAATTGGCAGACACCGTAAAAATCACACTCGGCCCGAAAGGCAGAAACGTTGTTCTCGACAAAAAATTCGGCGCACCGCTGATTACAAACGACGGCGTTACCATCGCAAAAGAAATCGAGCTCGAAGATGCATTCGAGAACATGGGCGCACAGCTCGTCAAAGAAGTTGCAACCAAAACAAACGACGCAGCAGGCGACGGCACTACAACTGCTACCCTGCTTGCACAGGCTCTCGTCCGTGAGGGTATGAAAAACGTTGCAGCAGGCGCAAACCCGATGGTGCTCAAAAAAGGCATCCAGAAAGCAGTGAACGCAGCAGTGGAAGCAATCGTGAAAAACTCGAAAACCGTTTCCGGTTCGCAGGATATCGCACGTGTTGCAACCGTTTCCGCAGCAGACGAGAACATCGGCAAGCTGATTGCAGAAGCAATGGAGAAAGTCACCGCTGACGGCGTTATCACCATCGAAGAGTCGAAAACAGCAGAAACCTACAGCGAAGTCGTTGAGGGTATGCAGTTTGACCGCGGCTACATCTCGCCGTATATGTGCACCGACACTGACAAAATGGAAGCAGTCATCGACGATGCACTGATTCTCATCACCGATAAAAAAATCTCGAACATTCAGGATCTGATGCCGCTGCTCGAGCAGATTGTCAAAACCGGTAAAAAACTCGTCATCATCGCAGAGGACATCGAGGGCGAAGCACTGGCTACCCTGCTTGTCAACAAACTGCGCGGCGTGTTCACTTGTGTTGCTGTCAAAGCACCGGGCTTTGGTGACCGCAGAAAAGAAATGCTGCAGGATATCGCAATCCTGACCGGCGGCGAAGTCATCAGCAGTGACTTGGGCCTTGAGCTGGCTGACACCACTTTGGCGCAGCTTGGCCAGGCAAAACAGGTCAAAGTACAGAAAGAAAACACCATCATCGTCGACGGCGCTGGTGATTCTGATGCAATCAAAGCAAGAGTCGGCCAGATCCGCGCACAGATCGAAACAACCACTTCGGACTTCGACCGTGAGAAACTGCAGGAGCGTCTTGCAAAACTGGCAGGCGGCGTTGCAGTCATCCGCGTCGGCGCAGCAACCGAGATCGAGATGAAAGAGAAAAAACTCCGCATCGAGGACGCACTCGCAGCAACAAAAGCAGCTGTTGAGGAAGGCATCGTTGCAGGCGGCGGCACAGCTTGCCTGAATGCAATTCCGGCAGTGGCAGCACTCGTTGACTCCACCGCAGGCGACGAGAAAACAGGCGTCGCAATCGTTTGCAAAGCACTCGAAGAGCCGGTTCGCCAGATCGCGAAAAACGCAGGCCTCGAGGGCAGCGTCATCATCGATAAAATCATCACCGCAGACAAAGTCGGCTACGGCTTTGACGCATACACCGAGACCTACGGCGACATGATCGAAGCAGGTATCGTTGACCCGACAAAAGTCACCAGAAGCGCACTCGAAAACGCAGCTTCCGTCGCTTCCATGGTTCTGACCACCGAGTCGCTCGTGGCAGACATCAAATCGGAAGAACCGGCTATGCCGGCAGCTCCGGGCGGAATGGGCGGCATGTACTAATCCCCCGCTTCTAAGATAAGCCAAGCAAACAGAAAAAACGCATTGTTTCATATGAAACAATGCGTTTTTTGTCGTTATTTGAGCATTCCGTCATACAGATGAAACGGATGAGAGCCTACACACAGCGATGATACAATCGGTGCGGTGACGAATGCGGCTGTTAAAATATCGGGCGAGCCGGGCGACAGTACAAAGACACCGTCCTCCTCTTTGGCGGGTGCACAGTACGGAAGGCCATTCGGTGCTAAGAGATAGTTTTCGCTCGTGCGCACATCCGGGAATGATGGACGTACACCGCATAGCATCTCACCGCACTGCTCTTCAAGCTGTGTATAGCATGGTGCATCAGGCGAATCCTTGACCGGAGAGGACAGCACGGACGAAATGACAGCGACACGGTCGTCATGGGTGCACAGAATCATCGGCTGACCCATCGCAGGCAATAAGACAGGTTTGTCTTCGTATCCTGAAAAGTCGGATACCGGCGCAGAAACCGCCATACGCACGACACGTGTAATTTTTGAAAGTGACGGTGCAAACGACCGCGGCACTTCCCCTGCGCAGACGATGCGTTTTGCTTTGAGCTGACGCTGTGATTCGGTTGTGAGAACAAAACGGCCGCAGGAGCCGGTCAGAAGCGCCACAGGCGTGTGTTCGAATACACGGGCACCCAGATTCACGGCTTCCACCAAGAGCGTATGAGCGAGCGCACAGGGGTCGCAGACGGCGCAGGCGTGCGGGAGCATCAGCGCACTGCTGCACGAAACGGAAGTGATGTCGCGGAGCGTGTCGGCGTTCACCCATTCGACGGCAAAGCCGTTGTGGCGGCGGATGCGGTATTCTTCCTCCAAGAAGGACTGCTCCATGCGGTTTTTGGCGAATAAGAGTGCATCCCGGCGGACAAACGGAATGTCGTGGTGCTCGCAGAATGATGCAAGCAACTCGATTGCGTCCTGATAGTCATGGAATACGCGTACGGCATTGGCGGTGGTGATGCGTTTTGCAAGGCGGGAAAGCGACGCGGCGGCAAGCCGTGTCATTGCGGGCGGAAACGACACATCCTCCGCACCGATTTCGGCAGGTGCAAGCAGTGTGACGTCCACGCCTTTTTTTATAAGCTCATAGGCAGTGAGGCATGCGGCAAGCGCGCCGCCTAAAATCACGGTATTGCACGATGCATTTGCCTGCATCCACGGATACTGCGGGATGTCTTCGCTTAACGTCCACGGCGGACGGGTGTAAACAGACGGTTTCAAAACAGACCATCTCCCTTTTGTTTTTTAAAAGTAGTATGGGGAGAAACACGTTTATTTATGCGACAAAAAGAAAAACGCCCCGTTTATACGGGGCGTTTGTTCATTTGATTTTTGTGTCGTGTTTTTGCAGATAGGCTTTTAGCACAAGGTTAATATATTGCGAAAGGGAGCGGTCACAATCCTCCGCAAGAACACGCAGCTTTTTGACGATATCCTCATCGAGTGTAATGCTGACTTTTTGTTTTAGCGGTTTCATCATGCGCTCCTTTCTTTCTGCCTATTACGCTTCAAACGGCAAAACCTGATTCAGTTCCGCCGAACGCAGTGCCGTTTCCATCACACGCATCACGCGCAGGAGCTCGTCGTGTTTGATGAGCTGTTCTTCCCTGCCCTCGATGGCAGCCATGACGTTGCGATAGAAATCTTTGATGTCGGAATCGACTTTGACAACCGGCTCGGTGTGAATCGTGTCATCGGTGCGCGGCGCCATTGTTTTGGTGAGACCTGCCGCAGTTTTGACCGGAACAGCATCGTTTTTGTCCCAGTCGGTGATGCGCACGATTTTGCCGTGAACCAAAAAGTCGTCGATCTGCACACTGCCGTTTTCGCCGAGCATATACCAGCGCGGCAGTTCGATGAAGTTGCTGGTGCCGACTTCAAGCAGTGCGGTTTTGCCGCTCTCGAAGGTGAGAATCAGCGTAAAGCCGTCATCGACTTCGTAGTTTGTGACGTGGTTTACTTTGCAGTAAATCGAGGTGATCTTCTCTTTGACCATCAAAAGCATCTGGTCAATGATATGAACGCCCCAGTCGAGCATCATGCCGCCGCCGTGCTCTTTTTTGCCGCGCCAGTCGCCCGGAATGCCGCGGGAGCCGTGCACGCGCGATTCAATGTTGAACACATCGCCGAGTGCGTTTTCGTCATACAGCTTTTTGACAGTCAGAAAATCCTCATCCCAGCGGCGGTTCTGATGCACGGTGAAAATCTTGCCGGTGCGTTTCGATGCGTCGATCATTTCGAGCAGATCTTCGCTCGAAAGCGTGACCGGTTTTTCGCTTACAACGTTTTTGCCGGCTTCCATTGCTTTGACTGCAATCGGTTTGTGGCAGTCGTTCGGTGTGGAAATTAAAATCATGTCGACGGTTTCGTCTGCGAGCAGTGCGTCAAGGCTCTCATATGCGCGGTAGCCGAGTTCGCGTGCCGCTTCCTGACGTTCTTCTTTGATATCGAACATGCCGGCGATTTCCAGGTTTTCAATGCCTGATTCAATCAGCTCACGGTGCCAGTTGCCCATGCCGCCGAAGCCCACAATGCCAAGTCTGTGTTTTGCCATGGTCGTTTTGCCTCTTTTCTCTTATGCCCACCACATTGCGCCGAGCTTTTCGTGGGTCAGTACTTCTTGTAAAAAGTCGATTGCTTTGGTAAGACCTTCGTTGACGGACATGAGCGAATCCTCATGCTCGATCGAGAGGACGTGGTCATAACCGGTCATGACGAGGTTCGAGATCATGTCTTTCCAGTATGCGTAGTCGTTGCCGTAGCCGCAGGAACGGAAGATCCAGCTTCTGTTGATCTCGTCGCCGTAGTGTTTCGTGTCGAGCACGCCGTTTGCCATCGTGTTATATTTATCGACTTTCGTGTCTTTTGCGTGGAAGTGGAAAATAGCGCCCTCTTTGCCGAGAATGCGGATTGCATATGCCGGGTCAATGCCCTGCCAAATGAGGTGCGACGGGTCGAAGTTGACGCCGATTTCCTCGCCGACAGCCGCACGCAGACGGAGTGCTGTCTCCGGATTGTAGACACAGAAGCCCGGATGCAT
Organism: Merdimmobilis hominis; assembly: GCF_016901855.1. Classification (GTDB taxonomy): domain Bacteria; phylum Bacillota; class Clostridia; order Oscillospirales; family Ruminococcaceae; genus Paludihabitans. The sequence goes on along the minus strand of NZ_JACJKY010000002.1, from coordinate 112,224 downwards.
TTCGAGTGCAAATTTATGTACGCCGTGCTGTTTTGCGAATGCAACTTTCTCTTTCCAGTACGGGATCAGTTTTTCGTTCCACTGCCAGTTGACTACCTCGGTGAAATCTTCCGGCCACGGGCAGACGACCCAGTTCGGATGTTTCGAGGTTTCGCAGTCGCCCGGACAGCCGGAGAAGCAGTTGATGACCTCGACGCCCAGTTTTTCTGCGAGCAGAATGGCGTCGGTCAGATCGTCGTCGAACTGTTTTGCGATCTCTTTGTTCGGATGGAGCGGGTTGCCGTGTGCCGACAAACCACTGATGATCATGCCGTATTTTTCGATTGTTGCTTTGAATTCATTGAGTTTTGCTTCATCGTTTAAGAGCACTTTCGGGTCAGCGTGTGCTTTGCCCGGATAGCCGCCGCAGCCGATCTCGACTGCCTCGATGCCCTTCGGTTTTAAATATGCCAATACTTCATCCAATGGTTTGTCGCCCATCAGATTGGTCAATACACCAAGTTTCATACTGTTACGCTCCTTTTTTTCCTCACAGGGATGTTACATATGCAAAGTCTGCGCGGATGGCTTCGATCTGCTCATCTTTTTCTTCGGTGGCTTCGCTTTCGACGACTGCCCACGAAAAATCGTGCGCTTTTGCGTAGTCAAACACTGCTTTTAAATCGACATTGCCTTTTCCGGCAAGAGTGCCCTCTTCCATTGTGCCGTCTTTTGCATGGAAAATGCCGGTGCGGCCCTCATAGAGGGACAGATATTTGATCGGGTCTTCGCCGCCGCGGTATACCCAGTAGACGTCGAATTCGAGCTTTAACTCCGGCACTTCTTCTGCGAGAATATCGATCAGATACTGATCTTCGTCTTTTGCGAATTCGTGGTTGTGGTTGTGGTAGTAAAGCTCCATGCCTGCCGCTTTAATTTTCGGCAGTGCTTCTGCCAGTTGTTTTGCAACTGCGCGGGTGTCTGCCGCTGTTTTGATATCCGACCACGGGCAGATGATACGGTGGTTGCCGATTGCTTTGTGGAATGCGATCATGTTGTCGGTATCGCCGCAGATTTCTTCAAGCGGGATGTGCGCGCCCATTGCGCAAAGACCGGTTTCTTTGAGCCAAGCGGCAACGTCGTCTGCGCTGTGGCCGAAGAAGCCTGCAAATTCCACACCGTCATAGCCGATGTCAGCAACGGCACGCAAGCCTGCGTGAAGATCCTCTTTGCACAGTGTGCGGATCGCATACATTTGTACGCCGTATTTCATGAAAAACACTCCTTACTCTTAAAACATCAGGCTGCGGATATATTTGATTGTATATTCCACACCCTTGTCGCCGAGCTCGCCCTGCCATACCGGCGAGTGCGGCTCGATGGACAGTGTTCCGTCATAGCCGTTTGCATAGAGCACTGCCATAAATGCACCCCAGTTTGTACCGTCTAAACCTGCCGGCGGATCGTCAAACCGCTCGCCGTCGATCATGAGGCTTCCCTTGATGTGCACATGTGCAAACCGTTTGCCCCATTTTTTCATCTCGGAAAGATAGTTCTCGCCGTTTGCATATACCGAATGCGACGGGTCGTATTTGATCCACAGGTCTTTAAGATGGCCGTGAATGACGCTCCATGCCGGATCGGAGTGGATGAAGTTGCCCCAGTGGCAGTTGCAGGTTGCAATTTTAATGCCGAACGGTTTTGCAAACTCAATCAGTTCCGAAAGATAGTTGATTGCACAGGTGTAGTTTTCATAGAGCGAAAGCTCCTCGACATAGTCGACACCCAGCACATAAACGCCGCAGCCGAGTGTTGCTGCCGCTTCGATGAGCGTGTGGTCGGCAATGCGTTCAGCCTCGTTGACGCTGCCGTCCGGCAGAGTTTTTTTGCCTGCCCAGCGGCCGACCGAGCCGGTGAACAGACCCAGTTCATCGAGGTTTTTCTTGATTTCGGCAGCGCGTGCGCCAAACTCCGCATAGCGGTTGTCGGCGTCTGCATTGACGCAGAATTCCACAAAATCAAGACCGAGTGCTTTTACTTTTTCAAAGCTTTCGCGTTCAAAGCTGTAGCTGATAATTCCAAGTTTCATGTGGGTTCCTCCCTCGTTTTCCTTGATGAAAGGCGGGCAGCGATGGCATCGCACAGCCAATCGACGCCCCGGTGCCGGAATGTACCGGATAAAATGAGATCTGCGCGGTTTTTGGTGGGTTCGACAAGCTCGTCGTGGCGAAAACAAACGGTGTCCAAATATCGGTCGGTGATTTCGTCAAACGTCTGCCCCATTGCCATATGGCGGCGGATGCGGCGGCAAAACCGCTCCTCTGCACGCAGATCGACAAAGACGGACAAGTCGCTTTGTTCGTAAATTTCGGGAAAATAGAGCGCAAACAGTCCCTCGACCAAAACCAAATCGTAAGGGCTCATAAATGCTTCCTTGCAGTCGGCAAACAGCCGCGGCAGTTCGAGCGTATCCGGGTGGTTATGCTCGGGATAGACCTTTTTCGTAAACGGTGCAGTAACGTTAGGCGGGTTTTTCTTAAAATAGTGATCCATATGGAGCACACGCACATGAAGGTGCGAAAACCGTTCCTCGATCCGATTGCACAGCGTCGTTTTCCCCGAACACGTCCCGCCGCCGACCGCGACGATCAGCGGGCGGGCAGTGCGGCTTTGATCAGTCTTCATTGTTCAAATAAACCGGTTTGCCTGTTTTTGCAGATTCGTAGATTGCTTCGAGAATCTCGGTGACGACAGCTGCCTGCTCCGGCAAAACGGTGAGCGGCGTACCTTTTGTGATTGCGTTGATCCAGGTGCGGCACTCGAAGTCCTGCGGCTCGCCGCCCAGGTCACCGTCAAAGTAGTCAACGCCGCCGGACTGCAGGTTCGGCTCTTCGACATACTGTTTGTTGTATTTGACGCCGTTGATGCGCAGGCCGCCTTTCATGTCTGCACCTGCTTTTGTACCGCAGAGCGATGTTTTTGCCTCATCCACGTCGAGGGAATTAAGCGCCCAGGAGGACTCGAGGATGATGGTTGCACCGTCTTCCATGGTAATGAAGCCGAATGCGGAATCCTCAACGGTGAATTTCTCCGGATCCCAGTCGCCCCAAGCGTTGCCTGCTTCTTTCTGATCACCGAGTTTTTTGTAGGTGGTGCCGACAACCATTTTCGGTTTGTAGTTGTTCATCATCCACAGGGTTAAGTCGAGTGCGTGGGTGCCGATGTCGATCAGCGGACCGCCGCCCTGCTCGTATTCATTTAAGAATACGCCCCAGGTCGGAACGGCACGGCGACGGATTGCGTGTGCTTTTGCGAAGTAGATCTCGCCGAGCTCGCCGTTTTCACAAGCGCGTTTTAAGTACTGAGAATCCGGACGGTAACGGTTCTGATAGCCGATGGTGAGGATTTTGCCGGTCTCTTTTGCAACTTTGACCATCTCTTTTGCTTCGGCATATGTTTTTGCCATCGGTTTTTCGCACATAACGTGTTTGTCTGCACGCATTGCGTCGATCGAGATAAAGCTGTGCGAACGGTTCGGTGTCAGCACGTGAACTGCATCGATTGTTTCGTCTTTTAACAGCTCTTTGTAGTCGGTGTAGACTGCTGCGCCTTCAACACCGTATTCTTTTGCGGCTTTCACTGCGCGTTCTTCAATGATGTCGCAGAATGCAACAAGTTCTGCCTCTTTGACTTTTTTGAGCGCCGGCAGATGTTTGCCGTTTGCAATGCCGCCGCAGCCGATGATACCAATTCTGACTTTTTCCATGATAAAAACCTCTCCTTTTTTATAGACGAGCCGGAAATGTTCCGGCGTTTAATGGACGTTTGGTTTAAGTATGCTTTTCCACCGAGTTTCGCTCGATGATCTCGTGCGGCAGTGTGATTTTCACCGCACGGTTTTCTTCGCCGCGCATCGCGTCAAGCAGAAGCGATGCCGCTTTGTAACCGATTTCATAGCGCGGCTGCTGCACCGTTGTCACAGCGGGCAGAAACGCCTTTGAAATTTCGGCGTTGTCGAATCCCATGACGGAAATATCGCCGGGAACGGAAATCCCTGCTTCGACGAGTGTGCGGATCGCACCGATTGCGCACGAATCGGAAATGCAGAACACCGCGTCAGGCAGTTCTTTGCAGGATATAAGCCGCTTTGCTGCGCGCACGCCTGCGTTGATTGAAAAGCCCTCTTCGATGATCCAGTCGGGATTCGGTGTGAGTTCGTAATCGGAAAGCGCTTGCAGATAGCCGTCCTTGCGGCAGATCGACGACGAAAGCGTGTCGCTCGCACCGAAAAACGCAATCTGCTTGTGCCCGTTTTGAATGAGGTACGAAATTGCGTCATAGGCGGCCTTTTTATTGTCGATCGAAACCGACGCCGCTAAAAAGCCGTCCCGCGGCTCGCACGCCTGTACCACAGGAATCCCGCGGCATGCTTCGGTGAGCGCTGTGCCCTCCTGCTCCGCCGATAAAAACACCGCACCGTCGACAAGCTTCGTCTGCAGCAGCGTGATTGACTGCTGTTCGAGTACGGGATCACCGTGTGTCATGCAGAGCATCACGCTGTAATGCTCCTTTGCGGCGCATTCCTCAATGCCGCGCACAACCTGCGAGTAAAACGGGTTTGAAATCGTGTTTAAAAGCACAAGGATTTTTTTCGTTGCGCCCTGCCGCAGATTCCGTCCTAAGAGATTCGGCGAATAGTGAAGCTTTGCGATGGCGTCCTGCACGCGAAGCTTTGTCTGCGGAAGCACGTTTGCCTCTTTGTTCAACACGCGTGAAACGGTTGCCACCGATACGCCTGCAAGCTTTGCCACATCTTTGATCGTTGCGATGATCCTCACCTCCCAAAGCGTTCATGTAATCCGTTACATCACGCGTTTAGAATAGCACAGAAAATCCAATTTGTAAAGAACATTTTGAGAAAAAAACAAAACATTTTTTTGGTGAGCAAGCCGGCAGAAAAAACACACTTGTAAACGGCAGAAAAACACGTTATACTTTAAAAAAGAGGAAAAAAGAGAGGGATGCTTTATGCGTGTTTGTCCGAAATGCGGCACGGTGAATAAAAACGAGCGTGTAACGTGTGCGGAGTGTCAGTCGTATATCGGTGCGGTGGAAATGACCGGCGACAGCTCATATGTCAAACAGAGTGTGGAGGCGGTGGCGAAAAAAACACAGCGGAAAAATCTGATTCATATGATTTTGTTTATTGTCATTTATCTTTCGCTTGGCGCATGCATGATTCCGGCGTGTCTTGCGGCACACGGAAATCTGAACCGACTGCTGATTCTTTTGCCGTTTTTCATTCCGTGCGGAGTGCTGTTTTTCTTCCCGTATGACCGGGTGTATCGGGTGATTCTGCGTAAACGCGGCAAGCCGGATCGTTATTTAAGCGAAAGCTGGACGATTTTTTTCCGCGTGCTGGCGTGGCTTTCGCTCGTTGTGATGTATGTGCAGTTTTATGATAATCTGGCGCGTGTCTGAGCACGGCAGCAATTTATTTGAAAAAATATAGGGAATGTCATGATTTTTGATTCGACATTCCGTCAATTCCTTGCGCAACTTGTTAAAAATAAGTATACTGAAGAGTAGTAACGGATACAATGAAACGAATACATTGCGTGGAGGAATTATGAAACAACATATTCTGATTGGATTGTCCGGCGGCCCGAGTGCTGCGATCAATGCGTCGATGGCAGGTGTGATAAAAGCCGCAGTGGAGTCATCGCATTACGACAAGGTATACGGCGCGCTGCACGGCGTTGAGGGCGTGCTCGCCGGTGAAATTATCGACCTTTCCCCGTTTTCCACAGACGAACAGCTTTCCTTGCTGGTTCAGACCCCTGCGATGGCGCTCGGTTCCTGCCGCAAAAAGCTTACCCCCGATGATTTTCCGAAAGTGGAAGAAGTGCTCTGCCGCTATGAAATCGGCGTGTTTTTCTATATCGGCGGCAACGATTCGATGGATACGGTATTAAAACTCAGCCGGTATTTAAAAGAAAAAGGCTCTCCGATTCAGGTGGTCGGCGTGCCGAAAACAATCGACAATGACCTGCCTGTCACAGACCACACACCGGGCTTTGGCAGCAGTGCGAAATATCTGTACCACACAATGCACGAGATCATTCGCGACAGCGAGATCTATCCGGTGAAAAACGTCGTGATCGTCGAGATCATGGGCAGAAACAGCGGCTGGCTTACGCTTGCAGGCGGACTTCCGATGTTTTTGGGCGGCGTGTATCCGCAGATTGTGTCCATTCCGGAGACCCCGTTTGATGAGTGTGCGTTCCTTGACACCATCCGCGAGGAATTAAAAACGCGCCACACAGTCATCTGTGCAGTCAGTGAGGGTATACGTACAAAAGACGGCAGCTATGTCGGCATGGAAACAAAGAGCGGCGCCGTCGACACATTCGGCCATGTATATTTAAGCGGTGTCGGCAAATATTTGGAGATGCTCGTTTCGCGTGAAATCGGCTGCAAAGTGCGTTCGATTGAGCTGAATGTGCTTCAGCGGTGCGCATCGCATTTGGCGTCGAAAACAGACCTCGACGAGGCGGTTTCGATCGGCAAAGCGGCTGTCAAAGCAGCAGAGGACGGAAAAACCGGCATTATGATGGTCTACCGCCGTACAAGCGATGCACCGTATACGATTGAAATGGATGCAGTCGATGTTGCACAGGTTGCAAACCTTGAAAAGAAAGTGCCGGAGAAGTGGTTTAATCTGTACGACGAATCGGTCAAACAGCAGATCTGCACGTATCTTTTGCCGCTCATCAAAGGCAATGTGACACCGATCTGTGATGAAACCGGTATCCCGCGCTATGTGAACATCCGCTCGATTCACGAGGAAAGAGAATGATGCGCAGACTGTGTTTGCGGCTTGTCTGTTTACTGACTGCCGCTTTGCTGACAGGATGTGCGGGAACGACTCAAATAAAGGACGAAAAAAACCCCGACTGTTTGAAACGAAACAGTCGGGGTTTGTTACATGCGGCGGAGTCGTTTGCGCCGTCTGTTGTACTCACGGAAACGACGCCTGCGGAAGTATCGGACATATTTTCTGATCTCCTTCGATGCCGTGCCGATTTATTCTGGCTGTCGCCTGATTACCACTATGAAGCGCAGGGCAAAACGGTGCGCGTCTTTTTTTCATATCGGATGGAGCAGGCACAGGCCGAGCACACAGCACAGCAGCTAAAACAGCGCGCCGACGAGATCATCTCGTCGGTGAGTGCATCGCTGCCGGTGGTGGAACGCACGCGGCTGCTTCATGACCGGCTGATTGCGTCGGTGTGTTATGAAACGGGCGGGTCGGATATGCCGCTTTTTGATGCGCTGATGACAGGCCGTGCGAACTGCGAGGGTTATGCGCGTGCGCTTCAGTATCTGCTGATGCGTGCGGGCATTTCGGCTTACTATGTCACCGGCGATGCGGACGGCCCGCATGCATGGCTGATGGTGCAGGACGAAAACGGTACATGGGCGCACGTAGATCCCACATTTGACGATATCGTGTGTACGGACGGGACATCGTTTGGCTCCTATGCATATTTTTGGCTCAATGACCGCGACATCTCGCGCACACACACGCTTTCTGATACTGGCATTCCCTATCCGGCAGCCGACACAGAATCGTATCCCGGCATGGTGCATGCGGGCGATCCGGATACGTTTGCACAGACGGCACGAACGGCACTCACACAGTCATCAGCGCACGGAAACGGTGCGGCGGAGATTTTGTTTAGCAAGGGCGTCAACGAGAACACCCTTTCCCTGTTAGATCAGGCAGTGATGCAAGCGGCTGAATCGTTCGGCGTGACGGTTGCGCGGCGGGTCACATCAAAAAACAGCCGCATTATTTCGTATGCAATCAAAACTGTGCAGTAAAAACACCGGCGCGGATATTCCCGCGCCGGTGTTTTGCTGTTTATTTGATTCGATATGCCGTGAAGGTATGCTGTGTCACCTGTTTTTCTTTGGGCGGCGGTGTCATATAGTCGCCGTAAACGGTGCGCAGGAACAAGTCGTACTGCGCAGGAATATAAACCATCTCCGACTCAAACGGTGCAAGGATTCGTTCTTCATAGACCTCATGCGGCATTGCGGTGCAGTTGAGCCCTGCAATCGCCGACAAATGAACGAGCTTTGAGGTGTCATACGGATAGGACGAAAGCAGTTTGGTCTGCTTTTTGACAAAATAGCGCGGGCCAATGAGCCGTGCAAACGGGACAGTCAGATATTTTACGATTGTGCGTGCAAGGCTCTTGCCTTTTGTAAGCTTCATCGATGCCATCTGAACAAGCATCCAGTTGCGGTTAATCTGTTTTTCATACGATGCATATGCCGGATCGTTCGGATCGAGTGTGCCGTCAATCGGGAAAATGTCGATATAGACGCCGAGCGAACTGCCCGGTGCCACGAGTGTTTCAACCAGACGGGTGTTTGTGTCAATCACTTTTGCAAACGGATACGGATATTTTGCGTCGTTTTGGTGGCAGACGGTTTTAACATGATCGCCGAATCCGTTTAACGTCAGCGATACAAATTTCTCATAGTCAGGACGCGGCATCATGACGTCGATGTCATCGTCCCACGGAATAAATCCCTTGTGACGAACAGCACCCAGCAGCGTGCCGTAGGTCAGCGTGTAGCGCAGGTTGTGTGCTTCGCAGAACGTGTGAAACTGCTTGAGGATATCAAGCTCGATCTGCTTTAATTCATCCAATGTAAGTGCCTGATTCATGGTAAAACTCCCCTATTCTGACCGGTTATGACGTCTTTTCATCATGGATAGAAGCTTTGCATATGCAATGCGGACGTAGTCTTTAAACAAAAACAGCGTAATTGCCGCAGCGATTACGAACATGAGAATGTCGAGCCAGATGCTGCTGTACAAATAGACCACGGAGAACAGCACGCACAGCGGAATCATATACAGCAGTGACTTCCAGCCGAACCGCAGCGGAATCGACTGTTTGATAAACAGAATCCGGACAAAATCGCAGACAAAATAGCCGCACAGCATTGCAAGTGAAGCCGCCTGCACGCCGATCAGGTCAATGAGCAAAACGGCGATCACGACGTTTACGGTGCAGGCGCACAGTGTGGAGACAAAAATCGTCTGATTTCGTTTGTAGGCGGTTAAAATATTGCCCAAAAACGTGCTCATGATGCTCACAATCGTCGCGAGCATATAAAGCGGAATGATGGCCTTGACCGGACCGTATGTGCCGCGGATAAAAAACGGGAAAATGATCGAAATAAACGGCATCAAGAGCAGATAGCCGCAAAACAGCGCTTTTGCGTAAAGCTGTACAGCCGTCGAGTAAAACGCACAGGTTTCCTTGCTTTGGTCGGATTTGTTGAATGCAAGCTCCTGCCATGCCATCGAAAAACACGAGGTGACAAGGCTGATCATGACGGCGAATTTGCCCGCCATGCCATAGTAGCCGGTCTGTTCACTGCCAAGCTGTGCAAAGACGAAAATCGTGTTGAAGCCGTTTAGCATCCAGTAGCACGCGGAGTTGATGCACAGCGGCAGAGAAAACCGCAGAATCTGACGAACCAGTTCTTTTTTGATGCCGGCGGATTTAAAGTTTGCAAACAGGCGGACCTTTGCTTCGAGAATGATGCACTGAGCGAAAATACCCAGCACATATGCGATGTACAGCGCGCTGTAATCGAAGTTTAACAGCAGTACGAGCACAAATGTCACACCGGCATTCACAAGCGTTGATACAATGCCGGATACGGCAAACAGCGAATTGTTTCCGAGCGCGCGGGAAATATAGCTGTAGAGATTCTGGAAGCACAGCGACGCGCCGTATAACAGCACAAGCCATGGATATGTCATCGGAGAAAACGCGTTAAAGATGAAAAACGCGCCGATATACAGTGCCAGAGAAGAAACAAACAGCACGATGCCGCTGTAAATGACCTGATACTGTTCCTTTTTCGATTTGTAATCGAACATAAAGCGCATGATGCCCGCCCAAACGTCCAAAAACAGGACAGAGGAAATGAGCGTGGCATACGAACAGCTGGTGTTATAAATACCGAAATCGGCTTCGGGAATGTTTGATGTGAGAATCGGCAGAAGGAAAAACGTGATGATTTTTGTGCCGACACTGCCGAACAGATAGATGACCGTCGATTTCGCGATTTTTTTGATTTCGTTCATACGTTTCCTTTCTGAATCAATGCAGTTTCTTTTTCAGATGGAATGCCATGCAGATGGCGCGCAGATAGCACCGTACGCCCAAAAAGCGCAGAATCGGCAGAAACGGCCGGTGTGTGCGCTGTGCGGAATGGGCGCAGATATCTTTGTGTGCGGCAAACAGCTCGATGGCTTTTTTGCGGTCGCATTTGTCCATGTCGTAAATGGAAGTTGCAATATTGACATAGCCGCGTGCAAGCCGGCCGGTCATCACCGGCGACGAAAGCGGCAGACCGTCGGCGGACGCAAAAAACGAAAACCAGCGGGTATACATCTTGTAACTGCTCTCATAGTGCGAGAGATTTGCTTTTTGGTGAACGAGCGAACCGGACACATCGATGCGGTAGAGATACATCGTATTGTCTGCGGCGCCGAATGTGCGCGCATGCAAAAACGCATCCAACAGCCAGTTGCCGTCCTCGTTCATGCTCATCGTCTCGTCAAACAGCAGATTATGTGTGATGAGCATCTCTCTGCGGTAGACATTCGCCCAGATTGCCCACGGGAAATCGGGCCAGGTGCCAAACAGATACGAAAGCGTGTGATCTGCATCGGTCAGTTTTGAGGCATCGAACGAATAGTCGCTTCCCGGCTGTATCGTGTTGTTTTGATACGTCTGATAGTTTTGCAGGATGATATCGGCGTGCGGATTTTTTTCAAGATACTGTGCAAGGCGCGAGAGGCTGTTTTTAAAAAGCAGGTCGTCGCCGTCGAGCCAGACGATATATTCGCCTTTTGCGGCGAATAGTCCTGCGTTGCGCGCCGAGGAAACGCCGCCGTTTTGCTTGTGAATCACACGGATGCGGTCGTCCTGTGCGGCACATTCGTCGGCGATTTGACCGGAACGGTCTTTTGCGCCGTCATCCACCAGGATAAGTTCCCAGTCGTGAAAATCCTGGGAGCGCACAGAATGAACCGTCTGTGCAAGATATGCTTCCACCCCATAAACCGGAACGATGATCGAAAAAAGCATCAGCGCGCCTCCTTTTTTTCATGCAGTCTGCGTGCAAAAACAGCGGGTGAAGTGCGGCAAAAACAGGTGTGCAGGAAAAATCCCGTCACAGCGAAGAATGTGACAGCGGCGGGCGTGTTTGCGAAAAACAGTGTCGATTCAAACGTGCCGTATACACCGATGCAAAGGATTGCCGCGAGCAAAAACAGCAGTTCAAAGCAGATTGTGCCCTCTTTTTCCTGCTGCGCACGCATCGCTTTTGTGAAAGCAGTGAAACAATACACAAGAATCAGAATAAAAATCAAAAATCCGAAAATACCGATGCTGATGAGCAGCTGCAAGTAGCTGTTGTGCACACCGCCGCCGTCAATGCCGTTTAAATTGGCATCGGGTACGGTTTCGCGCACTGCCTGTGCAATATTGCGCGGTCCTACGCCGAACAGCGGATGCCGTGCGAACGTTTTGAGCCCGGAAGTGAGCAGCAGCATACGGAATGAATCGGATGCTTCCGCGTTTTCTTCGGTGCGGTTTGTGTCAGGCGGTGTCTGGGTGCTTCCGTTTGAGGATGAGCTGCCTCCTTCTTCGGACGAAAACCACGACGAAACAGTCGTCTCAATGGTGTGGCCAATCTGCGGAAGCGCTTGTCCGGCATAGGACATCGCCTGAAAAACAAGCACGCCCGAAACCATGATGAGCGCCGCGCAGCCAATCGCCTTTTTGAGATTTTTTGAATACCGGCGCGCCGCATAGATGCACGGCATCAGCGCGATGAATACCCCCATCATCACGAGAAGCGACCGTGAACCGGACAAGCCAATGAGCGATGCTTGCAGCAGCATATTTACGATCATGAGCGCGCGGAATTTATGAAAAAGCATCCAGTATAAAAAGCTCAGCAGAATGGACATCGCGCAGATAAAGCAGTTGTTCGGGTTATAAAACAGTCCCGTAAAACGCGAAGTCGTTGCTTTGAGCGGGTAGATATTCAAAAACTGCATGACAAGGCATGCGGCGGCAACCGCGAGGGTTACAAGCACGGTTGTGAAAATGATGAGTGAAAACAGCCGTCTGGCCTGTTCTTTTTTGGAAGAAGCAATGACATAACAGCAGAAAAAGACCTGCAGGCCGCACGAATACCACGCGGAAAGATTGCTCACGATGTTTTGCGGGACATGAATCAGAATGCTCACCACGGAAACAGCAAAAAACGACACGATGAGATAGAAAAGCAGCCACAGCCGGTTGCTTTTCTTCGAAAATGATTTTTGCCGTACAAGATGTACTGCCATCAGCGGCGCGCCCCATGCATAGAGGATGAGATTCAAAACGGAGCAAAGCGCCGGCGGGAAGATGATCAGATACTGTGCAATCATCACAGCGGTCAGTGCGCACACGAAACCTTCTGTGCCGAAGATATGGGAACAAACGGAAAAAATCTTGCTGTTTTTATTCAAATAATAGGCACCTCTTTAAATAGATAAAACGAAACAAATAACAAAACGAACGAGCAGCAGTTACTCACTTAACAGCTGTTTGAGTGCGCGGACGAGCACATCATTTTCTTCGGGACGTTTGACGGCAATGCGGATATACTGTCCGCCGTCAAAGCCGCGTTTTGTGCTCAAGTCTTTGATGAGGATGTTGTGCGCACACAGCAGATGCTCGGTGACTTCTGCGGCGGTGTGCGGCGGCAGAATCTCGCACATCAGATAGTTTGCCTGCGAATCGATGACGCGCAAGCCTTTGATTTCGCGCAGTGCGGATACATAGTCACGGCGCACGTCATAGAACCGGCGCAGTGCAGCTTGATAGTCTGATTGATATTTTTCCGCAATCTGCATATAAAATTCGCCGAACGAGTTGATGTTCCAGATCGCCACATCCTGTTTGATAAACGAAATGAGCGATTCGTCGGCGCTTGCTAAAATGCCAAGCCGCACGCCCGGCACACCGTACGATTTCGAGATACTTTTGACGACAATCAGCTGCGGATACGAGAGAAGAAGCTCGGTCGATAAGAGCGACGGGGACTCCTCTTTATCACAGAAATCGACGAACGACTCGTCCACGATGAGGCGTGTGCCGGTTTCCTCCGCCCATTTTGCGAGGCGCAGGACATCGGCTTTTTTAATATAGTTGCCCGACGGGTTGTCCGGGTTGATGAGTGTCAAAACGCTGACCGGGTGCGCGGTGTAAAACGCGATCAGATCATCCGCCGTATACGAAAAATCGCTGTTTTGCGGCATAAACGGGACAATCTCCTCGCCCGCTCTGCGGTTTGGATATTCCTCAAAGGTCGGGAAAATCACGCCGATTTTTCCGGACAGCTTGGTCATGAGCGATTTAATGAGCTCTGCCGCACCGTTTCCGACAACGACATGCGAAGCCCGCAGACCGAACAGTTTTGCGGCAAGCAGGCTGTTGACGCGCATGCCCGACGGATAGTTGGCAATAAGCACTTCGAAATTCGCTTTGATTTCGTCCATCAGCTTCTGGCACGGATAAAACGGATTGACGAGATAGCAAAAATCAATCAGATGCGGATAACGCCAATAGCCGCCGAACCGGCTCTGAAGTTTTTTGAGGCGGTCTTTATCGTTTGTGAAGATCGACTCTGCAATGTCTAAATCCTGAACGTCGTCGATTTCGTACCATGCTTCGTCGTGCAGGCGGATTGCTTTGATGTCCGGTTTGTCGAGCAGGGTAATGACTTTTAATACCTGTTCGTAATATTCGTTGTTGCCGAGCGCTTTGCAGTATGCCTCCAAAAACGGCACATAGTGCGAACGCGAAAACTCTTTTGAGAATTTATAGATATTGACCGTTTTATAGTAGTTTTTGATGTCCTCAAAGCGGAATTCGTTTTTCGAACGGAAGCGGACGATGTTGTCCTCATCGTCGAGCTCGACGACTGTGCCGTCCATCCAGCTTTCAAATTTTGCAACGAGTGCCAAAGACGGCTGCGGGTCGTTTACAATGCGGTCAAGCACCGCATCCTCAAAGACAAGATCGGATTCGAGCAGGAGTGTATCCTCGTTTAAGAGATGGTCTTTTGCGAGATACAGCGAGTAGATGTTGTTTGTCTTGTTGTAGATCTTGTTTTCGACAAATTCGATCGGTGTTTTGACCGAAAGGGTTTTTATATATTCTTTGAGCTTTTCGCCCTCATAGCCGACGACGAGAATAATGCGGTTTAAACTGAGGCGGTCAAGCGATGTGAGCATCCGCTCAATCATTGTAACGCCGTTTACTTTTACCATACATTTGGTTGCGTTGTTTGTCAGTTCTTTTAATCGTTTGCCCATTCCGGCAGCCAAAATAATCGCTTGCATTGATTCGTCACCCTTTCTTCATACGATACTGGTCTGATAAAATGCATATAAATCATCTGCGCTCACAAGAGAAAACCGCTGGGGAATTGCAGTTTGTTTGCAGTCTACGCCGCACAGTATGCCGTCTTTTAAATAATGCACACCGGCGATTGATTCATACCATGAGAGGATTTTATCCATATGCGGCGTTTTGACGCCGGCAATTTCACCGAAGCCGCGCAGAATGCAAAGGCCAAACGGAAAATCCTCTGTAAAATAGCGCGACGAAAGATCCACCCTATAGCCGCCGTCTGCGGGCTTCATCGGCGATCCGATGCCGCGGAATGAACGGATGCTGCGGATTTTTTGTGTGAGAAGCGCCGGCGTTTTTGATTCATAGTGAACAGGAAGCGGAATGACACCGCTTAAATCAAAATCGGAGAGCGCACGGCAGATCGATTGCAGTTCACTGTCGCATGCAAACAGCAATTCGGACGAAGCGTCGTCCCATTCTTCATAAAACAGGATGTTATGGTCATACAGCGCATCAATCGGACGGTTTGCATACATCGCATACAGCCTTGAGGTGTGAAGAATCGGATTTGACGGCGTGAAGGTGATTGAGAGATAATTTTTCATCACGGTGCAGTCAATCGACAGCAGCTCTTTGATAACCGCGCACAGTGATGACGCCCGGCTTGCAGGAAATGCGGCAATGCGCACGGATGCTTTTTTCTGTGCACGTACATGCGCGCCGTATTCAATCAGCCGGCTGATAAACGGCACACGTTCAAACCCAAAGAACGTGCCGCCTGCTTCGATAAAAGAACGGCAAAAAAATTCCGCTCCCCCTGTCCCCGGGACAACGCCGACTGCCGTTTCCTTTTTGAGATACGGCGCAATTTGTGCAAAGCTTTGCGGGAAAACAGAAGATGGAACGGTGAAAAAGACAATCTGTGCATCTGCTGCGATTTTCGGGTCATCTGTGATGCGGACGCCGGAAACCGCTGTTTGGATGTCTGTATCGAGATCCGTCATGACCAGTGTGGGTTGAAATTTGGATGGTTTGGATGTCATGATTGTGACAGCTGCACCGTTTTTGGCCATTTGCACCGCCATTGCAGTTCCGATGTTTCCGCCTCCGACAATCGTTATATTCATAGATCAGGCTCCATTCCATTCGGGAAATCAATCAATATTTTTTTCTAACGACACACAATCTGATTTTATTTATTATATTCTTTTTTGACCGTACTGTCAATTCGATCACGCGAAAAACGCCCGAATGAAGCCGTTTTCCTGCTCCATCCGGGCGTTTTTTGTATAAAGTGCAATCAAAAAATTACATGCCAAACGATGCGTTTGCGTATGGCAGCGCGTGGAAGGTGATGTGCTCAGGCAGATAGCGGCTGCCGTCTTTGTCGGTGAGCAGAATAAACGTCGGCTCGACCTCGAGCGTGACGGTTTTTGTTTCGCCTGCCTCCAAAGCAACGCGGTCAAATGCGCACAGCTTGCAGTTTGGCGTGATGTAACGCTCTTTGCCGTATGTCGCATAGATTTCGACAACCGTTTCGCCTGCTTTGTCGCCGGTGTTTGTCACATCGACTTCGAGCGTATAGCGGCCCGGTTCGTCGTTTGCAGTCACACGCGGTGCACCAAACGAGAATGTCGTGTAGGAAAGACCGAAGCCGAACGGATAGAGCGCGTCATTCTTCATATAGCGGTAGGTGCGGCCCTCCATCGAGTAATCGGTGAATGCCGGCAGTTCGTCGAGCGAACGGTAGAATGTGACCGGTGTTTTGCCGCTCGGGTTGCGCACGCCGAATAAAAGATCAGCGATTGCGTCGCCGCCCATAACGCCCGGATACCATGCAAACAGAATCGCATTCATGATTTCGCTTGCGCGGTTTAAGTCAAGCGCACCGCCTGCAAACGGCACAAGAACCGTCGGTTTGCCGAGTGCGGCGATTTTCTCCATGAGTTCCGGCTGAAGTCCCGGGAATGCGCCCGATTTGTCGCCTGCGCCGTATTCGTTGTTTGCGTCGCCCTCTTCGCCTTCAATCGACGGGTCAAGACCCATGCACAGAATGACTGCGTCTGCCGCTTCTGCAACAGTGAGCGCCTCTGCGAAGTTATCGCGCGGACCGGCACAGCTCTCGTCGGTCAGTGCACACAGCGGACAGCCTGCCGCATACAGCACGCGTACGTCATCGCCGCAGACACGTTTTACGCCGTCAAGCACGGTGCGGTAGTCGCCGGAACGGCCGTTGTAGTTGCCTTCGAGGACTTTCGTGCTGATTGCATTCGGGCCGATGACTGCAACGGTTTTGAGTGTATTTTTATCGAGCGGCAGAACACCGTCGTTTTTGAGCAGAACGGCGCTGCGGACTGCTGCTTCGTAGGAGAGTTTGCGGTGTGCGTCGCATTCGACGAGCGAGTAATCGGTTTCTTTGTTGTAGCTGCACTCCGGATCGAACATGCCGAGTTTATAGCGGATTGCCATCAAACAGGTGACTGCGCGGTCGATGTCCTCTTCTGTGACGCGCCCTTCGTTGTATGCCTGCAATACGTGCAGGTAAACCTGTCCGCAGTTTAAGTCACAGCCGGCTTTTAATGCAAGTGCCGCCGACTCGATTGCCGTGTGGGTCACGAGGCAGAACATGTGCATGTCAGCCAGTGCACCGCAGTCGGAAACGAAATAGCCGGTGAATCCCCATTCTTTGCGGAGTTTTTCTTCAATCATCGGGTGTGCGCACGACGGAATGCCGTTGATCATGTTATATGCACCCATGACCGACTGGACGTCGGCTTCCTCGACGCACCATTTGAATGCCGGGAGATAGGTGTCGTTTAAATCAAAGTCATTGACAACACTGTCGAATCCGTGGCGGCCGCCCTCCGGTCCGCTGTGTACAGCAAAGTGTTTTGCACAAGCTGCCGCATGCAGATAGCGGTCGTCATCGCCCTCCTGCAGCGATTTAATGTATTCCTCGCCGCACACACTGGTGAGTACCGGATCTTCGCCGTAGGTTTCCTGTCCTCTGCCCCAGCGCGGATCGCGGTAGATGTTGATGTTCGGGCTCCAGAAGGTCAGACCTTTGTAAATGGAGCGGTCGCCTTTTGCAGCTGCGGCATTGTATTTGATGCGGCCCTCGAGTGCGGTGATGCGGCCGCAGTCACGCAGTGCCTCGCGCGAAAAGGTTGCGGCGAGTGCGATCGACTGCGGGAAAATGGTTGCGATGCCGGCACGTGCCACGCCGTGCAGACCTTCGTTCCACCAGTGATATGCCGGAATGCCCAGCCGCTCGATTGCCGGTGCTTCCGAGCAGAGCTGAGAGGTTTTTTCCTCGATTGTCATCTTGGAAACGAGCTCTTTTGCTTTTTGTAAGTACAGTTCATGCAGTTCCTGTTTCATGAGAAATGCTCCTTTTTTTCAATATGTGTCCGCACACGGGCGGCAACACAAACCGGCGGAATTCGCCGGTTTGTAATTTTTAATTTTTTTAATACTGGGTGTTGACGTTTGGCGTCGAGATGTAGTTCCAGAAGTTGCAGTCGACGTTTACATCCTTGTCCTCACCCGGGGTGCGGCAGTCGAACGGCAGACGCTCGATTTCTAATTCCTCGATGCGGTCGATATCGCCTGCAAGATATGCGTTTACCGTGTCTTTTGCCGTGACAATGCGCTGTTTTAAGCCGCCGATGCGGAGGTCCTGCACATCGAAGCCGCCCGGACGGTTCTCGTTGTACCACTGGGTGCGGAATGCGTGATAGAACGATTCAATGCGGCAAAGAAGCTCGTCAAATTCCTCGTTTGCCATTTTTGCAAGTGCTTCACGGTCATTCTTGTCATATGCGGCTTTTAAGCGGATGCCGATGTCGCATTTGACTTCGAGCACATGCGCGAGTTTTGCGAGGGTATCGAACACATACGAAACCGGCAGATCGCGCGAAGCCAATGCGGCGAGCGTGCGCTCACACTGCGCAAAGTGTGCCGGGAACGTTTCGTTTACATGGCAGTCGAACAGTCCCATGAGCACATCCTGGAAGAACAGGTATTTGCCCGGGTTTGTGTGCGGTACGATCGGTTCCACTTTGGTGGTGCGGTTGATGTCGCACATTTTTAAGAACTCCTCGGTGGTATAGCCGGTCATTGCCAAAACGGCATTGTTCACGCGTGCGTCGACATCGTCTGTGCCGTAGCTTTCCTCTGCGAACAGCGAAAGCACCGGCAGAATCGAATAGATCGAAGCCTCGCCGCCGTTATCTCCCCACTCGGTTGCAAATACGGTGTCGATGCCGTTTGCGCGGCACGCGTCGAGGGCGAGTTTTGTGACGTTCATGCTGTGATCGGTCGACGGAACGATACTGCTCCATTTCCAAGCGCCGCCTGCAAATGCGATCTTGTTGTCGAATTGTAAATGGCTCTTAATGCGTTTGTCATACAGATCATACGAGGTCGAGTAGTAGTCCCAGTAAACCAGGGTGACGTCTTTCGGCACGAGGTCGAGCAGGTTCTGGTCGAGCTCGCCGTCTGCGTACAGGCCGCCGAACATGAGGTTAAAGAACATGTCGCTCCAGATCATCGGTTTTAAATCGTATTTTTTGCAGATGTCGAGCACACGGCGCAGATGGTTGCACATCAGCTCGAAATGCGGTTTGTAGCCGTGTTTGTTCAAGTACTGGCCGCGGCCTAAGTAATATGCCTCGTCCATGCCGATGTGGAACACAGCGGTGTCGACGCAGTCGTGCCACGAACGGATGACGTCTTCAATGAGCGTGTATGTTTTCTCCTCCTCCACGAGCAATGTGTCGCCTGCGTCGCAGATGTCGCGGTGGCATGCCCAGCGGAGTGTCTGTGCTAAATGTGCAAGTGTCTGAATGCACGGAACGATTGTCACGCCGAACTGTTTTGCAAAATCATTTAATTCGCGGACGTCTTTTTTCGTGTAGCCCATGCGCATATAGCCGAAATACGGATGCTCCGGCACTTCGAATGTCTCTTCGTTATAAAGCAGGATGTTGTCGAGTCCCATGAGTGCGGAGTACATGATGACTTCTTTGGCTGTTTTCATATTTAACACAGCGTTGCGGGAGTTGTCGATCATGTGGCCGTTAAACGCAAACTGAGCTTTTTCATGGAGCGAAACGGTGTCGTCTGCTTCATGCTCCATGAGAGTTAAAATACCGCGGAAAAATTCGCACGGTTTTTCGAACACGATGTGCGCGTGTCCGTCTTGTTTCATAACAGTCATGCCATCATTTCCGGCTTCGCACGAAAGGGTCAGCCCGTCGTCTGCAAGGCGCACCGGAACGATTGCGGAAAGCAATTCAATCTGCGGTGCATATTGGGATGATGAGGCATCAAGTTTTAAAGTAAGCATTGGTCTTCTTCCTCCAAAAAATCGGTGTGATTTTCACACAATCTCTGCCTTTATTATACGGGCGGGATTTTAAAAAGTAAAGAGGAAATGAAGATGAATTTTTCGCAATTATTGCGCTACTTTTTTGAAGTGGTTTCAGAACAAACAGACTGTTTGTTGCGGTACTTTGAAAATATTTTTCTAAAAGGCCATGATATGAGTTTTAAGAGTAAAAATATAATTCGCCATATAATATACACAGGAATAATAATGAATCGAAATTTGCGTAAATAATAATATTTTCGCTCCATCACAAGAACGTGTTTCCATTCACCACATCCTTCGCATAAATCCAATGATTTTGAAATAATATATTTGCGTGGCGGGTCGTTTCTGTTGTTTATTTTATTCCAACATTCCAGACAAAAGGAAGCCATAAGAATCACCTCAAATATATAATAGGTCAATTTCACCCTAATTTCAATAGGGGAATTTGCCATACTCTAAAATGGGTGAAGCAATATGAACCGAATCCGCGCACTGCGCAAAGAAAAGGGATATACGCAGTTAAAAATCCAGATGATGACCGGTATTGACCAAAGCGACTATTCAAAAATCGAAACCGGCAGACGGTATCTGACATTCGAGCAATGCCGAAAACTTGCAGTCGCACTCGAAACGAGCATGGACTATCTTGCGGGACTGACCGACGAAAAACAGCCGTATCCAAGAAAAAAAGAGGACTGAAATTTCAGTCCTCTTTTTTGTTATCCTTCGATCTGTGCGGTGTACAGATGATAATAAAGTCCTTTCTTTGCCATCAGCTCGTCGTGACTGCCGCTCTCGGCAATGCCCTTGTTGCTGATATACAAAATACGGTCGCAGTTTTTGATCGTGGACAACCGGTGCGCGATAATGAACGACGTCCGTCCTTTTAAGAGCGCATTCAAGCCCTCCTGCAACAGCCGCTCGGTCTGTGCGTCGATCGAGGAGGTTGCCTCGTCGAGAATCAGAATCCGCGGATTCGAAAGCAGTGTGCGTGCAAACGCAATCAGCTGTTTTTGTCCCTGCGAAAGCCGCGAGCCGCGCTCGTTGACTTCGGTGTGGTAGCCTTTTTCCATCGCCATGATGAAGTCGTGCGCACGAACCGTTTTTGCCGCCGCGATGACTTCTTCGTCGGTTGCGTCAAGCCGGCCGTAGCGGATGTTGTCGAGAATCGTGCCCGAGAAAATGAAGCTGTCCTGGAGCATGATGCCCATCTGCGACCGGAGCGAATGGAGCGTTACACGCGACACATCGTGGCCGTCGAGCGTTACAGCGCCGCCGGTGACGTTATAAAACCGCGAAATGAGGTTGACTACCGTTGTTTTGCCGGCGCCGGTCGGGCCGACGAGTGCAATCGACTCGCCTGCACGCACATGCAGATCCATGTGCTCTAGAATATTGATCTCGCCGTCATATGAGAAGGTTACGTCGTTAAAGTCGACTCGTCCCTCAATCGGCGGGAGCGCGCCGGCATCCGGCGCATCGTCGATGGTGACCGGCTCGTCGATCATCTCGAAAATACGCTCGAGGTATGCGACGGCGTTGATAAACGTGTTATACAGGTTCGAAAGCTGTAAAATCGGCTGCCAGAACCGCCATGCATACGAGGAAATTGCAATGAGCGTACCGATTTTCACGGCAGGACCTAACATAAACAAGCCGATCAGGTACATCGCCGCAATGACGATGGTCGAGATGTTGTCGACCGAATACCATACAAGGTTTGAGGTAAACTGCGCTTTCATCCAGCTTTTGACGTATTTGCGGTTTAATTTGTCGTAGATTTCGGCGTTTTCATCCTCGCGGACAAATGCCTGTGTGATTTTTGCACCGTCCAAACTCTCGTGCAGGTAGGCGTTTAAGTTCGAGCCTTTGTTCGACACATCCTGCCAAGCACGGCGCTGTGCCGGTTTTAAGAAGAACACGACCACCACGAATACCGGAATGCCTGCCATGACGATGAGGCTTAACCGCACATCGCATAAAAGCATGAACACAGCAATCAGAATGAGGTTGAACGTTTCTAAGATGAAGTTGATGATGCCGTTTGAGAGCGCGTCCGACACGTTGTTGACGTAGTTGATGACACGGGTCAGAATCTTGCCGTGCGGACGGTCGTCGTAAAACTGAAACGGCAGCTTTTGTAAGTGTGCAAACAAATCCTTGCGGATATCATAGATGATTTCCTGGCCGACGATTGTCATGTATTTCGAGCGAATCCAGCCGAACAGAATACTGAGTGCAATCGAAATCGCCATTGCGACAGCGAGCCAGACAAGCAGCATATAGTCCTTGTTCGGGACAGCTACATCGATCGCCGTGCTTATAAGCAGCGGGCCCACAAGCGCGCAGACCGCCGAAATCGCAGAGTAAACAAGCGACAGGATCATTTTTTTGCTGTGGCGTTTGACATACACGCCGGCACGCAGTAAATGTTTTACGTTAAATGGGGTTTCGAGTGTTTCGTCGACGTCAAATCGGTTTCTTGCCATGATGATTCCCCCTTTATTCCGTCATGCCGTTTTGGAGCAGGTATACTTCGCGGTAATAGCCGGGCTGCTCCTTTAATTCGTCGTGTGTGCCGTACTGCACAATGCGGCCGCCGTCCAAAATGACGATTTTGTCCGCTCGTTTGGTGGTGGAAATACGCTGTGCAATGAAAATCTTTGTGCAGGGGAAATCGAGCGAATCGAGTGCGTTTTGGATTTCTTTTTCGGTTTCCAGATCGACTGCCGAGGTGGTATCGTCGAGAATGAGGATCGACGGACGCACCGCGAGCGCACGCGCGAGTGCAATACGCTGTTTCTGACCGCCCGAAAGACCGGTGCCGCGTTCGCCGATCAGCGTATCAAAGCCGTCGGTGAGCTTTTCGGCAAAATCAACGGATGCCATTTTTGCATATCGTTTGACTTCCTCCTCCGAAAGCGTCGAATCACCGTACGCAATGTTGCCGTCCACGGTGTCGGAGAACAAGAAGACATCCTGTGTTGCAATGCCGATGCTTCTGCGCAGGTCGTGAAGCGGCATCATGCCGACCGGTGTGTCGTCTACAAGGACTTTGCCTTCGGTGGCGTCAAAAAACCGCGGGATTAAGTTAATAAGCGATGTTTTGCCCGAGCCGGTCGGTCCCATGATGGCAACCGTTTCGCCCGGATTGATGGTCAAATCAATGTCCGAAAGCACCTGTGTGCCGTCTAACTTTAAGCCGGCGTGGGAGAAGGTTACTTTGCCTTTTACGCGGCCTAAAACCGGTGTGGCATCCGTACGGGTGATGATCGTCGAACGGGCATAATAAAGCTCAATGATTTTGCTTGCGCTCGCAAAGAAACGCTGCAGGTCGTTGATGTGCATGCCGAGCATGCGCATCGGGTTTGTGAGCGTCCAGGAAAGCGAGTTAAACAGCGTAAAGGTACCGATGGAAATGCGGCCGGTAATCAGGAAAATACCGCCCACCAGCAGCACGGAAACGGCAAGCGACTGCGACAGCGCATCTAAGATCGGGCTGTAGCGAAGCCAAGTCATCGTTGCGGCAAGATTTGCTTTTTTAAACGCTTCGTTTTTTTGGTCAAACTGTTCGTTTTCGTAATCTTCGCGTGCAAACGCTTTGACGACACGGTTGCCGGAGATGTTTTCCTGTGCGCCGGTGTTCATTTGCGAAAGCCGTTCACGCAGATCGACGTACATCGGGCCGATGCGCTTTGCAAAGCGTTTTGTGATGAGGAAAATAAACGGTGTGACCGCCAACAGCGTCAATGCAAACAGCCAGTCGGCAATCAAAAAGCAGATTGTCGTTGTCAAAAAGAGCACGATGCACTCTAAAAGCTGGCGGATGACCCAGCAGACCGTGTGACGGATCATGTCCATATCGCCGGTCAAGCGTGTCATTAAGTCGCCGGTGCGGTTTTTGCTGTAAAACCGCATATCCTGCTCCTGCATGTTTTTGTAAAGATCGCGGCGCAGACGATATGTCAGCTGCTGGGAGCAGTGCTCATAGGTCATGACGACGCCGTATGTAAATGACGTACGCAAAAGCGTAAAGCCCACAAGTAAAATGAGCCAGAAAATGAGCGTCTTAACAAGCTGCTCTGTGACCGGCGTGCCCGATTGAATCGGGTTAAAGACCGTGTCCATGATCTGTGCGGTAATGAGAGAGCCCATAAGCTGTGACGCTGCAATCAGCACCGAGCCGAACAGCGCAAAGATATAGCGCCCGTGATAGCCTTCCATGCGCGCCCAGACCCATCGAAGCTGAAACATAAAATCCCCTCGTTTCTTTTGTCTGGTATAACGATTGTAAAAAAAGAAAATGTCAGTGTCATTATAGCCGAACAAATGAAAAAGTAAAGAGGAAAACCCGTTTTCGGAACGAAAATTATGCATAAACTTCAATGCGTTTTTTTGGTTATTTTTTTTAAAAACAAAAACGCCAAAGGAAAATGTTGTTTCTTTTTTAAAAATCGAGTATACTCAAAAGAAACGGGGAAAACGAGGGGACGTTTGCATGAACAGTGTAAAAAGTGCGGGACTTTTCGGATTGGCGGGCTATCTTGTGGAGGTGGAAACCGATTTTGCGCCGGGGCTGCCGCGGTTTGATATTGTCGGACTGCCGGATACCGCTGTGCGGGAAAGCCGCGACCGTGTGTGTGCGGCACTCAAAAACTGCGGCTATACCCTGCCGGCGGCAAAAATTACGGTCAACTTGGCGCCTGCCGACTTAAAAAAAGCGGGACCTGTGTATGATCTGCCGATTTTTCTGTCGCTTCTTTTATCGAGCGGACAGCTTGCTTTAAATTTATCGAAATGCATGTTTGTCGGCGAGCTTTCGCTGTCGGGTGCGCTGCGTCCGGTTGTGGGTGTTTTGCCGATGGTGCTGAGTGCGCGCGGCGCGGGATGCAAGGCGGTGTTTGTTCCCGAAGAAAACGCAAAGGAAGCCGCTGTTGTACCGGGTATTACCGTCTACGGCGTGCCGCATGTAAAAACATTGCTCGCCTTTTTTGAAGATAAAACGTCACTGTCCCCGACGGCATATGTGTCACCCAAGAATCAGCCCGTGCCGTTTGTGCCGGACTTCTGTGAAGTCAAAGGCCAGCAGGGTGCAAGGCGTGCGCTCGAGATTGCGGCGGCAGGCGGTCATAATGCTTTGATGATCGGCGCACCCGGTGCGGGAAAAAGCATGCTCGCAAAGCGTATCGGCTCGATTTTACCTGACATGACGTTTGAAGAATCGATCGAAACGACAATGATTCATTCGGTGGCGGGACTCATTGAC
Source organism: Merdimmobilis hominis (assembly GCF_016901855.1). GTDB lineage: Bacteria > Bacillota > Clostridia > Oscillospirales > Ruminococcaceae > Paludihabitans. Next base: position 87,089 of record NZ_JACJKY010000002.1, on the reverse strand, counting down.
CGCGATGCACCGCTCATTACAGCGCGGCCGTTCCGCTCGCCGCATCATACGATTTCCGCACCGGGACTTTCGGGCGGCGGCTCGATTGTGCGTCCGGGTGAAATTTCGCTTGCACACAACGGCGTTTTATTTTTGGACGAACTGCCCGAGTTTTCGCGCGCCGCCATGGAGGTGCTCCGCCAGCCGGTTGAGGACGGCTGTGTTACGATTTCGCGCGTGTCAGGCACACTCACCTATCCGTGCTCGATGATGGTGATTGCCGCGATGAATCCGTGTCCCTGCGGCTATTACGGCCATCCCACAAAGCAGTGCACCTGTACGCCGAAGCGTGTCGAACAGTATCTTTCGCGCATCTCGGGGCCGCTTTTAGACCGGCTTGACTTGCATATTGACGTGCTTCCGGTGTCGTTTGGGGAGATTTCGTCGAACACACCGGCGGAGTCGAGTGCGGCGATCAAAGCGCGCGTGGACAAGGCGCGTGCCGTTCAGCACGAGCGGTTTCGCGGAACGAATATTTTATCAAATGCAAAAATTCCGCCGGCAAGACTGCAAACCGACTGCCGCATGACCGATGATGCAAAAGCGATGATTCAAAAGGCGTTTGATAAGCTCTCGCTTTCCGCGCGTGCATATGACCGGATTTTAAAAGTGTCGCGTACGATTGCCGATCTGTCCGGCGACGAGGTGATAAATACCCGCCATGTTGCCGAGGCAATCCAGTACCGGAGCCTTGACCGCAAATATTTCGGCAAAAAATAAGTGTCGGCGAATCGGGAAAATATTTTTAAAAAAATTTTTTCATGCATGAATGGATTGTATGATTTCAATCGTATTGTGATTGAGGAAACTCAAAACACAGATGGTTGGAAGAATTTATGATGAAGAAAATAATCATTGGCACATTGATTGCGGCGCTGGCAGCCGTGTGCTGTACGGCAGCGGTATGGGCAGCACCGAATTCCGGCGCAGGCGCAAACTTTGCGGACGAAAACGGCGACGGCGTCTGCGATAACCGTGGAACAGCCGGCACAGGCGCAAATTTTACGGATGAAAACGGCGACGGTGTCTGCGACAACCGGGCGGACACACCGGCACAAAACCGCAGCCAAAACCGATTCAGGCGAAATCAGTGAGAACAGGCAGGTTGATTGAATGCGCAGTGAGGATGAAGTGAATCGTGCAATCGGGCAATATGCCGATATGATCAAACGAATTTGCCTGATTCATCTCAAAAACGACGCCGACACCGAGGATGTGTTCCAGACGGTGTTTTTAAAATATGCGCTCAGCCGGATTGCCTTCGAAAACGAGGCGCACGAAAAAGCATGGCTCATTCGCGTGACAATCAATGCCTGCAAAGACGTGCACAAGAGCTTTTTCCGCACGCACACGGTTTCCATGGATGCATTAAAAGAGATGCAGGACAACAATCCCGCAGTGCAGAACATGGAGGTATTGGAGGCGGTGTTAAAACTGCCGGAAAAATACCGCCGTACAATCTATCTGCATTATTATGAGGGATACACTGCCCCGCAGATCGGCACGATTCTTGGCAAAAACGTGAATACGATTTACACATGGATGCAGCGTGCAAAGCAGATGCTTAGACAGGCGCTTGGAGGTGAGCAGGATGCAAAATGAAATCAAGGCGGCATTTGAATCGGTCCATGCAAACGACGCCATGAAAGCGCGTACGATGCAGTTTGTGTCAGATACGCTTGCGAAAAAGCAAAAACCGTATCGGCGCGTTTTGTTTAACAAATGGGCAGTTGCTGCATATGCATGCCTGCTTTTGTGTGCTGCCACGGCAGGATATGCGCTTTATTTTACACCTTCTTTGGTCATCAGCATGGATATCAATCCCTCCATCGAGCTGCAAATCAACCGGTTCGGCAAGGTGATCGGTACGAATGCGTATAATGAGGACGGCGAAGCGCTCGCACAGTCGGTGTCTTTGCTGCATAAGGATTATAACGAGGCAGTCAAGACGGTTGTGCAGAGTGAATCGATGCAGCAGTATCTGAAAGAGGATGAGTTTTTGTCGATTGCAGTCATTTCGGAGAATGAAGCACAGAGCGACGAGGTTTATGCAGCTGTTTCGCAGTATACGCAGAACAAGGAAAATATCGAATGCTGCAAAGTGAACGAAAGCGATGTAGCGGACGCACATACATTCGGGCTGTCGTACGGAAAATACCGGATGTATCTTGAGGTGCTTGCATACGATCAAACGATCACACCTGAGCAAGTCAAAGGGATGACGATGCGGGAAATCAAAAATCTGCTCGACGAGGAGCAGCAGGACACACAAAGCGGACAGCAGAATGGAAACGGCAGTGCGCAGCAGGGTGCAAACCAGGACGGACAGGGAAACAAACATCAATACGGCCCGGGCGGCAAAAATCAGTAAGAAAAAACAGGACGAAGCAAATGCCAACGCCAGATAAGGAAGTATTTATGTAAGGGGTACGGTGTAACTCAGAAAAATGGGTTACGCCGTACCTTTTTGTTATGCTACAAAGCGGAAGTCCTGTGGGTTTTCCCGTATTTCCTGCATCATAGCAAGGATTTCCTGCTCGGTGGGAATGTCTATCATTCCCGCCGCCGTGAAGTAAATATCCACCTTCACATAACAGTGGCCGCTTGACTTGTCGTTGTTGTGGACTTCAATGCGCTCAATCAGAGAGTTTACAAGTGCCGGGGTAAGCTTTGCAATATCCGTAAGTTCACGAAGCGTTCGGAGCAGCAGCCTTAAATCCGTAACCTTCTGCTTCGCTTCCTGCAAGGTCTTTTGACTGTCGGAAACCTCCCGCATCAGAGCTTTCTGCTCTTTTTCGTAGTTTTGAAGCATTTTGGAAAAGCGTTCATCAGAAAGTATGCCGCTTGCGTTCTGCTCGAACACCTTTTCAATCAGCCTGTCGATTTCGGCAATTCTCTTTGTGCCCTGTTCCACCGTCTGCTCCAGCCTTTTGTGTTCCTTCTGCCGCATGGCGTTTGTTTTCTTCGCCAGCATATACAGAAATACTGTTTCGTGGCACTTCACAAACTCCGATAAACCGCTGATGGCTTCAAACACAATCTTTTCCAGCACAACATCCCGGATATAGTGGATTTTGCAAGTCCCTCTGCCGTCCTTGTAGTTGGAACACCGCCAAAATTCCTGATTGCGTTTCAGGCTCTTTGCGGCGCAGAAATGCAGCTTTGCGCCGCAGTCGGGGCAGTACACCAATCCCGAAAACAGACTTGCTCTGCCTGTGGCGGTCGGTCTGCGGCGGTGTTTGCGAAGCTCCTGCACCCTCAGCCATTGTTCCTCCGAGATAATCGGCTCCTGCATATTCGGGATAACCTGATGTTCCTCCGCCGGTTTGTAAATGGTTTTATGCACCTTGTAGCTGACGGTGGTGGTCTTGAAATTCACCGCACAGCCGGTGTACTGCCTGTTTTCAAGAATACCGACAACGGTTTTCTGGTCCCAACAGTACGGATTAGCCGGTACTTTCTGTGCGTGACTTCTGCCGATAGATTCATAGTAAGCAGAGGGAACAAGGATTTGTTCTTTCTCCAACTGCCTCGCAATCTGCGACGGGCCACGCCCTGCAAGGCAAAGCGCATAGATTTTGCGTACCACTTCGGCGGCGGGCTCGTCAATCAGCCATTTCTCCTTATCATTCGGGTCTTTCCTGTACCCAAACGGAACAGAAGAAGATACCCGTTTGCCGTTATCTGCTTTTGACTGCCATATCGCACGGATTTTCTTGGAGGTCTGCGCCGCATACCACTCGTTGAAAATATTGTGGAACGGCATCATCTCCACGCCATCGCCAGTCAAAGTATCTACTCGCTCCTGTATGGCGATAAAGCGGATACCCAGCGACGGATACACCACCTGCGTCAATCTTCCCATTTCCACCTGTTCACGCCCGAAACGGGATAGGTCTTTCACAATAATGGTGCCGATTTCTCCGTTCTCCGCCATACGCTCCATACGCATAAAATTCGGTCTTTGGAAAGTGGTGCCCGATACGCCGTCATCCACGAAAAACATGGTGTTGGTGTATCCCTCTTTTCGGGCGAAGTCCTGCAAAATCTGCTTTTGATTCGTGATGGAGTTTGATTCCTCGTCCTTGTTGTCATCGTCCACGGAAAGCCTACAGTAAAGCGCCGTGATTTTTTCATCTGCCTGCCCGTTTGGTTTCGTTTCTGTTGTCATCGTTCATTTTCTCCTTTCCGGCAACAGGGCATAGCAAAGGCATATTCATCCTACTATACCCTATTGCCTTTTTCTATTGTGCGATGGTTAAATCAGCTTTTCGGACAGAATCAGTTCCTTGAATTGCTCCATTACGCATTGCCTGCCTTTGGGATTAAAATGCGTGGAGATTTCGTAGGTTGTCCCGCCAATCTTCAGCTTGAAATCGTCCTCCCCGAAGCGGCGCATCCTGCTGTAATCCAGACTGCGTTCTCCGTTTTGAGGCAGCATATAATCCACAAGACAAACCGGCTCGGTTTCGTCGATCGGCTCAGGCGGCAGAGCATATATAACTTCGTTATTCGGGTAAATCTCCGTTTTCTTCATACTGCCACCTTACCTTTCATCACGGCTGTTTCGCTTGCGTTCAAGCCGACGCTGATGTTCATACAGCAGTTTCAGAATGGTATCGGTCATCTGCTTCTGCGTGTAGTTCTTTGGGAAAAACGCCTTCAAATCCTGCACCTTAAAGCTGATACGCTCGGCCTGATTGGCTTTTTCCTCCGCCATAATCTCATAGATGCTGTCCGAGGAAAGCGTACCCTGTTGCGCCGCCTTTTTCATACGGATGCTCTGTGCGTGGGAAGGGGTGCAGTCGTTCAGGCTTATAGCGTCCAGCAGGATGTTCTGCTGTTCTTCGGACAGATAGGAAAGCTCAACGGCGGGGCTGAGGGCAATCACACCCTCGTCTACCTTTTGGAGCAGTTCGGGAACGAGGTGGGTTAAGCGGATATACCGGAACACTTGGTCCCGGCTTTCATTCCGTGCTTTGCCGATTTCAGCGGCGGTGTCCGACTTTGTCGCAAGCTGCGACAAAGTTAAATCCGTCCGCTTGCCCTGCGCTTTCATTGCCTCCATTTTCATTTTGTAGGCAAACGCCTTTTCGCTTGGAAGCATCCGTTCACGGTGGAGATTGCTGTCCACCACCGCAATTATCGCTTCGTTTCGGTCAAGGGGATAGATCAAAGCAGGCACTTCCGTCAGTCCTGCTTTTACGGCGGCGTGCAGCCTGCGGTGTCCGCTGACCACTTCATATTCGTCCGTATTTTCAATCGGGCGGACGATCAGCGGAGAAATAATACCCTGCGCCTTAATGCTTTCTGTAAGACTGTTCATATCTTCATCGTCCAGCACCTGAAAGGGATGTCCCTCAAAGGTGCGGAGCTTATCTGTTCTGATGTTTGCCGCCCTTTTCTTCGGCGGGCTGCTTGTATTTGTCATCGTTCATACCTTCTTTCTTTGTGTTTTATTGCTATGGCAGTTTCCATCTGCCGTTCGGTTTCCAGCAGTTTTTCAAATCTCGGTATCTTTTCGAGAATCGCCCTTGCGGTAGACAGTTCCTTCCGCAAAGGCTTGATTTTTGCGGTAATATCCCTCGCTTCGGCGTTCAGCGTTTCGCTTTTCTTATGGCGGTTGCGGTTATATACCGCTTGCCGCTCCTTTTCCAAAGCGGAGATTTGCACCCGTGTTTCGCTGATAAAAGTAACAAGCTCCTGCGGAGAATCCATCTGCTTCTCACACAGGAATCTGTATTCTTCAAGGGTTTTATCCAGTTTGACAACCTCCCGCCGCATTTCGGGCGAAAGCGGACGGGGAGAGGCGGGAGCGATATTGTTGCCTGTAATCAGCTTGCATAACTCGATAATCAGTTCAAACAATATCTGTATACCGTCCATCTTTTTCATTTTGCGGTATTCAATCTCAAGCAGAAGCAGCGATGTATATTTTGGCTTGTGAAAAGGCACATAGCCGATATACCGCTGATTGCCAAGCAGCCGTTCACGGATGGCGGCAGGGGTGTATTCCTTGCCCAGTCGCTCCAAGCGCACCGCCCTCTGCCAGCTTGGCGCTTTGACGGAATAGTGGGCGAAGCGCCCGTCACGCCGTATCTCATAGCCCATATCTTTGAGGCGTATCTCAAAGGCTTTGAAATTGGTGGACTGGGCAAGCGCAGCGTCAATATCCGCTTTCAAAAGCTCTCTGTGCGACATACCGACGCTCTGCTTCAGCCAGTATTCCTTTTTCTTCCCGCCGTAAAACTCGGCTTCTTTTAGGACGCTTTTTCCGTATTCCAGACATACGGCGTCAGAGATTTCACGGAGCCTGTGATGGTCGGAGATATGGTTTTCGAACTTTCTGCCGGTCTTAAAGGATACGGAGTTTATCACAAAATGGTTATGGAGATTATCGGTATTGAGGTGGGTGGTAACAACAATTTCATATTCCTTGCCCCACATACGCCTTGCGGTTTCCAAGCCGATTTTATGCGCTTCTTCGGGAGTTACTTCGCCGGTCTGAAAGCTCTGATACCCGTGATACGCCACATTGCCGCCTGTTTTGCCGAAGCGCTTTTTTGTTGCCGTCATACGCTCATAGGCTCTTTTTGCATTGCAGTTGATACCGCTGACATACATACACGCATCGGTCTTTTTATCATTGGAAACATACTGCAAGGCGACGTAGAGATCGCTGTCCACATACCTTTTGTCGATGGTTTTATCGGGATTTTCCGCATAGTCTATCACTTCCTTCAGCCTGCTTTTCACAGGCCAGAATCCCGTAGTTGCCACATCATACCACCAACCTTTCCTTTTGCGGTAAGATAAGTTCGACGGTTATCTCATCAATCAAAGCGATAATTTTTTCTTCCGTGTCCGCTGAAATTTTGCCTTCGCATACCACACAGAGTGCGTCCAATTTATCGCTGAAGGAGAAGAACACTTCGGGTAAAACAGCTCTCGGCATATATCCCAAAGCTCGCTGCCTAAGATATTCCGATACGGTCAGACCGCACCTATCAGCGTTGCGCTCAATCAGATTTTTTTCTTTTTCGCTCACACGGATAAACAGGTTTTTGTTCTTTATTTCATTCATACAACATCAATCCTTTCTTTGAATTCGGGGTATTAGGGGCGGCAGCCACTAAAGTGAAATCGGCACTTGCTGCCGATGAAAGCGGAAACTGTCAATACAGTTTCCCTGCTTGTTACGGTATACGACATCTACGCTGTCTTTTTCCCGTGGCGTTTTGCCGGTCTGCCTGAATGTCGTTTTTCTCTCCCTGCCCCGGAGTCTCACCGCAGCGTTGCTGTGCTCGCTCCTATCAAAGGGAGATCATCGCACGGTCATATCCCATCCAGCCGGTCATTCTGTTGTAACCGGCTTTCAGGTAACAAAAAAAGCCGGCACACAAATGCGTACCGACTTCCCGCAAAAGGATAGACCTATCCCTTGCGGTGGTGGCTTCACATTCATGTAACCGGCTTTGAAATTCAAAGTCGAAACTGTCCTTTACGCTTTTCTGATTGCCGACAGTTCAAGGCAATTCAGAAGCGGCGGTATTTTCTCTTAGCATACCGCAGGCATTGTCCGGCTGAAAGCCGTCTCTCTCACTCTAATGTGAAGAATGCTATTCAGTTGTAGCTCTCTTTTGAGAGTATTTTATTATACCTTATAGAACAAGTGTTTGTCAAGATTTTTGTAATAAAACGAGAATTTTATTTAAATGAATATATCAATTTGTTAATGTGAATTTTATATGACTCGTCGAGTGAAATCTTTATGCAAGTTATTTTACCGCCCAATCTTGAAAACTCAGCTAATAATTGGCCGACTCTTTCTGTTGTATCAATTTCTATTTTCTCAATTTGAGGTGCAAACGCCACTATAAAATATTCAGCATTATATCCTTGGGATAATAATGAGCAAATACATTGTAGCTGTTTGATCGCCCTTTGAGTTTTCATATTTGGTATCAGCAACACTTGCTCTGCTGTAATTACACTCTTTACCTCAACCAACGTTTTAGATGTCTTTGAGTAAAAATCGCATTTATAATTCTCAATAACTTGCTCAGGATAAAATAAACCTTTATTTTTGTTTCCAGTTAAGATTGCTTTAATAATGTGATTGGCAAATCCTGTATCAACAATCAAATAATCTTTGTCGTTTCGTATCGCAAATAAAGTATATTTAATTCGTTTGGCTGCTTTGGTCGTTTCTCTTATCAAAATTTCTTTATCATCAAGCGATATTAAACTACTGAGTTTACACGTAATTGGAACATAACACTCAAGGATTTCATCATTATATGAAATTTTGCAAATAAACCTGCTTTTTCCTTCTGACACAAATATAGCTTTATATAGTTTAAAATCAATAATATTCAACATGCAATCTACCTCGTGGTTAAAATTGTATCACAAATACCCAAGTTAATCAATCTCAAACAACCGATAGGCGGGAATTTTTTTCTTTTATATCGCAAAATTATTGCAACCTATCGAGTTCCATGTTATAATTAAAATGGTTATATCTGAAAGCGAGGTTATTCGTTATGGCTGTTTCGTATAATAAACTGTGGAAACTTCTCATTGATAAGAATATGAAAAAAATGCAATTGAAAGAAGCCGCAGGTATTGGTTCTACAACTTTATCAAAACTAAGCAAAAATCAGCCTGTATCAATGGAAGTAATGATGAAACTGTGTGGTGTCTTGGATTGTAATATTGGAGACATTATGGATATTATTGAAAAAGAATAGAAAGGAGAGCTTGCTATGAGTCTTGCTCAAAACGCTTACATAGATGCTTCTAATGTATATGAAAGCTCTCTTGAAAACAGCTATAAAAAAGACAATGGAGTTTTTTATACAGACTTACCACTTGCTGAAAAAATGTTAATGGAACTAAAACTTCCGAAAGATACAGTGATCATGGATCCTTGCTGTGGTTCAGGAGTATTTCTTTATGCCGCAAAAAAGCATGGATTTGTTAACCTTTTTGGTGCAGATCAAGATAAAAATGCTATCAAGTTTTGCTTAAATAACATTAACAATGTTTCTTTTGCTGCTTGCGACTCCATTGGCAGAACGGCTTCTACTCTATTGAGTGAATTTGAATTATCTGATCAACCGGATGTTGTTATAGGTAATCCCCCTTATGTTCCTTTGTTGGGTGATATTGAATTAAACTGTGATTATCTTTTCAGACGTAGAGTATCTGATTTTGGCAACAATCTGTTTGTGGCAGCATTAATTCGAGCTTTTGAGATTGTAAAAACCGATGGTATTGTATCTTACATAATTCCAAAAAACTTTCTACACGTAGCTGGATATAGCTTGTTGCGAAGAACTATTCTTGAAGAAAAAACGATTATATCCATTATTGATATCGGCGCTTATTTCAAGAATGTTCGAGGAGAGCAAATTATTCTTACAGTTAAAAATTGTGCAGCAGATAGAAAGCATAAAATCAAATTAAAAAAATTGTCAAGCAACCGCTTTGTATCTATGTGCAGTATTCCTCAATCATTTTACAAAGATGAAATTCTAATCTTTAACTGTTCAGAGGATTATTCGACTTATAAAAAATTAACTTCCTCATATCAAACTTTATCTGATTTATGTAATGGTTATGTTGGTAGAGGAAAATCTATGTCAAAAGATGCGATAGCAGGAAAAGAAATACGTAAATTTGGGTATAAAAATCATACTGTGCCTACAACAGGTAATAAGGTTTTTATTCAAAATATTTATAGTGCAGAAGCAGGTATAATAGCTGCTTTTGGCGGTAATATGGAAGCAACGCAGACAGTTACTGTATTCACGGACGGTGACGAAAAAATGTGTCGTTACATATTAGGCATACTTCATTCTCGCTTGTGCAATCTTTTCTTGTACAAATACTGTTATAATTACTCCAAACTTACAATGCATACAGATGCAAAATACTTAAAAAAAATACCACTTCCGTCAACTAATCAACAAGAAATATATTTTGATTCTATACTCAGTTTAGTTAGCAGATTAGAAAGCAATGATTATATGAGTCAAGAATGGTTCGACTGTTTAGAGGAATTAAATCAGATAGTGTACAAAGCATACGGTATTAACAAAAAAGAATCCGATTATATTGATTGTGAAGTAAAAAGAATTCAATCAAAAAGGTGGATACCCAATGGATAACTCTAAAAAATGCAATGATCTCACCGGCAAGGAGTGGCTTCAAAATTCTTTTAGCATTTGGCGAGATTTATCGAAAACAAAAGAAGAGAAAGAATTTAAGCATCCCGCATCCTACCCGGTTTCGTTGTGCGAAAAACTAATACGCACTTTTTCAAAAGCAAATTCGCGTGTATTAGATCCTTTTAATGGTATTGGTTCCACAACTGTTGCTGCACAAAAACTTGGATGCGAAGCTGTAGGAATCGATTTATCTGAGGATTTTTGTAATATAGCAAAACAACGTGTGGGCAAAGATGATAAAATTCAGATAATTAACGGTGATAGTTTTGAGGTGCTAAAAACACTTCCTGCAAATCACTTCGATATTTGTGTTACATCCCCACCGTATTGGGATATTCTCAATATGAAACGAAGTGCCGACCAAAAGAATGCTGTAAATTACTCTGATAAGACCAACGATGTGGGAAATATTGCAAATTATAGTGAATTTATAAATACATTATCAAACCTTTTTGCTTCAGTTAGTAGAGTTTTGAAAAAAGGTGGTTATTGTATCGTAAATGTAATGGATATTCGTAAAAAAAGCAATTTTTATCCTTTGCATAGCGATTTAGCTACAGCATTACAAAAAATTGGATTCATTTACGACGATCTAATTATTTGGGATAGACAAGCAGATTACAATAATATGCGGCCGCTTGGATATCCATACAAATTCCGTATCAATAAGGTTCATGAATACCTTTTGATATTTGTTAAGGAGTAGATGTTATGGCATTATTAGGATCCAGGGCTCTCGATATAGAGGTTAACACCGCAGACTTTTGTTTGATTTTAGGGTATTTATGTAGCCCTGGAAGAATCGGGCTTATTGAAGCACAGATTCCAGAAGAAAAAGCGTTTATGTTCGAAAGAGAATTTCCTGATGAAGAATATTACCCTATAACTCAAGGTGAAACGACAGGTGGATATTCGATGAAAAGAAGCCATCAACTTCGTATTTATTTTAACAATATAAATAATTGTCCTTCTGTTCTTCTTCCTTTTTTAGGCGAGGGAAACACTAGTTATGTGAGAAGAATCAATAAAGGCAAGTTTGTAGAGAAAATTGTTAGAGATTATGGCTTCCATTTTGGGGAATATCAAAATGTTGCAGCCATACGAGCTATTGTCTCACGCTTACATCCTGCAAATCTTACAGACTTTGATCGGGGATATAATTTGTAATGGAGGATCATATGCTAAAAAGAATTTTAGACTTTTTAAATGATATTAAGCAGAATGGCGGAGACTTCTTTATAGAAGCAGAAGCAAAACCGGGAACAATGGCCAAATTTATCAACGATTATAATCAAACTCATACTCCTGCTATCACATTATATAGCGAGGGAATAATTGTTTTACAAGAAGATGCTAACAAATGGGCTCTGGAATTAAGGCTCTATGTTCCTATTGCCCCACCCGCTGACATAGCACACTTATTTGGAAAAAACAGAGTTTATAAGGCCGAGTATTTATATCGTCTTAATGATAATAGAATTATTCGGGAATTATTCAACAATGGATATAGAATAGGCTTGAATTAAAAGGATTGTGATTGTATGAATCTAGAGATGTCTTACCTTTTAGGTATGATTTGTGGCAATGGAGAAGTGAGACGTGATGCATCAGAAACCACCATATCTGTTGAAATTCCACATAAAAAACTGGTAACAGAAAATAATAACGATGTTAGAATATATGTACGTGCAAGTATAACCGATATTCGCACAGTATTAGAACCTCTAATCGGCACAGGATTGAGCTTTACTCAGCAGGATAATTATTCTATTATCTCTTTCACTAAGAGAAATGACGAATATATGATGCGAGAAATTTTACGTTATATCGGCAATGCGGTATCCCACGAAAATATTAGAATTGATGAAGAAATTTTTTCCTTTACTCGTGATGAGAAGATATCTTTTTTGCAAGGATTTGCTGATGTGACGGGTTACATTCGCAGAAGTAACTACTTTTTTAAAAACTATATGCATCGTGTTTACTTAGAAGTGCCACATAATTGGTATTTGGTTAGCGATGTTTGTCGTTTACTTAAAGATGTTAATATTCCTGTACAGGCAATAGATTGGGCTCATCCCAATATGCGTGACGGCAATCTTGTTAAATTCAAGGAAGGGAAGCCTGATTTTTGGAAAAAAGAACATCAAATTAAAATATGGGCGAATGAATTTTTGCCCATAGGATTTGCTGTTCTGCACAAAAGAGAAGCTCTTGCTCAGTTTGCAACCGAATTAATCGATGGTCTTGAATCAGAGGGGAAAAAACCTGAAGAAGTAACTCACAAATTCTATTGGGAAGGCCGCGAAAGAAATAAAAACAAACCACATCACCCAAGCGAAAATGATGGCTTTATTCCATCCGAGATAAGAGGCAAACACTATGATTCGTGGAAGCAAATAGCCAAAGATTTAGGATATGGAGAATAAAGATATGAGAGAATTTGACTTATACCCACCAATGCAGCTATGGCTTAAAGCATACCTGAAAGATAAATACAAATCTGCTGAGGAAATAATCGTAGTTGACTCACACAGCGAACGATTGGATAGAGTTCTTAGAAAGTACGGTATCATTCAAGAAGAAGCTATCGGTGTAGATATTCAAATTGATGTTCTCGGCATAGTAAAGAAGGCAGATGAGTTCAAACTGTTTCTTATTGAAGCAAAAAAGACAAGTTTAACTCTGCGTGATTTAGGACAACTGTGGGCATACTGCAAACTAATCGATCCGGAAGAAGCGTTTTTAATGACATCTGCGGACTTGGGATCGTTAAATAAACTTTTGAATGTTTATAAAAGGGAAGATTTGCTTGATTTTGGTGATGGTAAGCGTATTAAAAAGATGAAAATAGCTATCTGGAATATGCAAGCCAATGCTCCTAATTCCGCGAGTATGATTCCGAAAATCTAATTATTAAGCGAAAATGGCAAGGTGAAACACCTCGCCATTTACTAGTTTATCGGAATATCACATCATTATATATAATTTCATTAATAACATCTATAATGTCGTTGTTTCTGTGCACCCATTCAAAAGGATTGGATTTTTTAAGTTCTTCAGTAACTTGGTATAACGATTTATATAGCGGTACCATATTTTCATAGATGCTATTTGCTAACTCGTCAATATCAGCAAGATAGCTATATAAATCACCACTTGTAATCAAATTAGTATAAAATATTTTTCTATGTTGTTTAATGTATTGAAGGTGTCTTTGCCCCCACAATCCTATCGGCACTACGTCTTTGGCAGGAAGGGCGAGACAGGGGATAAGATAATCTCCCTGTTGTTCGTATGTGCCACCCATCTGTTCAAATATTGTCTTTTTCATAACCTTAAACCTCCGTGATTCTGATTTTGAATTTCTTGACAGGTGCGTTGACTACTTTGATTAGAACATCATCTACTGCGTCCGTATATCTGCCTTCTGCCAGCAGATTGTTCCGCAGCGCATTAAGAGCATTTAGAATAATTCTCCGTTCACTTTCATCAATCGCTATGTAGTGTTTTTGATTTCGCATATCCGCTTACCTCCTTCACTCACATTGTAGCAAGGAAGGTCTTGTTTGACGAATGTGCGATTTCATTTTTGAACATAAAGAAAGACAGCGTAAAAAGCATTTCTGCCTTCTACGCTGTCTTTTTGCCTTTGCAACACCCATAAGCTGTATTTCAATATTGTTTTCAAATTACTGCCTTATATGGCGTTAGCAAACGCTTCGTCCTGTTTTATTTTGCTTATGCGTTTTCGCCTGCAAACAGCGGGGTCGACAGATAGCGGTCACCCGTGTCCGGCAGGAGTACGACAATGCGTTTGCCGCGGTTTTCCTCCTGTTTTGCAAGGCGGGAAGCCGCCGCGAGCGCTGCACCCGACGAAATGCCGGCGAGCACGCCCTCGGTTTTTGCCAGAAGCCTTGCCGCTTCGAACGCTTCCTCGGTTTTTACCGTCATGACCTCGTCAAACGCTTTTTTATCGAGCAGACACGGCACAAAGTTTGCACCGATGCCCTGAAGCTTGTGCGGGCCTGCGCGGCGTTCGCTTAAAAGCGGCGAATCAAACGGCTCGACTGCCACGATTTTAACGCCCGGGCAGTGTTCTTTCAAAAACCGTCCGCATCCGGTGATCGTGCCGCCGGTGCCGACGCCTGCGACAAAGATGTCCACCTTTCCGTTTGCATCCGAGAAAATTTCGGGTGCCGTCGTTTCATAGTGGGCGCGGGCGTTCGATTCGTTTGAAAACTGTCCCGGAATCCATGCACCGGGAATCTCCTTTGCGAGAGCATCGGCGCGGTCCACCGCACCCTGCATGCCCTCGGATGCCGGCGTCAGCACAATCTCTGCACCGTATGCCGCAAGGAGCATCCGGCGCTCGACGCTCATCGACTCCGGCATCGTGAGAATCACGCGGTAGCCGCGCGGCACACCGATGCTTGCAAGTCCGATGCCGGTGTTGCCGGAGGTCGGTTCAATCAGCGTATCACCCGGACGGATGCGGCCCGAAGCTTCCGCGTCTTTGATCATATAATACGCCGCACGGTCTTTAACGCTTCCTGCCGGATTTAAATATTCAAGCTTTGCCGCGATTTCTGCGGCTGCGCCGATTTGTTTTTGATAGTTTGAAAGCAGTAAAAGTGGCGTTTTGCCGACTGCTTCGGTCAGTGAGTATAACATTGCCATGAAAAATCCCTCCGATATACACTTATCTTACCCGATTTTTAATGCTTTGGTCAACAAACAGACTGTGAATCTTTATGTGTTTTGATATGGACGGATTTTTTCTGCATAATCGCCGCATGCGCGTGCGCATTCCGATAAAAACCGGTCTGCGTCAAACGATTCGCTCCGGAAAGCATCGGTGCCTAAAAGCAGGTCGATAAACGGCGGGTTATGCGCTTTGACCGGCGGCAAAAACGAAAAGTCCGGATGCGTTTTGCGGATGAGATCGAACAGCCGAATGGCCGTTTCAAACGGACGGAACGTATCACGGTCGGTGATGTGGAGTGCGACACCGCGGCAGAGCTCACCTGCATGTTTTGAAAACGTCGGTGTAAAATAACAGCTCCGAAGCCGCACACCCGGCAGATTCCGTTCGTTTAACTCGTCGGCAATCCGTTTTGCGGACAGCCACGGCGCACCAATGAGCTCGAACGGCTTTGTGGTGCCGCGTCCCTCGGAAAGATTGGTGCCCTCCGCCAAACACGTGCCGATATAGCAAAGGCACGAATCAATCGTCGGCAGGTTCGGCGACGGCATCACCCACGCAAGGTCGGTTTCGTCGTAATAACAGCCGTTCCAGCCCTCAGCGCTGATCACTGTCAGGTCACAGCCGATGTGCTCGGTGTCGTTGATATAGCGGGCATATTCGCCGATTGTAAGTCCATACCGCGTCGCAATCGGGAACCGTCCCACAAACGAGCGAAACGCCGGATCGAGCACGGTGCCCTCGATTTTTCGTCCGATCGGGTTAATGCGGTCTAACACAACGAGCCGCTTGTTCGCCGCGGCACAGTCCGCCATTGCATAGGAGAGCGTGTATAAATACGTGTAAAACCGCGCGCCGACGTCCTGAATATCGAACACGATCACGTCCAATCCGGACAGGATTTCTTCGGAAATATGCGGCGAATCGCCGTAGAGGCTGTATACCGGCAGACCGGTCGAATCATCCGTGTAGCATTCGACATGGTCGCCCGCCTGTTTTTCTCCGCGCACACCGTGCTCCGGCGAAAACAGACAGCATAAGGTGCACACCGTGGTAAGCCGGTCAATCGTAGCGCGGAAACGGCGGTCAATGCCGGTCGGATTGGTGATAAGTCCCACCCGTGCGCCTGAAAGAACTGCGGCAATCCGGTCGGGGCGGTCAATGCCGCACAAAACAGTTTGTTTCATTTGCTTCCCTCCATTGCACTGCACACCGCGTTATAAAACCGGCGGCGGAACGAAATAATTTTCTGATTTTCGCGGCCGTAGTGGACGCGGTTTGTGAGCAAAAGACCGTAAAACCCCGTTTTGCGGTCGACAAACAGCGACGTGCCCGTAAAGCCGGTGTGACCGAAACTGCCGGGCGAAAACAACTCGCCGCCCGGATACGGCTTGCCCGGGGTGTACAGATAAAATCCAAGACCGCGGCTCTCGGTGCAATGCGGCGTAAAATCATTGATTGCGAGTTCGAAAACACGGCTTGAAAGATATCCCTTGCCGCCGTTTGCGAGCATCTGCGCAAACGCTTTCATGTCGTCCATCGTTGCAAAAATACCGGCGTTTCCGGCAACGCCGTTTAAAAAGCGGGCGTTTTCGTCGTGCACTTCGCCGCAGATGTAGTGGTTTGTGATCGGGTCAAGCTCGGTTGCGGCAAACGGCAGATAGTCGTTTGGGCAGTAGCTTGCGTATTTCATGCCGAGCGGGTCGAACACTTCCTGCCTGACAAGCTTGTCGAGCGGCATGTCATACACCTGTTCGAGAATTTTGCCGAGCAGGATGTATCCCATACAGCTGTATACGGTCTGTTCGCCGCATTTACAAACAGGCTCTGAACGCAGAATCGCATCAGCGGCTTCGTCGCGGGTGATCTGCATCGTATAAAGCGGCAGGTGCGCCGCAATGCCGGAGGTATGCGTCATGAGTGCGATAACGGGGACGTTCTCCCTGCCGCAGCATGCAGGGAAAAAGTCCGAAAGGGTGTCATAGAGCGAGAGTTTTCCCTGATTGATTGCACGCAGAGCGGCCATCGTGGTGCCGACCACCTTCGAAAGCGACGCTAAGTCAAAGCGCGTGTCTGCGGTCATCGGTTCTTCTTCGGGGAAGATCTGGCGCATGCCGCCGTAGGACGTGAACACTGCACCGTTTTTCGTGCCGATAATGGCACAGTATCCCGGGAACGCCCGGTGATACATCCCCTCGCCTAACAGGGACTGAACAGTATCAAACTGCATCGTATGCCTCCCTGTTAAAATTCTGTGCGGTATACGCGGCGGTCCATCTCCTCGCGGGCAAATGCCTGCGCATACGTTTTGCGCATTTCAATGCCGCGTACGCGCATCAAATGGGTGTAGTAATCCTTGTATTTAAAATCTTTCGAGTTTACGGTGAACCAGTGGTGCGAAATCGCTTTTTCCCACAGTGCAAAGCCTTCGTCGCTCACTTCAAAATAGATGTCGCGTGCGAAATTGTACGGATCTTCCCAGTTTTCGCAGTAGTAAAGCTCTTTTGCAAACTGTGCGGGATATTCGCGCTCAACCGACGGCAGTCCTGCCAAAAGCTGTGCGTCAAACACAAGCTGCTGGGTCGCAATGTGGTCTTTGTGAATCGAGCCTTTCCAGTGGGTTAGAAGCACATCCGCTTTGTATTTGCGGATTTCGTCGCACAGCTTAAAGCGTGTTTCGTCGTTTACAGGCAGTTCGCAGTCCGGATAGTCCCAGACAACGCTTTCGCCGCCGAGCATTTCGGCAAAAATCCGCGCTTCCTCTACCTTTTGCTTGCGGTATTCGGGCACAGTCATGTGCGGCGGGCATCCGCGTTCGCCGGCAGTCAGCGCCACCGTCACGATTTTATAGCCTTTTAATGCCATGGTCGCAAGCACGCCGCCTGCTGTCAGTTCCATGTCGCCGATATGACCGCCCACAGCCATAATGACCTTTTTGTTTCCTTCCATCTCAAAAAATCCCCTTTCGTTTTGCTTATTTGATTTTTTTCTCCATGTCCGCCCAGGTTTTCACGATTTTAAACCCTGCCGACTGATAGATATACCGTGCCGGATTCGTTTCTCCGGTAAACAGTGTCATGTAGGATGCGCCGATCTCTTTTAGCGAGCGGCACAGCACAGAAAACAGCACGCTGCCAAGCCCGTATGCGCGGTAGTCGGAGTGAATGCCGATGCCTGCAAAATAGCCGCGGCCGCTCTCCTGCACATGAATGGGACCCGTGAAGCCGACGGCTTTTCCGTTATGGTGCGCGATGATGACCGGGTCGCCGCCGTCCTCGCGTGCGATGTTTCCTAAAATTTCGGTTTTCCAAAGCTCGCTTCCAAGGTCGTCAAACAGCTCTTCCATGCCGAAATGACGCTCCTTGTCGTAATAGCCGACCGCCAAGTCGTGTTCGCGCAGGCCGTCGATGCGGGCTTGAATTTTCGGCTTGATCGCAAAGCCGGCAAGCGGCTGATAGAACGAGTTTTGATACACGGTGTCCAAATATCCGTTGTTTTTAAAGAACAGATAGCCGTCCGACGCCACGTCAATGCCCGGTGCGTTCGGGTGGTCGTGTCCCGGTGTGCCCGGTACGATCCAGGTGAGGTTCACCGGGTTAAAGAACGTGATTTCATACGACTGAATGGGTGCGGCCTTGTGAAGCGCTGTTTCGAGTGCGGCAAGAAGACGGGTGCCCAAGCCGTCGCGGCGGTGTGCGCGGTCAACGACGATCATCGTGATATAGCCGACTGCTTTTCCTGCATTGATACAGCCGCTTGCAAAGCCCAAAACGGTGTCGCCCTCTTTTTCGCAGACGTTTATTTTTGTGACCGTGTCGGTGCTGCGGATGAATGTCTGGTAGAATTCTTCTTCACTGAGCGGACGGTATACCGTTTCACCGCCGGTTGTGCGTGCAAACAGTGCGGCCGCCTGCGCGGCGTCCTTCCGCAGAATGAGTGGTTCGATCATGAATATCCTCCTTTTATGATAAAATAACTGTCGTTTTCTAAGCCTTTCAGCGCGTCGGGGAAAAACATGGCAAATGCCGTTACGGCATCATGGATTACCGCGTCTGATAGAAATAAAATCCGCCGCGACGTGCATCAAACGGCTCGTTTATAATTGTCACACCGTCGATTTGCTCATGCAGTGTGCGCGAAAACCGGTCGAATACGCGTTTGCATTTTGTGAGCACACTGCCCGAAACGGCAACGGCGGACAGGTTATTCTGACGGCAGAGCAAAATTGCCAGATCGGCGAGCGCATCCGCCGCATCGTTTAAGATGCTCTGGCATTCCTCGTCGCCCTCGTCAGAAAGCCGTTCAATGAGCGGCATCAGTGCGGCAATCTCGCCTTTTGTGCTTTTGTATGTAAAATCAATGAGTGCGCGCAGTTCGGTGATGCCGAGCGCATCGAATACCGCGCGGACGAGCGGCGTGTCAGGGTTTCGCGTATCAAATGCGCGGGTGATGTGCATGAATGCGTCAATTACAATCGAATAGCCGCTTCCCTTATCGCCCAAAAGATGCCCCCATCCGCCGGCGCGGAATGTTTCGTCTCCGACCTTTGCATAGCCGATCGAGCCGGTGCCCGCAATGACGAGCACGCCGTCCGCACCTTTTAATGCGCCGTACAGCGCGAGTGCCGCGTCGTTTGTGACAAACACGGAAAGTTCCGGATAGTGTGCGTTTAATGCCGCCTGCATCCGAGCTTTTTTGTCGCCTGTTTCCACACCGGCACAGCCAACGCACAAAAACGCGCATGTTCCGTCGGTCTGTTCTATGAGCGCGTCGGTCGTTTCAATGATATGCGCAAGTCCTTCATTAAAATCAACGGTCACGTTACCGAATGCACCTGTTGTGACCGAAAGCGGTGTACCGTCCGGGAGCAAAAATGCCTGCGCAGTCGTTTTCGTGCCGCCCGCATCGACACCGATGACATATTGGCTCATGATTCAATCGCCTTCCGTACAAATCCGTCGGCATCGAGTAACAGCATCGCCGCTTCCTGCGCATCGACGCCGCGTTTGATCATGACGATTGCCGTTTTCGGATGATGACTGCACTGCGAAAGCGCCGCTTCGGCTTCCTCCTCGGAAACGCCGGTTGCGAGCATGACAATGCGGCGGGTGCGTGCAACCAGCTTTTCGTTCGTCGGCTGAACGTCCACCATCAGGTTTTCATAGACCTTTCCGAGCTTGATCATAACGCCGGTCGAGAGCATGTTGAGCACAAGCTTCTGTGCGGTTCCGGCTTTCATGCGGGTCGATCCGGTGACCACCTCAGGGCCGACAACCGGTGAAATCGCAATATCTGCTTCTGCGGCCATCTGGCTTCCTTCGTTGCAGGTGAGTGAAATAACCGGTGCGCCGCACGCTTTGGCATAGCGCATGCCGCCCAGTACATACGGTGTGCGTCCGCTCGCCGCAATGCCGACGAGCACATCGTTTTTACAAAAATCATGTGCGCGCAGATCGGCTTCGCACAGGGAAAAATCGTCCTCCGCACCCTCTCTTGCGCGAAGAAGCGCTTCTTTTCCGCCGGCAATCAATGCCACGACCAAATCGGGCGAAACGCCGTAAGTCGGCGGGCATTCGCTTGCATCGAGCACGCCGAGCCGTCCGGAAGTACCCGCACCGCAGTAAAACAGCCGGCCGCCTTTTTTTAATTGTCCGGTAATCACGTCAATCGCCTCGGCGATTGCGGGAAGCTCTCGCTCGACGGCGAGCGCGACTGTTTTGTCCTCATTGTTGATGCGTTTGACCATCTCGCGTGTCGAGAGCGTATCGATTTCCATGGTATTTGGATTGCGCTGTTCCGTCGCCATGGCGGAAAAATCAATCTTCATCAAAGTTCCTCCTTGCATTCTTCCGGTTCTTTGGTTTCATTATAGCGTTTGTTCTTCCTGTTTTCAATAGAGAATCATGAAAATGATCTTGGATTTTAATGAATTTGCACAAATGCTTGCGTCGAACAAAACTTATGATATAATGAGATCAGGTGCCGCGTGTATGCGGCGTAATTTTGGGAGGAAGTTTTTGTTATGATGCAATATCGCAAATTCGGAAATACCGGCGTGTCGATCTCGGCGCTCGGCTTTGGCTGCATGCGTCTGCCGGAGGTTGAGGAAAACGGCACATTCCATGTCGACTATGAAAAATCAAACGAGATGCTTCGCCGTGCGGCAGAGCTCGGCGTCAACTATTTTGACACCGCTTATTTTTACTGCCACGCCGATTCGGAGGTTGCTGTCGGCAAAGCGCTGAAACCCATCCGCGACAAGGTCTATATTTCCACGAAATGCCCGATGGAAAATGTCCATTCGCGCGAGGATTACCGCCGTCTGCTCGAGGACAGCTTAAGAAAACTCGACACGGACTACATCGACTTTTATCATTTCTGGGCGATCAACAAAAAGGTGTTTGACGAAAAAATCATGGGCCTTTCGCTCATTGACGAGGCGCTCAAAGCAAAAGCTGAGGGCAAAATCCGTCACATCTCGTTCTCGTTCCACGACGACCCGTCGGTGATTCAGTATATCCTCGAAAAAGCGCCCGAGATGGAAACGATGCTTGTCCAGTACAACATGCTCGACCGCAAAAACGAGGAGATGATCGCGTTTGCGGCAAGCCGCGGCGTCGGCGTTGTGGCAATGGGACCGGTCGGCGGCGGACGTTTGGCAGCACCGACTGCACTCGGCGAAAAAATTGCAAACAATGCGTCGCTGTCGACGTATGAGCTGGCATTCCGGTTCGTGCTCGGCAATCCGAACATTTCATGCGCACTTTCGGGCATGCAGACGCTTTCGATGGTCGAGCAGAACGTGGCGGTTGCTGAACAGAGCGGCAACCTCACCAAAGAGGACTTTGACAACATGACAAAGGCGCTCGAGGATCTGCACAAATTCTCCGAGCTTTACTGCACCGGCTGCGGCTACTGTCAGCCATGTCCAAAAGGCATCAATATTCCGCGCATTTTTGCCGACTACACCTATTATAACGTATACGGACTGTCAGAAACGGCGAAAAAAGATTTTTCTGCGTATGAAAACGGCACCGAAGATCAGGCACCGGGTGCAACGTCGAAAGACTGCGTCAACTGCGGCTACTGCGAGCGCAAATGTCCGCAGCATTTGTCCATCCGCAGCGAATTAAAACGCGTCGAAGAAGTGCTTCGCTCGCTGTAAAAAAACGCATCAAACAAAAAACAGACGATCAAACGATCGTCTGTTTTTTTATATCCAAGCGGGGATTTTCTTATTTTGCAGAATAGCCGGCGTTGCTGTCTTTTAATACGACGTCGTGTGCGCCGCCTTCCACAATACTGGTGGACGAAACGAGTGTGAGTTTCGCGTTTTTCTGCAGATCCGGAATATTGAGTACGCCGCAGTTGCACATGGTCGAACGCACTTTTGCGAGCGACTGGCCAACGTTGTCTTTTAAGGAACCGGCGTACGGAACGTAGGAGTCAACGCCCTCTTCAAACGACAGTTTTTTGTCGCCGCCCAGGTCGTAGCGCTGCCAGTTTCTTGCACGGCTCGAGCCTTCGCCCCAGTACTCTTTCATGTAGTTGCCGTTGATGATGACTTTGTTTGTCGGGCTCTCGTCAAAACGGGAGAAGTAACGGCCGAGCATGAGGAAGTCTGCGCCCATTGCCAGTGCCAGTGTCATGTGATAGTCGTGAACGATGCCGCCGTCGGAGCATACCGGAATGTAGATGCCGGTTTCTTCGAAATACTCGTCGCGTGCTTTTGCCACTTCGATGAGTGCGGTTGCCTGTCCGCGGCCGATGCCCTTCTGCTCACGGGTGATGCAGATCGAGCCGCCGCCGATGCCGACTTTGATAAAGTCTGCGCCTGCTTTAGCAAGGAACAAAAAGCCTTCGCGGTCAACGACGTTGCCGGCGCCGACTTTAACGGTGTCGCCGTATTTTTCGCGGATCCAAGCGAGTGTGCGGGACTGCCACTCCGAAAAGCCCTCGGAGGAGTCGATGCACAGCACGTCTGCGCCTGCTTCAACAAGTGCCGGAACGCGCTCTGCGTAGTCTCTTGTGTTGATGCCGGCGCCGACCACATAGCGTTTGGAAGCGTCGAGCAGTTCGTTTACGTTTTCTTTGTGTGTCGAATAGTCTTTGCGGAACACCATGTATTTTAAACGGCCCTCGCTGTCAACGAGCGGCAGGGAGTTTAATTTGTGATCCCAGATGATGTCGTTTGCCTCTTTGAGGGTGGTGGTGTCCGGTGCGCAGACGAGTTTTTCAAGCGGTGTCATGAACGAGGACACTTTCTCGTCGAGCGACATGCGGCTCACGCGGTAGTCACGGCTTGTGACAATGCCGACCAGACGGCCGTTTGCAGTGCCGTCCTCTGTGACAGCGACGGTGGAGTGACCGGTTTTTTCTTTGAGTGCCAGGATGTCTGCAAGCGTTGCATCGGGACGGATGTTTGAATCCGATGTGACGAATCCGGCTTTATACGCTTTGACGCGTGCAACCATTGCCGCCTCGTCTTTGACCGACTGCGAACCGTAGATAAACGAGATGCCGCCTTCTTTTGCGAGTGCGATTGCCATTTTTTCGCCCGAAACCGACTGCATGATCGCGGAAACAAGCGGAATGTTCATCGTGATGGCAGAGGTTTCACCTTTTTTGAATTTGACAACCGGTGTTTTTAAGCTCACGTTTGCCGGAATGCACTCAGCGGAAGAGTAGCCCGGCACCAGCAGATATTCTCCGAATGTGCGGGACGGTTCCTCAAAGTAAAATGCCATAGTCATCGCTCCTTATTCGACATGTTTTTGCACAATATATTACGCTCTTTTTTGTCTAAAGTCAAGAAATCTGTATTTTGCCGGCGTACAATTCGGCAAAACGCTCAGATTTCAAAATATCCACTCAGGTTTTGTTCGCCATATTGCAGACGATGCCGCGTTCTGCGTCGAGGGTCACGTTTGTGCCCGAACGCAGGATTTCGGTTGCACCTTTTGCGCCGACGAGCACCGGTTTGTTGAGTGCAAGTCCGACGATTGCCGCATGAGAGTTTGCGCCGTCCTGTTCGGTGATGATGCCGGCACAGTCTTTGATCAAATCCAAAATGGCATTCGAGGTCTTTTTGATGACGAGGATTTGACCCGGCTTAAAAAGCAAGCGTGCCTCTTCTTCCGATTCGCAGACGCAGAGGTCCGCGTGCACCTGATTTTCGGTGATGCCGGTGCCGGTGATTAAGATATCGCCGACAATGTGTACGCGCATCATGTTGGTCGTGCCCGAGATGCCCAGCGGAACGCCTGCCGTGATGCAGACCAAGTCGCCGTCTACGATGAGGCCGTGCTGTTTTGCGCAGTCGACTGCGTGGGAGAAAAGCTCCTCTTCCTGGTGTTTTTCTTCTAAGAGAATCGGTGTGACACCCCACGAGAGGTTCAGCTGACGGCAAGCCTGTTCATTCGGTGTGCCTGCAATGATCGGGCACTGCGGACGGTATTTCGAGAGCATCCGTGCCGTCTGTCCTGCGGTGGTGACGGTCAAGATTGCCGCCGCTTTCAAATCCATCGCGGTGGTAACGGTTGCGTGGGAAATTGCGTTTGTGATGTTCGGCAGTTCGCTCATCTCTCTTGCGCGGAACCGTTTTTCATAGTCGATTTCGCGTTCTGCGCGCTCTGCGATCATTGCCATTGTTTTTAATGCCTCAACCGGATAAAGGCCGGCCGCCGTTTCACCCGACAGCATGATGGCGCTTGTCCCGTCGTAGATTGCGTTTGCAACGTCGGTCGTTTCCGCACGGGTCGGGCGCGGGTTTTTAATCATGGAATCGAGCATCTGGGTTGCAGTGATGACCTGTTTGCCGGCATTGAACGCTTTTTTGATGAGTTTTTTCTGAATGCCCGGCAGTTCCTCAAACGGAATCTCGACGCCCATGTCGCCGCGGGCAACCATGATGCCGTCTGCCACGCGCAGAATCTCGTCGATGTTTTTGACACCCTCTGCGTTTTCGATTTTTGCAATGATGCGGATGTTCTTTCTGTCGACGGTGCTCAAAATGGTGCGGACATCTTCGATGTCCTCTGCGCTTCTGACAAACGAAGCGGCAATAAAGTCAAAGCCGGTTTCTGCGCCGAACAGGATGTCCTGGCGGTCCTGCTCACTGATATACGGCATCGACAGACGCACGCCCGGGACGTTTACGCCTTTGCGGTTTGAAACCGGGCCGCCGTTGTCAACACGGCAGACGATGTCGGTGTCGGTGTGGGAAAGAACGTGCATTTCGATCAGACCGTCGTCGATTAAGATGCGGCATCCATCGTAAATATCGAACGGGAGCTGTTTATACGAAATCGAAACGAGTTCATTTGTGCCGACGACGTCACGGGTGGTGAGTGTGAAGCGGTCGCCTTTTTTTAAGGTGATGCGGTCGTTTTCAAACAGGCCGATGCGGATTTCCGGACCTTTTGTATCAAGCAGCATTGCGACCGGCAGACCGAGCTCGCGGCGGATGCGGTCAACCTGATCATACCGTTTTTTGTGTTCTTCGTGCGTGGAGTGGGAAAAGTTAAAACGCGCCACGTTCATGCCCGAAAGCATCAGCTCGCGGACAATGTCATCCGATGCGGAAGCCGGGCCTAACGTACAGATAATTTTTGTCTTTCTCAAAGCAAAAAACCTCCTTCGAATTTAGGGGATCTCATTATTTTTCTTACCTATTTTAAAAATTCTACTGCTATTCTACACTATTTTCGCCTGAGATTCCAGTGGTTTTATCAAAAAACAAGCAGTGTGTTGTAAAGTTTACGTAAAGAGCGGGGAAAGCAGCAACAGCAAGCCGTACACGACCGGCTGATGTGCAAGGTAGACAATGAGCGTGTGGCGTCCGATGAAAGCGAGCGGCCGGCAATGGCGCTTATAGAAAAACGCAGGACAGCGGCCGGATTTGACAATCGTGCCGAACGAAACGCCAGCCAAAAAGGCGAATACCCACGGCAGAAGCGGAAAATAGTCGGACGAGAAAAACGAACTGTCCGGAAACCCTAAGAAGAATAAAAACGGTGTCTGATACAGCGCGCGCGGCAGTGAAACGGCGGCGCCAAACAGCCCGATTTCTCCCTGCGGCACGGAATAAAGCAAAAAGAATAAAAGCAGTGACACGGGAATGAGCACCGCAGGTTTTATTTTACCCGCAAGCCGCAAAAATAAAGGTGCAAGCATCATGCACACACCCAAGCAGTGAAGGATGCCGAACAAAACAAGCTGACTGGGCATAAAAATCCATGTGCCGACCGTTAGGATCATGCCGAACAAAAAGCACAGCGCGCCGCGCTTTACATTTGCGCGGGAGTAGTTTGCCGCCGTGCCGGAGATGAAAATGAACAGTCCCGCGAACAGCGGCTGAAGAAACTGCTGCATGATCGGCGAAAAAAACAGCGGAATCGACACGCCGAACAGTTCGGTGAGGTCGTATGCGGCGTGATAGAATACCATGCATAAAATCGAAAAGCCGCGCACCTCGTCGATTAGGTGCACACGGTGTGTCAGATCTTTTTGAAACAAAGGAAATCCCCCTTTTTTTACTGATAAAAGTATCGTACACGAAAGCGTGTCCTTTGTCAAAGAAAATTAAGAAAAACAAGCCGTGATTGACGGGCTTTTTCCTTTACAAACCGCAGGGATTGTATTATACTTTTTCTATAAAGAAGAAGCCGCACGTTTGCGGGAAACGGAGGAGCGCTATGAACCGGATTAAAATTATTCTGGCAGGAAAAGAATATACCATCCAGACAGAAGAAAGTGTAAGCTATGTCAAACAGCTTGCAGAATCGCTGGATGCAAAAATAGAAGAATTCATGCAGCAAAACGACGCACTTTCGATGACAAGTGCCAGCATGCTTGTCGCACTCGGACTGATGGACGACTGCATCAAAGCCGCAAGCGATAAGGATAACTTGAGAAAACAGGTCATCGACTATCTTGAGGAAGCAACCCGTTCGCGCACGGAGATTACCGAGCTTAAAAAAGAGATCGAATCGCTCAAACAGAAAAATGCGATGCTCGAAATGAAGCTCATGACGTTTGAGCAGAAAGAACCAGACAACGGAGGAACGTATGGCGAATAAACCGGAGCTTTTGCTGCCGGCCGGCGACATGGAATCGGTGGAAGCTGCCGTGCAAAACGGCGCAGACGCTGTTTATCTTGGGGCAAAATTGTTTTCGGCGCGGCAAAACGCTGCAAATTTTGATAAAACGCACTTGGCGGAAGCGGTGCGCTATGCGAAAATACGGGGTGTTAAGGTGTATCAAACGCTTAACACCCTGCTTTTTGACCGTGAGCTTTCGACAGCCGCGCGCGTGATTGCCGACGGCTGTGAAGCAGGGGTGGATGCATTCATTGTGCAGGACTGGGGTGTCGTGTCGCTGATTCGTTCGATTGCACCAAACATGCACATTCACGGCTCGACGCAGATGTCGGTGCACACGAAAAAAGGCGCCGAGGCGATGCGTGCGCTGGGTCTTTCGCGCGTTGTGCTCTCGCGGGAGCTTTCGCTTGCTGAGATCAAAGAGATCACACAGAGTGTTCCGATTGAAACCGAAGTGTTCGTCCACGGCGCGCTGTGCATGTCCGTTTCGGGACAGTGCTATATGAGCGGAATGATCGGCGGCAGAAGCGGCAACCGCGGCTGCTGTGCCGGAACGTGCCGTCTGCCGTTTTCGAACCGGAAAAACAAAGAGGACTATGATCTGTCGCTTAAAGATTTGTGCGCACTTTCACAGATTCAGGCACTCGCCGAAGCGGGCGTCACCTCGTTTAAGATCGAGGGTCGGATGAAGCGTCCGGAATATGTGGCGGCGTGCGCGCAGGTATACCGTGAACAGCTCGACGGCGGCAAAGGCGACGAAGCGCTTCTGCGCGATGTGTTTGCACGAAGCGGCTTTACGGACGGCTATCTGACGGGAAAACGCGGCGCGCCGATGTTCGGTGTCCGCAGCCGCGACGATGTTGTGCGTGCAACGCCGAAGCTTCTGCGCTCGCTTGCAAACTCGTATCAGACGGAAAACGGACGGATTCCGCTTTCGTTTTCGCTGTCGGTCAAAAAAGATGAACCCGTCTCATTAACCGGTACGGATAAAGACGGCCACACCGCATCGTGTACGTCCGATCCGCCTGAAATTGCACGTGAGAAAGCATTTTCGGCTGAATCGGGCGAACGGATCTTAAAAAAACTCGGCGGTACGATCTTTGTGCCCGGTGACATCACGGTTTCCTGTGATGAGGGACTGATGGTGCCCGTATCGAAATTAAACGAACTGCGTCGCGCCGTCTGTGCCGAAATCGAAGCACAGCGCGCACAATTTGTGCCGGTGCAGACGCATGCGGTCACACTGCCCGATGTGCCGAAGCATCCGGTCAAACGGCGGACGAATGATGAACCGTTTTTGTTTGCGCGGTTTGAAACGATTTCGCAGGTGCCGTTTTCGCAGATGGCGAATATCGGCCTGTTTGCGCTTCCGCTTGCAGAGGTGTCCGCACACACAGACGTGTTAAAACCCTATCAGGGACGGCTTTTGATCGAACTGCCGCGCATGATGGCGTCGCGCGAGGAATCGGTGATGAAAACGCTTTCTGCGCTCAAAGCGCAGGGATTTGAACGCGTTGTGTGCGAAAATATCGCGCATGTGCAGATCGCAAACGAGCTTCAGCTCGAACCGGCGGGCGGTGTGTTTTTGAATGTGACAAACAGCGAGAGTGCGCGTGTATTAAGCCGCATGGGTGTTTCTCATGTGACGCTTTCGTTTGAAATGAACGCGCAGGATGCCGTGCGGATTCAGTCGCCTATACCCTGCGGCGCAGTGGTTTATGGTTATCTGCCGCTGATGCTCGTGCGCAACTGTCCGGTGCAGGCAAAGACAAACTGTGCCTCCTGTGACGGACGCCCGACACTCACCGACCGGCGCAATACGCCGTTTTATGTGATGTGCCGAAAACCGTACGGCGCCGAGATTTTAAACGGCACGCCGCTTTGGATGGCGGACCGGATGCAGGAGCTTTCAAACCTCTCGTACGGACTGCTCTATTTTACGCGCGAGGATATGCAGACGTGCGCGTCGGTCATTCGGGATTACTGCGAAAAAACGCCGGCGAATGAGCCGTATACGCGCGGACTTTACTACCGGAACGTATAAAAAAGGAGCAGACAACATGGAATCCATACAAGTAAAACGGCTCAGCGAAACGGCGCGCCTGCCTGTGCGTGCAACCGAAGGAAGTGCGGGGTATGACCTCTTTGCCGATTGTGCAATAGAGATTGCGCCGGGTGCCATCGAGCGTGTAAAAACAGGCATTGCGATCGCGATTTTGCGAAACGACGTCGCCGCGTTTTTATATGCGCGAAGCGGCATTGCATCAAAATTCGGCGTGTCGCCTGCAAACTGCGTGGGCGTGATTGACAGCGACTACCGCGGCGAAATCATGGTGCCGCTATTCAATCACGGAAGCGCGCCGTTTTCGGTCAAACCGGGCGACCGGATTGCACAGATGGTGTTTGCGCCGGTGTTTCTGCCGCGCCTTATCGAAAGCGAAACGCTTGACGAAACATCACGCGGCGCGGGCGGTTTCGGCTCGACGGGAACAGGAGAAATGACACATGAATTTTAAAAAAACGCTGGTATTTATTCTGCTTTTATTGGGCGGTGTTGTGCTGGGCACAATGCTTACCACCGTGTGCGCATCGGTGCCGTGGCTTTCATTTTTGACAGCAGGCCAGACGGTCGGCGTCGGCGTGCCGAATCCGATCACGATCGATATCGGAATTGCAACGGTGTCGTTCGGCTTTTCCGTAAGCGTCAACATCATCAAGATTTTAAGCATTCTCGGCTGTCTTTGGCTGTATAAAATTTTTTCGAAAGGGCTTTGATTGGCTATGAAACTTGTCTTGGCGTCCAAATCGCCGCGGCGCATCGAACTGCTTTCGATGACGGGACTTCCCTTTTCGGTTCGTCCGGCTGATATCGACGAATCGGCAGTATCGGCGTGCTGTCCGCGCGAACTTGCGAAAACGCTGGCAGAAAAAAAGGCGCGCGCCGCATTTTTGGACGATTCGGAAACGGTGATCGGGTGCGATACGGTTGTTGCCATCTGTGAAGAAGCGCTCGGCAAGCCGAAAGACCGCGCAGATGCTGTGCGGATGCTCTCGATGCTGTCGGGCGTGCGCCACAGCGTGTTCACCGGCGTGTGCGTAAAGACCGCGTCCGGCGAACAGACCTTTGTGAGTGAAACGGGCGTGTGGTTTTATCCGCTGTCCGACACGGAGATTTTTGCCTATGCCGATACAGACGAACCGTATGACAAAGCAGGCGCATACGGCATTCAGGGAAAGGGCGGTTTGTTCGTCGAAAAGATCGAAGGCGACTATAATAATGTCGTTGGACTGCCGGTTTCGCGGCTTATGCGCATATTGCGTCCGATTTTTGAATAAAAAAGCCGAAAAAAGTCGGAAAATTCACAATTTAACGGTTGAGAATCCGTGAAAGTGCGGGTATAATAAAAAGGAATGAGAAGAAATCAAACAGCCCATATGTTCTGCGGCTGTTTTATCCATAAACAAGTGTGAGTAAACAGAGAAAATACGGAGGGTTTTATGTTTTTTACAAAAGATATCGGAATTGACCTTGGAACCGCAAATACACTCGTCTACATGAAAGGCAAAGGCATCATCATTCGTGAGCCTTCGGTCGTTGCTGTCGACATCAAAAACGACGTCGTCAAAAGCGTCGGCCAGGCGGCAAAAGATGTGGTCGGCAGAACACCGGGCTCGATCGTGACTGTTCGTCCGTTAAAAGACGGCGTCATTGCCGATTTTGACATCACCACAAGCATGCTTCAGGAATTCATCCGCAAAGCGCTCGGCAACTCGATGCTGACGAAAGCACGCGTTGTCATCTGCATTCCGTCGGGCGTCACCGAGGTGGAGCGCCGCGCAGTCAAAGAGTCGGCAGAACGTGCCGGCGCAAAACGCGTCATCATCGTTGAAGAGCCGATGGCAGCAGCAATCGGCGCAGGTCTGCCTGTTGCAGAGCCGACCGGCAGCATCGTTGTCGATATCGGCGGCGGTACAACCGAAGTCGCAGTCATTTCGCTGGGCGGCATCGTTGCAGCAAAATCGGTGCGTGTCGGCGGCGATAAATTCGACGTGGATATCATCAACTATATCAAAAAGAAATATAATCTCCTGATCGGTGAGCGCACCGCAGAGGATATCAAAATCAACGTCGGCAACGCATTCCCGCTCGATGAGGAGCTGACCACCGAAATCAAAGGCCGTAACCTGCTTACCGGTCTGCCGGAGAACATCGTTGTCACCTCCACAGAGATCCGCGAAGCACTCATCGACACATTACAGGAAGTGCTCGAAGCAGTGCGCGTCACACTCGAGAAAACACCGCCGGAGCTGGCTGCGGACATCATCGACCAGGGCATCGTATTAACAGGCGGCGGCGCACTTCTGCGCGGGCTTGACAAACTGATCGCACAGGAAACCGGCATGGAAGTCTATGCGGCAAACGATCCGCTCGACTGTGTTGCACTTGGCACCGGCGAGATCTTAGAGCACATGGATAAGCTTGCAAGCGTTGTGTCGAGCGACGACGTCAAATATTAAAAAAACGAATTTGCGCACAGCGCATCAGACAAAAGTTCCGCTTTTCCCTTTTTTAAAAATCAAAGCGGCAAAGGGAAAACTGGAGCTTTTTGTTTTTTGGGACAGGAAGCGGTGCGCAAAACGACAAAACTGTCAGGCGGAGGTGTCCCATGGGGGGATTTTTTAAAAGCAAACCATTTAAAATCATCCTTGCGGCGGCGGCCGTGATGTTTGGCATGATGCTGTATTCGGCATCGAGTGACGGAATCGCCAATATCCCGCGCAATCTTTTACAGATGGTCACCACCCCGTTTCAAAAAGCGGGTGCGTTTTTGAGCAGTACGGTCGGCGGTTGGTTTGATCCGCTTGTCAATGCGCGCGAAAATGCAGAAGAAAACGAGCGGCTCAAAGAACAGATTGCGGATTTAAACCGTCAGATGATCGACTATGAATCGCTCAAGGATCAAAATGAACAGCTCAAAGAAGCGGCACAGATCAAGGAATTAAACGAAGATTTTGAATTGATGCCTGCCCAGGTCGTCAGCCGTGATTCGGCAGACCGTGCCGGTTCCTTTATCATTGACCGCGGCTCGCTGCACGGCATTGAGAAAAACGATCCGGTGATTACGTCGGCTGGTCTTGTCGGCATTGTGACCGACGTGGGCCCGGTGAGCGCACGGGTGAAAACCATCTTGAGTCCGGAGATCGACGTGAGCGCCATCGAGTTAAATACCGAGCAGCTCGGTGTTGTAAGCGGCGACTATACGCTGTCGCAAAGCGGCAAAACGAAGCTTTCGATTTTGTCGGAAGAGGTGCAGATGGAGAAAGGCGGCATGATTATCACAGCCGGTTCATCGGGACTTTACCCGAAAGGCATTGCCATCGGCGAGATCGAGTCGATCGAAACCGAACCGCACGGCATCACGCGCTATGCGGTGATCCGCCCGTATGTTGACATCGAGTCGGTGTCGACCGTGCAGGTCATCACCTCGTTCTTAGGACAGGGCAGCCGGCTTGACGATTATGCAGACGCAGAATAAACAAAAGGGGTGTCACCAATGAAAAACAAACAGCTGCAGGCTGTTCTAAAATGGAGTGTCTATTCCCTCTTGCTTCTTGCGGCATATATGCTGCAGACCATGCCGGGTTTTTTGACGATTTTTGATGCAAAGCCTGTGTTTTTGGTGGCAGTGGCAGTCGGTGTTTCGATGTATGAAAACGTGCTTTCGTCCGGCATTTTCTGCGGCATTGCAGGACTTTTATGGGACATCTCGTCCGACCGGCTGTTTGGCTTTAACGGACTGATTCTGCTGTTGTGCGGCGTCACCATTTCGGTTGTATGCGTCTATTTCCTGCATACACGCATGTTAAATGCCGTCGGATTTTGTGCAGGAACGCTGCTTGTGCAGGGCGTGCTTGACTATTTGTTCTGCTTTTTGATCTGGCGGTATCCCGGGGCATATTCAGTGATTTACCGTCAGATTCTCCCCTGTGCGGCATATACGGTTGCCGTGTTTCCGCTCATTTATCTGCTCATACGAAAAATTGCGTTTTCATTCCATCATGCGCCGCGCGCATGACGAACAGAAAGGAGTCTCCCATGATCATTTCCGAAGCGAAAACACACCGCGCACGTACAGCCGTTTTGATCGGGCTTTGCGTTGTGATGTGCATTGCGGCATCGATTCGGGTGTTTGAATATCAGATTGTGGATGGGGCGGGGTATTTAAAACAGGCCAAAAGCGGTACCACAACCGAGATTGAGGTTTCTGCCGCAAGAGGCAAAATTGTCGACCGCAACGGCGTTGTGCTTGTGGATAATGCGGCGTCTTACAACGTGGCGTTCGACTTTTTGGCAATGGAAAAGGAAAGTCGTCTGACGCTTGACGACGAGGCGACAAACAAACTCATTTATACATTGATCCGGCTGTTTGAGGATCTTTCGGAAACATGGGAGGATAAACTGCCGGTTTCCGCCGATGCGCCGTATGAATTTCTGCCCGACAGCGACACGGAGATTGCGCGCCTCAAAAGTAAGGTCGGCGTCAACGAATATGCGACGGCGCAAAACTGTATGGAATGGCTGTTTCGTGAAACAGGCATCAAAAAATACCGCGACGAGCAGGGCAACTGCACGCACTGCGGCGAGCCGTACGACAGCTGTACGTATCAGGATTACAGCGAGGAATATGCAAGAAAGATTGCGGGTGTGCGCTATATGATGCTGTCCGCCGATTTTTCGGCATACAACACACGTTATACATTTGCAAAAGACGTTTCGGCGTCGACGGTTGCATTGCTGCGCGAGCTGTCTGACGAGCTTCCGGGTGTGACCGTGACGGAAACAAGCGAACGCGTCTATTTAAACGGCGACGTGGCATCGAACCTGCTTGGAAACGTCACAAAAATTTATGACGGTGAGTATGAAACAAAATATAAGGACTTATTTGCGGATAATCCGGGAAAACAGTATAAAATGGACGATGTAGTCGGCCGCGGCGGCATCGAAAGTGCGTTTGAGGAACAGCTGCGCGGTACACGCGGTACCATGACCGTCACCCAGAATGCACAGGGCGACATCATCGAGGTGCAGGAGAGCAGTGCGCCGGTTGCGGGACAAACCGTCCAGCTCACACTCGACTATTACCTGCAAAAAGATTTGCAGACCATCTTTGCCAATTATATCGACTGGTATAACAGCACCAGCGAGGAGCATTCGACCAACGGTGCAATGGTGGTGCTTGACGCAAAAACGGGCGGTGTGCTTTCGAGCATTTCGTATCCGTATTATGACATGGAAACATACCTGACCGACTATAAAGCAGTCGAATCGGCGGAAGGCAGCCCGCTTAACAACCTGGCACTTTCCGGATTGTTCCGTCCGGGTTCGACGTTTAAACCGATCGTTGCAACTGCCGGACTGGAGGAAGGCTATATCACGCCGGACACCACCGTTTACTGCAACGGCGACTACTACACCTACTATGCGCCGGACTGGACGCCGAACTGTGTCGGTACGCGTCATAAGGGCGGCGCAAATCTGGATGCTTCGACAGCGCTGTTCGATTCCTGCAACACATTTTTCTATGATCTCGGACGGCGCATGGGTGTTGATTTGTTCAATAAATATGCGGAAGGCTTTGGCTTGGGCGTCGAGACCGGCATTGAGATCTCTAACGCAGAGGCAAGCAGCCGTCTTTCCCACAAAGAAGACCCGAACTGGCAGGAGGGCAACAACATCCAGGCGGCAATCGGTCAGATGAATACGCAGGTCACACCGCTTCAGATGGCAGTCGAGGCAATGACGCTTGCAAACCACGGCAAACGGTATGCGGCACATCTGCTCGGCGCATTTTTGGATGAGAGCGGCAATGTCATCGAGGAACATACCCCGTCGGTGCTCTCGGAAATTCCGATGTCTGAATCGACCTATAACGAGGTGTCAGACGGCATGAACCGGCTGGCAGAGAGCTTCCCTGCGCCCTATCAGATCACTGATCTTGAAGCACTCGGTTATAAGGTGTATGCAAAAACCGGTACACCGCAGGTCACCTCGACCCGTACGCATCACTGCTTTATCGCTTATGTCGAGCGGTACGGCGAACCGGAATTTGCTGTTTCGGTGCTTGTGTATGACGGCTCCACCACCCAGCGTCTGCTGCGTGATATCATTTTGGCATATGACCGTGCGACCTATCCGGAAAATTATCCGGAGCAGTCCGAGGAACAGACGGAAGAAAGCACATCTGAGCCGTCTGCTGAATCGTCCGGTGAATCGTCGGCAGAATCGTCGGCCGACTCGTCTGCACAGACGGGTGAAGTTACGGAAAACGCGCAGGATTAACGCGAAAACCAGTCAGAAGCACAAAAAGTTTTCGTTTCACTCTTGCATTGACTGTGTACTATTGATATAATATAATTTAGATTCATAGCGATTTTCGCAAAAATACAGGAGATATGGATGGCAAAGATCATTTCTGTTCTTTCCGGCAAAGGCGGCACCGGAAAGTCTACGGTGACAGCGCTTTTGGGGATTGCCGCGGCAAAAGCAGGAAAACGGGTGCTGCTTGCAGATTTTGACGCACCGCTTCATTCGCTTGACCTGCTTCTTTCGATGCAGGATCAGATCGTGTTTGATCTTTCGGATGTACTGAAGGAAAAGATCCGCATCAAGCAGGCGATCTATCCCCACCCCGATTTGCCTTTGCTTTCGCTTTGCTGTGCGCAGCAGAGCGGGCAGGACCAATCGTCGCTTGTAAAACAGGCTGCACTGCTGCGTGGGATTCAAAACGGATATGATCTGATTCTGCTGGATCTTCCGGCAGGACTTTTTTGCAGTGCAGACATTGCAAACAGTGTTTCGGACGAAGCTGTTTTGGTGCTCACGCCCGACATCATCTGTGTGCGGGATGCACAGAAGCTTGCACCGATGCTCAGTGTTCCTGCGCGGCTTGTATTCAACAAGGTGGATCGTGATGCAGTCAAAAGCGGCGGGCTTGTGGATCTGGATGAAGCGATGGACCTGTGCGGAACGGCACTGCTGGGTGTGGTTCCGTTTGTAAAAAATGCTGCAGGTCTTGTCAATAAAGGCGGCGCCGGCGAAAAAAAGGTGATGCAGATTGCGGATGCGATCGTATCGCGGTTAACCGGCTCCTATATCCCGCTGATTTTGAAAACGGTATGAGAAGGGTTTTCAGGTGAGGGAAAATGATCAGGAAAGGATGTTCGGTATGACAATCGCATTGATTGCACACGATGCAAAAAAAGAGCTGATGATTCAGTTCTGCATTGCATATTGCGGGATTTTGAGCAAGCATACACTGTGTGCGACAGGAACAACAGGCAAGCTTGTTTCTGAGGCCACAGGACTTAAGGTGGAGCGCTTTCTGAGCGGAGCACAGGGCGGCGACCAGCAGATTGCCGCACGCATTGCCTGCAACGAGATTGATATGGTGTTGTTTTTCCGTGATCCGCATACGGTCAAGGAGCACGAACCGAACGAGATGACGCTTTTGCGTCTTTGTGATGTGCACAACATTCCGATTGCAACCAACATTGCAACGGGCGAAATGCTCATCCACGGATTGGAACGCGGCGATCTCGACTGGCGTTCGATTGTCCGGCGCTGAAAATTCGAAAACGAAAAGAGCCTGTCCAAGGAAATTGGACAGGCTCTTTTCGTTTTTTTCGTCAAAAAGGCTGTTGCGAAAAAGCCGGATGTGCTATAATAACAATGTATGAAAAAAATTTCCCCGGCGTTCTTTGCCGGATGCGGCGGTACACACCGCCCGATAGGACAAAAAAGGAGAAGTGATCCGAGAGATGAAAGCCCCAAGAGGCACGCAGGACGTTTTGCCTGCCCAGAGCCATCAGTGGCAGTTTGTGGAACGCACACTGCTTGAAACAGCGGCGCTGTTTGGATTCCGCGAGATCCGCACCCCCACATTTGAAGCGATTGAGCTGTTTTCGCGCGGTGTGGGCGACACGACCGACGTGGTGCAGAAAGAGATGTTTGAAGTCAAGGGACAAAAAAGCCGCGATGTATTTGCGTTAAAACCGGAGGGTACAGCAGGTGTTGTGCGTGCAGCGCTCGAACAGAGTCTGTTAAACGATGTGCTCCCGCTCAAAGCATGCTATATCACGCCGTGTTTCCGTCACGAGCGTCCGCAGGCAGGCCGTCTGCGCGAATTCCACCAGTTTGGCTGTGAGGTGTTCGGCGCCTCCTCCCCTGCTGCCGATGTGGAACTGATTTCGCTCGTCTGGCACATTTTAAACCTGTTTGGTGTCAAAGGCATCACGCTTCGCATCAATTCGATCGGATGCAAAACATGCCGTGCAGACTATCATGCGGCACTGCGCGCACACTTTGAGGCGCACAAGGACGAGCTGTGCGAAACATGCTTAGAGCGTCTTTCGAAAAACCCGATGCGTATCCTCGACTGCAAAGTCGACGGCGATAAAGAGTGCATCCGCACCGCACCGGTTGTGACCGACTTTTTGTGCGACGAGTGCGAAAAACACTTCACCGCAGTCAAACGCGGACTCGACAAGCTGGGTATTCCGTATGTTGTCGATCCCAAAATCGTGCGCGGCCTTGATTATTATACAAAAACTGTGTTTGAGTTTGTGTCGGACGAAATCGGCGCACAGGGCACGATCATCGGCGGCGGCCGTTATGACGGACTTGTCGAACAATTGGGCGGCAAACCGACACCGGCGCTCGGCTTCGGCATGGGCATCGAGCGGTTTTTGCTGCTGTTGAACGCACAGGGCATCGAATTGCCGGCGCCGCGCGGCTGTGATTTGTACATCGGTGCAATCGGTGCGCCGGCGCTCGAAAAGGCAATGGTGCTGTGCGACAAACTCCGCAGCGAGGGCTTCTCGGTGTCGTTTGACATTATGGACCGCAGTGTCAAAGCGCAGATGAAATATGCAAACAAGCTGGGTGCTTCGATGTCGATGATCTTAGGCGACAACGAGCTTGTCACCGGAAAAGCGAACATCAAAGATATGAAAACCGGCGAACAGCGTGAAATTGAATTTGAAACAGAGCTTTTGAACGTGCTGTACGACGCGGCGCTGGCGGCAGAAGCCGATGCCATCAGCGATCAGATCGGCAGCGATGCGTTTGCCCGCATCATGCAGATGGGTCAAAACGCATAACAGAGGAGGAAATACAAAAATGGCAGAATCCATGGGAAATTTGCGCCGCACACGTTACTGCGGCGAAGTGAGCGAGCAGGATGTGGGCACCAATGTCGTCGTTGCAGGCTTTGTACAGCGTCAGCGCGACAAGGGAAACTTGATCTTTGTCGATCTGCGTGACCGCACCGGCATCGTACAGCTCACCTTTGACGATACAACCGACCGCGAAGTATTCGCAAAGGCAAAATCGTTAAAAAGCGAATATGTGCTGATCGCAAAAGGCGAAGTCCGCCGCCGCGAGAGCGTCAATACCGAGATAAAAACCGGTATGGTCGAAGTGTATGTGTCGGAGCTTCGCATTCTGGCATCGGCACAGACCCCGCCGTTCCATGTAAACGACGACGGCAAAGTCGGCGACGAAATTGCACTGAAATACCGTTACCTGGACCTGCGCCGCGAAAAACTTCAGCGCAATATCCAGATGCGTCACAAAATCGCAAAAGTGACCCGCGACTATTTCTATGAAAACGGCTTTTTGGAGATCGAAACGCCGATGATGATGAAATCGACGCCGGAAGGTGCGCGTGACTATCTTGTTCCGTCGCGTGTGCATCCGGGCAAATTCTATGCACTGCCGCAGTCGCCGCAGATTTACAAACAGCTTCTGATGATCGCCGGCTATGACCGCTATATCCAGCTGGCACGCTGCTTCCGCGACGAGGACCTGCGCGCAGACCGTCAGCCGGAATTTACACAGATCGACTTGGAGATGAGCTTTGTCGATGTCGAGGATATCCTTGAGATGACAGAGGGTTACATCAAACGGCTGTTTTCCGAGGTGCTCGACGTGGACATCGCACTGCCGATTCCGCGTATGACATACAAAGATGCAATGGAGCGCTACGGCTCCGATAAACCGGATACCCGTTTTGGCATGGAGATCGTTGACTGCTCTGAACTCGTCAAAGACTGCGGTTTCGGTGTGTTCTCCGGCGCAGTGGCAGCCGGCGGAAGTGTCCGCGCAATCGTTGCAAAAGACGGCGCAAAAGTGCTCACCCGCAAAGAGATCGACAAGCTGACCGAGCAGGCACGCGGCATCGGCGCAAAAGGTCTGGCGTTTGTCCGCTGGGTTGACGACGCACCGTCGTGCTCCTTCTCGAAATTCATGAGCGAGGAAGAGCTTTCTGCACTGCTTGCGCACATCGGCTGTGAAAAAGGCGACGTCGCATTGTTCTGTGCAGACCGCGACCGTGTCACTCTGCCGACCCTGGGTCAGATTCGCTTGACCGTTGCGAAAAAATTAGACATTATCCCCGAGCAGTTCAACTTTGTCTGGATCACCGAGTTTCCGTTCTTTGAATATGACGAGGAAAACGACACCTGGCTCGCAATGCACCATCCGTTTACGATGCCGCTGGACGAGTGCCTGCCGTATCTTGACAGCGATCCGGGCGCTGTGCGTGCAAAAGCATATGACTTGGTGTTAAACGGCACCGAGCTGTCGAGCGGCTCGATCCGTATTACCGATTTTGAGTTACAGCAGAAAATGTTTGAGTCGTTAGGCCTCACCGACGAGGAAATCGAAGCGAAATTCGGGTTCCTTGTGAATGCATACCGCTATGGTGCACCGCCGCACGGCGGCATGGGCATCGGCCTTGACCGTCTGTCGATGATTATGTGCGGCTCGGACAGCCTGCGCGACGTCATCGCATTCCCGAAAGTCCAGAATGCAAGTGAACTGATGAGCGAATGCCCGTCTGTTGTAGATGCTGAACAGCTCAAAGAACTTCACATTGCATCGGTTTTAGAAGAAGCTGAATAATCTGACGGCTTCATTGCCATAACAAAGAGGAGGCGTTTTCATTATGGCTGACGCAATTCAACTGCTTATTACGTTGTTTTTACTCATTATGCTGATTCCACTGGGTATTTTGATCACTTCTTATGTCTTAGGCGCACTCGGCGTGCAGAAAATTGCACAGCGGCGCGGTGCACAGGGACTTTGGCGTGCATGGGTGCCGATTGCAAGACAGCAGCTTTTGGGCGAGCTTTCGGACTCGATGCCTGAAAAACAGCCGTTTTGCCGCAAATATCCGTGGCGTAAATGGTATCCGATTGCAGCGGCGATTTTGATTGGTGCAGCGGCGTTGATGCTGCTCATTACAGTGGCGCTGTGGATTGTGCCGCTGTTTCGCGCACTGCTGCAGATGCCTATGATTGGCGAAGAGGCGATTGAACGTCTTATGGTTCGCATGGCACCGATCCAGATGATCTGCACAATGCTTTCGCTTCTTCTGTCGGCAGCACAGATTGGTTACCGGGTGCTTGAAGCTTTTATTCTCTACCCTGTCTACTGCC
This sequence comes from Merdimmobilis hominis, assembly GCF_016901855.1. GTDB lineage: Bacteria > Bacillota > Clostridia > Oscillospirales > Ruminococcaceae > Paludihabitans. Next base: position 46,509 of record NZ_JACJKY010000002.1, on the reverse strand, counting down.
GTTATATGAAAAAAGGAGCGATGGCGTTTTCCATCTGCGGCGCAATTTTTTCGATTCACTCGTTTTTCCTGTTTGCAATCCGTAACCGTATGGAAGAACCGGTTCCCCCTGTTTATACCACCTACACCAATGTGAGATAATGCATCCATCCGATCAACAAAGAGGAGGTGCTGTATGAAATTTCGATGGAATCCAAAATATCTGTATTGGGGTATTACAGCGTTTTTGGTCATCGTTGCAAGTGTGTTGTTTTATCTGCTGTTAAACCGCATGGACGTTGTGGTTTCGGTCATCAATTTTCTGATTGCGATTGCCACACCGTTTTTGATCGGATTTGTCACCGCGTACCTCTTAAACCCGGTGATGGAGTTTTTCGAAAAGCGGTGCTTTAAGCCGCTGCTCTCTAAAACAAACAAGCAGGTACATCCGAAGCTTGCACGCGTATTTGCACTGATCGTCACGTTTTTGCTGGCGTTTGCCGTGGTGGCAGCACTCGGCTTTATGGTGTTTCCGCAGCTGTTTCAAAGCATCAGCGGAATCATCGGCAACTTGTCGACTTATTTTTCACGGATTGAAAAATGGATTCTCGGCTTTGTGTCGGAAAACCAGGATATTGTCAACATGCTGCAAAAACAGTTCGACAACATCAGCAAAACAGTCACAAGCTGGGCGACAAACGATCTCTTGCCGCAGCTTACAAACCTGGCAGGCGGCTTGACAGTCGGCATCATTGGCGTGCTGGGCACGATTGTAAACATCTGCGTGGGTGTGATCGTGTCGATCTACATTTTGTTCAGCAAGGAAAAGTTTTTTGCACAGACGAAAAAAGTCTGCTATTCGATTTTTTCCATCAAAGCGACGAATCAGATGCTTCGTGTCACGCGTCGGGCAGATCGTGTGTTCGGCTCGTTTATCAAAGGAAAGCTGATTGAAGCGGTAATCGTCTGGGCGGTGATGTTTGTCGGAATGTCGGTGTTCCATATGCCGTTTGCCATGCTCATTTCCGTGATTGTGGCGATCACAAATATCATTCCGTTTTTCGGTCCGTTTATCGGCGTGATTCCGTCGGCAGTGCTGATTCTGGTGCTTGATCCGATGATGGCGCTCTATTTTGTGATTTTTGCGTTTGTGATTTTGCAGATCGACGCAAACTTCATCGGGCCAAAGGTGGTCGGCGGCTCGACCGGATTGTCGGCATTCTGGGTTATCTTTTCGATCATGGTGTTCGGCGGATTCTTTGGCCTTGTCGGTATGATTATCGGCGTGCCGCTGTTTGCGCTCATCTATTCGCTGGCGGCTGAGATTGCAAAAAACCGGCTTACACAGCGTGATATGCCAGTGAGCACAAAGGTGTATGAGTCGATCGACCATATCACTGTGGACGAAAAGATCGTCTATTGGCCATCAGACGGTATTCCCGAAGCGGGCGCACCCGAACCACCGGTTGAAAAAGAGACAGATGATAAACAATAAACCACAAACAAAAAAGACGAACGATTTTCGTTCGTCTTTTTTTACTGCGTTAAAAGCTTCAGCGCACGCTCCAGCGGCTGTTGTATGTGCCGCGCAGGTCGGCAATTTCGCTTACTGCGTGTTCTTTCACATGGGAATTTTTGCGCCGTTCATTGAGCATTGCTTCAAACTTGTCGCTGTCAATCGGGAGTGTGACCCAGTCGTTTGTCCAGTCGGAGAGGTGAATAGCATTCGATACGGTCAGGCCGCAGATGCCCTCCTCGCCCGGTGCGAGCAGTTCTTCTCCGTCCAAAATGGCGTTTGTGAAGTTTAAGAGGATGCCGTTGTGTGCCGTTTCCTCGCCTTCAACCGGGACGTCGTGCACCGTCATCTCCGGTGTCACAAAGCCCTCTTTGCTCGTAAAGCAGGTTTCGCGCTCCGGAACTGCCAGCTCGTAAAATGTGAGTTTGCCTTCCTCCCACACGAGCTTGCCGCGGTCGCCGGTCACCTCTAATCGGTTTGTACCGGGTGCTTCGCCGGTTGTCGTGATGAATACGGCGCTTGCACCGTTTGCGTATTCCGCATATGCCGTCACTTCGTCCTCGACCTCGATGTTGTGCCATTTGCCGTAGTGGCATGTTGCACGCACGCGGGTCGGCATGCCGAACATCCACTGCCACAGATCTAAGTTGTGCGGGCACTGGTTAATCAGCACGCCGCCGCCCTCGCCTGCCCAGGTGGCACGCCATGTACCCGAATCATAGTACGCCTGGGTGCGGTACCAGTTTGTAATGATCCAGATGAGGCGTTTGCATTCGCCCAGGCGGCCGCTCTTGATGATCTCGCGGATTTTCTGGAACTGCGGGTTGGTGCGCTGGTTGTACATGATGCCGAACACACGGTCGGATGCTTTTGCGGCGTCGTTCATCATTTGCACCTGATTTGTGTAAACGCCTGCCGGTTTTTCGGTCAGCACATGAAGTCCGGCGGCAAAGCCGTCGATGGCGATCGTCGGATGGAGATAATGCGGCGTTGCAATGAGCACCGCGTCAATCAGTCCGCTTGCAAACATCTCGTGATAGTCGGAAAACTGCGGCACACCGGGGAGATTTTCGCTCGCCCAGCTGAGTTTTTCGGGTGCAATGTCGCAGACTGCACCGAGTGTCAGCCGTGCAACGTTTCCTGCTAAAATGCTTTTTGCGTGAGCACTGCCCATGTTGCCGATGCCCACGATACCGATGCGCACTTCATTCATACGAATATCCTTTCTCATCTAAAAGCGCTTTGAGCGCACGAACGGCGCGGTCAAATGCAGCTTCGGGTGTTTTGTCGTGTGTGGTATGGGTAAGCGCTTCCGTCTGGAGCGACGAAAGGCCCGAAAAATCGAACAGATGCGGCTCGACCGATAGAATGCGCGGCGCATTCGTCTGTGCATACCGGTCAATCAGTGCGGACACATCGCCGTCACCGTCGCCGCAGGGCGTCACACTGCCGTCTTTGCGTGCGTCCTTTGCATGGAAATACGAAAGCTTCGGCAAAACGGCGTTATACAGCGTCTGCGGCACTTCGCCGCACTGTACGCAGTTGGCAGGGTCAAACACAAACGAAAGATCGGGCACGTTTTGCAAAAGATACGCACTGCGTGCCGCATTGTCGCCGAAGATGTCCTTTTCGTTTTCATGACAGCAGAGCACACCCTCGCGTTTTGCGTAATCGCACATTTGATTCAGCCGCTCGGCGACAAGCGATGCATATGCCATCGGTTCTTTGCCTTTTGGCATAAAAAAGCTGAACATCCGGATGCGGTCGGTATGAAGCAGGTGTGCGGCTTCCACCGCGCGGTAAAACTGTTCCAAGTGCTGCGCAAACGGTGCGTCAATGTCCACTTTTCCGATCGGCGAACCGAGTGCCGACACCGAAATCCCCGATTCTGCGAGGATGTGTGCCGCTTCCTTTAATTTGTCTGCCGGCTGTTCGATGGCCTGCTTGCCATCCAGCTGCCGCAGTTCAATGTGGGAGAGGCCGTTGCGGACAGCGGCGTCGATCTGACCAGACAGCGACGGAGACGATTCATCCGTGAATGCGGAGAGAACAAACATCGCCATGCTCATTCCTCCCCGATCATGCCGGCACGGACCAAGTTTTTGTAGCTTAGCGCAAGCTCATCGAACGGGTCTTTGCCGAATGTGTCGTCCTGCTCGACCATCGCATACGGAACGTTCGTGCGCTTGCAGGCGTCGAAAATCTCGTCCCAGCAGAGATTTCCCTCCATGACCGGTGCGGTGCGGTGTTCGCGTCCGTTCATGGCAAGATCTTTGAAATGGATTACGTCGATGCGGCCTTCAAGCATCTCGATCTGTTTTGCCGGGCATCGTCCGGAAAACTGCGTCCAGAACACGTCTAAAATAAAGCTCCATTCGTCCGGGTCGGTTTCCTCTGCCATGATGTCAAGATACGTCTTGCCCTCTTTGCGCTGATACTCAAAAAAGTGATTGTGATAGCAAAGCTTCATGCCCGCTTCCTTGAGCATTTTTGCCGCAGGTGCAAAGTCACGCAGAAATGCGCGGGTACCCTCGAGCGAACCCAGGTACCGCTCGGGCATCATGCCGATGCCGACAAAGTTTGCACCTAAGATCTGATGATCGCGGATGACCTGTGCCGTTTCATTCAAGATACGGTCGGGGGTTGTGTGGGTCACGATGATCGACAGTTCGTTTTCGTCGGCAATCGCACGTAAGTGTTCCGGCTCAATCTCGCCGAATGCCGATACCTGAAGCGATGTGTAGCCGATGTCATGCAGTTTTTTTAAAGAAGCTTCGATGTCCGCGGGTGTTTTGACAAAGTCGCGGATGGTAAAGCCCTGTGCACCGATTTTCATGAAAATGACCTCCTTTTTTTCATTATACACCCGAATACGCGGAGAATCCGCCGTCAATCGGGAGAACAACACCGGTCAAAAAACCGGATTGTGTTTCGTCGAGTAAAAACCGCACGGCACCGAGCAGTTCTTCCGGCTTGCCGAAGCGGCCGAGCGGTGTGTGCGCGATGATTTTTTGTGCGCGGGCGGTCGGTTCGCCCGATTCGTCAAACAGCAGTGCGTAATTTTGATTTGTCACAAAAAAGCCGGGTGCAATCGCGTTGACGCGGATATTGCATTTGGAAAAATGAACGGCAAGCCACTGCGTGAGGTTCGAAACGGCGGCTTTTGCGGCGGAATATGCCGGGATTTTCGTGAGCGGACGGAATGCGTTCATCGATGAAACGTTTAAGACACAGCCGCCGTTTTCTGCCATGACCTCGCAGAACACCTGTGTCGGCAAAAGCGTGCCGATGCAGTTTAAATCGAACACAAACGACAGATCGTCTGCGTTTAAATCAAAGAACCGGCGTGCATCGGCGGTTTCCTCCTCGCCCAAGCGTTCGGCAGTCGTGGTGCCGCGCGGATGATTGCCGCCTGCGTCGTTGATGAGCACGTCAATTTTTTGGAATGCGGCGAGTACGGTATCGCGTGCCGCGATGAGATTTTCCTTATCGAGCACGTTTGCACCGACTGCGATTGCATGGCCGGGCTGTGCGGCGTTGATTTCCTCGGCAATGGCGGTGACGGCCTGTTCGTTTTTGTCGAGCAGTGCGACAAAATGACCGTCTGCGGCGAGCGCTCTTGCAAAAGCGGAGCACAGCACACCGCCCGCACCGGTGATGACGATGACTTTATTCATGGGAAGCTTCCTCCTTTTGTGCGGCTTCAAACAGTCCGTTTAAATAAGCGGCGCCGAGTGCGCGGTCAAACAGACCATAGCCGGGGCGTCCCTCTTCGCCGAAGATCATGCGTCCGTGGTCCGGGCGGACATAGCCGTCGAATCCGTTTTGCACGAGTGCCTTGACCACGCCGTAGAGATCGAGCGCACCGCACGGATGTGCCGTTTCGGTGAAGCCGTGTTCGGTGTACGCGACGTTTCGCAGATGGGCAAACGGGATGTACGGCGCAAATTCGCGTGCGAGCGCCACCACGTCGTTTTGGGGATTTGCGCCGAGCGAACCGGTGCAGAGTGTGAGACCGTTTGCAGGCGACGGCATGATTTCACGCATCCGGCGGATGCTGTTGGCGTCTTTGATGATGCGCGGCAGACCGAACAGCCCCCACGGCGGATCATCCGGATGAATCGCCATGCGGATACCCGATTCCTCCGCAACCGGAATCACAGCGCGCAGGAATGTTTCAAAGCTTTTCCACAGTGTTTCCTCGCCGGCTTCGTGCCATCGGCGGATGAGCGCGCTGCACTCCGCTTGCGTATAGCTTTCGTCCCATCCGGGAAGCGAGAGCGGCTTTGTAACCGGGTCGAGCGCTTCGATTTCGCGGCTGTCATACGCCAGCGCGTTCGAACCGTCCGGGAGCGGGTTTTTGAGCGTCGTGCGCACCCAGTCGAATACCGGCATGAAGTTATAGCAGATGACTTTCACACCTGCCGCACCGAGCCGGCGCACATTTTCGCAGTAATTTTCAATCAGACGCGGCGCATCTTTGCCGCCCAACTTAATTTCCTCATGGACAGGAACGCTCTCGACGACTTCAAACGCAAGACCGTGTTCTTCTGCGGCGCGTTTGACTTCTTCAATCTGTTCGATTGGCCAAACCTCGCCGGTCGGCGTGTCATAGACCGCCGAAACAATCCCGCTCATGTTTGGGATCTGGCGGATATACGAAAGCGGCACGGGATCGTTTTTGCCGTACCAGCGGAATGTCATTTTCATGCGGGTATCGCTCCTTTCAAAAGTGAAGCACTGTTTTCATAACAGACAGCGCGGATGATTTCTTTTGCAGTATCTTCGTCCAAAAATTCGCCCGATTCGATCAGTCGACCCATCCATCCGCACAAAATCCGGCGGAAAAAGTCGTGCCGGACGTATGATAAAAAGCTGCGGCTGTCGGTGAGCATGCCGAACGAGGATTTAAGACTGCCGGTGCGTGCAAACAGCGAAAGCTGCTGTTCGATGCCGGCTTTGTGGTCGTTAAACCACCATGCCGCACCGAGAGATACGTTCCGGAAGCTTCCTGCCGCGCACAAGAGCGGCTCATACATGGCAGGGTTTAACGTGTATACAATCGTGCGGGGCAGCGTGCCGCGGTTGTTTGATTCGTTGAAAAACGCGGTCAAATCGGAAACCGGGATCGTGTCCCCCATACAGTCGCCGCCGCAGTCAGCGCCGAGCGATGAAAACAGCACGTCGTTTGCGTTTCGGGTGACGCACAAATGCATCTGGGACGTCATGTTTCGTTTGGTATATTCCTCGTTTAAAAAGCGGTAGCATGCGGTCAAAAATGCAGGAAGCGACGCGGAAACGTCTTTTCCATCCAGTGCATCGCGGAAGATCCGGTCGGCTTGTTTGTCTGTGCAGGTTCCGTGCGGAAAATACGGAACGCCTACGTCAGCGAGTGTGCATCCGAGCGAACAAAACCGGTCGAGCCGGACGCGTACCGCCTGTTTGAACGTGTCAAACGACGAAACCTCCACGCCGGACACCTCGGAAAGCGTTTGGATGTAAACGGGATAATCAGCCGCCGCGATGTTAATAAGCCGGTCAGTGCGGAATGTCGGCGTCACCGACACGGGGAACGTGCTGTCTGCGCGCAGTGCTTCGTGATAGCAGAGCGAATCGGTCGGATCATCCGTTGTGGCAAGTGATTTGACATTTGCGGCGAGTACGAGCGACCGCGGCGTCGGACAGCGCTTCTTTAACGCTTCGTTTGCCTCATGGTAGAGTTCCATTGCGTTTTCTTTCGTGAGCGTCACCGGTTTTCCGATCAAAAACGAAAGCTCCATGGCAGTCCAGGTGTAGAGCGGGTTACCGGGCGACTGTGTCACACACGAAAGATACGCGTTGCACCGCTCGTCAAACGATTGCGGCCCGGTGATGAGTGATTCATCGATTCCGCAGACGCGCATCAAGCGCCATTTGTAGTGATCGCCCGAGAGCCAAAGCGATGCAAGGCTTTCAAACGGGCGGTTTTCGAACAATTCTTTCGGGGAAAGATGGCAGTGATAATCAGCAATCGGCAGCGTTTTTGCGGTTTCGTACAGCCGCTTTGCAGCCGATGTGGTCAAAAAGAGTGATTTCTGCAAAGTTCCCACCTCCTTGATGTTAGCATAGCATATTGATTTGCAAAAAAAATCGCAATTTTTGCTTGAAACATTGCAAAAATTGCGATATGCTAAAAACTGAGGTGAAGCGCATGGCACAGATTGCAAAATTCAATTCTTCTCAGGTGATGATCGCCGGCGATTTTGAGGCGTATCACTACTGTGAGCCGTATTCGAAAACGCTCGATTTTCATACGCACGAATTTTTTGAATGCTTTTTGTTCCTGGGCGGCGATGTGACATATTATATCGAAGACCGGGTTTATCCGCTGATTCCGGGTGATTTACTGCTCATTCCGCCCGGACGAATGCACCGTCCTGTGCTTGCAGACGAGCGCGCACCGTATGACCGGATGGTTTTATGGCTCAGCGTGCCGTATGTGCATGCGCTGTGCGAAACAAACGATGTGTTTTCGTCGCTTTCTGCGCTTTCTTCACATGGAATCCACCGGATTCATCTGCCGGAAGAATCACTTTCGTTTTGCAAAGCGCTGTTTGAGCGCATGACGGACGATTCATTCAAGCAGACCTCGGGTGCAGCCATCACCCTGTTTTTAAATGAAGCTGCCCGCTGTGCCGCCGCAGACGAACAGCCTGCGCCCGCTGCCGATTCTCTGATGGCGCAGGTGCTTCGCTACATCGATGCGCACTACACCGAACCGCTCACACTTGACACGCTGTGCGCGCAGTTTTTCGTGAGCAAATTTCATCTTCTGCGCCAGTTCAAAGCGTACACGAATGCCACGGTGCACGACTATATCGTGACGAAGCGCATAAGCTTTGCACGCCAGTGTATCCGCGAGGGGATGACTGCGTCGGATGCCTGTATGCAGGCAGGATTCAATGAATATTCGAGCTTTTATAAATCATTCGTGCAGAAAACCGGCATGACACCTGCCGTGTTCAAACGGCACTGCATGGCAAAGCGATGATGTACCTATCTGCGCACTTCCGAGAGGCGCAGAAATGCCAGATCACTTATTTTAACGTGAAACCGGTCTTGACAAACTGTCAAGACCGGTTTTTGTGTGCGGACTTATCTAAGCATTCCTCTTCGCATTCTTCTTTTTCGGCTTCAATTAAAATATCACTTGCCTTGATATTCAGTGCATCTGCAATTTTGTATAGAACATTGACGGTAGGACTTCGCAATCCCAGTTCAATTTTGCTTAAATGACTTCGATCAATATTTGCGAGACCGCTTAATACTTCTTGTGAAAGCCGTTGTTTTTCGCGAAAACGCTTAATAACAACTCCTATTGTTTTAGTTCCAATGCGATCCCCCCCTATTGACTTTTATTGTACAAGCATGTAAAATAATTTTTGAGGTGTATTAGCCTCAAAAATAAAAAGGAGGAAGATCCTATGAAAAAACTATGCGTATTTTTTTAACCTTTATACTTCTTATCGGAGTAGCTGGATGTTCAAATTCTGTTACAACTGAGTCTGAAGTCGAAAAAAAGCCATCATGTTGGGCAGTTGATTCGTATGAAGATGACTTTGGAGATTCGACAAACGACATGTATCTCAGAGGAGTATTTCAAGGAACTTTCAGCCATGGAGCAGAAACAGGAAGTCAATTAGAAACCGTTGTTTTTTATGATGATCCGTCCAGTGTCGACACTTATTTTTCTTTTAGATTGCTTGAATATGGAAACAGTTCGGCTACATATGATTCAGATGAATTTATGCGTTTAAATTTAAAAATTGACGGGAGCGTTTATACAACACAGCTTTTTCCAGATCCTTTTAGCGGAGATTTAAAATTCTGGAAGATACTTCCCTCAAAGTATATAGAAAGTTCATGCATTGAAACAAATGAAAGAGATGTTGTCTGGGATGCTTTGCTGAAAGCGATGCGGGAAGGTCAGACTGTTTCTTGCAATATTATTGTAGGCGATACCGTTGAGCAATTAGATCAGGCTTTGGGCGGTAATAGCGGTACGCAGTATACATTTAAAATTGATGGAACTGGCTTCGAAGAACAAGAAAAACAGTTGGACTAGTCAAAAGAATTCTTGATAAACAAAAACCGGTCTTGACAATTTGTCAAGACCGTTTTTTTGTGCGTGCTTTTCATTATGTGAACAAAAAGTCTTCATTATCGGGAAGATATGCCCGTTTGGGCTTCTGCGGATTGTAACATACGCGGACAGCATCGCCGACCTGTACTTGTCCAAGCGATGCGCTTGACCGCATGCCAACAGGAATGCCTATTGCACGATACGTTTTGACCGGCCGATACCGCAGCTGTTCAGTGCGTTTGTACGGCACACCCTCAACCGTATACGATACCGTCAAAAACCATGTATCGCCGTTATATCGCTTTTTGACTACCGTGCCCATTGTTTCTTTTGTGCATGCTTTCTTTTGAAACCGAAACATCCTGTGTTCTCCTTTGGATCGATGCACGTTTTATGCTTCCAGTGTGATGTAGATGTACGATTCACTCGATTCGTCGTATTCCTCTTCCGGTTCTGTCACATAGGAAACAGAATAGGATTCATCGACGGAAACCCTCAGATTTTCGTAGTACGAATGATCGGCAAATTGCTCGACAAACATCTCCGGCAGCGTGTATTCCGAAAGCATCTGTTCGGAAACGGCCTTTACATTGGAATCATTCATCATCACGTTTAATTTGAGCAGGTCAAGCGATGCTTTTTCGAGTGTTTCTTCTTTGGATGCATGTACATCGACGTCAATGCAATAGATGACCTCGCAGATTTGTCCGTCGTTTCCCACTGTGACCCAGATATACGACTGATACGGCTCGTCGTAGGCGTACAGGTAACCGGTCACATCATAACCGCTGCCGTTGTATCCTTCTTTTGGATCGTCAATCGATACATGATCGCAGTCGGTTTTAAACGAATCTTGGAGCGCATAGACCGATTTCGACGCCTGTACAATACCGGCATCCGCGTTTTGCTTTGCCGATACAAACTGTGGAATATATACGCCAATCAGCAGCAAAACCGGGATCAGAATAACCGCCAACACATAATTTCTCGCTTTTGGAACTTTGACGCCGTAAATCGCCGCAATACATTTTGCGTTCCGGCGAAGCTCGTTTGTCATCTGTGTGACGGTGGCAAGCGTACCGACAGCCGCCAGTGCGTTGAATGCATCCCCCATCGCGGAAGCATCCTCGCGGTTTGTATGGCGCAGCAGAGTTCCCATTGCACGGGCACCCATGGAAGCCGCCAGCTGTGCCGAATAGTCGTTGTTTGACAGCATGACGTTTGCCTGTTCGGCAATCCGCATCCATTTTTCTTTTCTCATGCCGATGCGGGGAATCAAAAAGCATACCACAAATGCAGTCAGAGATGCCGCGGCGATGCCCAGATATGTATACAGTCCAAGACCGTAAAATCCCCCTTCCCACACGATATCGTTGATCATGACAAGCACAATCCATGGAATACCGATGAGAATGGCTACAGCAAGACATGCGGCAGCTATGCTTGGGAGCAGGCAGTACCGTCTGATTTGTTTTTTCTCTTGTTCGCTGATCATATCATGTCCCTCCTGTCTGCATCTTCACCGGATGCATGCGGTTTTATGTGTGTATCGTTTGTTTTCCGAACGGCATTCATCACAAGAGAAAGAATCCAGGTCACAAGTTCCGATGCGGGGAAAGCCATCCATACACCCATGACGCCGAACATGGCGGAAAGCAGAAACGCCAGTGCAGAAATCGTGATAACACCTCTCGACAGTGCGATGGCAGAGGATTGTGCCGCTTTTCCGATCGCGCTGTAAAATCCGGACTTTATGATATTGACCGCGGCAATCAAAAAACCGGCAAAATACACCCGAATGCCCGGCGCCGCATAAGAAGCCAGTTCCGCGGAGCGTTCACTGTTGAAGACGGCGATCAGCTGATCTCCGAACAACACTGCAGCCGCAGCTGCCGTGACGGCAATCATCTCGGCGATTATGAGTGCGTGTGCATAGATGCGGCGTTCTTCTTTTGCGTCCGCTCGTCCGTGCATCGCGCTTGCGACAGGCTGCAGACCCAGAGAAACGCCGTTGAGCAGTGCGGTGCCGACCAGCGCAATATTTGCAATCACGCCATACGCCGCAACGGCAGTGTTTCCGGAGATGCTCAGAAGGATAAAATTAAAGACAAGTGTTGTGATGCCGCTGGACAATTCTCCGACAAACGCCACCACGCCTAAGCTGCACGAAGCGAACAGCTTGTGCAGTGACGGGCGTTTTTTTGTGAAAACGATGGAGCTGTTTTTCGACAGATAATGCACCATGCAGATACTCATGCTGACAATGGGAGATATACCGGTCGCCAGTGCTGCGCCGATCATTCCCATCCCCATCGGGAACATGAAAATGTAGTCAAATACAATGTTGAAAAGACCGCTGAGCAGTGTGGCGAGCATTGCGAGTTTCGGTGCATAATCGTTGCGGACAAATGCTGTAAACGTGTAATTGAGCATAAAAAACGGCGCAAATAACAAAACGATTCGCAGATACGGCACACCGATGGCTGCAATTTGTTCGTCTGCGCCCAAGAGGGCGAGAAACTCGCCGGGGAAACAGAGTCCTGTCACCACAAACATGCTGCTGAGAAGAAGCGTCCACCAAACCGAATTGGAAAAGAAATCGCCGGCAGAATCCTGTCCTGTCGCTTTGCTGAGCGTGTATCGTGTGGCAGAGCCGACGCCGATCATCGAACCGAGCGCATAAATTAAGCCATATACAGGCAAAACCAGATTTAATGCGGTGATGCCGTTTGCACCTTCAGCAATCGAAATAAAAAAAGTGTCGGCCAGCACATAGCAGGATGTTCCCGCCATCGCCAAAATATTTGGGACGATATATCGAATCAGCTGTCTGTTCACGTGTGTACCTCCAAAAATACAGCACCCCATTTTTGCGACTTCTAAGACCTAACGCCGCAAAAACAAGATGCTGTGATCATCTCTCTACCCGGTGGCAGTATACTATGTAATTGATTGGGTCTGTGAATGAGAACTAACACAATCATTATAGCGCATTTTTATAAAAACGCAACCGCAAACTTCGTGACAATCTCTTTTTCAAAAAACGCAGTAAAAAGCTGAATCCAAAGTGTGAATCGCGTGATTCTTTTTCTGTCTGCGTTTTTAAGCAGAGAGGCGGCAGCAGACTTTTTTTAAGTCTGCTGCCGCCTCATTCAATTTGTTAAGTGTTTAGTTGAATTGTTTCTTTTTTCTGTATGTTACTACGCTGAGCACAGCGCCGGACATCAGCAGTACCGCACTTAACATCAGCAACGCATTGTTGTCACCGGTGTCGGGAGAAGGTTCTTCCGGCGTTTTCTCTACTGTCCAACCGGCATATACCGTTTTATTGCCGTCAAGTGTAACAGAGGAAGCCTTTGTTGTCAATGTATCATCTGTATACCAGCCTGTAAAGCTGAAACCGTCTTTTTTCGGTGTATACTGTGAAAGATCAATGACTGTGCCCTCCTCAGCTGTCAGCGGAGCGATGCTGTCGCCGCCGTTGGTTTCAAAGGTGAGCGTATAGGTGACCGGAGTCACTTTTTGAGTGGAGCAGAAAAAGCTTTTCCAACTGTTTACGATCTCTTTTGGAATGACTGTTTTTTGTGTAAAGGGAGAACCGTCGATTTCTTCTGCGTTATTCTCCTGCAGCTCTAAAAATTCTTTTGCTGCCTGGAGATAGTCTTCCCATGCAAGTCCCCATGTTTCAAATACATCAATCAATTCGTCATTTGTCTTTATGCGAAGAATCAGATTGGCAGACGGTTCTACAATAAACTCTCCGTCCAGGTAAAATGCACCGGTGTTGCCGAGGCCGCCAATATTTCCGCCGGAAACAACAATGTTTCCTTTGTCTGATTCCTCTTCGCCCGAAGCGATCACGCCATAGCAGATGACGTCATCATAATTCTCTGCATATTTGATATATCCTAAGAAGTCAACATCACCGGCGAGGAATTTCACATCGCCCGCCAGGGCAACGATAGCAACCGAGCTGCTGTTTGCATATCCGCCATTGACGGTAACCTTTGCATCCTCATCGGCAAATACCACATTTCCGGCCTGGCTCAGAAGACCGCAGCTCGAATCCGGTGATACGCCGTCTATTGGGATCGCGTTGGAGCCGGACGCAAAAACCTCTCCGGCGTTGATGGTTACATCACCATATGCGCAGATTCCGCTGCACACAGCAGACTCCGTCATGCCGATTGACGTGGTTACTTTTCCGCTGTTAACGGTGACGCTTCCGGTTTCAGCAAAGATGCCAAAGCTTCCTCCGAGATAAAATGAGGGGGCATCGCTGCGGTCGCCTATTGCATTGACCTCTCCGTTTATCATCACGTTTTCATGGCTGTAGATTCCGGCGCTGAGAGCGGCTTCCCGTCCTCTGGTATATACTTTTGCATCGTCAATCGTAATGTCGCCGTAAGCCATCAGGCCGGCACCGACGCCTCCTTCGGCTGCGCTGGTAAATCCGCGGTCCTCGTAATTTGCCTGTACAACTGCATCGTTATCGATGGTGAGAGAACCCTGCAGGCTTGCGATATCCACACTGAGGCGTTCCGCTTCGCTGCTCTGTGCGTTTACTGCACCGCCGGAGATTTGAATATCTCCTTCTGTCGGTGCAATAATACCTGCGCTGTACAGAACATTATAATCTTCCCAGTATACGGTCTGGCTGTTGCTTTGCGCAGTCACATTGGAATCGTTGATTTCAATTCCCTTTTCGCCTGCGATGGCATAACTATAGCATGCGCTTCCGGCTGTTGCGTTTACGGCTGCATTTGTGATCGAAATGACATTTCCGCTGATCGCACTGCTTTTAAAACCGCTTTTCAGCGATGCATCGCCGCTTTCGGCAGTAACCTGTACGCCATCCTCAATCGAAATATCTTGTCCGTAAATGCCGTAAGAGGAATAGGCTGTCTCAGGAGCCTGCGGGGCGGCTGTAGCAGTCAGAACAGGGTCGGCAGCGTTTTCCCCGGCAAAAATTTTGATATCGCCGCTTTGACTGTAAACAGCGGCACAAATATTTTGGTCAGACACCCCTGACGAGGTGACGCTGTTTTGTCCTACAAGCTCGATCAACAGGGAGCCTTCCGCATAAATGCCGTAAGGTTCGTTTTCTGCTGTAATGGATGCATTGTTTAAAGTCAATACATTTTTCTCCGGATCGTACGATACCGTACCGTCTCCCAGCACATCTGATGCCGTTGCGTCGGTGATCTGCGTACCTGCGATATACGGATACTCGTCTTCCTCAAGAGCGGAAACGGACATGGGCATTAGTCCCGCGATCATTACCGCACAGAGCAGCAGACTTAACATTCGTTTTCTCATATGATTTCCTCCATTTCTTTCCTGCGTTATTTTTTAGGCAAACGCTTTTTATTTTTCACTGATACAGTCCCCAGGCAAACCGTCGGACACAAACAACAAGGTGTTCCGCAGCGGAAGATTGCTGTTATCGGTTCTCGATGGTAAGAGCAAAAGACGCTCATGCGGCGTGCGTACAGGCTGATTATTAAATCACGCCTTTCGTGTTGTGCCGATAGGTTTTTGTTGTGTTTTCATTCTCCTTCACAATGGCATGGGGAATCACTGCTTTTTTCGCAACACCCCCTTATGCGTATGCAGATTTTGTTGAAACAAAAAAGGGCACAATGTGTCCGCAGAATGGACGCATTGTGCCCTTTGATATGGCAATATAACATCATGAACAGAAGAAACAGGCGGAATGATTCTGCTGTCTATCCGGATCACAGCAGCTATTGAATAGTTGTACAAACTGTCTTTGTAACGCCTCATTTTTCCGCACCCGCTTTCTTTCCGGTAAGTCCGTTTGTGTATTTGGTAAAATAACACACTCTCATTATATCGTAAAAAAATCGGGAATACTATCACCCATTTGACCCCTGAAAATGGGGGGGAAGATCAGCAATTTTTTCTGTTTGGTTTTCTATTGAAGCATATATTTTTTCAGATCTTTGCGGGTTTCCACATGGAGCTTTCTCATCGCCTCGGAGATGTGGCCTTTCACCGTATTTGCCGATATATTCAGGTGTTTTGCGATCTCCTGCGTTGTCCAGCTGCGGGCTGCGAGCATGGCGATAGCGAATTCGGTAGTAGTCAAATCGTCCGCTACATCATGTCCGGTAATGGGATTATGAACTCTACGCCAACCGGAAGAGAATCGATAAGTAATGTCAATGATTCTTTTGAAATCCTCCGGCCAGTTTGGCTTGATGGTTGCCTCCAGCATGGCGCCCAAAAGTCCGTGATGTTCCCCGAATCCTTCGATAAGATCATCCGGGCGGGCAATCTTCCACGCCGTCAAAAGATGGATTTGCGCGCGATCCGGCTGCTTCAAGCTCATGTAGTCCATTACTGCCACCAAATGCAGATATATGGCGGATATCGGATAATCGTATGCTCCCATAGAAAGAGTGGCCTCCACAATTCCGGCACTTTGTCCATACTCTTCTTTGAGATAGAGATAGTGAGCCAGCACATACAGCGCAAACGCACGAACACCAGGCGGCAGCAGCGGAAGAAACGTTTCCATGGGCGGCATTTTCTCCGGCAAGGGAAGATGCAGCAACACCGCTGCCGCAAACGCTACAAACGCTTCTATCGCATGAACCGGCGGGTCAGTTTTTCCGCTGTTGGCAAGTGTATTTTGAATTTCCTGCAAAGCACGGCGGGCATGGTCGATCCTGCCCATGGTCAGACAGGAATAAGCAAAAATCCAGCAGGCAGAAAGACGAATGCCTCCATCCGTTGAGATGAGATAGGGTTCTGTTTCCTGCATGGCCTTTTCTGCCTGTCCGCTGAAATAGTGGTACTCTGCCATGGCAATGTCCTTTTTCGGCCCTGGTTTCATTTTTTCTATCGTTTCTATACAGTGGCCTGGCTCAAATGGTGTATTCATCAGAGGCATAAAGCCGGGAAACAATGCCGGTGCATTCGGTGATTTATGCGATACGGATTGTTTTTTCTGTTTTCGTGGATCACCGGGTTTATCTGCATTGGCGGGAATCAGCCAAGCTTTCCCGATCTTCTCCGCACCGGGGATGCGACCCTCAGAACAGTATTGATTGATTCGACGCTCCGATACACTCCATTTTTCTGCTGCCTCTCGAATGGATAAATAACGTTCCATAATACACCTCCTGAATAAAAATTACTTGTTTCATACATTTGTAATTATTTTTATTATAGACGAATTATCGCAGTGTTACAAGTCGTACAAGCGGAGGAAGAGCCGATATCCGACGTAAATATGCATATAGTGATAATTTATACATGGGTTTTGTTTACGAAGAAGATCGCTGATGATACTCAGCTGCGAGGCTTCCGCCGCGGGCATCTTTGCTGCAATAAAAGAAAAACCTACGATGCGCGAATTGCGCACCGCAGGTGCAGGCTAAGTCTGATTGATTTTTTTACCCCCGACGCGGGTATCTCATTTAACTGTAAAAGAAAACTTCGTGCGCGGGTTGCTCACCGCAGGTGCAAAAAAATAACGTCAATCCGCAAAAGCGAATTGACGCTGTTATTATCCAAATCTCCTCAACATACAATAAAATCAATCAAACTCTTCTAAATATACTGCTTTAAAAATTTGCAATTTCGCTGCATCAGATAAATCCTGCATATTGTTAATTGCAAGGTACATGTCCCAATCCTCACGCAAACCATACCATTCATCACGATGTTTAAACAAAAGTTCTCCTAACTCTAATGCTTCTTCACTCGCATGAAGCAAATCAGACCATTTTTCAAATCCAGCAAAATAAGCAATCATATGTTGTGCCTGCATCAATGTAAAATGGTCTTCATCTATATCCCAATCAACGATTAAGTCATCTATATCTTTAAAAAACTGTGGAGAATAAGAATAAAACTCATCTCCTTCTTCCATTTTTTTCGTTTTAAAGTCACGCATCAGGTTTTTTGCCTGCAGTTTAAAATACGAAATCCTGTCCATTAAATCGTCTCCCAATTATTCAATTATTTTTTTAGTGCACCTGTAACCACTAAAATAATTATAATTAACAAGGAGTTTGGACATTTAAAATGGCTGATCAAATCTTCGCACAGGTGAGCAGGTTTACCAAATAACCATTATTATTATAGCAAGCCTCTTTTTTTGTGTCAACCAAATTTCCCTATGTGTAGCATGCATTTCAAATCAGAACAGTTCATAAAAACGTTCAAATACACTCCCGAAGATGATGGATTCGTTTTCGCTGCGGCAACAGCCGGACGCGAGTTGCCCACCGCAGGTGCAAAAAAATAACGTCAATCCGCAAAAGCGAATTGACGCTGTTTATTCTTCGGATCATATAAAAAGCCCCAGTTGCCGTTATGACGGTCGAAGTTGCCGAGCAATGCGTCTGCGGCAAACATCTCCCAAAAGTGTTTCTTTAAGAGGACAGGATCAACATACTGCTGTTTTTCAATGGCTTCCAAAATATCTTCAAGCTCCGTACCGCTGCCGTTGGAATCGGAATCCAAAACGGTGTTTTTGATGGAGCAGAAATCGTAAAACTTCTTCCCGTCCTCGGTGAAGTCAAGACAGGCGCAGACGATTTTCTCTTTGCCGTTTACTGTAAATGTCCCCAGCATGGTTTCCTGCGCCTTGATGCCAAGCATATGAAAAATACTGCTGGCAATGTGTTCGCTGATGCAGCTATTGGTATAGGACAGCTCAGTTGGCTTTCCTTCGCCGGACGGCGGAAACTTGAGCATATATGGTCTGCCGTCGTATTCCACGGCAATTTTCTTGCCATTCGCTCCGTTATATGCCCGGTCAAATATACGAGGGCAGTTTGTAAAGTCAATCCCTTCTGTCATGCTTCTGCTCCTTTCCATAAATATTTTTGTCTGAGGTAATCAGCGTGTTCCGGCGTAATCACGCCTTCGCTGATTTCCGCCAGATTGATGCTGCCGTAAAGCTCTCCCCACAAGCAGTCAAGAATGGAAGAGTTGGTTTTCAGCCCTTCCTTATATGCGTCCAGATCGTGCTGGAGATAATCCGGCAAACCGTGTTCAAACGAGCGTTCACGTTCAGCCGCCCGTATGCCGCTTTCGGTCAGCATTTCCATTGAAACGTCCAAAGCCTTCGCCAGCTTATATACCGTTTCGGCAGAGCATTTTTCCAGCTTTGTTTTTCCGCTGCAAATATCATTGAGCGTAGCATGGGGAATGCCTGCTTCAACTGCCAATCGGTATTTTGTCATATTCCGCTTCTTGAGCAAACTGTCTATCATCATACAAATCACTCCTCTTTTTATTATATCGGCATACCGAAATAATATCAAGAGGAAAATCCATATTTCACAGAAAGTTTGCTTCTTTTGTTATCTTCCTGCGGCTCTGGCAACTGAACGCGTCAGATTGACCGCTGTGGTCGTTGCGTGAACAACGCTCATCATGTTGACTCTCACGCTTGAATCCAATCCGAACTGCTGAGGACTTCGGAAAGGCACTTTTTTAATGTCGGTCATATCAGACCGACGAAACGATAATACAGATTTTCAAGTGTGTTCACGGTTTTCACCCCTTTCCAAGCCAAACACCATACCACAGTCCGTGCCGCAAGTCCAGCACTTTTCAAAATAAAAAAGCGGCTACCGTTTCCGATAGCCGCCGTGTGGATTTCAGCGTTTTTTATGAGGATGCTTTATTCTGTTTTATCTGTATTCGCAGGTGCAGTTGTGTCCTCCGGCGCAGGAGTTGGTTCTGTGTCGGTGGGTTCGGGTTGTGTTGCAGTCGGAGCGGTTGCCGAGGGTTCGGGTGCGGTGGTTGCACTTTCTGCCGGAGTGCTGCTCGGCGTTGTCGGTGCAGTCGGTGTGGTCGGAGCAGGCTCGGTTGACGGCTCGGTAGTCACGGTGTTATCCGGTGTTTGGGTGTTGCTTTGCTGTGAGCCGGTGGCGGGGATAACATCGCCGTTATGAAGCGTAGCGGCGCGAGAGTAAGTTCCCCATTTGGGAGTTAGGGTGATTTCCGTGCCTGTGACTGCCTTTACGGTAAAGGTAAAGCCGGAAGTATTATTCACAAAAATCTGCTCGGTGTAGTAGGTTTCATCACCGATTTTTATACTGCAATAGCCTGTTGCGCCTGCCGTTCCGTTGGCTTTCAGTGTTATCACAGTGGTATCGCTTGTCAGCGTATATGCTGTTCCGGCTTCAGCAAGCTCGGGTGCGGTGGCATCCTCGTCAACCTGATACAGCAGCTTGTAGGACGAGCTTTGAATCTGCGTTGTTCCCGTTGAGGTGCTTGCGGTGAACCAAGCCCAGCTTGCACCGCAAAGGCAGATAGCACAGATGCAGATGGCAAGCATTGAGGGGGCAAGGATGTGCATAAGACCGTCCGAGCGTTTTTCCTTTGTGGCGTGCTTTGCCCGGTAGAAGAATACGGGGTACACCTTCATTACATTTCGCTCGGTCACAAACGGAATAAGGCTGAGGTAAAGGCAGCGGAGTTCTCTGCGCCAATAGCGATATTCGTTGTAGTCTGCTGCACGGTGCATCTCGGTTAAGAGATACTGCTTTTCACGGCTGAAATGATCGGCAAACTGTGCGAGTTTTATGACAATCAGCAGAAAGGCAGATACGATCAGAACGATCAAGCGTATCAAAGCGCCGCTATCGTTGTCCATAATGATGTATCTCCTTTCGATGGGATTTATGCAGGCAATCAAAAGACACAAGAATAACTTATGCCTTTTGATTGCCCCTCCACCCGAAGGTGGAGAGGACTTGAAAAAGGTTAATGAACCTTGTTTCCGTCAATAGTAACGGTGAGATGTGCTGCATCCATGCTGTTTTTGTTTGCCCACAGGTTGGAACCGGTGTTTTTGCCAGCAGCAAATCCGTTAACAGTAGCGTTGTTAACGGTCAAGGTATAGGTAGCGTCGTAATCATTACCGATTTCAATAGCCGCTTTACCGGCAGTGCCGTTCTTGCGGTCATTGAAGGTACAGTTGTTTACGACAAGATTGGTGTTCGCTGAGCCGTAGAGCAGGATTGCCTTGCCGTTGGTGTCGAAGATGCAGTCCTCAAACGTCACATCCGTGCCGCCCCAGGTCCAGATGGAGTACTGGTTGTCCATGGTATTTTCAAAGACGCAGTCGATGAAGGTGGCCTTGCCGTACAGGGTCAGCTTGCCCTTGATGGTGCAGTTCTTAAAGGTCAGTTCGTCGCAGACAATACCATCAAAGTTGCCTTCGCCAGCCTGAATGGTGAGGTTTTCGAATGTGAAAGAAGAGCCACGCTGATAGTTCAACTGTCCGCCCTCTGCGCTGACAGCATTTGTAATAACATCTACAGTCTGGCTGCCGTCACCGCTGAAAGTGATGTCGCGGCTCTTATCCCCCTCATTTGCAATGCCATTGTCAAGAGTGATGGTTTGACCCGAAGCAATAGAAATGTTTGCCTTCTTATCGGTAGCATTCGTGATTGCATCGTTTGCCTGCTGCTGATTAAAAACGATTACGGGATAAGTAGCATCCTTATCATACTGATCGTTGCCGAAACCGTCGCTCTCGACAGTGGCCTGCGTTGCCACGAAATTGACGCCGAAGTCGATAGACGGGGTATTTTCCTTGCTGATGGCGTTGGCTTCGTTACCGACGGATTCCGGCATGTAGACCTGCATGATGAAATAGACCTGCTGACCGGCGGTGAGAACCTGATCGCTGGTCATCACTTTTGTATCCTTGAAATTGGTTTCAGGATTCCAGCCGATAGCCTTGGAAGCATCGCGGTCAAATGCAATACCGACCATAATGCCGCCGATCTCATTGGCCTCCTGAATGGGAGAGGTCTTGACCTTCAGATAGTCGGAGAGAGCAAACTCCTTGCCCGCCTTGTTGATGCCCTTTGTCTCACTGACAAGGTTCATGCTCATGTTGTACTTCAGCGCCAGATTGCCCTCGTTGGAAATGCGGAACGCTACGACACGGGTGTAGCCCGGCTCGAAAAGCCCGTTGCCGAACAGATCGGCGTCTTCGTCGAGTTTTGCCCACTCTGTTCCGTTAAGAGTGTACTCCACTTCAATGTCCAGATTTCCTGCCTGAATCCGGTTGCCCGTATTCGTCACACTGTCCGTGAACCACGCAAAGGTGGTGCCGATGAGCATTACCACGCACATAAGGATAGCCAGTGTGCTGGAAACCAATGCCCGCTTGGTGGATTTACTGCTTGTCATTGTGTTTTACCTCCTTATTCTATATTTTTTAATGACAATATATAAACACGGTTTTCCCGTGATTACACCATAGGTGTGTCGGACGGTGTTTCGTCCGTTTTCGGCGTTTCGCCGCCGTTGCTTTGCGCCATCTGCGCTTTCATTTGCAGCAGTTCCTGCATCATACGCTGGGTTTCGGCACGTTCGGCTTCGATCTTATCTCTTTCTGCCTGTAACTCTGCCTGCTGTTCGGCTTTATATTTGCGGAACAGACGGATGCAGCGGATGCCCTCTAACAGAATGAGGAGCAGAAACGGAATGAGAACACAAACGATATAGCCGGGTGTGCTTTTCAAAAACTGAAAGAAAGTACCCACCTTCGGGATATGACTGCTGTATTTACCCAGCACATACGGATAGGTCACGACGGTTTCATCGTCGGTGTCTGTGGTTGTACCGTAGGTAACAAAGCCCGGTTCGCCGTTTGCGTCGGTGGTTAATTTTCGTATCTTATGGGTGACGGTTTCGCCGTAGTTGGATGTATTCTGCGAGGTATAGGCGATAATGTCGCCCTCTTTGAGCGTGGAGGGGTCAACCTCTTTCACGAGCACCAAATCGCCCGCATTGAAGTCGGTTTTGCTCATGGAGTCGGACAAAACGATGAGCGCCTTATAGCCGAATAAGCTACGGTCGGCACGGTCAAAGGTGGACACCGACACGATGGTGAATATCATCATAAAAACGGCAAGCGCCACCATCAGCCACACAAATATACTTCGGATTATTTTTAATGCTTTCATTTGCTCGCTCCTTGGCTTATCCCCGGCTCAGCCGAATCAGCTCGTTCATTTCATCGAGGGAAACGGTGGTTTCGTCCTCGGATTTATGAACATACAATTCGATATAGCATTAGAAATCGGCGTGTCCTTCGGGATGCCGGTATCGCATCCGCGCAAGCGCATTTGTCGGTTTCTGTGTTGGGTGTTTGCATTGACCGGTTCTTTCCTTTTTACCCGAACAGCTTATTCGGGTTGTTTTTCGTTTGCGTTGCCTCGGCGCAGAGGGTGAAGGTCAAATCCAAACTCTGCGTATCGTTTCCCGCCGTTTCGGGATAGTGAAACACAACTGTCAGATTGCGCCGCTGCCCGATTTTGAGGGTATCATCGGCGGCTATAACATTCTGTTTTGTCAGTTCGTTTGCCGTGCCGGAGTAGAGGGTCTTATCGCCGTCCTTTATCGTCACGGTCAGCACACGGCTGAGCTCGCCCGAAACATTATCGAGATAAAGGCGGTAATACACATCCCAGGTGCTGTCATTTTCAATAAAGAAGTTCTTTACAACGGTCATTCCCGGCTCAAAGAGAAATTCGTGCTCCCGAATGACGGGCTTGCCGTCGTTGAGGTTGATTTTTATCTCGCCTGTGCGGAACAGATTGTTTTCCACCGAAACGGAAGCATACACAAGGGCGAAGGTGGTAATGCAAAGGCAAACGACAAGGACGATAATGGCAATAATGCCGCCGGTCAGTTTTTTAACGGTTTTTGTTTCAGACATTTTCCTCATCCTCCTTACGCCTGCGGGTTACAAGCAGGATGATTATCATACCGAGTGAGCCGGCTGCAAGCACCGCCCACAGCAGAATGTTTGAAGTATCGCCTGTCTGCGGAGAATCGTCGAGGTTTCCTGTTTCCTCGACCCACCATTTGAAATCGGCAATCAAGTCATTATTCTGATAATCGTTGCCTACGCTTGTATCTAAATAAGCCGTAATTTCATAGTACAGCTCGTCGGTGGTAGATTTTTGGGACGCAAATTTGTGCGTCAGACTTTCGGGCATATCCCGCATAAGTCCGTCATACATCGTTTCGCCCGTGGAGAGCAGCTTGACACGCACCTTCAGCACCTCGGCTAATTTCTCATAGCCGGGGCGAATGGTAGCTTTGTAATGCACGGTGATTTTATCGTGGTAGGATACCCTCACACGGAAGTATTTTGTTTCGCTGTCGCCGGGGAACATATTACCAACCTGAAACGGCGTGTTTTCCTCCGGTTGTTTATTGTAGAGTTCAACAGTCGTTGCTTTCTTTTCTTTCGGCGGTTTTATCTACCTGCGACACAACTCTGACGGCCTCCTTTGTAAGAATAAGCACCTACTTATTCTGCCGGCAAAATAAATGCGGCTTAGTACCGCCTTTACCGAAGCTTTTCATAGAGTTTGGCACTCTGCGAGGGCTATTCACTCATATATACAAGGAAATTATAGTACCGTTCTGCGAAAAAATCCAGTGATTTCGATTGATTCCTGCCATTTTCCAAGAAAATTTCGGAATTTTGGTTGTCGAAAAGCGTCATGCCATAAACAACACTATTTTCCCGACAGGAATGGACAGTCCGGTGCGCAGTCAGAAAACAGTTAATTCTACTTGCTAAAATATATGGTGTCCGATCGGACAATAAAAACAGGAGGCTTCAAACGATGAAGAAGGGTGAAAACATTTTCAAGAGAAAAGACGGACGGTGGGAGGCTCGGTATATCAAGAGCTATGAACTGTCCGGCAAAATCAAGTACGGCTTTTGTTACGGTAAAACCTACAAGGAGGCAAAGGAAAAAGTCACAAAATACAAGGCGGCTTTGCTTGCAGGCAAACCGACACCGCAGACCGACACACGCCATCGCTTTGCTTTTTACTGCAACGAATGGTTGCGCTTGCGAAAGAGCAAAATACGGGAATCCACCTACATCAAGTATGATACGGTTTTGGAAAAGCATATCAAGCCGAAGCTGGGCGGATGCTTTCCGTTGGGAATTACTACAGGAGTTGTGGATGACTTTATCTTTCATTTTCATCTACTCCTATCTAAATATCTCGCACGGGCTTTTCTCTCAAGCTCGTGCTCTTGTTTTAATAATTCATACAAATTCGGAGACTTCTCCAAAATCTTCTCCGCACGGCGAAGCCTTTCACGAACAGGCTTCATTTGTTTACTGATCGCTTTTCGGCACTCTTTGTTTTGGCTTTCATCCTCCGGCGATTTCGGGCGACGGATACGGTTGCTAAGTGTTTTGCGCTCACGCTCCAAATCGGATAATTGTGCTTTGCTTTCGTCGATGTTGGTTTGCAAATCGGCTACGGTGTGAATATTCTGTTCCTTCATAAATCGGTAATCTGCTACAAGCTCTTTCAAATCCTTTTTCGCCTCCTTTTTCGCCGCCCTTAAATCAGGCGACAACAGCATTAAATCGGCAATCTCGGCGGCAATTTGGATTACTGTTATAACGAGATAGAAAATCGTATCTACTAAAACAGTTGCCGCATCATAACTGTGGTCAATGGCAAACTCAAGCTTTCGCAGTTCATTCTCCAGCGGAAACTTTTTCGGATTGTACGGCGGTCTGTATTCCAAAGTGAACAGGCGGTATCTGCACTCGGCGTTTTTATCCAACTGCGCCTGCACGATTTCTTTTGTAAAACCGATATTTGCAAGCCGAACAGAGCGCTCCCAGTGCTTTGCCTTTACAGAAAAACGAACGGGATCAAGCGTATATCCAAGCGCATATAACTGGCTTTCAAATTCTCTCGGAGAGGTTGCGAAAGTCAAGCAGTATTCTACATCCTCACGGAGATAGTCCCGGTGCGTTTTCTTGCCTGACTTGTGCCGCCAATAATCCTTTTTGTGTCCTCCGTAGAAGCTACTGTTTTCAAGAACAGAAAGACCGTGCTCCCGACACATTTCATCCGACACACGGCGAAGCTCCTTGTGGTCGCCGATTTTGTTTTGAAACTTTGTACCGTCCTTAAATGACACGGGATTTACAACGAAATGACAATGCACATTGTCAGTGTTCAGGTGAACTGTCACAAGCGCCTGATACCTATCGCCCCACATCTGTCGGGCGGTAGCTTTTCCGATTTCAAAAGCCTGCTCCGGTGTAACATCGCCCGTCGCAAAGCTTTGTATTCCGTGATAACCGACGACTTTGCCACGAATCCCGAACCGCCGCTGTACGGCATTCATTTCGGCATAGGCATTCTGCTTTGAGCAGTTAATACCGCCGACATACATTTTGCGGTCGGTCTTATTATCGTTCTCGGCGTAAGAAAGCGCCGCATACAAATCATCGTCAAGATATTCTCTTGCAGTGGTCTTGTCGGGATTGTCGGCATAGTCAAGCGTTGCTTTTAGGTTTTTGTATATAGGCCAGAACCCAGTAACAGCCAAAATACATCACCCCTTTCCCGGCAATAGAAAAGCTGCTGTAATTTCTTTCAGTACAGTTCGGATTTCTATATCCAGTTCCGGCGAACTCGCTTTATCTGCAAGCTCACCCAGCTTTTCAAGACAAAGAAAAAGAGCGTCAGGCGGAATACCTCTCGGCTCGTACCCTAACGCTCTTTGCTTTACATATTCAGTTGTTGAAAGCCCGCACTTTCGGGCTTTTGACTGTATTTTCTCTTCTTCTTTTGCCGTGACACGCACGGCAATTCGTATATCTTTCCCCATAATATCATCTCTCCTTTCCGGGGGGATTGGGGGGGTGGTAAGCCCCCAAAGAGCAAAGCCGCAAGAAAATCTGCGGCTTTTGATTGGGACTTTGGCACACAAAGTCCCTGCTTGTTACGGTGTAAGACACACACCGTAGGTGGTATTCGTCTGTTTTCTGTGACTTGCACCGTGAGGGAGCGAAGCTCACAGTTACCGTAGATAGAGATAAGCTGCACACAGCGGTGTGCTTCGCCATCGTCAAGCAGGATGCAGTTGCCGTCCTCATCACAGTTGGCACAAAGCTTTCTGACAAGACGGTGAACCTTTTCTACTTGCTTCGGTGTGATCTTCATCATAGACCTTTCCTCCCTTCGTTTTCGGGCAATAAATAAGCCGCCGGTTTCCCGACGGCAATGCCCTGAGTATTTGTGAGGTTTTCGCTCCCTCATATATTTTAATACACACGAAAACGAGTTCTTGGAAAAGTGAGATAACACACAGAAATCAAAAAGCGTAACACCGCGAACGCCTTGAAAATACGGAGTTTTTGTGATATAATAATCAAAAGTGTACTTTACGAAAACAAAAATGTTCAGAAAAATATTTGAAAAACTTTTTTGTTCCGATAAACTAAAGGGAGTTTTATGGGACACTTCTTTTGATAGTATTAGTATGGGGGTATAGCGGAATATGGATAAAATCAGCTTTTTCAGTGCCGATTATCGTGACGGCAGAGTGCATATCGGCGGCAAAAGTTATCCTGCAGGAACTTTTGCGGCGCACCTGCTGACACAATATTATATTAACGATACCGCTGCACGGATCATTGTGTTTACAAGTGATACTTGGCTTATAGAGGGTACTCTGGAAAAAGGATATTTGTTCGTGCCTAATTTTTTAAGAGCCGGTGCGGACATACTGAATATTTTTAACGCACTTCCTTGGTTAAAGCCTTTTGATATGCTTGATGTAGATGCTGAGCGTAACAGAATAGCGACACTTTTTACTGAGGAAAACGGCAATAGAATCGTTGAATATTTTCAGCGCCGTTCTAAAGTAATGGCTATGGATAAAGGACAAACAATGTTTAACATCCTCCCAAAAGAATTTGACGAGGACTTTTTCAAGGAAGCCGCCGCTTTGCTGAGTGAGGTTAAGAAAACTCTTGCCTTTTATGATGGTCTGAGAGACGACCTGATGAAATCCTTTGAACAACTTAAAACCTTTGCGAGTCGTGTGGATGAAGCCGACCGCTTTGACGAGGAACATCTGCTCCCGATAGCATTAGAAATATTCGGCTCGGTTCCGTTCCCTGTAACAACGGAATACGTCCCCATATTAAAATCCACACGAAGCAAAACGGAAACCCTTGCTCGCAGACTCTACTTTGACAGCTATTACAGTTTTGTGATTACCGACTTTTTTGAAGGCTTACATCACGGACATTATCCAAGGCAATGCGTTATCTGCAAAAAGTATTTCCTTATGACCTCTGCGGCACGGCAGAAATACTGTACGGGATATGCGCCGTTCAAACTAAAGGGCAAAGCCATTACTTGCCGAAAATACGCAGCAAGAATCAACCGCAAGGAACTTGCAGACGGAAACCCCGTTATCCGCATTTACAAAAACCGTTGTTCCGCTATCCGTGTGGAGCGACAGAGAGTAAAAATTGATAATGCTTTGGCAACTGCCGCCCTTGCTCTGGCAAAGGAATATATGCAGCTTGCCAAGAACGATCCCGACTATGCCAACGGGCAGTATGAAACGGATATGAGCCGTGAAAGGCTCTATGCCGAAGCCGACAGACGATTGAACGGCAAATAACACAGATTGGAGGTGAGTGCCGTGAAAGAAACGTATATTGACGAAAAGGATTTGAATATGTACCGCATTGTTCCGGCACCGCCGAAGTGGGATTTGCAGGAATATATTGTGACCTATCTGAAAGAGAAAGATAACTGCTATTTTGCTTGGTTTCTGCATTATTATGAAAAAACGCTTAACAACAATGTGCAGGGATATATGCGAAAGCTCTTTATGCCGGAGCATTTTGCGGATATGAAACAGGCGTATATCGCCGGCTTGCTCAAAGCATTAACGAATTATGATATTGAGCAAGGCGCACCGTTTACCTCATTCAAGGAACGGTATGTAGAACGGGAGATACTGGACTATGTGCGCTCTATGCGTACAGGCTTCACAGCACAAAGCATTGCGGAATATACCAAACTCCGCAAAGCAATGGCGGTGTGGGATAAATATGACCGCAGTTATGCTGATGCTGTACTTGAAACGGTTGCCGCTGAGCTTAGCGAAACCGTAGAAGATACAAAAGAAATTCTGCTCGGCGGCTTGCTTAACGAAAACCGTGTTGACCTCTATCAGCAGTATGCAGAGGATGATGAAGCGGAAAGCACAGAAGAAGCGCACCCCGAGACCACCTCCGACACGTACACGCTGTATATGAAGGGCGAACTATACGCCCGTCTGTGGGATGCCTATGACAAGCTCGAATACACGGAGAGAATGATGCTCGCCCAGCGGCTCGGCTTCTGCTTTGATTGTCACAGTACCTTCTATATGGATTATGATGACCTCGACGAATACGGCGATCCCAAGAAGAAACCCATTAAGCCGATGATGTATACCGACATTGCCACCGATCACGAATACAGCTCGGCAAATACGGCTCATAATAAGTGTGAAAAGCATTGGATAAGATAAGAAAAGCAATAAAAAATTTAATATGAATTAGCAAAAAGCGGCGGCAGGAAGATTCTATTCTTTCTGCCGCCGCTTTCTATTTTGGCAGGTAAGTTCCACTAATTGAGACTTTATTTTTTCTTAACAGTAATCAATGAGGTCTTTTTCCCGTTTTTATTTCTCCTGTGCTATTCTGTTAGCGTAAGGAGGGATTAAATATGTCAGCCATATTTAAAGCTATACACGAATTTGATAAGCGCATTGAAGCACGTGCGGAGCATTTCGCATTCAAGCATCCGTATCTGTCCTTTTTTGCGGTATTTATCGGTATGCTGATTTGTGTTCTCGTTGCCGTGTTTTTCTTCACCGTAATTATTACGGTTCCTATTGCTTTGATTTTCGGGTGGCTGTAAGCGCCTTAATATAGTTTTAATACGCTGTAAATTCTGCTAATCCCAATTTAATCTTTATGCTGTTAAAATATCAGGCAAGGAGGTAAGACTATGAATATTATAATCGGATTTATCGGTCTTTGTGCTGCGGCACTGCTAATCTATTATGTCTATATACTGATGAAAGGGGATGAACAAAAATGAGTTCGGTAATACAATACATACTTTATCTCGTCGTTCTTATTGCTTTGGCGATTCCGCTCGGTGCTTATATCAAGAAGGTAATGAACGGAGAGAAAACCTTTCTTTCAAAAATTCTAACGCCCTGTGAAGACGCTGTGTATAAGGTTATGCGCGTCAAAAAGGACGAGCAAATGAACTGGAAAAAATATGCCGTTTCAGTTCTGATTTTTTCAGGCATCGGTCTTGTTTTTCTGTTTTTGCTTCAGCTTTTGCAGGGAGTTCTTCCCGGAAATCCGCAGGGGCTTTCGGGCGTAAAATGGGATTTGTCCTTTAACACAGCGGCAAGCTTTGTAACCAATACAAACTGGCAGGCATACAGCGGCGAGTCTACATTAAGCTATCTTACGCAAGCGCTCGGACTTACCGTGCAGAACTTTGTTTCCGCAGCTACGGGCATTGCCGTGCTGTTTGCCCTGATACGGGGATTTATAAAAGTAAAAGCCGATGGCTTAGGCAGCTTTTGGGTTGATATAACGAGAATCATCATTCATATTTTGATTCCGCTTAATCTTGTAATCTCACTTTGTCTTGTAGGCGGCGGCGTTATTCAAAACCTTAAAGGAGCTGAAACCGTATCGCTCGTTGAACCGATTGCGGTAAGCGCAGACGGCGAAATCCTTGAAAACGCCGAGATTGACCTTGATACAAATACCGTAACAGTTGACGGTAAAAAAATAGAAGACGCCGAAATTGTTACCGAACAGTTTGTACCTATGGGCCCTGCGGCAAGTCAGGTCGCCATTAAGCAATCAGGCACAAACGGCGGCGGTTATATGGGTGTTAACTCCGCTCATCCGCTCGAAAATCCGAACGCCTTTACAAATTTAATTGAAATGCTTTCAATTTTGCTTATTCCTGCGGCGCTGTGCTTCACCTTTGGCAAGGCGGTAAAGAACAAAAAACAGGGCGTTGCAATATTTATGGCGATGTTTATATGCCTTGTGTTGGCGCTCGGCACGATCGCCGTCAGCGAACAGGTTGCAACACCGCAGCTTGCACAGGATGGCGTCAACATCTCTATGATCGACCAAGCAGGCGGCAATATGGAGGGTAAGGAAACCCGATTCGGCATTGCAACATCCTCAACATGGGCGGCATTTACAACGGCAGCTTCCAACGGCTCTGTAAACTCTATGCACGACAGCTACACGCCGCTCGGCGGTATGGTGACAATGCTCCTGATGCAGCTCGGCGAGGTTATCTTCGGCGGCGTTGGCTGCGGTCTTTACGGTATGCTTGCATTTGCCATTCTGACGGTATTTATAGCCGGGCTTATGGTCGGCAGAACACCTGAGTTTTTAGGCAAAAAGATTGAACCTTACGAGATGAAATGGTCTGTGCTTGTTTGCCTTGCTACGCCGATTGCCATTCTTATAGGCAGCGGTATTGCGGCGGTAGTTCCGAGCGTAGCGGACAGTCTTAACAATGGCGGAGCGCACGGCTTTTCCGAACTTCTATACGCATATTCTTCCTGCGGCAGTAATAACGGCTCTGCCTTTGCCGGATTTAATGCAAATACCGTATTTTTAAATGTTTCGCTCGGTCTTGTCATGCTGTTTGCCCGTTTCCTGCCTATCATCGGAACGCTGGCGATTGCGGGAAGTCTTGCAGGGAAAAAGAAGATTGCAACAAGCGCGGGTACACTTTCCACCACAAACGGTATGTTTGTATTCCTGCTGATACTAATTGTCCTTATTATAGGCGCGCTCAGCTTCTTCCCTGCGTTGGCATTAGGACCGCTGGCTGAATTTTTCAGTAATGTTATTTAAGGAGGCACTGTTATGGCATCGAAAACAAAAAGTGCTTTTGCCGATAAAAAGATGCTCGGCAGAGCCATAAAAGATTCATTTATAAAACTAAACCCCAAAACACAGGTGCAAAACCCTGTTATGCTTTTGGTGTATATTTCGGCTATCCTGACAACCGGGCTGTGGATTGTTTCTCTGTTCGGATTAAAAGACGCTTCAAGCGGCTACACCTTGGCAATCGCCATTATTCTGTGGTTTACCTGTATTTTTGCAAATTTTGCCGAAGCAATTGCAGAAGGACGCGGAAAGGCGCAGGCGGACGCTCTGAGAGCTTCAAAGAAAGATGTAGAGGTGCATAAAATACCATCTGCCGATAAAAAGGAGCAGATAACCGCCGTTTCTTCCGTTTTGCTTAAAAAAGGCGATATTGTCATTGTAAAAGCAGGAGAGCAAATTCCGGGCGACGGTGAGGTTATTGAGGGTGCGGCCTCGGTAGACGAAAGTGCTATCACAGGCGAATCCGCACCCGTTATCCGTGAGGCGGGCGGCGACAGAAGCGCCGTAACAGGCGGTACAACCGTACTTTCCGATTGGATTGTCGTGCAGATAACGAACGAAGCAGGCGAAAGCTTCCTTGATAAAATGATTGCAATGGTCGAGGGCGCATCCAGAAAAAAGACGCCTAATGAAATCGCGTTGCAGATTTTCCTTGTTGCACTTTCCATTATATTTATTCTTGTCACTGTGTCGCTGTATACCTATTCCATATTCTCGGCAAAGCAGGCGGGAATTGATAATCCGACCTCTGTTACTACCCTGGTAGCTCTGCTTGTCTGCCTCGCCCCTACCACCATCGGCGCCTTGCTTTCGGCTATCGGTATTGCGGGAATGAGCCGACTTAATCAGGCAAATGTTCTTGCTATGAGCGGCAGAGCTATAGAAGCCGCAGGCGATGTGGACATACTTATGCTTGACAAAACAGGCACGATTACACTTGGCAACCGAAAGGCGAGCGCCTTTATTCCGGTAGACGGTGCAAGTGAACAGGAGCTTGCCGATGCGGCGCAGCTATCCTCGCTTGCCGATGAAACGCCTGAGGGCAGAAGTGTAGTTATTCTCGCAAAAGAAAAATTTAATATTCGCGGCAGAGAGCTTTCCGACAAGAATATGACCTTTATCCCCTTTACGGCGAAAACCCGTATGAGCGGAGTTGATTACGACGGCAACGAAATCCGCAAGGGAGCCGCCGACACTATGCAGGAATATGTGACCGAAAACGGCGGCATTTATTCTAATGAATGCGACCGAATCGTTAAAGAGATTGCGAACCAAGGCGGAACTCCCCTTGTTGTAGCGAAAAATCATAAGATTTTAGGCGTTATTCATCTGAAAGACATTATCAAGCAGGGCGTAAAGGAAAAATTTGCTGATCTTCGCAAAATGGGCATAAAAACCATTATGATTACGGGCGATAACCCGATGACCGCCGCCGCTATTGCGGCAGAAGCCGGAGTGGACGATTTTCTTGCCGAAGCAACGCCCGAAGGCAAGCTTCATATGATACGGGATTTTCAAACCAAGGGACACCTTGTGGCAATGACGGGCGACGGCACAAACGACGCTCCCGCACTTGCGCAGGCCGATGTGGCGGTTGCGATGAACACAGGCACACAGGCGGCAAAGGAAGCGGGCAATATGGTTGACCTTGATTCGTCGCCGACAAAGCTTATTGATATTGTCCGCATCGGCAAACAGCTTTTAATGACAAGAGGCAGTCTGACCACCTTTTCGATAGCTAATGATGTGGCAAAGTACTTCGCCATTATCCCCGCCTTGTTTATGGGGCTTTATCCGGGGCTTTCGGCACTTAACATTATGGGACTTCATTCCCCGCAAAGCGCTGTTTTATCGGCAATAATTTACAACGCGCTGATTATTATTGCGTTGATTCCGCTGGCACTCAAAGGCGTTAAATACCGTGAGGTGCCGGCAGGCAAGCTCTTGTCACGCAATCTGTTAATTTACGGTCTCGGCGGTCTTGCGGCACCTTTTATCTTCATTAAGCTGATTGATATGCTGTTAGTTCTTTTCGGGCTTGCATAAGGAGGAATTTATAATGAAAACATTGAAAAATGTACTGCCGAGAGCGGCTATAATCTTTCTTATTTTTACATTGCTCTGCGGCGTGGTTTATACAGGTATTGTAACAGGCATTGCACAGCTTATTTTTCCTGATAAAGCAAACGGAAGTATTATTGAGGTTGACGGAAAAAAGTACGGCTGTGAGCTGCTCGGTCAACAGTATACGGATGACGGGCATATGTGGGGGCGCATTATGAATATTGATGTTTCAACCTACAAGGACGAAAACGGAAAAACTCTGATGTATGCCGCACCGTCCAATCTTTCCCCGGCAAGCGAAGAATATGAGGCTTTGGTTCGGGAGCGTGTGGAAAAGCTCAGAGCGGCCAATCCCGATATGGACGAAACGGCAATCCCCGTTGACCTTGTAACCTGCTCGGGCAGCGGACTTGACCCGCATATTTCACCTGCCGCCGCTGAGTATCAGGTAGCAAGAATTGCAAAAGCAAACAATATGACCGAGGACGAGGTGCGGGAGGTTATTCAAAAATGCACTGACGGTAAGTTCTTAGGTATTTTCGGTGAAGAAACCGTTAATGTTCTTAAAGTGAATTTGATGCTGGACGGAATTTTGGAGAAGTAATCACACTATGAACATTATCAAAATCATGATTCCGAAAATTTCCACCGTGTTCCTCCGTGAGAATGATACGGTCCGTCAGGGACTGGAACGCTTTCGTGCGCACGGATATACTGCCATACCCGTGCTGAATGAAGAAGAACAGTATGTGGGAAGTGTGACGGAGGGAGATTTCCTCCGTCACATTTTGGCTGTCGGAAATACGGATTTGAAAATTCAGGAGCGTTACCGAATTGGCGACATCATGCGCAAAGAATGTTATCTTGCCCTATCCATAAGCTAAACAAAAATCGCATTGACTTTGGCTTTATAGAAAACAATGCTTCTGCAAATGGCGATACCTACAACTGTCTTATCATTTCTACAAAGCAACATAGTATTATCTGTGAGCAAGCAGGATGTACGATAGAACCGCTGAATCCTTCAGGAAGTCAGACCGCTGTGGTATGGAAAAAGACCTCAAGCAATGCCCTTGCCAATAGCTTTTCTGATTTGCTTTTGTCAAATCAAGCGGCAATCAATGCGGAATATATAAAGTAGAAAATACTTTCATACTGTGATATAATAAAGAGCGGAAAGGAGGTGCTGTGATGCAATACTTCATTGATTCAAAAGACGGGAGTCTGCAAGCCGCCCAAAACTGCGGCGATAGAAAACCGTTTTTCACGGTTATGAGTACGGCGGAATTTCACGAATGTAAAGAACAACTGCCGTATTATAAAGAACTTCTCCACTGCCTCGGATCGATTCGTTACTGTAAAGCGGAAGTGTTCAAAAACTGCATCATCGGGACCTTACGCCTGCCTCAGAAAAGCGAACAGCGTTCACCGCAGCTTTCTTTCGGCTTTTATTTGACGGGACAGTCGCTCTTATTTGTCGAAGATGTAGGCGATTTGAAATTATGGGTAGACAAACGGATAGGTATGCTTCAGGAACTGAACAGCCCGGCTCAGCTTCTTTTGCAGTTTATGGAGCAAATGATAGAAGATGATGTTCTCTATCTTTCTCACATAGAGTCAGAAACAGAGAAAATGGAAGAAAATATCGGTTCCGGCGGTTCGGCAGACTTTTTCCCTTTGCTCACAAAACACAGGCAAAAGCTGTCCGAATTAAACGCTTACTATGAACAACTGACAAATATCGGAGAGTTGTTTCAATCCCGCGCGTGTTCTTCATTTGCAGACGATACGCAGGACTGGGATAAATTTGCCTATCGTGCCGAGAGATTGCAAAATCATGTTCAGCTGCTTCGTGAAAATATGCTTCAGCTTCGTGAGCTTTATCAGTCAAAGCAAGACGCACGGCAAAATAAAATTATGGGGATTCTCACAATCGTCACAACCTTTTTCCTGCCTCTTACTTTAATCACGGGATGGTACGGAATGAACTTTGCCTATATGCCTGAGCTTAAATGGCGGTACGGTTACCCGGTTGTTATACTTGTTGCGCTGATTATTGCAGTCGTCGAATTTATTTACTTCAAAAGGAAAAAATTCTTTTAATTTCGCTCTCTTAAAATATGAGACTTACAGGAGGTGTTTTTATGGACGAAACAAGGCAAAGCCCGGAACAGATTTTGAAGCAAATTGAAAAGGAAGAACAAAGCCTTAATCGCGGGCATTTGAAGATATTTTTCGGATATGCCGCAGGCGTAGGCAAAACCTATGCCATGCTGAAAGCCGCACATTCGGCAAAGAGGCGCGGTGTTGATGTTGTTGCAGGTTACATTGAACCGCACGCCCGTCCGCAGACCTCTGCACTTGTAAACGGGCTGGAATGTCTTCCGAATCTTGTTTCGGAATATAACGGAATTACTCTTTCGGAATTTAATCTTGATGCTGCGCTTGCCAGGCACCCACAGTTAATCCTTGTGGATGAGCTTGCCCATACCAATGCGCCTGTGTGCCGACATACAAAGCGTTATCAGGATATTGAAGAGCTGCTTAATGCGGGAATAGATGTTTATACCACGGTAAATGTTCAGCATATTGAAAGTCTCAATGACACCGTTGCATCTATAACGGGCATTATGGTACACGAGCGTATCCTCGATTCGGTATTTGATAATGCCGGTCAGGTTGAGCTTGTTGATATTGAGCCGCAGGAATTGATTGAACGGCTGCAAGCGGGTAAAGTTTATAACCCGACTCAGGCTGAGCGTGCAATAGAGAATTTCTTTACCGTGGAAAATCTTACGGCGCTTCGTGAAATTGCTTTGCGACGCTGCGCTGATAGAGTAAATCTGCTTACCGAAGCTGTAAGAATTAAAAGCCACAGCGATTATCATACGGACGAGCATATCCTTGTCTGCCTTTCATCATCGCCGTCCAATCCCAAAATCATTCGTACTGCTGCCCGAATGGCGAATGCCTTTAAGGGTGCTTTTACCGCGCTGTTTGTGGAAACCCCTGATTATCAGGTCATGTCCGAGGAAGATGTAAAGCGACTGCGGAGCAATATGCGTCTTGCGGAACAGCTCGGCGCAAAAATCGAAACTGTGTACGGGGAAGATGTACCTTTTCAAATAGCTGAGTTTGCAAGGCTGTCGGGCGTGTCGAAAATCGTGATTGGCAGGAGCGCTGCAACCCGAAGGAGCATATTCTCTAAACCTACGCTTACAGATAAGTTAATTGCAAGTACGCCGAATTTGAATGTGCATATTATACCGGACACAGAAGGAAAAAGTGTAGCATACCGTGTCAAAAAAGCAAGGAAGAAAAATGAAATCGTGTTCTCGGTTTCCGATCTCTTGAAAAGCGTTGCTATTTTGATTTTGTCAAGCTGTATCGGAATGCTGTTTCGATACTTGGGCTTTGCAGAAGCCAATATTATAACGGTATATGTTCTCGGTGTCCTTGTAACCTCGGTTGTGACAAGGCATCGAATTTACAGTCTGATATCCTCTATTGTCAGCATATTGGTTTTCAACTTTTTCTTCACCGAACCGCACTTCACTCTTCAGGCTTACGATCAAGGCTATCCTGTCACCTTTTTGATTATGTTTTTGGCGGCGCTGCTTACAAGCTCTCTTGCCGTAAAGCTCAAAAATCATGCAAAGCAGGCTGCGCAGGCTGCTTACAGAACCAAGGTGCTGTTTGACACAAACCAGCTTTTACAGCAGGCAAAGGGCAAAAACGAAATCGTTTCTGCAACGGCAAATCAACTTATTAAACTGCTCGGTAAGGATATTGTGTTCTATTTGTCAGAAAACGAAACTTTAAGCGAGCCGCATATTTTTACCGTTTCAGGTGACAAAACGGACGAGGAAATAACCGGTATAAATGAAAAGGCGGTTGCAGAGTGGGTACTGAAAAATAACAAGCACGCAGGCGCTACTACCGAAACGCTTTCAAGTGCAAAATGCCTATGCCTTGCTGTAAGGGTAAACAGCCGAGTCTACGGTGTTGTCGGCATTTATATAGGCAATGAGCCGCTTGATTCGTTTGAAAAGAGTATTCTTTTGTCTATACTCGGCGAATGTGCTTTGTCGCTGGAAAACGAAAAGAATGCAAGAGAGAAAGAAGAAGCGGCAATTCTCGCTAAGAATGAACAGCTCCGTGCCAATCTCTTGCGGGCTATTTCCCACGATTTGCGAACGCCGCTTACTTCCATTTCAGGCAATGCAAGCAACCTTATATCAAACGGCAATTCCTTTGACGAAGCGACAAAGAATCAGCTTTATACCGATATTTACGATGACTCTATGTGGCTTATCAATTTGGTGGAAAATCTGCTTTCGGTCGCAAGAATCGAAGAAGGACGGCTTAATCTCAACATTACAGAGGATTTAGTAGACGATGTCATCACAGAAGCGCTGCATCATGTGAACCGAAAAAGCGTAGAACATCATATTACCGTTCGGCATAAAGAAGATTATCTGCTCGCCAAAATGGACGCAAAGCTTATGGTACAGGTTATTATAAATATTGTGGATAACGCCATTAAATACACGCCTAAAGGTTCTAATATTTTGATTAAAACTTGGAAGCAGGAAGATAAAGCTGTTATAACCATTGCCGATGACGGCGACGGGATACCCGATGATATGAAAGAGCGGGTATTTGATATGTTTTACAGCGGTGCAAATAAAATAGCCGACAGCCGCCGCAGCTTGGGGATGGGCTTGTCGCTGTGCCGTTCCATTGTAAATGCACACGGCGGCAAAATAACCGTTTCAGACAACACACCGCACGGCACGGTGTTCACTGTTACATTACCTGCCGGGGAGGTAGAAATTCATGAATAAACCATTGATATTGGTTGTTGAAGATGATAATTCGGTCAAAAATCTTATTACAACAACCCTTAAAGCGCACGATTACAGATACTTAACCGCACCTAACGGTTCCACCGCCATTTTGGAAGCGTCATCGCACAATCCCGATATTGTCCTCTTAGATTTAGGACTTCCCGATATTGACGGCGTTGATGTTATTAAAAAAATCCGCACTTGGTCGAATATGCCGATTATCGTTATCAGCGCACGAAGCGAAGATACCGATAAAATTGACGCACTCGATGCAGGCGCCGACGATTATCTGACCAAACCGTTTTCGGTGGAAGAACTTTTGGCAAGGCTCAGGGTAACGCAAAGGCGGCTTAATATGATACAGAACGAGACCGCCGCCGAAGCGTCCGTTTTCACAAACGGTCAGCTTCGTATAGATTATGCCGCAGGATGCGCCTATTTAGGCGATGAAGAATTGCACCTTACACCTATTGAATATAAACTTCTGTGTCTGCTTTCAAGAAATATAGGCAAGGTTTTAACCCATACCTTTATTACACAGAGCATTTGGGGCAGTTGTTGGGATAACGATATTGCCTCTCTGCGCGTCTTTATGGCAACGCTCCGCAAAAAACTGGAAAAGGACGCAGATTCTCCACAATATATCCAAACACATATCGGCGTTGGTTACAGAATGATGAAGGTTGAATAATTTGTTAAACAAAAAATGAATACGCAAAAACGGTGCTGTAAATCCTTTTGATCTTTACAGCACCGTTAATCTTTTATGAAAAAATCAATTCATTATTTATGACTTCCTTTGCTCTGCTGCGGATGTTATTCATTTGAGCAACCCATTTCATTTGATTATCCGCTTTGAGTTTCTCGGTAACACCCTCATGCTCCGCTATCTGTTTTACCAAGCGAAAAAACATCTCCTCAGCCTGTTTGTCAATATCTGAGAGGTAGCCGTTCAGTTTACCGCTTGTCAGCAGATTGAGATAAAAGACCTTACGATTTTGCTTGATATACTGCAAATGTCGCTGTCCCCATAAACCGACAGGCTGTTGTTCTCCTTCGGGCAGTTTTAAACACGGTAGATAGTAGTCACCTTGAAGTTCGAACCAAAGACCGTTCTTTTCGTCATAAATGTACTTTTCCATAATCACGCCTCCTTGTAAATTACTTTGAATTTCTTTTGTTTTGCACCAATGATTTTCAATAGAACTTCATCCACCGCATCGGTGTACTTGCCGTCAGCAATAATCTTGTTCCGCATTTCGTTCAGGCAGTTCACAATCACCCGCCGTTCAAAATCATCAAGCACTATGTAATACTTCTTATCTCGCATATCGAATCCTCCTTTGCCTGTATTGTAACAAAGGAAAGCACAATTAACGAATGTGCGGACATAACAAAACCCGCCACCTTAGACTTTCATCTAAGATGGCGGTTTCTGTTTCGTATCAGAGCATCACCTTGACGGCGAAGCCGCCGCTAAAGAAGCAAGTGTTCGTCCAATACACGTTTGTCTAAGGACTATAAAAAAGATATTTTTTCGATTTTGGCTGATGGAGTTGAACTCTTGCATAAGCGGTTACGCCTGCTCTACATCACATTCAACTTCAAGGCCGCCGATAAAAACTACCTTTATTTTCTCTTTTGATTCGACGACCACACATTGAAGGATTTGCCTGACTATCTGATCGTCATAGGTAAGCGGATGGTTTTTCATGCCTTCAAGGACGGTGAATATCTCGTCCAGCCGAGAGGTGATATTTTTGCGATGTTCCTTTTCCGCACTGTACTGTGCCAGCTTGTTTTCAAGCATTCTTTTTTCTGTGATCAATGATTCGATACGGGGATCGGAAAGTAAGCTCCCCTGATTCTGCACAGTTACGCTGTTCAGCATTTCTTTAAATTCTCTGTCAATCTGTGCAATGCGGATTTGAATTTCAATGCTGTCATCCGCTTGCGTTTCACAACCTAATCCCATTTGAATGTGCATTTTGAGTGTTTGCAGTATTTCGGGATTCACTTTTGCCGTTTTCAGAATGGTTTCCATGATCGCATCCTGTAAGGATGCTTCTTCCATTGTAGGTGATTGGTGGCAGTATTTCTTGCCGTAATCGAGGCGGCTGATGCAGCGCCATACGATCTTCTTCTGACCGCCTACTGTCCATGTGCATCTGCGGTACGGTGTTCCGCATTCTCCGCAGATCAGTAATTCGGTGAGAGCATATTTACCGCAGTATTTTCCTTGCTCCGTCTTTGTGCCAACCTGTTTTACCTTTCTCTTTCCGGCGCGGCGGGCAAGTTCTTCCTGCACTCTGCCGAAGGTGGCGGAGTCGATAATCGCCGGATGATTGTTCTCGATATAATACTGGGGACGTTCTCCTGTATTTACTCGAACCTTTTTGCTGATGCAGTCTTCAATATAGGTTTTACCCCGTAAGGCATCACCCTTGTATTTCTCATTGGACAGGATGGAGCGAATCACCGTTGCTTGCCATTTGCTTTTCCCGGAAGGTGTCGGGACGCCTTGTCCGGTCAGCTCGTTGGCAATGTCCTGCATACTTTTTCCGGCAAGGAACTGCTCGTAAATAGAGCGTACAATGGCCGCTTGTTCTGGATCGATTTCCGGTTTGCCGTCTGCGCCTTTTCGGTATCCAAGGAAGGATTTGTAGGCGAAGAAGACATTGCCTTCTTTTGCACTCTGCGCTTTTCCCCAAGCTACATTGTGGCTGATGTTTTCAGATTCGCTCTGTGCGATGGAGCCATATATAGTGATATAAAATTCCGCGCCGGGATCGGTGCTGTGGATGCCCTGTTCCTCAAAATACACATCTACACCCAGTTCTTTAAGCAGCCTGACATATTTCAGACAGTCCACAGTGTTTCTTGCGAACCGTGATATGGATTTGGTGATGATCATATCGACCTTGTGCCGTCTGCAGGCTTTGATCATTTTGTTGAATTCATCGCGCTTTCGGGTGCTTGTGCCTGTGATTCCCTTGTCCGCATAGATTCCGGCAAGCTGCCAGCCTTTTTCACGGTTGATGCGTTCCGTATAATATTTTACCTGTACTTCATAGCTGTTAAGCTGTTCTTCCTGCTTGGTGGATACGCGACAGTAGGCAGCCACCCGCTTGCAGGTATACTGTGCGCTATACACATTGACCGGCTGAATTGTCGGCGGAATTGCGCGTACTCTCTTTTGAGGCATTATGGCAGTCTGTTCCATTTGTGTTCTCCTTTCTGATCTGGCGACCGTTTTTCAATGTGAGGCAAACGCTTCCGTCGCGGTTTAAGCTAATGGAGGAGACGGTGCGTTCTGTAAGTTCTTGGTTGTATTGAGAAAGCGGCCCTGATTTTTCAAAGGCCGCTTTTAGCATTTCTGTCACGCTCTCGGTGGTATCCATCTCAGAATACCGGAGCGAGGCACATTCAAATATTTTGTTTTTCAGTGTTTCCTTTTCCATTTCGGAACTGTCCAGCAGCCGCCCGATTTCATTTTCCAATCGGCGAAGACAGGAGGACGGCTCCTTTTGTTTGAGCGGTACATTGATCAGTCTTGTATCAGCAATAACTATGTTCAGACATTCATTAACATCAGCAAGCAGTTTGTCATCGACGATTTTTATAGTGGTTCCGCACTCCTGACAAACCCACTTTTCACCGAATGATGTTCGGCTGTCATGCATACGGCGCATGGGATGACCGCATTCTCCGCATACCACAAGTGCAGATATTTGAAATATTACCGCACCTCGGTCAACGGCCTTCTGTGTGTTTCGCTCGGCTTTTACCTTCTGAGCCTTGTCGAAGGCGTCTGTATCTATAATCGGCGGATATGTTTCATCACCGAGGTATCGGACATCTTCCACAATCCGTTTCAGCCGTGCTTTGTTCCAGCCGGTAACGCCGGGCATATATTCGGTACCGCAGGCATTCAGTTTTTTGGCTATTTGCAGCAGTGAGCTGCCCTGCAGATAATTCTCATATATGCTACAGACGATCTGGCTTTCCGCAGGATGCCTGATGATTTTGCCGTTGTCAAATTGATATCCAAAGGGGATGTTGCGTATTTTCATGCAGTGTACTCCTTTCCGTTAGATTTTTTCTGTGAGGACAAGCCCTCCCGCAAGCCGAAAGCTCAGTTTCTGTCCGCTGATGACCGTGATGCTCTCAACGATCTGCTCGAACAGATCTTCATCGAATGTATCGGCAGGAATATATTCGGCAAGCGTTTCATCGAGAGTGTGAAGGGTATCTATCAGTTCATCGTCCTCATCTTCCATGAGAATGCGGCGGCGCTCTGAACGAAGCTCGCTGACCTTTCGGCTCAGTTCGCCGGATTGTGCTGTGAATTCGGCGTTGTTCAGAATCCCTTTGTTATGAAGCTGTGTTACTACAAGGTTCTGTGCATTGATATCAGCGATCAAGCAGTCTATCTGATATACCTTTTCATGATTTCCGCTGACGCGGTTCTGCATTTTTTCAAGCTGTCGGATTAGGTCACCGAGCAAGTCTTCACGGTTTCTTACAAGCTTGTCTGTCATCCGTACAAAGGCTTCTTTTACTGATTCTTCAGATATGCGTTCGCTGGTACATTCCAAGCGTCCCGATGCTTTGTAGGAGCATACCCAATAGGCTTTTCCATTGACAATCTGTCTGCGGTAGTTGTGTCCGCAGACGGGACACTTCAGCATTGTGCTTAAGGGGTATCGGTCTTTTTTCACAAAACAGCCCTTGGACTTGCTCTTTTGCAGTTCCTGCACAGCCTGATAGGTTTCTCTGCTCACAATGGCGGGATTACTGTTTTCAACATAAAACTGTGTCCTTTCACCGTGGTTCCGTCTTTTGCGGTACGGCAGAACATCGGTAGTGTAACTCTTTTGCAGCAGCGCATCTCCCATATATCGCTCATTGTTGAGAATATAATCGATGGTGAACGAATGCCATGTTGTGTATCCGTACCGTTTGGGAACTTCCTCTGCATTGAGCTGATTAGCGATGGCCTGTTTGCCGCAACCTTGCAGGTAGAGGTGAAAAATCCGGCGGACAACTGCCGCCTCCGTATCATTAACACGAAGCTCTCCATTTACGAGTTCATACCCGTAAGCAGCTCGACAGCAGTTGAATTCGCCGGATTCCATTCGCTTCTGATAACTCCACCGCATATTTTCGGAAATCGTTTCTGATTCTTTCTGTGCAGCCATGCCGGGGAAAGTCAGGATCATTTCAAGATCAAGGGTTTCCGTGTCGATGCCCTGTTCTTCGAAGTAAACGCTGACACCTATTTCCCTTAACATTCGTACTACAGTCAGCAGCTCTGTGGTATTCCGTGCGAAGCGTGAGATGGACTTGGTAATGATACGATCAATTTTTCGTTTTTTACAGTCATAGATTAGCCGGTTGAAATCGTCGCGCTTTTTCATCTCCGTTCCGGTGATGCCTTCATCAGCATAAATGTCTACCAGCTCATATTCGGAATGTGCTGCCGTGTAGTCGGTGTAATACCTGACCTGTGCGGCGAAGGAAAGAAGCTGATCATCGGAATTGCTGGATACGCGGATATACGGAGCCAGCCGGATGAGCTTTTCTTCCTTTTTAGGGATAGTTAGTTCAGTAATGGTTTTCATCATGGTTTTTCCTTTCCGCAGACGGTTTGTCCGCTTGTATTACCGCTTATC
Organism: Merdimmobilis hominis; assembly: GCF_016901855.1. Lineage (GTDB taxonomy): Bacteria > Bacillota > Clostridia > Oscillospirales > Ruminococcaceae > Paludihabitans. The sequence continues at coordinate 2,498 of NZ_JACJKY010000002.1, read as the reverse complement.
CTTGCGGCAACACGAAGGATACCACAAGAGTTCGCATACATCCAGCGACTATGGTGAAAATTAAGAGACAAGACATATCTTTTTCTGCGGATCGTAATGCTCCGCTGTGTGGCGGAGGATACGGTTATATTCTTCCTCGGTAATCAGCTGCATGGACAGCAGAAGGCGAAGCATATTGATGCTGTAACAGAGAGAGGCTTTCTGAACAGCGGCGTTTTCTTTTTCAGTCATGGACTGCACCTCCGAATCCAAGGCTGACCACCATTGCGGCCTCGACACGCCCCATATCCTCTTTGGAAATCTGTCCGAGATAATCGGACAGGCGTGTTTTATCAATCGTGCGAACCTGTTCCAAAAGCAGCGTAGATTCGCTCTCTAAAAAATCACAGTCAACGATGACGTGGGTAGGCTGTGATTTTTTCTTCTGTATCGAAGTGAGCGGTATCACAATCGTAGTAGGGCTGAACCGGTTTCCGATGTCGTTTTGCAGAATCAGAACGGGACGCATACCGCCCTGTTCGCTCCCGATGACGGGAGATAAATCGGCGTAGTAGATTTCGCCGCGCTTTATATTTTTCATTCCTATATACCTCCGAGTGGTTTAAGTAAAAGCACAGGGGCAAAGGCCAGACCTCGCCCCTTATGCTGTAAAATCGTTTTGCGTTTGCATGATCATATTTGTTCTCAACTTCCGTGATCAACGGCGCTCATGCAAACAACCGATAGCTGCTCGGTTCCCCAGGAATTTCACCTCCGCGTGGTTCTCACCCGGCCGCCCTCTTTGGTTGCGACGGATCGCGGCTCTTTCATGCCGTTTCACGCTCGACTTTTGACTGGACGGGGTGTTGGCTTTCCGCAGTGCGTCAATTTCCATTATCTTGAGGACTGTATTATCAGGAATATTTTCTGTGTCGATAAATTCCTTGAAATTCTCGTACGCGCCTTCCTCGCCGCCGATGAGCCCGCTCATCTGAATTTCGTGGGCAAAAAAACTGGTGTCATTGTTTTCAATGCCCCATCCGGTCCTGCGGTAGGCGTGATATACCTCATGTGTGACCTCGACTTCTTCATTCCTGTGGGTGACGGTGTTATAAACCATAAGGGTATATTTTTTGTTTTTGTGGATGGCCATTTGCCTTTCCTCCGTAATTTCGAGATTTTGATGGGTGGATCAAAATCCCGGATTACGGATATCTGGCTATTGCGCTCTGCCAATAGACTGTATACATAAAAATCCTTTCCGCAGCGGCTCAGCCGAGGAAAGGACTTGTTATCATCGTACAAAGCGGATGCGAAGGCACAAAAAAAGCACCGTAAAAGCAGAATCACAGACAGGGGTTATCCTGTCGGATTCCGGCTTTGTACGGTGCTAAGGCAGTCACGATCTTGAGATCGGCTCCGCATACGCGATTAAAAGTCGTTATTTACTATTCATTTTTCAGAGTAATCCTCGCCATAGTATTTTACCTTGAGGCGTCTGACTCCTTTCTGTCTTCGGAAATAGGCGAAGTTCATAACATATTGTGCTTTACACTTTGGACATTTGGAAAGGAAATGTCCTTTTGCATCGGAAAACACTTTGTCGATTACGAAATTGCATCGCGGCCATCTGATCTCACGCAGCGTTAATTCAGCCGCTTCTTCTTCTCATAAATCGAGCTTCTTCTGTGTATCAGGCGGAGGCAGGGGACGGTCGTACCTCTGTTTGCTCTGACAGCTATCCATTTCTATCACCTACCTTTATCTTATCAAAGTATTCTGCCATATCCCGTTCTTCCAGCAGATCGTATTTTCTCAGCTGAATCAGCATCGCTGTAAAAGATACGCCAAGCTCATCTGCCATCGCCTGCATGACCAGCTTTATTTCAGGCAGGAAAACACAGTCGCCGTATACGGGAATCTTGCTTTTTCGGAAATGCCTGCGGACAGATGCGGTAAGAAGCTCTTTCGGCATAAGGATGATGGCTGCCATTGTGTTTGCCTGACACTCACTGAGATTCATTCTGTCACGAAGTTCATTCAGATCATATCTTCTTTCTGTATCATAGACTCGGTTAAAACAGGGAGCTGCATGAGTCGGATCAGCCCTGTTGATCAGGATATGGCTGATTTCATGTGCCAGTGTAAATCGACGCCTGCTGCTTTCGCATGGATACTGCAGGAAACTATCGAGGACGATGGTTTCTTTCGAAAATACGATTCTTTGTTTCTTTCCATTGCGAAAGACTGTCAATGCACTTTTTCCGTCCGAAGTGAAGCCGATCTTGTCCGGATCGCTTTCCGCAAATTTTTCATACCGGACAGTCAGCCCAAGATACGCCGCAACAGCGTCAATATCTATCCGCTTCGGTGGAGGCTTCCCGCAGGCCACATGAACCAGTCCTTCCGCTATTTGTTCGATTTCTCTGTTGGACACATATACCTGCATCTTAACCCCTCCTTCATTCAATGTGCTTACAGTGCTTTAATGACATTTTGGGCAACACCCTGAATAGTGC
>NZ_JACJKY010000001.1 GCF_016901855.1 Merdimmobilis hominis | reverse complement strand
AGTGGAAGCGCTCAAAGAAGCAGACTACACAACAGCAACCTGGGCAGCTTTGATTGAGAAGCTGGATGCAGCGAAAGCAGTTGCAGGTGAACCGGATGCATTGCAGGATACAGTCGATGCAGCATATGACGCACTGCTCGAAGCAAAAGGTGCATTGGTTGCTTCCGGCGATCAAAGCGCGCTGCTTGGATTGCTCAATACAGCAAAAGAGTTGGATTTGAGCAAATATACAGAGGAAAGCGGCCAGGCGATTCTTGCGGCAATTAAAGCAGCAGAAGACGTTATTGCGGCACGCGGCACAGATGAGGAAATTGAAGCGGCATATGCTGAGCTTGAAAAAGCACTGACAGACGCAGAACTTCTCCCGACAGAGCCCGAAGATCCGGAGGTTCCGACAGATCCTGAAAATCCGGATACCAGTGATAATGTACCGCTGGTCCTTCCGATCGCACTTTTGATGACAGATGCAGTGACTCTGATCTTCAAAAAGAGAAGAGAGGTACGCTGATATCTGTTTAAGATGAAACGATCAAATCGTTGATCTAACACAACAAAAACACCCGCCGTTCCTAAAAGGAACGGCGGGTGTTTTTATATGCTGTTTTGTTGTTTAGGAATACATTTTGATAATTTGTTCTGCGATGCTTTTTCTTGTTACACACTGGTCCATTGCCTGTTTTTCGATATAGCGGTGTGCACCTGGCTCATCCATTTTTAATTCACTGATTAAAATCCATTTTGCACGGTTGACAATTCGGATTTCCTCCATTTTTTCTTCAATGGAGAGCGTTTTCTTTTCTAGTGTACGAAAACGTTCCCGTGCACTCGCCATAAAGCTGAGTGCGGTGAAAAAAGCAGGCTTTGCAGTGGGTTTTGACAATACAAAAACACCATGTGATGCAGCCTTATCATAAACCTCATCGTATAGTTCTGTGCTGACAATCAACAATACAACGGTTTCTTTTATACTGCAAGTGTCGATGGCAAAATGCAGGCCGAAATCATCCGGAAGCGGAGCATTAATGATGATATGATCGAACGAATATTCCGTGAGGACTTGTTTTGCAGCGTGGATTGTCGAAACAATTTTAATTGGAGAATACTTTGATTCCGGAAGGCAGGCAGAAACAGCAGTATTAAATTTGTCTGATGATGAAACAATCAAAACACGATAAATGCGTTCTTTCAGACTCATTTATACGTCCCCCTCATATGATTTTTTAAATCATCACATACATTCTTTACAGTAAAGATTTAAAATCTTTTCCGGAATATGCGCTTTGACAAACGTACTGGCTGCTGCAATTTGTGCGGCTTCCTGCATGCTGGTTGGCAGCTTTGAAAACTGTTGGAGTGTTTTTGCATCTGCATGATATAAATTGAAGTTCGCAGCAGGAGGCAGATCAAGCTGATGTGCAATACCGTATAAACCGGCGTAAATCATCAGTGTGAATGCCAAATATGGGTTTGCTGTCGGATCAGGTGAGCGTAGTTCTGCACGCCGGTATTCACCGATTGCCGCAGGAATACGCACAAGCTGCGAACGATTTTCACTGGACCAGGAAATGTATGCCGGTGCTTTGCTTTTTCCGAACCGTTCATAGGAAGCTTGGGTCGGATTTAAAAATGCAGTGATTTCCGGAATTTTATCTAAAACGCCGGCAATCATATAGCAAAGATTTTCGGATGCAGTGCAAGGTTTGACAGACATATTGATATGAAATCCGTTTCCAGGCTTATCGCTGAGCGGTTTTGGACTAAAATCAGCAAATAAGCCATTGCGGCGGCACACAGTTTTAACGATCGTTTGAAATGTCATTGTGTTATCAGCCGCAGTCAGCGGATCAGAATATCTAAAATCAATTTCGTTTTGACCGGGACCTTCCTCATGATGAGAGCTTTCAGGCTGGATTCCCATTTGTTCGAGTGTCAGGCAGATTTCACGCCGGATATTTTCACCTCGATCTTCGGGTGCGATATCCATGTAGCCTGCATTGTCATACGGGATGGCAGACGGATTTCCGTTTTCATCTAAATGGAACAGATAAAATTCCTGCTCTGCACCAAATGAAAACGAAAAACCGGCGCGTTTTGCATCTGCAACCGCTTGTTTGAGCAGATTGCGTGTATCGCATTCAAACGGCGTACCATCCGGATACGAGATATTTGAAAACATGCGAACGACTTTTCCGTGTTCAGGACGCCAAGGAAGCTGCATCAGCGTTTCCGGCTCCGGACGAAGCAATAAATCCGAGTGGGTTTCATCGCCAAATCCCGCAATCGCCGAGGCGTCAAACGCGATTCCATATTCAAAAGCACGCGGAAGTTCCTGCGGCATGATCGAGATGTTTTTTTGCTTGCCGAATACATCGCAAAAGGCCAGACGAATGAATTTTACATCATCCTCCTGCACATACTGCAAAACTTCTTCTTTTGAATACTTCATAGATCGCTACCTGCTTTCTTTTTAATTTTGCACATACATTTGTTTGTATGGATTTTTGCTGTCAGGTGTGACAACTGTAAACGGCGCATCTAAAATTTGCGCCATATCAGCACCAAACAGACGGCAGTATTCTTCGATATACTGCGTCAGTTCTTTCATATCCTCATCAGTTGCTTTTCGTGCAGTAACCTGCTGAGGAAAACGAATAGACGAGCAATCACTGCGCAAAAACATTTTGCCGCCGTGCATTCCGGTGCAGGGGAAATTGCCGACAATAGGATGGCGCTTATCTTCGTGAAGACCCAGTACAACAATTACACCGCCGGCTTGATATTCGCCGAGAAAACTGCCAGCACTGCCGCCGATCACCATAACGGGTACTTTTTCTTTGTATGCTTTCATGTGAATGCCTGCGCGATAACCGGCGTTTCCTTTTACAAAGATTTTTCCGCCGCGCATTGCATAGCCGGCAGCATCACCGATATTGCCGTTTACGATAATGGTTCCTTCATTCATCGTGTCGCCCACTGCATCCTGTGCGTTGCCGCTTACGGTAATTGATGCACCGTTTAAATATGCACCGAGTGCATTGCCGGGAACGCCGTCAATCGTGATTGTTCGCTGTGACATTCCTGCGCCGATAAACCGCTGTCCGCAGCAGCCGGTAATTGCAAATGTGCCTGTATTTTCACGCAGCTTTTCATTCAGTGATTGATAACTCAGATCTTCTGCATTTATTTTTGTCATTATACCACACCTCCGAATTTTTTTCTACGATTTTCGGGTGAAAATGCGGCAGTTGTAGCCACTGCTTTAAGCATTTCGAAATTGACAGAATCAAGCGGTGTCTGTTCACGGATTAAAGAAGTATAGATACCGGCACGCTCTGTTTCGCCGATCAGAATAAATCCAATCAATCGGTTCTCTTTTGTAAACAACCGCTTTAATTTGCAGTCTGTTTTCTCTTCATAGACATCACCGTCATAGCTGCCGGCTGTCATTGCGTGCAAACCGAAAAATCCGATAGAGTTCATCGGGATCGCATTGTCAAACTGCGCGTTTCCGCCTGCCATGTTGACGCCTGCGGTATGTCCCTGCATATATGCATTCGGAAGAATCGCCAAGACACGTTTTTGACCGTATGAAATATCTTCGCCTTCTGTGCAGTCGCCTGCGGCAAACAGATCAGGAATGGATGTTTCCATCTTCGTATTAACAATAATGCCGCGGTTTACTTCGCCGCCTAAATCTTTCACCAACGCGGTGTTTGCGCGAACACCGACAGCAAGGACAAGAATGTCAAACGACACTTGTTTGCCGCTTTTCATGAATGCGGTGTTTTTATCAAATTTCACTGCGGTATCTCCAAGCAGGAAATGAATATCATTTGCTTCGAGATGGCGCTGCATGATTGCGGCACACTCCGTGTCCAAAATACTTGACAGCACACGATCTGCAAGGTCACACACTGTAATGCTCTTTACACGTCCGTGGAGACCTTCTGCACATTTGAGTCCGATCAAGCCTGCGCCTACAATCAGTACATTTGCATCTTGATGAATTGCTTTCTCAAGTGCCAAGGTATCATCAAGCGTCATAAACGAATAGCATTGTTCGACCGTGCTGAGGCCTTCAAACGGCGGAACAAACGCAGAAGAACCGGCTGCAACACAAACAGAAGTATAGGGAAGAGCAGTAGCGTCGTCTAACAGAACCTGTTTCTGCTTAGAATCGATTTGAACAGCTTTTTTGCCATAGATCACTTCGCAACCCATGTTTTCATAGAAGTGCCCGTCACGATAATTCATATGTGCAAGATCGGTTTTATGCTCTAAATAGTACGAGATTAAGGGACGGCAATATACTGCGTGATTTTCCTCGGAGATCACAGTGATTTTTCCGTTTTTGTCAACGCGCCGGATTCCTTCGATACATCCGACAGCAGCAACACCGTTTCCGATGATAACATAAGAATTCATTCTGCGTCACCTCTTTCTTCATAAACAATCGCGTGATTCGGACATCCTTTTACACAGGCGGGTTCTCCGCAGGTGTTTTGGAGACACAATTCGCATTTTTGCATAATGCCGGTTTCACCCGGTGCCAATGCGCCATAGGGACAAACAAGCACACAGGTTAAGCAGCCAACACATTTTTCTTTATCGATGTGTACGACACCGTCTACTTTAGAGATTGCACCGGCAATACAGCTTTTTACACAGATCGGATCGGTGCAGTGACGACAGGAAACCGCATACGAAATGTTATCGGTTTCCTCGATGTGGATGCGGGGATAGATTGTTTTTCCTTTTAGTGCGGTCGCCATATCTTTCATGCCGGAATTGGCGAATGCACAGTTATATTCACATAAATGGCATCCAAGACACCATTCTTCATTTACATAGACACGTTTCATATCATCACTCTCCCGCATGAGAGATCCCTAAGATCTCCAGTTCTTTTTCCGTTAAGCCGATGCCGCGCAGCATCAGGCGGTTGCCGCGCAGCGCTTCAATGGAGTTAATGCCCATGCCGCCCATCAATTCTTTGATTTCATGCCGCCAAGCATCCATTAAATTGACAAGCCGTTCGCTTCCGATGTCAGGATTTAAACGTTTGACCAGTTCAGGACGCTGGGTTGCAATGCCCCAGTTGCATTTGCCGGTTTGACAGGTGCGGCAAAGATGACAGCCAAGTGCAAGAAGTGCGGCTGTTGCGATATAGCATGCATCTGCGCCAAGGGCAATGGCTTTGACGATATCCGATGCACTGCGGATGGAACCGCCGACAACAAGCGAAACGTTGTTGCGGATACCCTCATCACGCAGACGCTGATCAACCGCTGCGAGCGCCAATTCAATCGGAATACCGACATTATCTCGAATTCTTGTAGGAGCAGCACCCGTGCCGCCGCGGAAGCCGTCAATCGCGATAATATCCGCGCCGCTTCTGGCAATGCCGCTGGCGATTGCAGCGATATTATGAACCGCTGCAACTTTTACAATGACCGGTTTTTTATATGCGGTTGCTTCTTTTAATGAAAAGACAAGCTGGCGCAGGTCTTCGATTGAATAGATATCATGGTGCGGTGCAGGGGAAATTGCATCGGAACCTTCGGGAATCATACGGGTACGGGAAACGTCGCCGACAATTTTAGCGCCGGGTAAATGACCGCCGATGCCCGGTTTTGCGCCCTGACCCATTTTAATCTCGATTGCAGCACCTGCTTTTAAATAATCCTCATGAACGCCGAACCGTCCGGAAGCGACCTGTACGATCGTGTTTTCTCCATAGCAGTAGAAATCTTCGTGCAAACCGCCTTCACCGGTGTTATAGAGAACCCCGAGTTTTTGTGCCGCACGTGCCAGGGAGGCGTGAGCATTGTAGCTGATTGAGCCATAGCTCATTGCCGAGAACATAACCGGCATGGAAAGTTCAATTTGCGGAGGAAGCTTGCAAACTAAATGACCGTCTTGATCACGGTCTACTTTTTGCGGCTTTTTGCCAAGGAATACGCGTGTTTCCATCGGTTCACGCAGCGGGTCGATCGAAGGGTTTGTGACCTGAGATGCGTTGATTAAGATTTTGTCCCAGTAGACAGGGAACGGTTTTGGATTTCCCATGGAGGAAAGCAAAACACCGCCGCTGTTTGCTTGTTTATAGATTTCTGTAATCGTGTCCATCTGCCAGTTTGCGTTTTCGCGAAGCGTGCAGTTGCTTTTTACGATTTTCAGCGCTCTTGTCGGACACAGCGACACACAGCGCTGACAGTTTACGCATTTTGATTCGTCACTCATCATGACACCGCGCTGCGGGTCAAAGAAGTGTACTTCATTGGCGCATTGGCGCTCGCATACACGGCAGGCAATGCAGCGGTTGTCGTTTCTGATAACCTCAAATTCGGGATAGATATATGAAATGCTCATCAATAAGCACCGTCCTTTACTTGAATGATCACAGGTTCGCCGCCTGCAGGTGCCCAAATGTTTTCTGCATTGGGCTCCATCGTACGGATCGCAGCTTCTTCGCTGGCAATGAATACTTTGTCGTCTTTTTCGCCGACAACCATCGAACGGAGCTTTAAGCGATCGTTTAAGGCCATTAAGCCGCCGTTAAATCCAAGAACAATGGAGAACGGACCTGTAACGAGCAGATTGGAGAAAACAGTCCGCAGAAACAGATGTTTTTCTTTATCAATCAAATCTGTTTTCTGTTCAATCGTGCTCCAGAATGGCGCTGCAATGACGCTTGCCGCTTCACCGAGCGTTAAGCCCTGTACGCGAATCAGATAGTCCATAATATAAGTGATTACTTCCGTATCGGTTTGAAGTGTACATTTATATCCGAACATTTCAATAAACCGACGATTGGCATCATAAGAAGAAATCTCGCCGTTATGAACGATGGACCAATCAAGCAGTGTGAACGGATGGGCACCGCCCCACCAGCCCGGTGTATTGGTTGGGTAGCGTCCGTGAGCGGTCCAGGAATATCCTTGATATTCTTCGAGTTTATAAAATACACCGACATCCTCCGGGAAACCAACCGCTTTGAACGTTCCCATATTCTTTCCGCTGGAAAAGACATAAGCGCCTTTCATCTCTGTATTGATTTGCATCACTGTGCGGGCGACAAATTCCTTTTCATCAAGCTGCATCGATGCGAGAACGGATTGCAATGGTGCGACAAAATATCTCCAAATAATCGGTTCATTTGTAATAGAACGAATTTTGCGTGTTGGAATCATCTCGGATTTGACGATTTCAAATCGTTCTTTTAAAAAGACCTCGCAGTTTTTGCGGGTAGCGCGTTCATCAAAGAACATATGCAGTGCATAAAAATCTTTGTATTCCGGATAAATGCCATAGCCTGCAAAACCGCCGCCGAGACCGTTGGAACGGTCGTGCATCGGTTTCATCGCATTGACGATCATTTCACCCGACATCTTGCGGCCTTCTTTAGAAATGACAGCGGCAATCGCACAGCCGGATGGGATTCGAACTTGACCTTCTACTTTCATATCGGTTTCTTTCCTTTCAAGGGATGTGTAAAAAGAAAAAGCGCCCATTTTGGCATACCATATGGAATGCCAAAATGAACGCCTTTGCTCATTTGCAGTTATTATAGGACGCAAATTGCATTTTGTCAAGAGAAAAGAATGAATTGAAGATATTTTTTGCAATATTGAAAAAATAAAATTGCAAAAATGAGTTGACAACAGCGGAAATCGGGTGTATAATGCAGCACATAAGGCAAAGGCGTCTTTGAGGAATGAACTCAAAGGCGCCTTTTCTTATTTCAAAACAAATGCGAAAAGGCAAGGGAGTCTTTGATGCAAGAATCAAATGAGTGCTTTGTTTTATTATTGAACAAAGCCAAAAGGAGTTTTTGATTATGGCAACAGTATCAGAGTATTTTGGCAGCATGGTGTTTGACGACAGAGTCATGAAAGCAAATTTGTCGGCAAGCGTGTATGCATCGCTGAAGAAAACGATTGATGAGGGTGCAAAACTGGATCCGAGCGTTGCAAATGCAGTGGCAGATGCAATGAAAGATTGGGCAGTGGCACACGGTGCGACACATTACACCCATTGGTTCCAGCCGCTCACCGGCATCACAGCGGAAAAGCACGACAGCTTCATTTCTCCGTCTCCGGACGGCGGCGTGATTATGGAGTTTTCCGGAAAAGAACTCATCAAAGGTGAACCGGATGCCTCCTCGTTCCCGTCGGGCGGTTTGCGCGCAACGTTTGAAGCCAGAGGCTATACCGCTTGGGACCCGACCTCCTACGCCTTTATTAAAGGAAAAACACTCTGCATTCCAACTGCATTTTGTTCGTATGCAGGTCATGCGCTGGACAAAAAAACACCGCTTCTGCGTTCTATGGAAGCGCTCAATAAACAAGCACTCCGCATTCTTCGTCTGTTTGGCAACGACAAAGCAAAATGTGTTCGTTCCTCTGTAGGACCGGAGCAGGAATACTTCCTGGTAACCAAAGAGATGTATGATGCACGTCCGGATCTTCGTTTTACCGGCAGAACCCTGTTTGGTGCAAAACCGCCGAAAGGTCAGGAGATGGACGATCATTACTTCGGTGTTATCAAACCGCGCGTTGCAGCATATATGGAAGAGTTGAACCATGAGCTGTGGAAACTCGGAATCCTTGCAAAAACAGAGCACAATGAGGTAGCGCCTGCACAGCACGAGCTGGCACCGATTTATACGACCACAAACATTGCAACCGATCATAACCAGCTGACAATGGAAATCATGCAGAAGGTTGCACAAAAACATGGTCTTGTATGTTTGCTTCATGAAAAACCGTTTGCAGGTGTAAACGGCAGCGGTAAACACAACAACTGGTCGATTGCAACCGATCAGGGACAAAACCTGCTTTCTCCGGGCGAAACACCGTATGAAAATGCACAGTTCCTGCTGTTCTTGTGCGCGGTCATCAAAGCGGTTGATGATTATCAGGATCTGCTCCGTATTGCAGTTGCAACCGCAGGCAACGATCATCGTCTGGGTGCAAACGAAGCGCCGCCGGCTGTTGTTTCGATTTTCCTTGGCGATGAATTGAACGCTGTTTTGGAAGCAATTGAAACAGATACTCCGTACAAAGGCGCTGAAAAAACACAGATGAAACTGGGCGTTGACGTATTGCCGAAATTTAACCGCGATACCACCGACCGAAACAGAACATCGCCGTTTGCATTCACCGGCAACAAGTTTGAATTCCGTATGCTCGGTTCTTCGAACAGTATCGCTTGTGCAAACATTATGCTCAACAGCGCAGTTGCAGAGAGCCTTAAAATCTATGCGGATCGCTTAGAACAGGCAGATGACTTCAAAACAACACTCAATGCAATGATTCGCAAAACCATTAAAGATCACAAGCATATCATCTTTAACGGCAACGGCTATGATGACAGCTGGATCAAAGAGGCAACCGAACAGCGCGGACTGCTTAACTACCGCACAACACCGGATTGTATGCCGCACCTGCTCGACAAGAAAAACGTCGATATGCTGACTGCACATAAAGTGTATTCGGAAGAAGAACTTCGTTCAAGATGCGAGATCATGCTTGAGAACTACTGTAAAACTGTAGTGATTGAGGCGAACACGATGGTCGATATGGCGAGAACACAAATCGTTCCGGCAGTTGAATCGTACGTTTATGATCTTACCAAAACAGCTACTGCGAAAAAAGCATTGGATGCTTCCATTTCTTGCAGCTATGAAACTGCACTCGTGAAAAAACTGTCTGTGCTGGTTGATCGGATCGCAGCAAAGACAGAAGAACTTGACGATGCGCTCCTTTCTCTGCATGATGCAGAAAACGTAACAGCAGAATCGGAAATGATTCGCGACAGAATTCTTTGTCTGATGAGTGAACTGAGACTTCCGTGCGATGAAGCGGAAACAATCACAGCGAAAAAATACTGGCCGTTCCCGACATATGGCGATCTGCTGTTCGGTGTTCAGGCATAAAAAATAATCTTGATATCAAAAGCGTTTGAGAAAAGAAAAGTAAAGCAGAGCGCTTGTCTAAAGAGAGTACGGGCGGGTGGAATCCGTATGGCAGGTCTGTTTGAAAAACCCTTTTCGAGCTGCAATCTGAACGGAATCACGAGAGTGTTTCTCAGTAGGTGCGCCGTGTTCTCCCGCGTCAGTCGGAGAAGCCTTGTTTGAGGCAGACAAAAATGAGTGAAAAGATAGGTGGCACCGCGAGTACAGCACTTGCCCTATAGAATGCTGAATTGATGAGAAAAAACGGAGGAATCTTTTATGTGTTCGATTATGGGCTATTGCAAAAGCGATGCCGCCTATTCTTCATTTTTGAAAGGCTTTGAGCGGACGGTTTCCCGCGGACCGGATGACAGCCGGATCGTTGATACGGGAAAAGGCTTGATGGGCTTTCACCGGCTGGCGATTATGGGACTGACGCCTTCCGGAATGCAGCCGTTTGAACTGGACGGAAGTTATGTGGTATGCAACGGCGAATTGTATGGATTTGAAAAAGAGAAAGAACGTTTAAAGGAAAAAGGGTATTCATTTCAAAGTGACAGCGACTGTGAAATTCTGCTGCCGATGTATCGGGAGTACGGTGTCGAGATGTTTTCGATGCTGGATGCGGAGTTTGCGTGCATTTTGTATGATGGACAGACAGGCGAATTTATTGCTGCACGCGATCCGATCGGGATTCGGCCGCTGTATTATGGATATGATGACGACGGTGTGATTCTTTTTGCAAGCGAGGCCAAAAACCTTGTTGGAATCGCGGCGAACATTATGCCGTTTCCACCCGGACATTATTATCAAAAAGGCGAATTCGTCTGCTATTGTGACATTGCAAAGCCGGAAGCTGTCTGCCGCGACGATCTTGAAACCGCTTGCCGTCAGATTCGTGAAAAATTGATTGCCGGTGTGAAAAAACGACTGGTTGCGGATGCAAAAGTAGGATTTTTGCTCTCCGGCGGATTGGATTCTTCGCTTGTGTGTGCAATCGCTGCAAAAGAAAGTGCTGCGCCGATTAAAACGTTTGCGGTTGGTATGCAAAAGGATGCAATCGACTTAAAATATGCACGGCAGGTTGCTGAATATATCGGCAGCGATCACACCGAGATTTATATGACACCCGAAGAGGTGCTCTCCTCGCTTGAAACAGTGATTCAAACGCTTGGTACCTTTGATATTACAACCATTCGTGCCAGCATGGGCATGTATCTGATCTGCAAGGCAATTCATGAGCAGACAGACATTCGCGTACTGCTGACCGGTGAGATTTCCGATGAGCTGTTCGGATATAAATACACTGACTTTGCACCGAGTGCTGAGGCATTTCAGCAGGAATCAGAGAAACGTGTCCGCGAACTTCATATGTATGATGTGCTTCGTGCAGATCGCTGTATCTCTGTAAACTCACTGGAAGCGCGTGTGCCGTTCGGCGATCTTGATTTCGTAAAATATGTGATGGCACTTGATCCGCATATGAAACAAAACACCTATGGAAAAGGCAAATACCTGCTCCGGCATGCATTTGAGGACGGCGACTATCTGCCAACCGAAATCCTCTGGCGTGAAAAAGCTGCGTTTTCTGATGCAGTCGGACATTCAATGGTAGATGACCTGAAAGAGTATGCAGAGCAAGTCTATACAGACGAGGCATTTGAAGCGGGATGCAAAAAATACACGCATGCACGTCCGTTTACAAAAGAATCGCTTCTTTACCGTGAGATCTTTGAAAAATACTATCCGGGTCAAAGCGAAATGATCGTTGATTTCTGGATGCCGAATAAATCGTGGGAGGGCTGTGATGTAAACGATCCTTCTGCGCGTGTCCTTTCAAACTACGGTGACAGCGGAAAATAAATGATTCAATAAAAAAAGTAAAAAACGCTTGCAGAACGGTTGACAAATACCCGAAAAACGTGTAAAATATTCGGGTAAAAGGCAATGGTGTCTTTAGTGTTTTCGCATTAAAGGCACCATTGTCTTTTTTATGCCCAGAATATAACGAAGAGAAGCGGTTTTATCAGTTAGAAGCATTGGATATGGGAGAGAACAGCGTTTGATTTGGACTGCTAAAACCGCAGAATAGGAGTGGTGTTGATGAGAAAATATATTTTTGTGACCGGCGGCGTGGTTTCAGGACTTGGAAAAGGTATTACCGCTGCGTCATTGGGACGGCTTTTAAAGGCGCGCGGTTTAAAAGTTGCGGCACAGAAGCTTGATCCGTATATCAACGTTGACCCGGGTACCATGAGTCCGTATCAGCACGGTGAAGTGTATGTCACGGAAGACGGCGCAGAAACCGATCTCGATCTTGGCCACTATGAGCGTTTTATTGACGAGGATCTCAATCAATATTCAAACCTGACAACCGGAAAAGTGTATTGGAATGTGCTTAATAAAGAACGGCGCGGCGAGTATTTGGGCTCGACTGTGCAGGTGATTCCGCATATTACGAATGAAATCAAGGAGTTTGTTTATAGTCTTGGAAAGAAGACGAATGCTGATGTCGTTATTACCGAAATCGGCGGCACAATCGGCGATATTGAGTCGCAGCCGTTCATCGAGGCAGTGCGGCAGATTTCGCTTGAGGTCGGCAGAGAAAACAGTCTGTTCATTCATGTGACGCTGGTACCGTTTTTGCGCGGATCGGACGAGCATAAATCAAAACCGACACAGCATTCTGTGAAAGAACTGCAGGGCATGGGCGTGAATCCGAATATCATCGTGCTGCGTGCGGATGAACCATTGGAGGAGTCCATTTTTAAAAAGATTTCGCTGTTTTGCAACGTAAAACCCGACTGTGTCATCGAAAATATCACACTGCCGAATCTGTACGAAGCGCCGCTGATGCTTGAGCGCGCAAACTTCTCTTCGGTTGTTTGCCGTGAGCTTGGAATTGATGCACCTGCACCGGATTTGACGGAATGGACAGCAATGGTCAGCCGAATTCACACCAAAAAATCGAGTGTTACCATCGGTTTGGTCGGGAAATATGTTGGGCTGCACGATGCATATCTTTCGGTTGCGGAAGCACTTCGCCATGCCGGATACGCGCATGAGGCGGAAGTAAAAATCGATTGGATTGATTCCGAAGAACTGTCCGCACAGAATATTGAACAGCGTCTTTCGGGCATCGACGGCATTTTGGTGCCGGGCGGATTTGGAAGCCGCGGCATTGAGGGGATGATTCTTGCGGCATCTTATGCACGAACCCATCATATTCCGTATTTCGGCATTTGTCTTGGCATGCAGATTATGGTGATTGAATATGCACGGCACGTTGCAGGTCTGACGGATGCAAATTCCGGCGAATTTGATGAGCAGTGCAAACATAAGGTGATCGATTTTATGCCCGGACAAAGCGATGAAATTGACAAGGGCGGAACACTGCGGCTTGGCGCATATCCCTGTGCGATTGCACCGAACACGACCATGCATCGCTGCTATGAAGCCGATTTGATTCAGGAACGGCATCGTCACCGCTACGAATTCAACAACGAATTCCGTCAGTGTCTTGCGGACAGCGGACTTGTGCTGAGCGGCACATCTCCAAACGGCAGACTGGTGGAAGCAGCAGAGCTTTCCGACCGGCCGTTTTATCTCGGTGTGCAGTATCATCCGGAGTTTAAGAGCCGGCCGAATAGACCGCATCCGCTGTTTTCGGGATTTATCGGTGCGGCAGTTGCATATCATAACGGAGGCAGAGCATGAGCGTTTGGGAATCAGAAATTCACGAAGAATGCGGTGTATTTGGCGTGATATCGCCTGAATGCACCGATGTGGCAAATGTGTCGTATTACGGACTGTATGCACTGCAGCACAGAGGACAGGAGAGCTGCGGTATTGTGGTAAATGATGACGGGATATTTGTGTCGCACAAGGATTTGGGACTGGTGAACGAAGTGTTCACGGACGAAACACTGTCGCGTCTGCCGCAGGGAACAATGGCGGTTGGTCATGTCCGGTATGGAACAACAGGAAAAACGACGCGTGCAAACTGTCAGCCGATTGAAGTGAATCATCAAAAAGGGCACATGGCGCTTGCACATAACGGAAATCTATCCAATGCGGCAGCACTTCGCAATGCACTTGAATTATCGGGCGCCATTTTTCATACAACGAGCGATACGGAAACGATTGCGTATATTATCACAAGAGAACGGCTTCAGTCCGCTTCGATTGAAGAGGCGTTAAGCCGGGCAATGAACACGCTCGACGGTGCATATTCGCTGATCTTGATGTCACCGCAAAAGCTGATCTGTGCAAGGGATCCATACGGCTTTCGGCCGCTTTGTTACGGACAGACACCTGACGGCACCTATGTGATCGCGTCGGAGTCTTGTGCAATTCAAGCAGTCGGCGGAACGGTTATCCGTGACGTTGAACCGGGTGAAATTTTGGTGTTCAGCAAAAACGGCGTGATGTCGAGAAGAGAACATTGCAAAGCAAAAAAGAAATCGCTGTGTATCTTTGAATATATCTATTTTGCGCGGCCTGATTCCGTGATCGACAGCGTGCCTGTTCATGCAGCGCGTATCCGTGCAGGGCATATCCTTGCAAAACATTATCCGGCAGAAGCAGATTTGGTGATCGGCGTGCCGGATTCCGGATTGGATGCAGCGCTTGGATTTGCGGAGGCATCCGGTATTCCGTATGGTGTGGGACTGATCAAAAATAAATACATCGGCCGCACATTTATCGCGCCAAACGGCAGACTGGACAAAGTGAAAATCAAGCTTTCCGCAATCGAATGTGCCGTGAAGGGAAAACGGATTGTGCTTGTGGATGATTCGATTGTACGCGGTACGACAAGCGGCCGGATTGTGACACTGCTGCGTGAAGCAGGTGCAAAAGAGATTCATATGCGTATTTCGTCGCCGCCGTTTCTGCATCCTTGCTATTACGGAACGGACATCGATTCGCAAGAGCATTTGATTGCATGCAAGCATACGATTCCGGAAATTTGCAAGATGATCGGCGCTGATTCGCTTGGATATTTGCCGGCCGATGCACTGTATCAGCTGACAGGAAACGGTGCATTCTGCAGCGCTTGCTTTACAGGAAACTATCCGACCAGCATACCGGAAACGACAGGAAAAGACCGGTTTGAAGCACGTCTTTCACAGCGAAAAGAATAAAAACATCATCCTTTTTAAAGGGGAAAAATAGGGGGAAATCAGCATGCTTAAGCCAAATATGTATTACGGCAATTTAAAAGAGTCGTACCTGTTTTATCATATTGCGCAAAAAACGAAAGCGTATTTACAAGAACATCCCGATGCGCATTTGTACCGCATGGGAATCGGTGACGTATCACTTCCGCTTTGTGACGCAGTGGTAAAAGCCCTTCACGAAGCGGTCGATGATCAGGCAGATGCCGCACGTTTTCACGGATATATGCCGGAATGCGGTGCACCGTTTCTTCGGGAAGCGATTGCCGAATATTACGGAAAACATGGTGTATCTGTGACGGCGGATGAAGTGTTTGTATCGAGCGGTGCGAGCGACGAACTTGGCGATTTGCTTGATTTGTTTGACCGTGGAAGCGATGCGCTTGTCATTGAGCCGGCATATCCGGCATATGTGGATGCAAACGTCATGGCAGGAAGAAACATTGTGCATTTGGCATCAAGCAAGGAAAATGGATTTTTGCCCTTGCCGGATGAAAACACAAAAGCGGATATCATCTATTTGTGTTCTCCGAACAATCCGACCGGTGCGGTGTTCAGCCGGGAACAGCTTGCACAGTGGGTTCGCTTTGCGAACGAAAACGGCGCAGTGATCTTGTTTGATGCGGCATATGAAGCGTTCATTGAGGATGAAACACTGCCGCACAGCATTTTTGAAATCGAAGGTGCAAAAACGTGTGCAATCGAGATTTGTTCTCTGTCCAAAACAGCAGGTTTTACAGGCACGCGTTTAGGCTATACTGTGATTCCGAAGACACTGTGTCGAAACGGAATGAATTTGAATGAAATGTGGGTGCGCAACCGTACCACCAAGACAAACGGCGTGTCATACATTATTCAAAAGGGCGGCGCGGCAGTTTTCACAGACGAGGGACAACGCCAGATTCATGACAACATTCAAATTTATAAAAATAACGCGCGCATTTTGATGGAAGCGCTTGATTCGATCGGTATTTGGTACTGCGGCGGAAAGAATGCGCCGTATATCTGGATGAAATGCCCGGATAACATGGGAAGCTGGGAATTCTTTGATTGGATTCTGAATGAAATCCAGGTGGTTGGTACACCGGGTGAAGGCTTTGGTGCATGCGGTGAGGGGTATTTCCGGTTCTCCACATTCGGCAGTCCGGAAGATACAAAAGAAGCAGCACGCCGTTTGGTTGCGCTCCTTTCCAAAGAAAAACCAATTAGTGAATAATCGAGTGCACAACACATTCAAAAACGCTTGTATCCAAATTGCAAACATGCTATAGTAAAAGCACTATCCAATGAAAACGAAGTTGGTATGGAGGCTTTCGCATGAATTTTCAGTCCAGCATTTTCAAAGAGGCAACAAGTGATGAAATCAGTCGGATTTTTCTGCATGCACTGCAGGAAAATCATGTTGTAAAAGCGACGCTTTTGGACGGCGGTATGTTTAATACAACGTATCATGTCGTATATGGTGATTCATGCAAAGAGGCGATTTTGCGTCTTGGACCGGTTCACCGGGAACGCATTATGGGCTTTGAGCAGAATCTCATGCGGGCGGAGGAATATGTCTGCGATATTTGCCGTCAGATTGGCATTCCTTCTTCTCATATTTTGGTGTGCGATACCTCCAAAACAGTGATTGACCGCGACTATATGATTGTGGAATACATTCCGTCTGTCGCCATGGTGAAAGTGAATCTTTCGGATGAACAGCGAAACGAACTTTGTTTTACACTTGGGTGTTATTTGGCAAAACTCCATCAGGTGACCGGCTCATTTTTTGGATTTGTGTCGCGGATTTTAGAAGGATATCACTTTACATCATGGGGAGAAGCGCTTCTTTTTGAAATTACAGATATGACAGATCGCTTGCAGAAGTTTGACGGGATTTCTGCTGCGGAAGCGGACAAAATCAAAGAACAGTTTATCAAAAATCGCTCGCTTTTTGACGAGATTCAAACGCCGCATTTGATGCATACGGATTTATGGGCAGGAAATGTTCTGCTTGATAAACAGGACTTGTCTGTCATTCGTGCGGTGATTGACGGTGATCGTGCGGTATTCGGCGATCCGGATTTTGAGTTTTCAAGTCCATGGATGGAAGATAAAGAAATGCAAAGAGGGTATGGATTTCATCCGCCGGCACCAACCGAGGAACATCGCAGAAAACGGATACAGCTGTACCGAATGTTTTATCTGGTTTTGGAAGCATATGTGGGAATCGGAGAATATAATAATCTCGATTTATATCATGAACGGATGGCTGAAATTCGCCGAATCATCAATGCCGAAAATGATATCGAAATGTAATGGATATGCATTGCTTTTGTCCGGGGAAATTTTTTTAAAACCACTTGCAACCATCATATAAATGTGCTATAGTTATGGCAGAAAAGAACAAAACCGCAGCTGCGGTTTTTCTTTCAAGCGTATTCGTGCTCGAACACGAACAGCGCTTTCTTTAGAGAAATACCGTGTGCGGATACAAACGAAAGGATAGGGGAATATGAAATTATTTATTGACACAGCAAACACAGAAGAAATTCGTGAAGCGAGCGAACTTGGCGTCATCTGCGGTGTAACAACAAACCCGTCACTGATCGCAAAAGAAGGCCGCGATTTTGTTGAGGTAGTCAAAGAGATTACAACGATTGTGGATGGTCCGATTTCTGCAGAAGTCATTTCGCTTGAGCATGAAAAAATGGTTTCGGAAGCATTGGAACTTGCAAAAATCCACGAAAACATCGTCATCAAAATTCCGATGTGTGCAGAAGGCTTAAAAGCTGTCAAAATCCTTTCTGAAAAAGGAATCCGCACCAATGTCACATTGATTTTTTCTGCAGCACAGGCACTTCTGGCAGCACGCGCAGGTGCAAGTTATGTGAGCCCGTTCTTGGGACGGCTTGATGATATCGGCTCGGAAGGCATGATTCTGATTCATGATATCGCTGAGATTTTCAGTGTACATCAGATTTCCACAGAGATTATCGCTGCAAGCATTCGTCATCCGATTCACGTAATCGAGGCAGCAAAAGCAGGATGTGATATTGCAACCATTCCGTATAAAGTCATCATGCAGATGATCGGTCATCCGCTGACAGACGCAGGTATTGACCGCTTCTTAAAAGATTGGGAAGGCGTTCCGAAAAAATAAGCACATTGCAGTACATATAAAAAAGCACCCCAGGCGGGGTGCTTTTTCTTGTATTATGATCCCATTGCAGCGCCGTATTGAAGCCGCATTTTGATTTGTCGAATATCGGTTCCTGCGAATTTAAGGCATCGAAACGAGAGCAGACGCGACATCATACGCTGCGAATAGCGCTGTTCAATTTCTTTAAACGAAAGGTTTGTATTGATAATCATCGGCCGCATGATATTCTGGCGGAGATTGACGATGTTATAAAACGCCATGGAATTAAATTGATTTTCAAGCTCTGCACCGAGATCATCAATGATTACAAGATCTGCGGCACGAATCAAATCCATTGTATCCGTTTTTGTTTCCGATTTTCCGTAATACTCATTTTGCAGTTTCCGGAACAAATCGGGTGCCGAAAGATACAGCACCGCATATCCTTTTTCCATCAAAGCGGATGCAATCGAGAGGGAAAGATGCGTCTTTCCAAGACCGACGCCGCCCTGCATCAAAATGCTGACCGCATTGCGGGAGAACTGGTCTGCATATTGTTGGCAGAATGCAAATACACGTTCCATCTGTGTGCGCGCGTCACCGTTATAGTAGGAGAGATCAAACTGCGAAAACGTAACAGCAGAAATCTGATTTTGTGCATTAAACGATTCGATTTCATACTGAACGATCAGCTCTTTTAAGCATTTGCACTGTGCACCGTCGATATATCCGGTATCCGAGCATGCTGCACAGGTGTACGTTGCAAACAAATAGTCCGCAGGATAGCCGTTTTGCGCAAGCAGCTGTTTGATTTTTTCCTGTGCCGATAAATTTTCCTGCATCAAACGTTCGATTGCTTTCTGCGCGTTTTCTTCTTTTGAAAAAACGGCGCGTGTAATCTGGGTGCAGGTCTGTGTCAGCCGATTGGTCAGCACAGTAATTTCAGGAATTTTTAAAGCGATTTCCAAACGGCGCTGTTCGGCTGCCGCTTCTGCTGCATCATGGCGTTCATGCACCGTTTTCATCGCACGGTGAAACGATTCTTTCCGCATGGGGAATCCTCCTTTTTATTTCATATCCGGTGCATGTTCCCAAAAGCGCTCCAGTTCGTCCAAATCATACGTCGGCTTTTCTGAAATCGAAGACACTTTCTCGCGTTTTTCTTCATTGATATCCTCAGGATGGCGGTATCCTTTTTCAAACCATGAGGTCAAAATGGTATTCAGATACGGAAACGATATTTTTCCGATAAAGCGAATCATCCGTTCATACGCAAGTGTGATCATTTCTTCGTCAAATTGATATTCATCAAACCAACGGCGGATAAACGTTTTTTCATTTTCGGTAAAATTCCGAGTTTCAATGCCGGTGATTTTCCGGATGATTGCTTCATGACTCTTGCTTTGTTTTAAAAAGGTCAGATACTGTTCTGCAAGATCGTGCGTCAGAATGCCGTTGTCAGCCCATGCAGCACACGTTTTTTCAAGATAACGTGCGCTCATTTTTCCGATGGAAACACAGTAGTCCACTGCCATCAGAACAACGTCTGCGGGCATTTTTAAGTATTCGAGAATCTGAATGACCGTTTTCGATTCGACTGCCGTCACAGGCCGTGAAAGCAGGCTTTCGATACATTGCAGCAGATATTTTGCCTCCGGTGTGACACTGAGATTCGGCGCAGTATGGGATGCCGATTTTTGCGAAAGGACAACGACATCTGCTTTTTTCTGCGTGCTTTGTGCAACCAATAAGCCGCGGCTGATCCAATAGGAAATGGCTTCCTCGATTTTTTTCTCCGGTTTATCGAGCAAATGGGAGAGCAGATGAACACTGCATTCTTTTTCAGGCTGTTTAAAAATCAGAAGAATGACTTTTAAATAGACATCATCCATATCACAAAGTGATTCGTCAACGATATCTTTTGGAAGTGCAAAATGGTTTGCATACCGTGCAAAATTGATTTTATATGTCATAAAAGTCCTCCTCTCTGACTGTCTGATGGGATAAATCAATCCGTGCAATTTATTATAGCACAGTTGTGCTGTTTTCTCAATCATGAAAGTTTTTGAAGAAAGCGTCTGCATAAACCGTGTGCACAATGACCATACTCTCCGCAGGAAAACGAAAGGCGGAGATATTGTTGGCATACGGCAAAGTGGAAATTTGCGGAATCAATACAGCAAAGCTTACAACGTTAAAAGAAAGCGAAAAAATGGCGCTGTTAAAGCAGATGCAGCAGGGAGATTCGACTGCACGCGAAAAGCTTATCTGCGGGAATCTGCGGCTTGTTTTGAGCGTGATTCAGCGCTTTGCAAATCGGGGTGAAAATCCGGATGATCTGTTTCAGATCGGATGCATCGGACTGATGAAAGCAATCGACCATTTTGATATTACACAGGATGTACGGTTTTCGACGTATGCGGTGCCGATGATTCAGGGAGAGATCCGGCGTCATCTGCGGGATTCCAACACACTGCGGGTCAGCCGGTCATTAAAAGACATCGCATATCGCGCCATGCAGGTGAAAGAGCGGCTGACTGCACAGAATAATGCCGAACCGACAATCGATCAGATCGCAAAGGAACTTTCTTTGCCGAAAGAACGTGTGGTACTGGCACTGGAGGCGATCGTCGAACCGGTGTCACTGTATGAACCGGTCTATTCGGACGGCGGCGACACGATTTATGTGATGGATCAGGTCGGCGATCAGACGTGTGAGGAAAGCTGGCTTTCCGAGATCATGATGAAAGAGGCGATGCAGCAGCTGAGCGAGCGGGAAAAGACAATCATTCATCTCCGTTTTTTTAACGGGCAGACCCAGATGGAAGTGGCGAACGAAATCGGTATCAGTCAGGCACAGGTATCAAGACTTGAAAAAGGTGCACTCAAAAAAATCAAAAAAGTGCTGTAAAAAATGTCCGTCTTAAAAAGATGGACATTTTTGTTGATCGTTTTGATTCAGCTTATTCGATTGTCAGCGTAAAGTCGAGTGTGAATTCTTTTTCGGAGAGGCGATAACGCTCCGGCAGCTCCGGACCGCAGCTGTTGGAACCAACACCGCTCATTGCATAGTCGAGTGTGAGCACTGTGTAACCGGATTCTGTGATCTCGTAGTTGTGCATGCACGACTCGAGAACCTCGCGGGTGTACGGCGAAGCGTTGAAGCTGAACGGACGGCAGGACTGTGCGGTCAGTGTCTGTGCGCCGTTTGTCAGCGATACAAATTCTGCATCATAGTGCGAACCGTTTTCCTGCGGGAAGATGTAATCTTCATGCAAGTCAGCAACGCGGTTCTCATACACACCTTTGCGCGAACCGATATGCTTGTCGACGTAGCTTTCCTGCGGACCGTGTGCAAAATAACGGCAGCGGTCAAAAGCGTTGTTTACAAACATCCGCAGGCCGAAACGCGGCAGCCACGAAACAGTGTCGCGGACTTTTGTCTGTGCCGAGATGTGAACTGCGCCGCTTTCATATACCGTCCAGACAGTGTTCAGTTCTGCGAGGTTTGCACGGGAAATCACGCACAGCGACATCGGGCAGCAAATTTTCACGCAGTGATCGCCTGTTTCTGTCGTGATCGGATAGGTGTACGGAATGACGCGGTCAAAGCCTTCTTCTTTCCAGCGCAATTTGATATTGCGGTCGTTGTCTGTCGGCGCACGGTAGAGATCATATTCCATCGGACGATCGAGCAATACAGTGCCGCCAACTTCCATATGGCAGAAGGTACCTGCTTCTTTGGAGAAGCGATAGCAGAAGCTGTCATTTTTAATTGTGATGAACGCATCGTCATCTTCCACTGTGAGCGGAGCGCCTTCTGTTTTCACAGATACCGGTGCATCACAGGTGGAGAGGTTGATCTGATCGAATCCGAACTCGTGTCCGCTGCTCACCAGTGCAGTGGAAGCTTTCGCGCGCTGTGATACGGTCAGATAAACGCGTGCGCCGTGGGTTTCCGGCAGAGAAACAGGGATCGAAGTCGTTTCGCCCGGCAAAACATCGACAGATTCAATGGTTCCGGATGCGATTTCTTCGCCGTTTTGCTCGAGTGTCCAGTGCAGGTACAGCACGTCGTTTAAATTCTGAAAATCGAGTTTGTTCTTTACAATCAGCGCACCGTCACGGTAGGTGATATGTGCCGGACGCGCAGCATTTTTGAGTTCTAACAGGCCGGTATGCGGTGTGCGGTCCGGATAGACAAGGCCGTCCATGCAGAAGTTGCCGTCATGCGGGAATTCGCCGAAGTCGCCGCCGTATCCGTACATTTTCTTGCCGTTTTTCTCGCCCATCAAAACGGTGTGATCACACCATTCCCAGACAAATGCGCCGCAGAAATCGTCGTGCGCATAGATGATGTCATAGTAATCCTCAAGACTGCCCGGACCGTTGCCCATTGCATGTGCAAATTCGCACAAGATCAGTGGACGGGTTTCGTTTTCGCGGGCAAAAAACGAGTCAATCCACTCAAACGACGGATACATGACGCTTTCAAAGTCGATGCCCTCGTATGTTTCGTCTTTTTCCTTTTCGCGGGTGACGATGGTCGACTCATAGTGAATCAGGCGGGAATTGTCCATCTGGCGGATGCGTTTGATGCCCTGCTTAAAGCAATAGCCGAAACCGCTCTCGTTGCCGAGCGACCAGATCACAACGCACGGACGGTTCATATCACGGGATACGAGGCGTTCGAGCCGGTCAACAATGGTGAGTTCCCAATCCGGGTTGTCGGAGATCTGTGCATATCCGTCCGAATCATATTCGGCGGTGGTGTTGACCTGTCCATGCGCTTCGATATCGCATTCATCAATGATATAAAAGCCGTACTGATCGCACAGTTTATAAAATTCCGGACGGTTTGGATAGTGCGAGGTGCGGATTGCGTTGATATTGTGCTGTTTCATCATGGTCAAGTCGTGGCGAATTTGCTCCATCGATGCGACATAACCGGTATCGGTGTAGCTGTCATGGCGGTTGACGCCTTTGAATTTGACTTTTTTGCCGTTTACATAGACGACTTTGTCTTTGACACAGATTTCACGCACACCCACACGGTCGATGATCCGTTCATTTTCTGCGGTCAGTTCGAGTGTGTAAAGATACGGCGTTTCCGCTGTCCAGAGATGCGGCGCTTCCAGTTCGAAGCTCACGCTGGTGCCGGTCGTGGTGACCTGGTGAAGCACATTGCCCGCCTGATCTTTGAGTGTAATGGTTTTCAAAAGATCACTGCATGTATCCTCGGTGATAACGAGAACGTTTGCCGTTTCGCCGGTGATCGATGTTTTTACGCGATAATTCTGAATATGGCGGGACGGACGAGAGAGCAGGTAAACGTCACGGAAAATACCGGACATGCGCAGTTTGTCCTGATCTTCGACATAGGTGCCGTCACACCATTTTAACACAACGACGGAAATTTTATTTTCGCCGTCTTTTAAGAATGCGCTGACGTCGTATTCTGCGGTAGAGTGCGAAACCTGGCTGTAGCCGACGAACTGGTCGTTGATGTACAGATAATGGCAGGAGTCAACGCCTTCGAAGTTTACAAAGTAAGAAAAATCCGCATCTTTTTTGATCGAAAAGGTGCGCTCATACAGTGCACACGGATTCTTT
Organism: Merdimmobilis hominis; assembly: GCF_016901855.1. Lineage (GTDB taxonomy): Bacteria > Bacillota > Clostridia > Oscillospirales > Ruminococcaceae > Paludihabitans. Next base: position 227,989 of record NZ_JACJKY010000001.1, on the reverse strand, counting down.
TTCGGTACATACGGCGGATTGAACGGGATCGGATACAATACGTTTGTGTACTGGTGATTGTCATATCCGTGCATCTGCCAGTTAGACGGAACCGGCAGTTTGTCAAAGCAATCGGGGGAGAAAGTAAACTGGCTGACCGACTCAAAAAAGCGGAAATTCCAAGTACCATTCAGCATCAGCACACGGGGGTTGTCCGTTTTTTGATCGGTAGATGCATTCGGAGAGCAAGGAATGTAATAAGCACGGTTCGGCATTGTATTGACGCGAACAGTGCTTAAATCTTCATAAAATGGAAACAGCATAAAAAATACGCTCCTTTGATTTAAAATAAATATGCACCTTGATTATATAAATCCGAAAAGAAGATGTCAATACAAAAAACAGATTCTTGTGAATTTCCTTGATTGAAGCCGAACAGGAAACATGATATAATAAATGAAACAACTTTATGACACAGGGAGTATATTGACGGCATGAAAAACGAGATGACGGACATTCAAAAAAATCATCTGTATGAAATAGAAATTACCGGTATGACAAATGAAGGAAACGGCGTCGGACGGATCGGACAGTATGCGGTATTTGTGCCGGATACAGCTGTGGGCGACCGCTGTATGATCCGGCTTGTGAAGAAAAATAAAAGCTTTGGCTATGGAAGGCTTGAATCGGTGCTTGTTCCGTCGAAAACGCGTGTAGTGCCGGACTGCGCGCAGTTTAAACAGTGCGGCGGCTGTTCGTTTCGGCATATTTCCTATGAAGAGGAATGCCGTTTAAAACAAGAAATGGTTGCAGATGCGTTTTCGCGTCTCGGCGGAATTTTGACACCGGTTTCGCCGATTATTAAAAGTGAGCGGGTGAACCGGTATCGGAATAAAGCGCAGTATCCGTTCGGACTTTCCAAAGAGAAGAAGGTGCAGTGCGGATTTTATGCAAGACGCAGCCACCGGATCATTGACAGCAGCAGCTGTGCACTTCATCCGCCGGTTTTTGACCGCATCCGTGAGACTGTCAGCCGATATGTGCAGCTTCATAATATTTCGGTATATGACGAGCAGACACACAGCGGCATTTTACGCCACTTGTATCTGCGTATCGGCGAGCAAACGAATCAAATTATGGTTTGCTTTGTATGTGCATCACCGGCGGCTCATTTGTTTTCCGACCTTGCACAGGAACTTACGAAGAAGTATCCGCAGGTGGCAAGCGTTGTGCTCAATGTCAATCCGGAAAAAACAAATGTTATTTTGGGAAAAGAGTGCATTACGCTTGCGGGAAGCGACACGATTGAAGATATTTTGTGCGGTGTGCGGATTACACTTTCTCCGCTTTCGTTTTATCAGGTGAACCGTGATCAGGCAGAGGTTTTATATCAGACGGCGCTTTCCTGTGCATCGCTCAGCAAAGACGATTTGCTGCTTGATCTGTACTGCGGTGCGGGAACAATCGGCCTTGCGGCAGCTTCACAGGTAAAAGAAGTGATCGGTGTGGAGATCGTGCCGGAGGCGATTGAAAACGCAAAAGAAAACGCCGTACGAAACGGAATTTCCCATGCGTCGTTTTATTGTGCAGATGCAAAAGAAGCGGCAAAACGGTTTGCGTCGTCCGGGATTGCACCGGACGTGATTGTGGTGGACCCGCCGCGAAAGGGACTGGACAGGGAAGTCATCGATGCAATCCAAGCAATGGCGCCAAAACGGCTTGTAATGGTGTCGTGCAATCCGGCAACGGCGGCACGGGATACGCGCCTTTTGGCAGATGGCGGCTATGCAGTCAAAGAGATTATCCCGGTGGATATGTTCCCGCGGACAACACATTGTGAATGTATCGTAAAAATGGAAAGATAACAATAAATGGGCTGTTTATAGGGGGATTTAGATGAACTTCAATGAAATTCGAGCAATAGAAAATGAGACGGAACGCGTGAATAGAATCTACGACATTTTCAATGAGGACAGCAGACTGAATCACTCCAAGGCTGCGCGTGTTGAATTTCTCACCACTGTTCACTACATCGAAAAATACTTAAAAAAAGGTGACAGAATTCTTGATATTGGCGCAGGTGCCGGAGAATATAGCTTGTATTTTGCGAGAAAAGGATATGAAGTATCTGCGCTTGAACTGACCGATGCAAATATTGCGGCGTTTCGTAAAAAATTGACGCCAGAAGATCCAATCGATCTTGTGCAGGGAAATGCGCTTGATTTGTCACGTTATGACGATCAATCATTTGATATTGTGCTTTTGTTTGGTCCGCTTTATCATCTGGAAAATGATGCAGATAAACTGAAGTGCATGAAAGAGGCAAAACGTGTCTGTAAAGATGGCGGGAAGATTTTCTTCGCGTTTATTTCGAATGATTTCGTTTTTCTTACAGAGTTTTCATTTGACGTAAATTACTTTTCCTCCGGAGATTACAACAAAGAAACATTCAGATTAACCGATTTTCCGTTTGTGTTTCACACAGTGGATGCGGCGAGGAATCTTCTTGCTCGTGGCGGAGTAACGATTTTGCACGAGGTTGCCAGTGACGGTGCAAGTGAGCTGATGGCGGCAAGAATCAATGAAATGAGCGATGATGATTATGCGCAATACCTTCGATATCATTTTTATATCTGCGAAAAGCCAGAGTTTTTGGGTATGACGAATCATTTGCTGTTTGTAGGAGAAAAAGATGATAAATATCAAATCATTTCGCTGCGGGAACGGCCGGAATACAAATATACAGCGGCAAAGTGGTTTCACAGCAAATGGGGTGTGCCGGAACAAGCGTATCTTGAATGTATGGAATCCTATTTGAGTCATCAAACGGAATATGGCTGGTATTTGTGCCTCGACTCAGAAAAAATCGTTGGCGGACTGGGCGTGATTGCGAATGATTTTCACAACCGAAAAGATTTAACGCCGAACATCTGCGCGGTTTATACGGAAGAAGTATATCGCTGTCAGGGAATTGCGGGAAAGCTTTTAAATGCCGCTGTAGAGGATTGCCGTGTAAAAGGAATTTCTCCTGCCTATCTGGTTACAGATCATATAGGATTTTATGAGCGTTACGGATGGGCGTTTTTGTGCATGGTTCAAGGAGATTATGATACTGAAATGACACGGCTGTATATTCACAGATGATTTTCTTTTCCGTAGGACTGTTCGTTTTAAGATTTTGATCGAACGTTTCTGCTGTGTATTGTGCTCATATAATTATTTTGCACGAAAAACAAAAAATATATTGTGCTTTTTTAATAAATATGATATACTAAACACAGGGAAATCAAAAGGCAATCGCCCGATTCCCAATCAACACAAAAAAGGGGTTGAGCTTATGACAATCAAAATCGTAGGAAGAAAAACGACCGTAAAAGATTCGTTCCGGGATCGTGTGGAAAAGAAACTTGCGAAATTTGACAAGTTTTTTAACGACGATGCAGAGGCTGTCGTCACTGTCACAAATGAGCGTGACCGTGAAACTGTCGAGGTGACGATTCGCGCACGCGGCATGTATTTCCGTGCGGAGCAGACAACCGGCGATCGTCTTGATTCGCTGGAGGCTGTAGCGGATGCGCTGAGCCGTCAGATTGTCAAAAACAAAAGCAAACTCGAAAAGAAGTGGAAAACCGACACACTTCCGTTGTTTGCGGAAGAAGCAGAAGAGGCTGAGTACGAAGAAACGTATGATATTGTCCGCACAAAACGATTTCCGATTAAGCCGATGAGTGTGGAAGAGGCCATTTTGCAGATGAATTTGCTTGGTCATACGTTTTTCATGTTCCGCAATGCGCACACCAATGAAATCAATCTTGTATATAAACGCAAAAAAGGCGATTATGCTGTCATTGAACCGGATGATGATTAAACATTTATTCAAATTAAAAAGGCTGGTGCACCAGCCTTTTTAATTTGAATAGAGATTTTGCAGTTCTGAAATATTTTTTGAATCAAAATTCAGAAACCAGAGAAAATAGAAAGAAAAACGAAAAATTTAACTGTTTATACACTGTTTTTTGCAAAACAAAGATGTACAAAATTCAAAAAACGTGTATAATGGAAGATATATCAGTCAAAGACTCTGTGTGACTGAAGAACGAAAAAGGAGCTGTTTTGATTTATGAAGATTCGTGTGGGCATTTTTGGATATGGCAATCTCGGCCGCGGCATCGAATGTGCTGTAAAAAATAATGAAGATATGGAGCTGGCTGCTGTTTTTACGCGCCGTGATCCGAAAACTGTTTCGATTTTGACCGAAGGTGTGCCGGTTTATCATGCAGATGATGTGCTGACGCACAAAGATGAAATTGACGTCATGGTGCTTTGCGGCGGATCGGCAACGGATCTTCCGGTTCAGACACCGATGCTCGCAGAGCATTTCAATGTAGTTGATAGTTTTGATACACATGCAAAAATTCCGGAGCACTTTGCTAATGTAGACGCAGCAAGCAAAAAAGGAAATACCGTTTCGCTGATTTCCGCAGGCTGGGATCCGGGCATGTTCTCGCTGAATCGTCTGTATGCAAATGCAGTGCTTCCGAACGGCGCAGATTATACCTTCTGGGGAAAAGGCGTCAGCCAGGGACATTCTGACGCGATTCGCAGAATTGAGGGTGTCGCAGATGCTCGCCAGTACACTGTTCCGGTGGAAAGTGCGCTGGAAGCTGTTCGCAGCGGTGCAAACCCAACACTGACAACACGTGAAAAACATACCAGAGAATGCTACGTCGTAGCAAAAGAAGGCGCAGATCTTGCAAAAATCGAAAAAGAAATCAAAGAGATGCCGAACTATTTTGCTGATTACGATACAACGGTTCATTTCATTTCCAAAGAAGAACTTCAGAAAAACCATGCATCGCTTCCGCATGGCGGCTTTGTGATTCGTACCGGAAAGACAGGATTCAATCAAGAAAACAATCACTTGATCGAATACCGTTTAAAACTCGATTCCAATCCGGAATTTACTGCTTCTGTTATCGCAGCTTATGTGCGTGCGGTGTATCGTTTGGCAAGCGCCAAAGATGTGGGCTGCAAAACCGTTTTTGACATTGCACCGGCACTGCTCAGCCCGATGGATGGCGAAACACTGCGCCGCACAATGCTGTAAAGCAAGGAATTAAATAATCAAAACACAGGACGGATAGGGGGATTTGCTGTGAACATATTATTTATCGGAAACAGTCATACATATTATCATGACATGCCGCAGATATTTAAAAGAATTTGTGAAAAAAATGAGATTGCGGTTTCTGTGACGATGCTGGCACATGGCGGAAAAGGTTTCATGTTCCATGTTGACGAGCCGGAAGTTCGGTTTAATATTCTGTTTGGCGGTTACGATTATGTGATTTTGCAGCACACAGCACATCCCATGGGCGATCTTTCGCAAATGAAAGAGGGCGCCTCGCGGTTGATTGCGTGGATTCGCCAAGCAGGTGCTACCCCTGTTTTATACATGACCTGGCAGGCAAAACGATATGGATATGCCGAGCAAAAACCGATGACAGATGCATATTTGCATTTGGCCGAAAATCACGGGTGCGCTGTTGCGCCGGTGGGAGAGGTTTGGTGGAATTTCATTGCACAGAATCCGGAGATTCCGCTGTTTTCTGACGACGGTGAACATGCAAATGCAATGGGGGCGCGTCTTGCGGCATATACGATTGCCGAAACTATTTTCCCATCAAAAATCCACAGCGTGTTAGAGGAAGATCAGCTGATTTTACACGCAATTAAAACAACGAATACAGGAAAAGAGAGTGAGCGATGAATCGTCAGTCAAACAAGCGAACACATCCATCTGCTGCGTTCCGTAAAACGGTGCGCCGCGATGACGGAAAATGCCCGGTCTATCGTCGGTGCGGCGGATGCCAGATCCAGAACATGTCGTATGGACGTCAGCTTGAATTCAAACAAAATGCAGTCGAAAAATTGCTTGGGCGATTCGGACACGTACAGCCGATTATTGGAATGGAGCATCCGTATCATTATCGGAATAAGGTGCAGGCAGCTTTTTCGATTGACCGCAATAATCGGATTATTTCGGGCGTGTATCAATCGAGCACGCATCGGATTGTGCCGATTGACAGCTGTTTAATCGAAGACGAGAAAGCGGATGAGATCATTGTATCTATCCGGAAAATGATGCGTTCGTTTAAGATGACGGCGTATGATGAGCGCAATGAACGCGGATTTTTGCGTCATGTGCTGGTCAAACGCGGATTCGCTACGAATCAGATTATGGTTGTTTTGGTTGCGACATCTCCGATTTTTGCGGCGAAAAAACATTTTGTGAAAGCATTGCTTGAAAAATATCCGGAGATCACCACGATTGTGCTGAATATCAATCAAAAGCATACAAGTATGGTGCTTGGTGATCGCGAAATGGTGCTGTACGGCCCGGGATATATCGAAGATGTGCTGTGCGGATGCATATTCCGGATTTCTGCGAAATCATTTTATCAGATCAATCCGGTGCAGACTAAAATTTTGTATGAAACAGCCGTTTCATATGCGCAGCTGACCGGAACAGAAACGGTGATTGATGCGTACTGCGGCATCGGAACAATCGGAATGGTTGCGAGCAAAGCGGCCGGGCAGGTGATCGGTGTCGAAGTGAACCGTGATGCTGTTCGGGATGCAATCGCAAATGCGAAGCGAAACGAAATTAAAAATATTTATTTCCACAATGCTGATGCGGGAGAATTTATGGTACAGATGGCGCATGAAGGTGCGCACGCAGATGTTGTGCTGATGGACCCGCCGCGTGCGGGAAGTGATGAAGCGTTTCTTTCGTCGGTAGTGACGCTTGCGCCGCGCCGTGTGGTGTATATTTCCTGCAATCCGCAAACGCTTGCACGAGATCTTGAATTTCTTGTAAAGCACGGATACAAAGTGCGCAGAATGCAGCCGGTTGATATGTTCCCGCACACGTCACATACAGAGTGTGTGGTGGAAATTGAAAAAGAATCTGTTTGATTGTTGTATATGGTCACTGTTTATCTAAAAAATATAGTTATCAGTAAGATGCTTGTTTCGTTTATATGAACAAGCATCTTTTTCTTTTAGAAAAATACAAGAAATAGACATTTCATGTTTTATTAAATAGACGATCAATTCGATTGTGTAAAGGTACACAATAATTATTATTGAAATTTGTGCAAAAAGATATATAACATTTTGTTTACATTCCATCACAAATATGATAAAATGAAATTGCGAAGAAATATATGGATGATTTAACTGATACTGATCTGATTACATTGACAACTGCATGAAAGACAATCCCATCATACGTTTTACGGAGGTGACTGCAATGAAACGCTTTCTTACTGTGTTTTGTGCAATGATCTGCATAATCAGTTGATGTTCTTATCAGGATACGGGTGGCAGATTATATTGCGATTTCAAATAAACATAATTTAAAAACACTTTATTTATGTTTTGATTGAATAAAATATTTTTTAAACCCTATTTACATTTTACAATATTTGTGTTATAATGAAAACATAAAGAAAAATGTATTTAGCACATGCATTTGATAGATGGCGGTAATCATGTATGTGTTATATAAAGGACGTCCTTATCATTCAAAACTCCGCTGAAACATTTATTTTTTTACAAAAAAGGAGGTATTCACAATGAAACGAAAAATGGTCAAAAAATTGATTTGCACAGTTCTCACATTCACCCTTGTTTTCTGTACAGTAGCAATGTTTCCAAGTGCGGCTTCGGCAGAGCCGGGTGATCCATCGAGTTTTTCTCTGAGGATTGGCAGCTATTCATTTACAGGAAGAGTATCAGCCAATACATCTAAAACACAGGCAAGTGCAACATCCTCCTATGGGATAAAGGCATCTGTGTTGCGTGCGTCCGTAACACTATATTATTCATATACGAAACCAGGATCAATGCCGCCTGAAACTGGTTATGGTAACGCATATGGAACATATAGTAATAACAATGTAACAAGTGTATCTGCATCTGCAATCTATAATAAAAGTTATCCAAACTATAGTGCATTGCATGCAGACGGCGAACATTATATGTATTATAGCGGCACTTCCTCTACGCAAACCACACGTATAAATTTGTAAGTAGCTATAGCAGAGAAGGAGTGAAACTTCCATGGTTCAAGCAGCAAAACGAGGATTATGTTTTCTCTGCTTGATTGGCATCCTGACAGTTTTGTCAGGATGCCAATCAATGGATTATACCGCCCTTCCTGACAGCTATAACAAGGAAACGGATTATCCATATTTAAGCTGTTCCACAACGAGCAATATGTTTTCAGTTGCCCAAACAGAACAGGGAATCTATTTTGTGGGCGGAGATTTTTTATATTTCCTGGATACACAGACAAAGAAGGCAGTGATTGTCTGTGACCGGCCGGATTGCAGACATGATCAGGAAACAGATCCTGAATTATTAGCACAATGCAACGGCTATTTAGGGTCCGATGTTCTCCCGTTTGTACAGCTTTATGAAGATGCGTTGTATACAATAACGATTGATATGGAAGAGATGGATCCAATGAATCCTCTTTCATCGTTTGAAAGAAGAGTGCTTACGAAGATTTCAAAGGACGGCGTGAATCGTGAACAGATTTGCCCCATCCGAGTGGGCAGCAGTTCGACCGAAAATTTATTGATTCATCGCGGGTATGTTTACTATGATGTGTATAAAGCGGATTCGAAAGTTGAATTGTATCGTGTACCGCTCGATAAATCCGACACGGAACCCGAACTGTTTTTCTCAAAAATAGGATATTCGATCGACGTTTTCGCTTATGGAAGCCATGTATATGTGGGCTTGCTGCTTCCGCCAGAGGATGACGTATTTTGTGGAGAACTGTATGACTGCAGCTTAGTCACCGGCGAAACGGTTTTGATCGGTGAGGATATTGTGGTGGATGGCTTTTGGAAGGATCAGCTTTTGATTCGATCAAATGCATACAACATCGTGGACTATTCAAAAGTTTCTTATCAGCTGCTGAATCGGAAAACATATGAATGCACGCCGTTTTTGTCGTTGTCTGCGCCGCAAAAGGATTTTGGAATCGGTTCCGATCTGGATGAACAATATTTTTATGAGCGCACAATTCCACTGTATGGAACACAGGCATATGAGCAGGCACAACAGCAAGCACAGGAGAAATACGGCACACCGGAAGCACTGAATGATTATTACCCCTCAACCCTCACGGTGCGGGATCAAGATCAGAATGCACTTCAGACGATTGACACGTCGTTTTTGTCGAATGGATTTGCTTTTGTCCCTGGATTTGGGGAATACGGTCTGATATGGGACTTGAAACGTGCAACAGAACAGGCTTGTTTCATTTATTTGCTTGATAAGAACAATGCGTTTTCTATTACACCGGTTCTTACCTATGCGTGTGAGTGGTGACGACGCGGGGTGTTTTTGCAGTGATGATTTTTCAGGTGGAGGTGACTGCAATGAAACGAGCACGACGGATTTTTAGTTTATTTCTTTGTTTCTCTTTGATGTTCACGTTTTCTGGGTGTAAACCGAACTATGACTCCCTCCCTGACAGCTACAACAATAAAACGGATTATCCCTATTCATTTATTTCAACAAATGAAGTCGCAATCACGCCTGCCGAAAACGGATACTACTATGTTGAAGGAAATTTTTTGTTTTTTTAGATAGTACATCAAAAGAGGTAGCGGTTGTGTGTAATCGTCCTGAATGCAAACATCAGTATGAAACCAATTCACAAGAGATTTGGAAGTGCGATGGCTATCTGGGCGGCGCAACATTTTGTAATGTGCAGGTATATGAGGACGCCGTGTATGCACTGACAAGCGGTTCGACAGAAAATGATGTGCTCGATTTGGGTACAGGAGATAAACTCACAAAAATCTCGCTGGACGGCACAAAGCGTGAGGATATTCGGCCGGTCTCTATCACATACGGCGGCTCAGCACAACCGCTTCGGATCCATCGCGGTTATGCGTATTATATTGAGATCAGCAAAGGGGGACAAGCGTTATATCGATTCCCGCTTGATGATCCGCAGACAAAAGTCGAAATGGTTTACAGTGTAGACGGTAGTATCGGTAAGTTTATTCCATATGGGAATCATGTTTATATTCAAGCAGAAGGGGATATTCTCGATTACTCGATCACAGAGAATCAGGTGTATCTGTTGAAAGAAAAATATTCTTTAGGTGGAATTTATAAAGATCAACTGCTGGTTCGATCAAATGATCACCCCATTGAAGAACCACCTACCGGTGAATATGAATTGCTTGACCGAAATACAAAGGAGCTCTCACCGTTTATTTCTTTGAATACAAAGGATAGTTCTGATGTTGTGTATCTTGATACGGACAGCAAACAGTTTTTTGAGTGGCGCATTTCGTTTGCAGACGTTTTTGGTGAAAATTATGTAGAAGCACCGACGTATCAATTCTCTGTTTTGGATGAACAGGGAACTATCCAGTTTTCATCTCCGGTTTCTTTGCTAAGAAACAATGTTATTGTATTTGCACCCGGAGATGAACGGTTTGCATTTGTAGAGTCAGTTGATTACTATGAAACCGGAAATGTGATGCTCGATCTGATTGACAAAGAAAACGGCTTTGCACGCATAAATGTATTCACTTGCAATGACAAACTATTGAATCCGGACGTTTCTTCTTTAGAATAACAGGAAATCGTCATGAAAACAAACACCGGCAGAGAATCGGGTGTTGCATGTACGCTGCTTGATTGGCATCCTGACGCTCAATGTCGGGGTGCCAATTTGCTGATCTGAGGAGGTGTTTTGCATGCAGTTTGGCTATGAACTTTATAAGCTTGCGACCAAAAAAATGTTTTATCTGTTTTTGGCAATCGTTTTAGTGGGAAACGGTGTGCTGTTTTTCATAAGCCGGCAGGATTCCTTTTTGATAGATGAAATTCTGCCGCGTTACCGGGAAATCCTTGCGGAATATGAGGGCCTTTCCACTGAAGAAACGATTGATCGTCTGCGGGAGGTTGAAACAAAGCTCGATGCCTATTCGCAGATTTTGGGTGTTTCCGGAATCCCGGATGAAGCACAGCGCCAGCAGCAGCTCGACGAGCTCCAAAAACAGTTTCCAAAAGAATATGATGATTATGTAAAGCATCCCGAGCAGGTCAAGGCTTTGCAGCAGGATGAGTTCGTATACCGGCGATTGATTCAAGAGGCGAATTACATCGAAGGCTTTGATGAGTCCATCGATAACATCAAGGCGCAGGCGGAAAAGATGCAGCAAATCAGCATCTTTGGGCAAAAGGGTACGTTTTCGTATAACAATATCATGAAAACGCCGGAAGATTTTGCGCCGCTCCGTTCGCTTCCGTTATCGTTCGGTGATTCAACGGGACTTACTGCGGCGTCTACTTTCCGCATCACAGACGGATTACTGCTTTTGTTTTCGTTCTTTCTGTGTTTTCTGCTCTTTTTGCAAGAGAAAGAAAGCGGACTGTTTACACTGCTGCGTACAGCAAAAAACGGGCGCGCGCGCCTTGCGGGAGCAAAACTGCTGTCAGCTGTGCTGATTGTTTTCATCGTAAGCCTTATTTGTTACGGCACTATCTTTGCAAGTGCCGCGTATATATACGGCGGATTCGGTGATCTTTCCCGCTATGTGCAGTCGATGCAGGCGTTTTCACGCTGTACGATTCCGATGACGGTCGGACAGTATATCATCGTATTTTTGCTCAGCAAAGCGGCGGCGATGCTGCTGATCACACTTCTGTTTGCGGCAGTTTTCAGCCTTTCTTCCTCGAGCGGGCAAGCGTATGTATTGATTGGCATTGTTATATGCATAAACTTTGTTACATACCTGCTCATTCCGCCGTATTCCTATTTGAATCTCTTCAAATATATGAACTTTTTCGAACTGACCGATACATATGCGCTGTATGCACAGTATCAAAACATCAACTTATTTACATTGCCGGTAGACCGCGTACTGTTCTCGTATGGATTTTCTGCGTGTCTGGCTGTTTTGTCGGTGGCAGGAATTTTTTTAGTCTTTGTGAAAGGAATAAAACTGCGCGGCGCTGCATTTTTGCAAAAAGCATCCGACCGGATTGCGCGTTTGCTTGCACGGGTTCGCAAAAGCAGCCGGCTGTTTTCTCATGAGCTGTTTAAGCTGTTGATCGGCGGAAAAGCGGCTGTTTTGCTGCTTGCGGTCATATTGCTGACGATATACGGCTTGCGTCAGACGGAGCTTTTCCTATATACGCAGGAGCAGGTGTATGTGGAATACGCAAATACACTGGCGGGTGCGTTAAATGATCAAAAAATTCAGTATATCGAAGCAGAACGTGCTTCACTGGATGCGATCGGTGAGGAAATCAGCGCGTTATATGAAAAAGCCGCACTGGGCGAAATTTCAAGCCAAGATGCAGAAATTCAGGCAACACTGCTGCGCAATCGGCAGCAGGAAAAGGAAGAACCACTCCGCGTGATCGAACAGCAGTCTGCATATCTGCAAACACTCAAAGAAACGCGCGGAATCACCGGTGCGTTTGTAAACGTGCGGTATACAAAAGAATTTTTTGATCGTCCGGAAAGCGGTCAGGTGACGTCGATTCTCTATATTTTCCTGCTGATTTTTGCCGCAAGCTATCTTGTGTCCTATGAATATCAAACGGGGATGGTGCGTATTGTGACGGCGGCAAAACACGGAAAACGACGGCTGTTTTTCACAAAATATGGTGTGTTATTCCTGTTTGCGATTGTTTTGTGGGCTGTGCTTTACAGCAGAGAACTGATTGATATGATGCGCTTTTTCCCGATTGGAGATCTAAACGTTCCGATTCAAAGTATAGAGCAATTTTCAGAAATTCCGGTTTCCATGAGTATCGGTACTTATCTGTTCTGCTTGTATGGGTTGCGGTTGTTTGGCGGATTGATTGTCTGTGCATTCACGTTGTCGCTCTCTGTGTTTCGGATTCGCCGGGCATTTTTGATTCTCATTTCGTCGGCGGTCTTTTTGCTGCCGATGCTGTTTGAAATGCTTGGACTGTTCTCGCTGTTGTCATTCACAGCAAACGGGCTGTTTTGCTTAAACGAAATCTCTGCATTGCCGGACGGCTTTTTCACGGCGATTATAGAAGCGATTGTATTTGCGTTGCTGTGCGGCGCGTTTGGTCTGGCGGCTAAACGCAGATTCTGCAACGAATAAGAAGGAGGTGGCGTGATGGAACTCACGATTTCGCATATCAGCAAGACGTATAAAAAAGGCGGTGTAAAGGCGCTTGATGATTTTCATGCCATACTGACACCGGGTGTATACGGCTTTTTAGGCCCAAACGGTGCAGGCAAATCGACGTTGATGAATATTATTACGGACAATCTCACGCCGGACAGCGGAGAAGTGTTGTTTGACGGGAAAAATACCCGTGCACTCGGAAAAATGTTTCGTGCACGGGTTGGCTATATGCCGCAGCAGCAGGGTCTTTACGATGATTTTTCGGCGGTTCGGTTTTTGTGGTATATGGCGGCGGTCAAAGGCATCCCGAGAAAAGAAGCAAAGCCGCGGATTGAACAGCTTCTCACACTTGTGAATTTGAAAGAATCCGCACACAAAAAGCTTGGTACATTTTCGGGCGGTATGAAGCAGCGGATTCTGATTGCACAAGCACTGTTAAACGATCCGGACATTTTGATTCTTGACGAGCCGACCGCCGGACTTGATCCGAAAGAACGCATCCGTATCCGGAACTTTATCAGTGAGATTGCACAGAACAAGATTGTCATTCTCGCGACGCATGTGGTGTCGGATATTGAGTTTATTGCCAAGGAAATTATGCTCATTAAAAAGGGAAAACTGCTCCTGCTTGATACGCCGGCACATATTATCGACAGCATGACCGGCAAGGTGTTTTCAGCGTTGATTTCACTTGACGAGCTTTCGGCTGCACAAAAACAATATCGAATCAGCAATATTGCAAATGAAAATGATCAGATCTGTGTGCGCATCGTGAGTGATACAATACCCGAATATGCGCAGATCACACCGGTTAAGCCGACGCTCGAAGACGTGTATCTTTATTATTTCGCAGACCAATAAAAATTTATATTTGTTGGAATACCAACAGATTTTTTGCGTAATATATTGTATCATGTCGATGTAAGGTCAATTAGGCATGAAAAAAAGGAGCGATTTCAATGATTCGAAAAATTATTTCAATAGACGAAGAAAAATGCAATGGATGCGGTGCATGTGCTGCGGCATGCCATGAAGGCGCCATCGGTATGGTTGACGGAAAAGCAAAGCTTTTGCGTGATGATTACTGTGACGGATTGGGTGATTGTCTGCCGGCTTGTCCGACAGGTGCCATCACATTTGTTGAACGTGAAGCAGCGGCTTATGATGAGCAGGCGGTGATGGAAAACAAAAAGAAACAAGCTTCGAATGCTTGCAGCATACATGCAGGCTGTCCCGGACATCAGGCAAAGAAGCTGAGTCCTTTGGCATATTCTGTGTCTGAAACCGTTCATCCGGCAGTTTCTTCTCAGCTTGGACAGTGGCCCTGTCAAATTAAGCTTGTACCGGTAAACGCGCCGTATTTTGAGGGTGCAAAGCTTTTGATTGCAGCGGATTGTACTGCGTTTGCATATGCGAATCTCCACAATGATTTTATGAAAGGGAAAATCACGCTGATCGGATGTCCGAAACTCGACAGTGTTGATTACAGCGAAAAACTGACGGAGATTATCAAAAGAAACCAAATTCAGAGCGTGACAATCGTTCGTATGGAAGTGCCGTGCTGCGGCGGACTTGAGAATGCGGTGAAAAAAGCGCTTCAGAACAGCGGAAAATTTATTCCGTGGCAGGTTGTGACGATTTCGGTGGATGGAAAAATCCTTGAGTCGTAAATTGCTTCTATGAAAGAATAACAATGTATCCTCTTGTGGTTTTGTATTTGTTTTAAAAAACGGGCATACTGTTTTTATCTGATAAATACAAAAGGAGAGATGCATCCGATGTGCACTGCACTGACGTTTTCAAACGGAGATTTTTATTTCGGACGAAATATGGACATTGCACATTCATTTGGGGAGCAGGTGGTGATTACACCGCGCCGCTTTCCGATTCAGACAAAACGGCTTCCAACGATAAACCAGCATTATGCGATGATTGGAATGGCGAACGTCACAAACGGCACGCCGCTTTATGCAGAGGCTATAAGTGAAACAGGGCTGTGCATGGCTGGGCTATTCTTTTCGGAGAATGCATCCTATCAAACAGATGAAGAAATCAAAGGAAAACCGCTTGCACCGTATGAGCTTATTCCGTATCTGCTTGGGTGCTGCGCAAATGTGGACGAGGTCAAACGAATGCTGTCTGACATTTCGGTGATTGCCGTGCCGTTTTGTGAAGAATTGCCGCTTGCGCCTTTGCATTGGATTGTGGCGGATGAAACGTCTTGCATTGTCCTGGAACCGTCAAACGGCAGGCTTTCTGTATACGATAATCCGTATGGCGTGCTGACAAACAATCCGCCGTTTCCGTTTCACAGAGAAAACATTCGGCAGTATCTGCATCTGTCCGCTGCGTTTCCTGAAAATCAGTTTGATGAGCATCTTGCACTTTCGCCGTTCGGTGAGGGGATGGGCGCGATCGGCATTCCGGGTGATGCGTCTCCGGCATCTCGGTTTGTAAAGGCTTTGTTTTGCAAATGCAACAGTGTATGCGATCAAACGGAAAGCGCATGTGTGTCACAGGTGTTTCATATACTGGATGCAGTGGCAATGGTGCGCGGCTGTGTCCGGACGAAACGCAAAGAGTTCGATCTGACGACATATTCCTGCTGTGTGAATGTGTCAAAAGGGATCTATTATTATAAAACGTATGAAAACAATCAGATCACAGCCGTTTCAATGGTTTCGCATGTGAATGAAACGAATCTTTGCACCTATAAACTTCGGGGAGAACAGCAAATCTATTGGGAAGCATAATAAATCAGGGCAGGAACAAACTTGTTCCTGCCCTGATTATTTTTTGGATGATCAGCTGTTTGTCAAAAGCTCGATGGTGTTTTGATACAGCGTTACGGGATCTTTTAAGAAGTTTCGTTTAATCAGTTCGGCTTGAATACGGTCGGGCGCATAAAGCGTCAGTTCCATCAAGTCAAACGACGTGTCATGAATCGTGCATGTAACGGAAAATCCATTGGTGACAGGTGTGATGCGAACTTCGTTTTCACGCTCGTATTTTTTTCGTGCAAGCAGCTGCATCGCTGTCTGCACAACGTTGTCGCGGATAGATTTTGGAAGTGAACGCGACAGCCGCCGTGCCGTTTCTGCACCAAGCGGATTTAAGGTGTAAACGCCCGATTCTTCATCTGACTGTTTTTCGATGTGATGACTTTCGGAGAGCTCTTCGATTGCTTCACAAAAGCTGAAGTAATTGACAATCTGTCCGTCTGCAAAAATTTCATGCAGCTGTTCTTTTGTAAAAGGGGATTCCACAACAGACATCAAATAGCAGATGAGAATTTTGATTTGATATTTATCGGTCATACCGCCTCTGCCGATGCCCGGGACAACAGCTTCTCGATCAATCATAAATAAGCCTCCTTTCTACTTTTTAAATATACCATAAATATTTTAGAAAGAAAAGGCTTGTTTTTTGCAGATCAATCGTTTTAAAGAGGGTCAGATGCCGAATGTTTTGGTGAGCGGGTCTTTGAATAAGGCGATCTGCGGCGGATAAAACGTGAAAAACACCATAGAAGCAGCAATCACCAAAATTGCGATGACTGAGAACACGTTCCATGCTGTCGAGGTGAATCGATCGCTTGCAATCGTACGGAATATCACAAAATAAGAAACAAATGTGCCTAAGATAAATGAGAAAATATCAAGCACCATAAAGTTTGTTCCGATAATGCCGGTATACGTGTAGAAAAAAGCGGTGATGGTAAGCGTGCCTGTAAGAATAGCGAAAAGCAAGGCGGGGAAAATGTTTTGAAAATGACTGCGGTGTCGAATAAAACCGATGATTCCAAAGAGCAAAAGCGGTGTGATCAGCAGCTTTAAGTGTTCAAATGTACTTTCATTCACTGCGCTGAAGGTTCCGACCCAAGCCATATTTCCGCTCCATTCGTAGACAAAGTGGAGCAGTGTACCGGCTAAAATTGTGCCGGCACAAAGGAGAAGAAAATGCCAAATGTATTTTTTTATCACACAATCCCTCTTTTCTGTGTTTGTAGTATATGCCGCTTTATGAATTGTTATTCTGCGCGGATATTATAAAAAGATAATTGATAAATATTTTTGCGCAAACAGTCGTTTTTCTTGCATGAAATTTTGTTCTATGATATAATTATACGGATATACAGAGTATGGAGAAAAGAATGAGAATTTTAGGAATTGATCCTGGCTATGCGATTGTCGGATATGGTGTGGTTGAGTATTTTCAGGCGCGGTTTACAACGCTTGCGTACGGTGCAATCACCACGACGCCTGACGAACCGTTTGAAAGACGTCTTTTGAAAATTTATGAAGAAACAAAAGAACTTCTAATTCGTCATCGTCCCGATGCAGTCGCGATTGAAAAGCTGTTTTTTTACAATAATAAAACAACCGGTATCGACGTTGCACAGGCACGCGGTGTCATTTTGCTTGCCTGCGCACAGTGCGGCGTGCCGAACTATGAATATACGCCGATGCAGGTGAAACAGGCGGTCGTCGGCTACGGAAAAGCACAAAAAATCCAGGTGATGGAGATGACAAAGCGGCTTTTGCGTCTTTCGTCGGTGCCAAAGCCGGATGATACCGCAGATGCATTGGCGGTTGCGGTTTGTCATGCACACAGTGCATCATCAAGATTGTTGGAACAGGCAATGCGGGCAAAAGGAGGAATTACCGTTGATCTACAGCGTAAGCGGAACACTGGCATTCGTTGAACAAAATCATGTAGTGATTGAATGCGGCGGAATCGGATATTCGATCAAAACCTCTATGATGACGATTTCCAAACTGCCCGCAATCGGCGAGCAGGTAAAGCTTTTTACACATCTTGCCGTAAAAGAAGATGCGATTGATTTATACGGGTTTTACGATGAAGCGGAACGCACGATGTTTAAGCTGCTGATTGGCGTTTCGGGTGTTGGTCCGAAAGGCGCTGTTTCTGTTCTTTCGAATCTTTCGCCGGAGCGGTTTGCGCTTGCGGTGGCATCCGGTGATGCAAAGGCAATTCGTGCGCCGGGCATCGGTCCGAAAACGGCGGAACGTATTGTTTTGGAACTTCGGGATAAAGTATCAAAAGAGCAGGCGGCAAGCGGTATTACCGGTGCGGAGCTTCCCGTACCTGCGGCGGGTGTGCAGGCGAATGCAGCAGAAGCCATCAGCGCGCTCGAAGTGCTTGGCTATGCGCGTGCCGAGGCAACCAATGCTGTTTCTTCGCTGGATGGCAGCCTTTCGGTTGAGGAGCTCATCAAACGCGGCTTAAAAGCACTGGCAGGAAAGGTGTAACACAGTATGTTTTATGAAGAAGAGGATTGCGGATTCGAGGAGCGGTTAAGCGCACCGGAATTCACATCGAATGATATTGACACCGAATATTCACTCCGGCCGAAAACGCTCAGCGAATATATCGGGCAGGAAAAGGTGAAAGAAAACCTTTCGATTTATATTGAAGCGGCAAAAGCGCGCGGCGATTCGCTTGACCATGTGTTGTTGTACGGCCCGCCCGGACTTGGTAAAACGACATTGTCGGCGATTATCGCGAATGAAATGAACGTCAATCTCCGTGTAACTTCCGGACCGGCGATCGAAAAGCCCGGCGACTTGGCGGCGATTCTCACGGGACTCAACGCAAATGATGTGCTGTTTATCGACGAGATTCACCGGCTTTCGCGTTCGGTTGAAGAGGTGCTTTATCCGGCAATGGAGGATTTTGCGATCGACATTGTCATCGGAAAAGGACCGTCTGCCCGTTCGATTCGAATTGATCTGCCGCATTTTACGCTGATCGGTGCAACGACGCGTGCAGGACAGCTCACTTCGCCGCTGCGTGACCGATTTGGCGTGCTGTTTCGGCTGGAGCTTTATTCTCCGAAGGAACTTGCGGAGATTATCACGCGCAGTGCAAGCATTCTTGAGATTCCGTGTGAATATGATGGAGCGTTTGAACTTGCAAAACGGTCGCGCGGAACGCCGCGTATTGCCAACCGGTTATTAAAACGGGTGCGGGATTTTGCACAGGTGCTGGGCGACGGCGCGATTACAAAAGAAATTGTTTCGGTTGCTTTGTCAAAGCTTGAGATTGATGAACTCGGCCTTGACTTGGTTGACCGGAGAATGCTTCGGATGATTATTCAAAATTATAAAGGCGGGCCGGTTGGTCTTGAAACATTGGCAGCAGCACTCGGCGAAGAGGCGGTGACACTTGAGGACGTGTATGAACCGTATCTGATGCAGCTCGGCTTTTTGGCGCGTACGCCGAGAGGCCGCTGTGCAACGCCGCTTGCGTATGCACATTTGGGGATTTTAGAGGAAGGGCAGCAGTTATCTTTTTAATTTGAATAGAGTAAAAGGAGCGATTTACTATGGGAAGATTGTTTGGAACAGACGGCGCACGCGGTGTTGCGAACACAGAGCTCACCTGCGAACTGGCGATGCAGATCGGAAGAGCGGCAGCAGTTGTATTGACAAAGCATACCCATCATAAACCGCGCATTCTGATCGCAAAAGATACGCGTATTTCTTCGGAAATGCTGGAGGCGGCACTCGCAGCAGGACTTTGTTCCGTCGGCGCGGATGCCGTGTGCCTTGGTGTGATTCCGACGCCTGCAACCTCTTATCTTGTGGAAAAATACAAAGCCGATGCCGGCGTGATGATTTCGGCATCGCACAATCCTGTGGAGTTCAACGGCATTAAACTGTTCAGCTCCTCCGGCTATAAACTGCCCGATGAACTGGAGGCAGAGATCGAAGCGCTCATTCTCGATACACCGCAGGACATCACGTTAAAATCG
Source organism: Merdimmobilis hominis (assembly GCF_016901855.1). GTDB lineage: Bacteria > Bacillota > Clostridia > Oscillospirales > Ruminococcaceae > Paludihabitans. Next base: position 208,018 of record NZ_JACJKY010000001.1, on the reverse strand, counting down.
GGCGTTGAGCTCGGACGAATTTCCTCCTGTGCAGACGCCAGAAACGATTATATTGAGCATCTGTGCTCCACCGTTTCATCTCGGTTTGACGGCATGCGGATCGCGCTCGACTGTGCAAACGGAAGTGCGAGTGCAACGGCAAAAACGCTGTTTGAATCACTCGGTGCCGATGTGGTGGTGCTGAGCGCTGAGCCAAACGGCGAGAATATCAACAAAGACTGTGGTTCCACTCATATGGGCGCGCTTTGTGACTATGTCAAAACGCACGACGATATCATGGGCGGCTTTGCGTTTGACGGCGATGCAGATCGCTGTCTGGCAGTGGACGAAAACGGCAAACAAATCGACGGTGATCAGATTATTGCGGCATTTGCAAAGTATATGAAAGCAAACGGCACGCTCAAAAAAGATACGGCAGTGCTTACCGTCATGTCAAACTTCGGCATGCGGGCGTTTGCAAAAAAAGAGGGCATTTCGCTTGCCACCACAGCGGTTGGCGACCGTTATGTGCTTGAGGAGATGCTCAAAAACGGTTATAATCTTGGCGGCGAGGACTCCGGTCACATTATTTTGTCCGACTATGCAAACACCGGCGACGGACAGCTCACTGCGATTCAGTTTTTGCAGATTGCAAAAGAAACCGGTCTTGCATTTTCTGAGATTGCCGCGGCAATGACAAAATCGCCGCAGGTGATGCGTTCGGTTCACGCAAGCGCACAGGCACGCAAGGAGTATAAAGACCATCCGGCAGTGCAGGAATCTATTAAAGAGGCGGAAAATGCCCTCGGAGAAACCGGACGGGTGCTTGTCCGTGCATCTGGAACAGAGCCGCTCATTCGTGTGATGCTCGAAGGAACAGACGAAGAAAAGATCAAGGAGTATTGTGACGCGATTTGCAGCGTTATTGAGGAGAGTTTTTAATTCATGCGTTTTGTAAACGACTTTACAGATTATGAAATGATTGATACAAGCGGCGGGGAGAAGCTTGAACGCTGGGGGAGCCATGTACTGGTTCGGCCCGATCCGCAGATCATCTGGAATACAAAAAAAGAACATCCGCTTTGGAAGCGTGCCGATGCGCGCTATCATCGGTCGAACAAAGGCGGCGGACAGTGGGAGTTTTTCAAAACACTTCCCGAAAGCTGGACGGTGTCGTATCGTTCGCTCAACTTCCGTATTCGCCCGACCGGATTTAAGCACACAGGACTTTTCCCGGAGCAGGCAGTCAACTGGGCGCTTTTGATGGATACAATCAAAAATACCGGTCGTCCGCTTAAAGTGCTCAACTTGTTTGCATATACGGGCGGTGCAACGCTTGCATGTGCCGCAGCCGGCGCAGAAGTGTGTCATGTTGACGCATCGAAAGGTATGGTCGCTTGGGCGCGGGAAAATGCGGCACTTTCGAATCTTTCCGACCGTCCGATCCGTTGGATTGTCGATGACTGTGAAAAGTTTGTTGCGCGCGAAATTAAACGCGGCAAACGCTACGATATCGTCATCATGGACCCGCCGTCTTATGGACGGGGTCCCGGCGGCGAGGTCTGGAAGCTTGAAGATCAGATTTATCAGATGGTCGATCTGTGTTCCGGCGTGCTTTCGGATGATCCGGCGCTTTTCTTGCTCAATTCCTATACAACCGGACTGCCGCCGTCTGTTATGCAGTACTTATTGGGTGTAACAATCCAGAAGAAATTCGGCGGAAGCGTGTCAGCAGAGGAAATCGGTTTGCCGGTCACACAGAGCGGGCTTGTTTTGCCGTGCGGTTCGACGGCAATTTGGAAAGCAGAAAAGTAAAGGATAGAATATGAGCGATTTAATAGAGTTTAAACACGTTTCTTTTTCCTATCATCAAATGGAGGAAGAATCAGAGCCGATTCCGGTTCTCCATGATGTGAACCTTTCGGTGAAAAAAGGGGAATTTGTGGCGGTTCTCGGCCATAACGGTTCGGGAAAATCGACGCTTGCGAAGCACATCAATGCTATTTTACAGCCGACTGAAGGCGTTGTCTATGTCGACGCGATCGACACACGCGATGATAATATGATTTTTGAAATTCGCCAGCATGTGGGCATGGTGTTTCAGAATCCGGATAATCAGATTGTTGCAACGATCGTTGAAGAAGATGTGGCATTTGCACTTGAAAATTTAGGTGTTGAACCAAAAGAAATCCGCACGCGTGTCGATGCGGCTTTAAAAGACGTTGGCATGTTTGCTTATCGGGAACACGCACCGCACCAGCTTTCGGGCGGTCAGAAACAGCGTGTTGCCATTGCCGGGATCATTGCGATGAACCCGGACTGCATTGTATTGGACGAGCCTACCGCAATGCTTGACCCGCACGGCCGCCGTGAAGTATTAAAAACGATCCAGCGGCTCAACAAAGAACATGACACAACTGTCATTTTGATTACGCACTTTATGGATGAAGCTGCTTCGGCTGATCGTGTTGTTGTAGTAGACGGCGGAAAAGTGCTGATGGACGATGTGCCGAAGGCTGTTTTTTTGCAGGTGGAGCGTATGAAAGAAATCGGCTTGGATGTGCCGCAGGTGACGGAGCTTGCTTATGAACTCAACAAAGCAGGCGTTCCGTTTGCGCCGGATGTATTGACAGTGGAAGAATTCGCAGCAGAATTCAAACGAATGATGGAGGCGTAAACGGTGGCAATCATTAAAACAGAGCATTTAACACATTTATACGGGAAAGGAACGCCGTTTGAAAAAGCCGCCATTCATGACGTTAATTTAGAGATTGAAGAAGGCGAGCTGGTTGGTGTCATTGGACATACCGGTTCCGGAAAATCGACACTCATTCAGCATTTGAACGGTCTGTTAAAGCCCACTTCCGGTCATATTTATATTGATGACACTGATATTTTTGAAAATACGCAGATTCTTCAGAAAACGCGTTTTAAAGTGGGCCTTGTGTTCCAGTATCCGGAATATCAGCTGTTTGAGGAAACCGTCGAAAAGGATATCGCGTTTGGCCCGAAAAACTTAGGGTTTACCGAGGAACAGATCAATGAAGCCGTTTCACATGCAATGGAATGTGTCGGACTCTCTGATAAGTTCCGCAAAAAAAGTCCGTTTGAGCTTTCGGGCGGTCAAAAACGGCGTGTGGCGATTGCAGGCGTCATTGCAATGCGTCCGAAAGTGCTGATTTTGGACGAGCCGACCGCCGGACTTGATCCAAAAGGTCGGGATACCATCCTGAATTTGATTTCGGACTATCATCGTGCTGAAAAAAATACGGTGCTGCTTGTATCGCACAGTATGGAGGATGTCGCAAGATACTGTTCCAAAGTACTGGTGATGAATCAGGGAAGTGTGTTTTCATATGGTACGGTGGCCGAAACGTTTTCGCGTGCGGATGAGATTGAGCAGATCGGTTTGTCCGTGCCGCAGGTGACACGGCTGTTCTCGCTTTTGTCCAAAGAGGGATTTGAAGCCGGCGAAGAAGTTTATACGATTGCACGTGCAAAGGAAATTCTTTTGCAGAAGTTTTTACAAAAAGGGGGAACGAACGATGTTATCTGATATTACCATCGGGCAGTTTTTCCCCGGAAAATCAATTGTGCACCGGATTGACCCGCGTGCAAAAATTTTATTGGTGCTTGCATTCATTATCGTGCTGTTTATTGTCAGAAACCCGGTTTCATTTTTATTGATCGCTGTGTTTTTGATTGGCGCATATATCATTGCAAAAATTCCTGCGAACGCAATTTGGCGCGGCGTCAAACCGATTTTGCCGCTGATTGCCTTTACTTCGATTTTGAATCTCTTTTTCGTAGACGGCGAACCGCTTGTTCACTGGTGGATTTTCAAAATCACAGCGGAAGGCATTTCAGTTGCGGTTCTGATGGCAATTCGTATCGTGTGTTTGATTATCGGATCGCTGCTGCTGACCTATACCACCTCGCCGATTGCGCTCACCGATGCGATTGAACGGTTGTTAAAGCCGCTTAAGGTGATTCGCTTTCCGGTGCATGAGATGGCAATGATGATGACGATTGCGCTTCGGTTTATTCCGACATTGCTTGAGGAAACCGACAAAATCATGTCTGCGCAGAAAGCACGCGGTGCTGATTTGGAAACCGGCAGCATTGTAAAACGTGCAAAAGCGCTGATTCCGATTCTCATTCCGCTGTTTGTTTCTGCATTTCGCCGTGCAGAAGATTTGGCGCTTGCGATGGAATGCCGCTGTTATCGCGGCGGTGAAGGACGTACGCGCATGAAACAGCTTTATTTTTCGCGGTTGGATGCGGCTGCTGCATCTGTGACAGGCGTTTTGTTTGCTGCCGCGATTCTTTTGGATATCTTTTTGCCAAAGTTTATTTGACAGGAGGAGCTATGACAAAAAATCTATTGGTTCAGATCGCATATCGCGGAACAAACTATCATGGATTTCAGTTTCAGACGAATGCATTATCAATCACAGAAGTGGTGCAGGATAAAATCGAACAGGTATTCGGACGGCGGGAGCCAATCATCGGTTGTTCCCGTACGGATGCAGGCGTTCATGCAAACAGCTGCTTTTTCAGTATGAAAACAGACGTTCCGTTTCCGACACATAAATTTCCCGAGGTGTTAAACCGTATTCTTCCAAAGGATATTGTTGTCCTCTCCTGCAAGGAAGTGCCGCTTGATTTTCATGCGCGTTACTGCTGCAAGGGAAAAGAATATCTCTATCGAATCTATAATAATCCGGTGAAAGATCCGTTTTTGTCCGACTTGGCACTGCACTGCAAATTTCCGCTTGATTGTGCACGGATGGAAGAAAACGCGAAGCCGCTCATTGGCACACATGATTTCACATCGTTTTGCAATCCGAACCATAAAGAAGGAATGTCAACCATTCGTACAATTTCGGAGCTTCGGTTTATCCGAGAAGGGGATATGGTCACAATGAAAATCCATGCAGACGGATTTTTATATAATATGGTACGTATTATTGTGGGAACCTTGCTCGAGATGGAGGAAGGACGAATCGCACATGGCAGAATGGAGGAGATCCTGCATCTGCTCGATCGTTCCAAAGCAGGGCGGACTGCGCCGCCGTATGGCTTATATCTCAATCGTGTTGATTACTGAAAGAAGGTGATTGTTTGGCTGAGATTCAGAATCTGGAAGCATATCGAAAACAAAAAAAGCAGCAGCATCGGCGCAAGCGATGGATTTATGCTGCGTGTGTGCTTGCTGCAGCGTGTATTCTTGCAGGTGTAGTGATGATTCTGCCGGCTGGGACAATCTCCCGGCTGTTTGACGGCGGAGATGAACAGTTTCCGCTCACGTTGACAGGCGAACAGCCTACAGATATTTGCACGATGCAGAATGGTTTTGTTGTCTTGTCAAAATCGTCGCTGACGCTTTATCATATGGATGGAACAGTGCGCAAAGAGCAGTTCCACGGTTATACAAATCCTGTACTCTGCAAGCAAAACGACATGCTTTTGCTGTATGACCGCGGCGGTACAGCATTTTTCACAATGGACGGTTCCGGAAATATCTCAGAGCAGAAAACTGATTTTTCGATTTTATGCGGACAGATCGCAAAAGACGGCAGTATTGCCATTGCTACCACACACGATCAATATGCATCGTATGTGCAGGTATATGACAAAAAGCTTGCCCTCAAATATTGGTTTGGCGCAGCGGCGGATACGTTTTCATCGCTTGCGTTTTCTGCAGACAGCCGTTACCTTTCCGCATGCGCGATTGATACGTCAGAAGGTCTGTTCTGTGCAGAAATCTATCGTTTGGATACACAGACGGAAGCACAGGCTTCCATTCAAACCGTTTATGATATGCTGCCGCTTTCCATTTCATATCTGGATGCACAAACGATTGCAGTCGTCGGAAAAGACAGTGTCGCAGTGCTGCAGGATGGAAAACAGGAAGCGCGGTATACGTATGAGGGTGAATTGGTTCAGATGTCATGCGATTTGCCGAATGTAGTGACGGTTGTGACGGAAATCCAGCAAAATGGCATTTCGCAGATCACTTCCATTGGTAAAAACGGAACAGTTACTGCATCTGCACAAGTAGAAGAGGTTCCGACTGATCTTGATGTATCGAATGATCAGCTTGTTTTTCTCGGCAGTGAAGGGTTTTATGTATTTGATCGAACACTGAAACAGACAAAACAAATTGATCTGCCGCATTCAGTTCAGAAGATTGCATGCAATCAGACAGCAGTCATTCTATTGAGCGGTGAAGTCATTCAAAAGTATTATATCAGCTAAAAAACGGAGGATGTTATGCAGATTGGTTCAATTGTCTTAGATCTCCTTATGGTTGCGATCTTTTTCCTGATTGTGATTTCATCATATCGGAAAGGTTTTTTAAAAACAGTAACACTGGCAGCCGGCACACTTGTTTCGTTTGTTTTGGCATTTTGGCTGAGCGGTTATGCGGCTGATTTTGTTTTTGTAACGTTTGTTCGTCCGTCTGTACTGCAAAGTATCAATGAAGCGATTGTTTCATCCGGTGCATCGGCGACAGTATCGTCCGTTTTGCCGGCTGTCATCGCTGCAATTCCTGCGTTTTTCTTAAATCCGGTATTGGCGCAGGTTGGCTCTCAAGAAGCACTGATCGAGCAGATCAGCAGTCAAACAAATGTGACAATCGACAATTTAAGCAGTGTTATTACCGATAATGTGCTCGAACCGATTGTGTGTACACTTTTGCAAATGCTTTTTTGCTTGTTAATTTTCGTTCTTTGCGCTATAATAATAAGAGCACTCGCTTCTGTGTTTGGCGCAGTGCGGAAAATTCCTGTTGTCGGAACCCTCAATGCAGTATTGGGCGCCGGCGTAGGTGTGGTATTTGCTGTTTTGGTGCTTTTCCTGCTTGGAATTGCAGGATCGCTGTTTATTGCACTTTCAGCAGGCGGCGTTTCGTGGTTTAATCAGGAAATAATTGACCAAAGTTTCGTCTATCGATTCTTTTTCGGTTTGTTCCATATTTAAAAGAGGGTGTTTTTTATGACCATACCAAATATACTTTCTTGTTTTCGAATTGTTTTGATTCCGGTGTTTGTCTGGCAATACATAAACGTTCCGGATGATCAAATTGCGCTGTGGCCGATTTTGATTTTAATATTGTCGGGTATCACAGATATTCTGGATGGTTTTATTGCACGTCGGTTCAATATGATTTCTGATCTTGGAAAAATGCTTGATCCGGTTGCAGACAAGCTGACACAAGCCGCTGTCATTGGCTGTTTAATGTTTCGGTTTCCGGAGCTTATGATCCTGTTTGTCGTATATGTCATCAAAGAACTTGCAATGATGATCGGCGGATTGGTGATGCTCAAAGGGAAAAAGAAACGTGTTCCGTATGCAAAATGGTATGGAAAGATTTCTACATTCGAAATGTATTTCGCAATGGCGCTGCTTTTGGTATTTCCGGCCATCGGAAAGCATCCGGTTGGAATTTGGACGATTATTGCAGTTTCCATGTTCCTTGTGATTTTTGCGCTTGCAAAATATCTGATGGACTATTTGAAAACACCTGCAAGTGAGGGAGAATCAAAATGATTTGTAGTAAATGCAAAAAACGTCCGGCTGTTGTATTTGTACAGCGGATGGAAAACGGAAAACCAATCAGTGAAGGCCTTTGCTGGGTGTGTGCAAAAGAAGCAGGTTTGCCTCAGGCTGAGCAGATTATGAAACAGATGGGCATTACCGACGAAGAAATGGAAGCGATGAGCCAACAGCTGATGGAATTGGCTGATGGTGATTCGTTTGAACCGGGCGGAGCCGGAACCATGCCCGACTTTTTGCAGAATTTGTTCGGGGGTGCGAATCCGCTTGCGCAAAGCGAACCCGAATCCCGAACAGAAAAAAATGAAGATTCCAAAGGAAAAGATAAAAAGAAATATAAGTTTTTGGAATCCTATTGCACCAATCTGTGTGAAAAAGCACGAAACGGTCAGCTTGACAGAATCATCGGACGTGATCAGGAGATCTATCGTGTCATTCAGATTTTAAGCCGCAGAACAAAGAACAATCCTTGCTTGATCGGCGAACCGGGTGTCGGTAAAACGGCGATTGCAGAAGGCATTGCACAGCGGATCGTTTCCGGTGATGTACCGTTCCATCTGCAGGGAAAAGAACTGTATCTGTTGGATATGACCGCAATGGTTGCCGGAACACAGTTCCGCGGTCAGTTTGAAAGCCGCGTGAAAGGCTTAATCGATGATATCAAAGCGGCCGGCAATATCATTTTGTTTATCGACGAAGTGCATACACTGATTGGAACCGGTGACTCCGAAGGATCGATGAGTGCGGCGAATATTATGAAACCGGCGCTTTCCCGCGGTGAGATTCAGGTGATTGGCGCAACAACGTTCAATGAATACCGCAAAAATATCGAAAAGGATTCTGCACTGGAACGCCGATTCCAGCCGGTGACTATCAAAGAACCGTCGATTGATGATTCGATTGAAGTGCTGCGCGGAATCAAGCAGTATTATGAACAGCACCATCATGTAAAAGTTTCCGATGAGATTATCAAGCTTTCCGTCATCTGGTCAGAACGGTATATTTCAGATCGGTTTTTGCCGGATAAAGCGATCGATTTGCTCGATGAAGCATGTGCATGTGCATCCCTTGCAAGCAAGGAGCTTGCGGATTATGCAAAGCTGAATGAACAGCTTCATACACTCACCAAAGAGGAAACAGAATTAAGCGAAGCGGCGGAGAATCCGAATTTTGAACGAATTGCACAGGTGAAAGCAGAGCTCATCCGTGTGAAAGAGGAATTAAAACCGCTCGAAGCGGCGATTCAGAATATTCCGGTTACAGTTTCTGATCTTGCAAAGGTCATTGAACTGAGCACCGGTATTCCTGCAAATAAAGTGGCAGAGGATGATTATCAGAAGATCATTCATTTGGAAGAACAGCTGAACAGCCGAATTATCGGTCAGCCGGAAGCGGTCAACCAGGTAGTGCGTGCAATCAAACGCAGCCGCTTGCAGCTTTCGACCAAAAAACGTCCGGCATCGTTTATCTTTGTCGGTCCGACCGGTGTCGGAAAAACAGAGCTTGTCAAAGTATTGTCAGCTGCACTGTTTGATTCCGTTGACCCGGTATTGCGCTTTGATATGTCCGAATTTATGGAGAAGCATACGGTTGCACGTTTGATCGGCGCACCTCCCGGATATGTAGGGTACGATGAAGCCGGTCAGCTTACTGAAAAAGTACGCAGAAGACCGTATTCGGTTGTTTTGTTCGATGAAATCGAAAAAGCACATCCGGATGTCATGAATATTCTGCTGCAAATCCTTGATGAGGGACGCATCAGCGATGCACAGGGCCGTGAAGTCAATTTTGAAAACACAGTCATTGTTATGACTTCGAATGCAGGCTCGGGTGAAAAGAGCGCATTGGTTGGATTCAATCGGACGGCGAACGAAATCGACAAAGAAAAAGCGATGAATGCGCTGTCGATGTTCCTGCGGCCGGAATTTTTAGGCCGTGTGGATGAAGTGATCGTATTTAATCGGCTCACACTTGATAATCTTGCAGAGATTTCGGGTATACTATTAGAGGAATTGGCACAGGCGCTCAAAGAGAAAAATATCCGCTTGTGCTATGATGACAACGCAAAGAGAAAAATCGCAGAACTTGCAGGCGGCGGAAAATATAATGCGCGTGATCTTCGGAAGGTGATTCGTCATGAGATCGAAGATCCAATTGCACAGTATCTGATTGATCATTTTGCAGATCGCGTGGAAGCAATTTCCGTTACTGCAGATGACGCGCTCCGTTTGACATTCATGTGATTCTTTTTGCGAATTTTTGAGGAGAATGATGAATGAAAAAACAAAGTATTGCTTTATTGCTGATGTTGGCTGTTTCTGTTGTATTTGCAGTCATTTGCGGCGGATGTTTGCCAAAAACACTGCAGGACGGCACCTACACTGCAAAAATGGCTTCTCCGGATGAACACGGATGGACAGAGACGCTCACACTGACTGTGAAAGACGGAAAGATCACTGAAGCGGACTGTGATGCGTTCAATGCCGACGGAAAACGCAAATCAGAAGATGAAGAATATAATAAAACGATGGAAAGCTATGGCGGAACAACAACACCGAGCAAATTCTATCCGGAGCTTGAACAGGGCCTTGTGAATACGCAGAAAGTTGATGCCGTCGCAGGCGCAACCACTTCCTCGGATTCGATGGAAAAATTATATAACGCGCTTATTTCGAACATGGAAAAAGGAGACACGTCTGAAGTTTCCGTTACACCGTAAATGTCGGATTTGAAATGAACAGCTTGCAGGAAACATTTACACTTCATGTGTAAATGTTTCCTGTGTTTTTCGGGAGGTATTCATGACAAAAAGAAAATGGCATAGTGTTGCTGCCGGACTGTTGATTGCATTTGGAAGTGGTGGATGTACTTCGCAGCAAGAACCTGTGAACGCTGAATTGTATGTGATGGATACGCAGGTGACACAGCAAGTTTATGGCACTGATGCAGAAAAAGCTTCAGAGGCAGTGAATCAGCGTTTGTCTGAACTGGAACAACTGTTGTCGCTGTATGTGGAATCATCAGAAATCAGCAAAATCAATGAAAATGCAGGAAAAACGCCTGTAAAGGTGGATACCTATACATTCGAATTATTGAAAAAAGGACGCGATTTCAGTGAAAAGTCGAACGGATTATTCGACATCACCATTGCACCGCTATCTACACTGTGGGGGATTACATCCGATCATCCAAAAGTGCCTTCTGAAAATGAAATTGCATCTGCACTGAACCATGTTTCCTATCAAAATTTGATATTAGATGAAGATGCACAGACCGCTTTTTTAAAAGAAGAGGGAATGGCGATTGATTTAGGCGGTATTGCAAAAGGTTATTTCTGCGAAGAAATCGAATCGATTTATGCGGATTATGACGTGGATTCGGCGCTTATTTCGATCGGCGGAAATATCTATACCTATCATACAAAGCCGGACGGATCGCCTTATCGGCTTGGCATCCGAAACCCGCTTTCTAACTCTGCGAATGATCTGATGGGGATTCTTTCTTCCCACGATGAAGTCGTTGCTACAACCGGCACATATGAGCGGTATTTTGTGCAGGACGGTGTGCGATACCATCATATTCTTGATTTGAAAACCGGCTATCCATGTGACTCCGACCTCATTTCAGTGACCGTTGTGGCGAAAGATGGCGCATTGGCAGATGCGCTGTCCACCACACTGTTTTTGGCTGGAAAAGAGGCGATTGCTTCTTATATCAATCACCCTGATTTTTCGGTTATTGTGATTGACGAAGAAAACCGCGTCTATGTTTCTCCATCCCTTGCAGATCGGTTTACGATTGAAAACAATACGTTCACACTAGCCGATGGAATTGAGGAAGCAGCATGAAACCAGAACAGCAAAAACGAAAAATGATTTCAAAAGGCGGGGGTATCGTCTTGCTCCTTTTGATTGCAGTATCTGCATTGCTTGTATGGCTGCTCACGCCCAAGGGTGACGCAATTGGGACTGCACAGATCATGCTGGACGGAAAATGCGTCAAAACAATTGATCTTTCAACTGCAAAGGATAATACCTTTACACTCGAAAATTGCGAAAATGTGCATTTTGAAATCAAAAATCATCAAATTCGATTTGTCAATGTCAATTGTCCCGATCATTTGTGCGAACAGTTTGGATTTATTTCGCAGCCCGGACGTACAGCTGTTTGTATGCCGAATCGTGTCTCTGTGACAATTGTCGGAACAGGTGCGAAAACGGATGGGATTGTAAATTGAAAAGGCGGGAAGATGATGAAACATAAACTTTCAGTTCGGACAATCAGCACAACAGCACTGCTGTTTGCGCTGTCTGTTGTGCTGATGATCTTAGAGAATCTGATTCCGCCGATTCCGACGCTGCCGCCGGGCGTGAAACTTGGACTGTCGAATGTGGTGATCATGTATTCACTTTTTTATTTCGGAAAGCCGCGCACATTTTTATTGCTTGCCTTAAAAATCGGGTTTGTTTTCATCACGCGCGGTGTGACAGCCTGCTTTTTGAGTGCGGCGGGCGGAATTTTTTCCGTTTTGATTATGGCGTTGCTGCTTGCATTGCAAAAGATTCGAATTTCGTATATAATAATAAGTGTTTGTGCAGCGGTTGCGCATAATATCGCACAGCTTGCTGCCGCAAGTTTTCTTTTATCAAGTACAGCGGTGTTTTATTATGCGCCGCTGCTTGTCCTGTCAGGTGTTTTCATGGGGATTCTCACCGGCACACTGCTTCGTGTGATGATGCCCGCGATGAAACGGCTTGACCGCAGAACATAAAATTTTCATGATCAGGGAGGTCAAAATGGCTATCATAAAAAGCAGACGGTGTTTGGCCGGCGCACATGTTGCGCATTACAAAAACACCACGGAAAAAGAAACAAAACAGCTTCCGCTTTCTAAAAAAGTGACAATTCCGCTGCTCCAGCACATGGGTGCGCCGTGTGAGCCGCTTGTAAAAAAAGGCGATCATGTGTGCACCGGTCAGAAAATCGGCGATAACAGCGCGTTTTTCTCTGTGCCGGTTCATGCGAGCTGCTCGGGTGTTGTGGAGGATATCGTTTCGTTTACGAATATTGTCGGTGCCACATGCAAAGCAGTTGTGATTGCGGTGGATGAAGTGCAGGAGCAAGCACCGGTCAGCCGTCCGGTAATTGAAACGACCGAGCAATTCCTTGCCGCTGTACGGGAAAGCGGACTCGTCGGATTGGGCGGCGCGGGATTTCCGGCGCATGTCAAATTCGGCTATCGTGATATTGACAAAGTGGACACGCTTGTCGTCAATGCCGCAGAATGCGAACCGTATATCACAGCGGACTATCGCACCTGTATCGAATCGACACAGGATATTGTCGACGGTGTACGTGCCATCTGTAAATTTTTAAATTTGAGCCGTGTATTTATCGGCATCGAAGACAATAAAGCGTTTGCAATGGAAGTCCTCGATCAGGCATTTTCACCGGAAGATCATGTGACAGTTGTTTCACTGCCTTCCGTATATCCGCAGGGTGCAGAAAAATCGATCATTTATGCGACAACCGGCATCACCGTCCCGCGCGGCAAACTTCCGGCGGACTGCGGTGTGATCGTTTCAAACGTGTCGTCTGTTGCACATCTCGGCCGGTATTTAAAAACCGGAATGCCGCTGATTGAAAAACGCATTACAGTGGACGGCGATGCAGTTTCCGATCCGCAGAACCTGATGGTGCGTATCGGCACACCGGTTCGGGATGTATTGGCTTACTGCCGTGTTTCGGAAAATGATTGCGGCAAGGTGCTGATGGGTGGTCCGATGATGGGATCTGCACTTGCAGATATCGACGCGCCAATCGTGAAAAACAACAACGCGATCACATGTTTTCAGGAGAAGTCGTCATTGCTTCCGAAAACGACGGCATGTATCCGGTGTTCCAAATGTATCGGCGTCTGTCCGATGCGCTTGATGCCGGCAAAACTCGAAAAAGCGTATGACAAACGGGATGCCGCAGAGCTTGAGAATCTGTGCGTTGATCTTTGCATCAACTGCGGCTGCTGTTCGTTTGTATGTCCGGCAAAACGCCATCTGGCACAGAAAAATCAGCTTGCAAAAGCGTTTTTGAAAGAACAAAACAGCAAGGAGGACAAAAAGGCATGAGTAAATGGACTGTTTCCCCGTCGCCGCATATGCTGTCGTCCAATTCTACGTCCAACATTATGTTTGATGTGATTGTGGCGCTGTTTCCGGCGTTGCTTGTGGGCATTTATGTATTCGGCCCGCGCGCACTGATTGTAACACTCGTGTGTGTTGCAGCGTGTATGCTCTCTGAATTTGTAATTCGCAAGCTGATGAAACGCGACAATACACTCGGCGATTTCAGTGCGATTGTCACTGGTATTTTGCTGGCGTTCAACCTGCCGCCGCAGGTTCCGCTGTGGGTAGCGGCACTCGGTTCGGTGTTTGCAATCGTTGTGGTTAAGCAGCTGTTCGGCGGTATCGGACAGAATTTCGCAAACCCCGCGATCACAGCAAGAATCTTTTTGTTCGTTTCGTTCTCTACGTATATGACAACCTGGACAGTACCGTTCGGTTATCAGCATATGGCAGACGCGGTCGCCGGTGCAACACCGCTTGTTGACATTGGTTCTGCGAATGCACTTGATCTGTTTTTAGGCAATGTCAGCGGCTGTATCGGTGAGGTCAGCGCAGCAGCACTGCTGTTAGGCGGTATCTATCTTTCGATTCGCCGTGTGATCAACCCGCTTGTACCGCTCACATTCATCGGCACGGTATTCGTATTTACATGGGTACTTGGTGAAAATCCGGTCAACCACATTTTTGCAGGCGGTTTGATGCTTGGTGCGATTTTCATGGCAACCGACTATTCGACCACACCGGCAACACTCAAAGGAAAGCTCATCTTTGCACTTGGCTGCGGCGTGATTACAACACTCATTCGTGTGTTCGGATCGTATCCGGAAGGTGTTTCATTTGCAATCTTGCTGATGAATCTCGTCACACCGCTGATTGACCGCTGCACGCAGACAAAACCGTTTGGAGCAGGAGGGAAACAGCATGTATAAATCGATTGTAAAACCGACGCTGACACTGACACTGATTGCTGTCATTGTGGGCGCACTGCTTGCACTCACGTATCAGCTGACCGGTGTCGGCAACGCGTCTACCGGCATTGCGGCAGACAAGCTTGCCGAATATCAGCCGACGGTACTGCCTTCTTCATCGAAGCTTGTGCAGGCGAATGTGACCTCTGAAACCGCAGGTTTTTTGGGTGCATATGTGGATGAAGGCGGTACCGGCTGTGCAATTAACATCAGCGCAAAAGGCTATCACGGAAACGACAGCTTAAACCTGCTCATCGGCTTTGATCAAAACGGCGCGATTGCCGGTATTTATGCGATTTCCACACAGGAAACACCGGGTGTCGGCACCAAAGCAACCGAGCCTGATTATCTTTCGGCATATATCGGAAAAACCGCACCGGTGACCGTCGCAAAAGACGGCAGCGGCGATATCGACGCGATTGCAAACGCGACGGTTTCCTCCACTGCAGTCGGCGATGCGGTCAATCAGGCGTTTGCCATCTATGAAGAACTGAAAGGAGAGCTTGGGCTGTGAGTTATTTAAAGACCTTCACCAAAGGCATTATTAAAGAGAACCCGGTTCTCGTGATGCTTTTGGGTACCTGTCCGACGCTTGCGGTCACAACGCTCGCCGTCAACGGACTTGGCATGGGACTGGCAACCACATTTGTGCTTGTTTGTTCCAATATCGTTATTTCACTTTTGAAGAATGTGATTCCCAAAGAGGTGCGCTTGCCTTCGTTCATCGTGATTATCGCAGGCTTCGTCACATTTGTAAGCTTCATGCTGCAAAGCTATCTTCCGGATCTTTACAGTGCACTCGGCGTGTTCTTGTCGCTCATTACCGTAAACTGCATTATTTTAGGCCGTGCGGAAATGTTCGCAAGCAAAAATAATGTCGTTGCGTCCGCACTCGACGGACTTGGCATGGGCGTTGGCTTTACGTTTGCACTGCTGTGCATCGGTATCATCCGCGAACTGCTTGGAAGCGGCAGTGTGTTTGGCTTTGCACTGGGCGACTGGTTTGAGCCGATCGGATTTTTCGCACAGTCTGCCGGCGGCTTCTTTGTGTTCGGCGTTGTCATTGCTGTGGTCAACGTGATCTCGAACTACAAAATTTCGAAGAAAAAAATCGGATGTGCAAACTGTCCGAATGCCGCTGCCTGCGGTGCAAAAGAGGAGGGCGCTGAAGCATGAAAGAATTGATGATTATTTTGTTCAGTGCAATCCTTGTCGAAAACTTTGTATTGAACAAGTTTATGGGCATCTGCCCGTTCTTGGGTGTTTCCAAAAAAATGAGCTCGGCGCTCGGCATGAGTGCGGCGGTTACGTTTGTCATGCTCATGGCAACGGCGCTCACCTATCCGATCTACAAACTGCTGCTCGAGCCGTTTTCACTCGATTATCTGCGGGTTGTCGTATTCATTTTGATTATCGCGCTGTTTGTACAGCTGACGGAAATCATTATCAAACGCTTTGTTCCGCCGCTTTACCATTCACTCGGTGTGTATCTGCCGCTCATTACCACAAACTGTGCCGTCCTCGGTGTAACGATTCTGAATATCGACAACACCTATACGTTTGCACAGTCGATGTTCAATTCACTGGGCGCAGGTATTGGTTTTGCACTGGCACTCGTGATCTTTGCAGGCGTGCGCGAGCGCGTGGATGCTGCTGATCTGCCGAAAGCATTCAAAGGCATTCCGGCAACGCTGATTGCCGCATCGATCGTTTCGCTTTCCTTTGTGGGATTCAGCGGAATTGTCGAGGGTATTTTCAAATAAGGAAAGGAGAATGTGCAAATGACAGTTTGGGATATTTTGATTCCGGTATTTATTTTTATCGGTCTCGGTGTGTTTGCCGGTCTTCTTCTTTCCGTGTTTTCGAAGATTTTCGCTGTAAAAACAGATGAAAAGGTGGAAGAGGTTGTAGCTGCACTGCCGGGTTTAAACTGCGGCGTCTGTGGCTTTTCCGGATGTGAAAACTACGCGCAGAACATTGTGCACGGCGGTGCGAAAACAAACCGCTGTGTACCGGGCGGCGACGAAGCGGCAAAGAAAATCAGTGCGATTATGGGCACTGCATTTGAAGATGTAACCGAGTGTGTTGCGTTTGTCGCATGTGAAGGCAAAGTTCCGGAAAACACGTCCGATCTCTACAACTATGACGGCGAGCAGTCGTGTGCGGCATGCAGTCTTTACTATAAAGGCAAAGGTGTCTGCAACTACGGCTGTCTTGGATACGGCGACTGTGCAAACGTATGTAACTTCGGTGCGATTTCGCTTGACAGCGGCATTGCAAAGGTTGATCCGACAAAATGCACCGGATGTACGATGTGCACCAAGGCTTGCCCGAACGGACTGTTAAAAATCCGTGAGCTCGCAAAACACGTTGTGGTCACCTGCGCAAGCTGTAGTGGCGGCAAACAGACGATTGCCAACTGCAAACACGGCTGCATCGGCTGTAAAAAATGCGAAAAGACATGTCCGAACGGCGCAATCACTGTGACCAATCAGGTGGCATCGATCGACAGCGCACTTTGCACAAACTGCAAAGCCTGCATGGAAGTTTGTCCGCGCGGCTGTATTGTGGAATTATAAAATCTGAAAGAGCGTGTGAACTCACACGCTCTTTTTTAAAAAGGAGGAACCGGCTATGATGCGAATCGGTCATGGATATGATGTACATAAGCTTGCGGAAAACCGGAAGCTTATATTAGGCGGCGTGGATATCCCGCATACCGTCGGACTGTTAGGGCATTCCGATGCGGACGTACTGACACACGCAGTGATGGATGCGCTGCTTGGTGCGGCGGCGCTTGGCGATATCGGACAGCATTTTCCGGATACCGACGAAGCGTACCGCGGTGCGGACAGCTTAAAACTGTTAGATGCTGTGTGCAAAAAAATTAAGAATAAAGGATATCAAATTTCGAATATCGACGCGACAATCATTGCGCAGGCGCCAAAGCTTTCACCGTTTATCCCGAAGATGAAAGAGAATCTTGCACGTGTCTGCGGGATCGATCCGGATTGTGTGAATGTAAAGGCAACCACCGAAGAACATCTTGGATTTACCGGCGAAAAATTAGGCATTTCCGCCCATGCGGTTTGCTTACTCTTTACCTAAAGAAAAAATGAACGTTCCGCCTCCTGCTCTGCATAGAATGGTGCAAAGCAGGAGGCGGATTTTTTCGCAAAAGAAAGGGGAATTTTTATGAGACAGGAGCGTATTTTAATGGTGCAATCGGTCACCTATGCCTATCGTGCGCGGGATGTGCTGTTTCGGGCGGGGATTCGTGCAACAGTCACACGTATACCGCATGATCTGCGGGAGGGCGGATGCGGCTACGGTGTGCGTACAGATGCAGCCGAAGCAGATGTTGTTCGGATTCTTTCGCAGAATGGCATCCGAGCAAAACGCGTGATTTGACGGAGGAATCGGGAAATGATCTATTTTGACAATGCGGCCACCACGTTTCCAAAGCCGCTTTCCGTATCGCAGATGCTTACAAAAGCGTCCATGCAATATGGCGGCAATCCGGGACGCGGCGGTCATTCTTTTTCTGTTTTAGCAGGCGAGCAGATCTATCGTACACGCGAAGCGGCAGCATCCTTTTTTCATACGGTACCTGAGCGTGTAATTTTTACAAATAACTGCACCACGGCACTCAATATTGCAATCAAAGGACTGATAAAAGAAAACGGGCATATTGTGATTTCAGATCTTGAACACAACGCGGTCTATCGTCCGGTGCATAAACTCAGTCAAGAGGGAATCGCCGAATATACGATTGCCAAAACGTACGACGATGACGACCAAAAGACAGTGCGGTCGTTTTCAGATGCAATCCGGGAGGATACCTGCCTTGTGGTATGTACCCACGCCTCCAATGTGAGCGGCCATGTTCTTCCGGTCAGCGACATCGGTGCATTGTGCAGACGAAGGAAGATTCCGTTTGTCATTGATGCGGCGCAGAGTGCCGGCGTTGTTCCGATCGACTTTTCAAGGACGGGTGCTTGCGCGGTATGCGTTCCCGGACATAAAGGACTGTATGGGCCGGCAGGTACCGGTATGCTGCTGCTTTATGACGATCGCCTGCTTCAGACGATGATTGAGGGCGGTACGGGAAGTGTGTCAAGCGAAGCGGAAATGCCTGACTTCTATCCCGACCGGCTGGAAGCAGGAACACTCAATACATCGGGGGTTTTAGCGCTCGCAAAAGGAATCCGGTTTGTGCGTAAGAACACACCGGCACGTCTATTTTCGCATGAAGAATCACTTTGTCGGTTTGTGCGGGAACATTTCAGTCGGATGCCGCATGTATTTGTCTGCCCGCAGGGGAAAAATCATGTGCCGATCATTTCGTTCTCTGTCTTATCAAAGCACTCCGAGCAAACGGCTGCGGCGCTAAACCGAATGGGATTCGCACTGCGCGGCGGACTGCACTGCGCGCCGCTTGCACACACGCATTACGGCACGATGGAAAACGGATTGGTGCGGTTTGCGCCGTCTGCATTTAATACATTGGACGAATGCAGATGGCTTGTAAACGCAGTATACCAGTATCAAAAAGGGAAATAACGGTTTGTTTCGCTCTGTTTCATTGTGCAAATGCGGTCAGTTTTTGTGTCAAATTTTGACCTTTCTTTTTTTGCATTTAGCAGGTATTATATAAGTGAAATCTATTTTACAGCAGCGTCTGGATCGGAAAAAGAATACGCTGCGGCGATTTTTCTCATCAAAGGAATGAACAAATATGAATGAAACAGAGAAGACAGTAGCATATCCGTCTGCGGCGTATTTCCTTCAAAAAGCCAATTTGCTTGCTCCAACGCTTCAGCGTGTGGATGTGCATCCGGTTTCCTTGATTGAGCTGTATCAGGGAACGGAAGACTGGGCATTTCGTGAACAGGCGCCGATCGATCAGCTGTTTACAAGGACCTTTCAAAAAGGCGATCGTGTTTTGATCGATTTCGGAACCCATTGCGTCGGATATGTCCATCTATCCATTTCGCCGATCGGCAGTCCGCCGGATGCGCCGGCATACCTCAAAGTGAAATTCGGCGAGCATCTTTGTGAAATGGCAGAGGACAGCTCTGACTATCACGGAAGTTTAAGCGCAAGCTGGATCCAAGAAGAGTTTGTGCATGTGGATGTCATGCCGACAGAGCTCGATTTAAAACGGCGCTATGCGTTTCGTTTCATGGAAATCGTCATAAAAGACACCTCTCCGAAATATCAAATCAAGATTGATCATCTTTTTTGTGAGACTGTTTCAAGCGCTGATATGAACGCAGTACCGGTGATTTCCTGCAGTGATCCGCTGTTAAATGAGATTGACCGCGTGTCTGTAAAGACGATGCACGACTGTATGCAGGAGGTTTTTGAAGACGGTCCGAAACGTGACCGCCGGCTGTGGATCGGCGATCTGCGGCTGCAGGCGCTGACCAACTACGAAACGTTTCAAAACAATGATCTTGTCAAACGCTGCTTGTATTTATTCGCAGGGCTTTGCCAGGAAGACGGCAGAGTCAGTGCCTGCGTGTTTACAAAACCGTCGCCGATTACCGATGATACGGTACTGTTTGATTATTCTCTGTTCTTTGTTTCCTGTCTGCACGACTACTATATGCACACGAAGGATTTGGCGTGTGTAAAAGAACTCTGGGAAACAGCGTGCCGTCAGATTGCGATTGCAAAAACCTATTTGAGAGAGGACGGTGTCCTGCGCGATCGGAGTGACTGGTGGTGTTTTGTGGACTGGAATGATGTGCTCAATAAACAGGCCAGCGCACAGGCAATCTTTATTTATGCAGTAAAACAGGCATGTACGCTCGCAGATGTGCTTAAAGATGAAGAGAAAAAACGGGAATTTGAGGAATTGTCCGATACACTCATCGACGGCGCAAAGCGTGTGCTGTGGGATGCTTCGAAAGGGTTCTTCGTAAGCGGCGCAGAACGTCAGATTTCATGGGCTTCGCAGGTGTGGTTTGTATTGGCACAGGTGTTTTCTAAAGAGGAAAACGAGGCGCTTTTAAAACGACTCATCCAGAAAAATCCTCCTGTGAAGATGATCACGCCGTATCTTTACCACCATTTCATTGAGGCGCTGTGGATCAGCGGAATGCAGACAGAGGCGATCGCGTATCTTAAATCATACTGGGGCGGCATGATCGCTGACGGCGCGGATTGCTTCTATGAACTATATGACCCGGCGGATAAACTGGCTTCTCCGTATGGCTCGCGCGTCATCAACAGCTATTGCCATGCCTGGAGCGGTACACCGGCTTACTTTATCCGCAAATATTTGTGCTGACACGAAAAAGGCAGGCTTGTTGATATGATTCGGCAGGAAATTTTAAAGGAACTGCTTCCGTTTACAGCGGAAGAGCTTGAATTTTTAGACGGAAGAAAAACAATCAACCGCGACTTGTATATGCGTCCTATGGCGTGGATACAGAGCAGGTACTGAATATACTGCGTGATATTCCGATTTCCGTTCACTGCTGGCAGGGCGATGACGTCACGGGATTCGACCAGCCGCAAAGCTTGTCCGGCGGCATTCAGGCAACCGGCAATTATCCTGGAAAAGCAACATCTTACGAAGAATTGATGCAGGACATAGACAAGGCATTTTCGCTCATCCCCGGCAGAAAAAAATTAAATCTTCATGCAAGCTATGCAATTTTCGAAGACAGAGAATTTGCCGACAGAGATCAGATCAAACCGGTTCATTTTAAAAAATGGGTCGAATATGCCAAAAAACGGAATCTGGGCATTGATTTTAACCCGACGCTGTTTTCCCATTCCATGGCAGACGATAATCTGACGCTTTCTTCACCCAATCCAGAGGTTCGTCAGTTTTGGATCAATCACTGCAAACAATGTATCCGAATCTCCGAATATTTTGCAGAGGAAACCGGAATACCGTGTGTTCTGAATATCTGGATTCCGGACGGATATAAAAATACACCGGCTGACCGGCTTGGCCCGCGCGCACGTTTTAAAGAATCATTGGATGAAATTCTGAGCATTCCATATGATAAAACCAAGGTGTATGTAACGCTCGAGTCAAAGGTATTCGGTATCGGACTTGAAAGCTATACGGTCGGTTCCTCGGAATTCTGCTTAAGCTACGCAAAGGAAAAAGGAATCACGCCGCTTTTGGACAACGGTCATTATCATCCGACCGAGCTTGTGAGCGACAAGATTTCCTCTCTTTTATTGTTCCATCAAAATCTCGCACTGCATTTGACTCATTCTGTACGCTGGGACAGCGATCACGTTGTACTGCTCGATGAGGAAACGATGGAGATTGCACGGGAGATTGTAAGAAGCGATGCGCTCAATCGTGTATTCATTGCAACCGATTATTTTGACGCTTCAATCAATCGGATTGCCGCATGGGTGCTTGGTGTGCGGAATGTGCAAAAGGCTCTGCTGTGTGCATTGCTTGAGCCGTCAGCAAAACTGAAAGCATTACAGGAAAGCGGTAATTTTACAAAGCTTATGGTGATGAAAGAGGAACTCAAAACAGCGCCGTTTGGTGACATCTTTGCAGAATTTCTGCGCCGCGAGCAGGTACCGCTCGATTATTATAAAGAGATTGAAACATATGAACGGGAGGTTTTGATGACAAGATGAAAGATATTTTAACAGCACCGTTTGTCGAAGAGATAAAAAAGATGACAGCCAACATGTATCGGCTTGGCTGGGACGAACGAAACGGCGGAAACATCAGCTATTTGTTAGACGAAAACGAAGTGTCGGAGTATTTGGATACAGCGCATGTATGCAGAACGATACCGATCGGGTTTTCTGCACCGTCGCTGATCGGAAAGCTGTTTATCGTGACAGGTACGGGAAAATATTTTAAAAATGTGGCGGACGATCCGCAGACGAATTTAGGTATTATCCGAATTGCAGAAGATGCGCAGACCGCGGAGGTTTCATCGAGTGTTTTTCCTGCGCCGTAAATGCCGTGCATCGCCCATACAACCAATCGGAATTCTTTCATTTTTTGCGCGGTTGCCTCACCGATCGTATTCGTGCCGCAGAGCATCCATGGGAGTACGCCGACACCATCCGGAAATACCACAATACATTCCGTGCACATCTCCCAAAGCGTGTGTGTTAGCGCCTTTTCGTCCAGTTCATGTACGTAATTCATTGCAAGCGTATGGGTCGGATGCGTATGCATGATGACACGGTTTTGCGGATCAACAGCCAGTCTTGCCATATGGCTCATCAAATGTGCCGGAAGTTCGGACGTAAATTTGCCGCCGTCCGCAAATCCCCATAAAACGTTCGGACTGATTGAAACAGTCGAAAAAGCGGCGCAGATCTATATGCTGACCGCTCATCTGCCGCGGATCAATACCATCACAGATACACAGTTAAAAGACTTGGCAGAACTTTTCGGTGTTACCTACCGAAAGGACTTTTTAAACCTGTAACGGAAGCAAAGGAGAATCACTATGACACTGACCGAGAATGTTTCTGCAATTTTGCATGAAAAACCGTATGATTATATGCCGGTTGTTTCGTTTGGATTCTGGAATGAAACGCTGCAAAAATGGGCAGAAGAAGGACATATCACAAATGAAGAGGCACAAGGCTATGCACAGTACGGTGACAACTCGCCGTCAGATCAGTCTGTGATGAAAAAGCTCGGATTTGATTTTAACTGGAATTCCTGCTTTGTCACAAACTGCGGACTGTCCCCGACGTTTGAGCCTCAAGTTTTAGAGCGGCGTGCCGATCAAAGTTATGTCATGCGGGATGAGCAGGGACTTATCGTGCTTCAAAAAGACGGAATTGTTTCGATTCCGGCTGAAATCGGAACGACACTCACAGACCGCGACGTTTGGGAGAAAGAATATCTGCCAAAACTTCAGTGGAACAAAAACCGTGTAGATTTTGATGCGCTGAACCGCATCAAGACACAGGAACGAACGATTCCGGTTGGCATTCACTGCGGTTCACTCGCCGGATATATGCGCAATCTGCTTGGATTTGAACAATTTTGCTATTTGCAGGCGGACGATGAAGATCTCTTTGCCGAAATTGCAGACACGATCGCAGAGCTTTGCTATCAAAACACAAAAACTGCCTTGGAAAGCGGTGTGCAGTTTGACTATGCGCATTTCTGGGAGGACATTTGCTTTAAAAACGGTCCGATGATTTCTCCAGATGAGTTTGATCAGTACTTTGGCCGCCATTATAAACGAATCACTGATCTTTTAAGTGAATATGGAATTGATATTGTTTCGGTGGACTGTGACGGCTTGATCGATGCACTCGTTCCGGTGTGGCTCAAAAACGGCGTCAACACCATGTTCCCGATCGAAGTAGGAACATGGAACGCAAGCATTGCTTCCTGGCGTGCACAATACGGAAACCGGATCAAAGGCGTTGGCGGAATGAACAAAACGGTCTTTGCAAAAGATTTTGAAGCCGTTGATCGCGAGATTGAACGGCTTATTCCGCTCATCAAAGCGGGCGGATATATTCCGTGTCCCGATCATCGAATTGCACCGGATGCAAAATTTGAAAATGTGCAGTACTATTGCAGCAAATTAAGAGAAGCTTGCTTAAAAGAAACGAAATAAAACAGTTTCACAGCAAATCAAAGATTTGTCTTTGATTTGCTGTTTTTTTACTGTATGCCAGCTAAGAAACCTATTTGCTTTATGAAAAACGAAAGAAAATATGGTCTATCGCTTGAATTACAAGCGAAAAATTGATAAACTATAATAGGAAAAAGAAAGCAAAGGGATGACGTATATGAATTTTGCGGAAGAGTTTTTTAATCAAATTTCCGGTGTACTTCGCACATTTTCTATTTTTGATGCGATTGATATTATTCTGCTCGCATACGTTACCTATGTTGTGATCAATTTTGTAAAAGAAACACGTGCGGGACAGCTTGTAAAAGGTGTTCTGCTTCTTGTCGTTTTTTATTTTCTTGCCGTACAATTCAATTTAAAAGCAATGAGCTTTTTGTTCCAGAATATTTTCCAAATCGGAATCATTGCATTGATTGTATTGTTTCAGCCGGAAATTCGCCGTGCGCTTGAACGTGCAGGCCGAACAAAAGTTGCTGATCTAAACGTTTTCGGCGCAGACAGCACAGAACGAATGGTTGCGACCTGGGAACATGGTATTGAACAAATTTGTGAAGCAGTTCGCAGTCTTTCAAAAACAAAAACAGGTGCACTGATTGTCATTGAACGAAAAACAAAACTCGGCGAGCAGGTGGATACCGGTGTGCTTCTGCATGCAACAATCAGTACAGAATTGCTGTTAAATATCTTTTTTGTCAACACACCGCTTCATGACGGCGCTGTGATCGTGCGTGACGGCAGAATTTTAGCTGCAGCTTGTTTCTTGCCAAAACCGCAGAACGAGGAACTGATTGCAACAAACTTTGGTTCCCGTCACCGTGCGGCACTCGGTATCAGTGAAGTTTCCGATGCAATTACCATTGTGGTTTCCGAAGAAACCGGCACAGTCTCCACAACAGAAGACGGCCAGATGATTCGTAATTTCACGCCGGAATCGCTTGCAGAACATCTTCGTGCAAAATTGATTCCTGCAGACAAAGAGGAAAGCCGTACGAAGAAAGTGGTCAGGAAGTTTACGTTTTGGAGGAGGAAAAAACAATGAAATGGAATTTTACTTTTTCAAAACTGATCGAAAACAAAAAATTCTTGATTGCACTTTCCATTTTGATTGCTGTAATTGCATGGTTCACCGTCGCAACGACATTTGATCCCTATCAGGAGCGAGTGATTTCGGATGTACCGATTACACTCAATCTTGCGGGAACCACTGCCGAAGCACAGCAGCTGAGCGTTATTGACGGACAAGATACCACGATTGATGTAAAAATTCAGGGAAAGCGGTATTTGATCGCAGATGTCACTGCGGACGATTTGGTCGTAACGCCAAACCTCGCAACGGTTACAGCGCCCGGACAGTATGAAGTTTCGCTGAGTGTGCAGACAAAAGATCCAAATGAAACAGATTTCAGCATCCGTGGCTATACACAAACGGTAACCCTGCGGTTTGATCATGTGAAATCCGTTAATTTTGATTTGAAAGCAAAAGCGGAATTCGTTACAGCACAAGAAGGGTATATCAAAGAAACGCCGACAGCAACGCCGCAGTCCGTTATTATCACAGGTGCACAATCGGAAGTAGAGCAGATTGCAGAATGTGTAGTTGAGTATGATAAATCGGCTGTTTTATCGAGCACTTTGACGGCTGAAGGAAAGCTTGTTTTATACGACGCTTCCGGTAAAAAACTTGATCTGAAATATGTTTCGTTCTCTGAAACAACATTCCAGATTACAGTACCGATTTATCTTGAAAAAGAATTCCCGATTGAACTGAGCTTTATCAATACAAACGGAATCGATACGTCGAAATTTAATTATACGCTTTCGGTCGATACCGTACACTTGGCCGGTCCGGAAGAGATTATCAGCAAACGTGAAAAAGTGACGATCGGTCCGCTCGATTTGACAAAGCTTGATATCGGAAGTGTATTCATGTTCCCGCTTGATTTGGATGCCGGTGAAATCGATATCGACAATGTGGGTGAAGTGACTGTAGAGATTGACAGCACTAACTTTGCAAAGAGTACGATGCAAATTTCAGAAGATAATATCGTACTCAAAAATGCACCTGCTGATTTGAATGTCACACTGCACAGTACTTCTATCAATAACGTCAAAATGGTCGGAAACAAATCTGATATTGAATCGCTGACAGCAAGTGAATTGTTTGCATCAGTAGATTTATCGAATATTGAAGAAGGAACTTCCCGTGTCCGTGTTTCGATCTATGCAACCGGAAACAAGTTCGTGTGGGCAGTAGGCGAATACTATGTAACGGTGAAGTCTGAGAAAAAAGCATAAAAGGAGAATCTATGCCAGTTATTGTTTCAAATATTCGAATCGGACTCAATGAACCGGATGAAACGGCGTTTGCGATTGCAAGAAAGCGATTGAAGGTTTCTGGCGATCAGATTGCATCCTGCTATTTTTATAAACGTTCGCTGGATGCAAGAAGACGAAACAATATCTGTTTTGTCATTTCAGTTGTTCTAAATCTTCACGGAAACGAACAGCAGATTGTTTCACGGTGCGGCGATCCGCAAATCGTATATAAACCTATTGATACACTGGATGTAACAATCGGATGCAGCCCTTTGCTGCATCCGATTGTTGTGGTTGGAATGGGACCGGCCGGATTGTTTTGTGCGTATTTGCTTGCAAAGCACGGCTATCGTCCGGTTTTGTTTGAGCGCGGCGGCTGTATGGAGGAGCGTGCAAACGCGGTCGATTCCTTTTTTAAAGGCGGTGCGTTTGATTCACGCTCGAATGTGCAGTTTGGTGAAGGCGGTGCCGGTACATTTTCGGATGGAAAGCTGACGACTCGAATTTCTGATGGCAGGTGCCGGTTTATATTGGAGGAATTTGTCCGTCACGGTGCACCGAAAGAAATTCTTGTGACTGCCAAGCCGCATATCGGAACCGATCAGCTTCGTGGCGTACTCATTTCCATGCGCAAAGAGATCGAACGCTTGGGCGGCAAAATTTATTTTAATAAGCAAGTTGAGCAAATTCATGTAAAAAACGGCGCTGTCTGCGGCATCACCGTGGACGGAGAAACGATTGACACCGAACAGGTTGTGCTGGCAATCGGTCACAGTGCGAGAGATACATTTCGTTCCCTGCGTCAGTCAGGTATTCCAATGGAAGCAAAGGAATTTTCCGTTGGAGTGCGAATCGAACAGCTGCAAACAACGATTGATCGTGGACTATACGGAGAACTGGCAGGTCATCCCCGGCTGCCGAAAGGAGAGTATCAGCTTTCGCATCGGCAGGATGGGCGCTGTGTCTACACGTTTTGCATGTGTCCGGGCGGCTATGTGGTGCCGTCCTGCTCTGAGGAAAACACCGTTGTCACAAACGGTATGAGCGAACATGCACGTGACGGAAAAAATGCAAATGCGGCGCTCGTGGTATCGGTTGGTACTGCTGATTTTGGAAACGATCCGTTTGGCGGGATGATGTTTCAAGAGGAACTGGAACGAAACGCCTTTTCATTGGGCGGCGGCGCATATCGTGCACCGGCGATGAATGTCGGCGCTTTGATGGGAAAACAGTCGGAACATTTGCGTATTACTTCTGTGACACCGACATATGCACGCGGTGTGACCGGTGCATCATTTGCGTCGTTGTTTCCGGCGCCGATTCTTTCCATGCTGCAAACGGGGTTATATCGTTTTGATCGAAAACTTCCCGGTTTTTCATCGCCGGAAGGTATTTTGACCGGTCCGGAAACACGTACGTCTTCACCGATTCGGATTGTGCGGGATTTAAAAACATACCAGTCAATCGGTGCGGCCGGACTCTATCCCTGCGGTGAAGGTGCCGGGTATGCCGGCGGTATTATGAGTGCCGCTTGTGACGGCATTCGTGTGGCGCAGGCAATCATGGCGCAGTTTGCGCCGATGGAATAAAAGAAAGGGCATGAAGCTATGAACGAATCTGAAGCAAAGCAGAGAATAGACGAGTTGTGTGATTCTCTCAACCGCTACAGTTATGAATATTATATGGAAAATCAGTCGAGCATCAGTGATTATGAGTTTGACCGATTGCTAAGCGAGCTAAAACAGCTTGAAGCGCAGTTTCCGCAGTTTCTCCGTCCCGATTCACCGACGCAGCGTGTCGGCGGCGAGAGCGACAACACGTTTGAAAAGGTCACGCACACCGTACAGATGGGCAGTTTGCAGGATGTGTTCAGCGAAGAAGAATTGCTTTCCTTTGACAGTCGGGTGCGGGAAACGCTTACACCGGAATATGTAGTCGAGCCGAAAATCGACGGGCTTTCCGTTTCGCTTGAGTATGTAGACGGCGTATTTACACGCGGTTCAACCCGCGGCGACGGATTTGTCGGCGAGGATGTGACAATGAATTTAAAAACGATTCATTCCATTCCGCTCAAATTAAAAGAGCCGATCCCGTTTTTGGAAGTGCGCGGTGAAGTGTATATGCCGCGCGAATCGTTTGAAACGCTTGTTGCAGGACAGATCGAACGTGGTGAGGAGCCGTTTAAAAATCCGCGGAATGCGGCGGCAGGTTCACTCCGGCAGAAAAATTCAAAGATCACTGCACAGCGCAAACTCGATATTTTTGTATTTAATCTTCAGCAGGTGGAGGGTGCGTCATTTGAAACGCACAGCCAGACACTTGATTATTTAAAATCGCAGGGATTTCAGGTTTCCCCGTCCTATTTGCGGTGTGAAACGATGGAACAAGCAATCGAAGAAATTCGCAAAATCGGTCAAAACCGCTATGAATATCCGTTTGATATCGATGGTGCAGTTGTAAAGGTGAACAACTTGTCGGATAGAGAACGCCTTGGTGCAACGGCAAAATACCCAAAATGGGCGGTGGCATTCAAATATCCGCCCGAAGAAAAGGAAACAACGCTTTTAGATATTGAAATCAATGTGGGACGCACCGGCGCACTCACACCGACCGCCTTATTTGAACCGATTACGCTTGCAGGTACGACTGTGAGCCGGGCGGTGCTTCACAATCAGGATTTCATCGACGAAAAGGAGATCCGCATCGGCGACGTGATTCGGGTGCGAAAAGCCGGTGATATTATTCCGGAGGTACTATGCAGCGTTTCGCATGCGCAGGACAGTGTGCCGTATCAGATTCCGCGCAGCTGCCCGTCCTGCGGCGAACCGGTTGTGCGGGAGGATGATCAGGCGGTTCTGCGGTGCGTTAATCCCTTGTGTCCGTCTGCGGTGTTTCGGCAGATTGTGCATTTCGCTTCCCGGGATGCCATGAACATTGACGGCTTAGGTCCTGCCATGATTCAAGCGCTGATTGCCAACGAGCATATTGAATCGGCAGCTGATTTATATACACTTAACCGAAGTGAGGTCGAAGCGCTTGACCGTGTCGGTGAAAAATCAGCGCAGAATTTGTTTGATGCACTGGAAGCATCGAAGAAAAATCCGCTCTCGAAGCTTGTTTTTGCGCTTGGTATTCGCAATATCGGTCAAAAAGCGTCAGAACTTTTGGCGCAAACGTTCCATACAATGGACAAACTGGCTTCGGCGGAGTATAATAGCATTATGGAAATCGACGGCTTTGGCGAAACGATGGCACAGAGCGTCGTGGAATATTTTTCGCGTCCGCAGGCAATTGAACTGATTCAAAAGCTAAAAGATGCAGGACTGCGGATGGATGAGCCGCAAAAGCAGCAGGAAAGTGCTGTGTTTGCAGGGAAAACATTCGTTTTAACCGGTACGCTTCCGACACTTTCACGAAAAGATGCGGCAGCAAAGATCACTGCAAACGGCGGAAAAGTCACTTCTTCGGTTTCCAAAAAGACAGATTTTGTGGTGGCAGGCGAGGATGCCGGAAGCAAATTGACCAAAGCGCAGTCGCTTTCGATCCCGGTTTTGTCGGAAGAAGATCTGCTTCGTATGATCGAATCGGCACAGTCCGATGCAAATACACAGGAGGGTTCTCATGAAGGTTGATGTAAAACGTCTTGCAAAACTTGCAAGAATTCGGATTTCGGAAGAGCAGGAAGTCCGCTATGAACAGCAGATGCAGGATATTATCGAAATGGTGGAAAAACTGCCGCCGCTCGAAAGCCGTGACAGTCTGGTTGATCCGGATCATCCGATGACATTGCGCAAGGATGTTCCGTCTGCACCGTATAAACGCGACGACATTTTGAAAAACGCACCGCAGGTACAGGCTGGCTGTGTTGTTGTGCCGAAAGTGATCGAATAAATAAAGGAGTACAAAGACAATGGAATTATATAATCAAACGGCAGCTTCCCTTGCAAAAATGCTTCAGAACAAAGAATGCAGCAGTGTGGAAGCAACGCAGTCTGTGCTTGACCGAATTGCTGCAGTCGAAGATACCATCGGTGCATTTGTCGCCGTAACCGGCGAAGAAGCACTGCGCCGTGCAAAAGAAATCGACGACCGCCGTGCATCAGGTGAGGAACTCCCGCCGCTTGCAGGTGTGCCGGTTGCAATCAAAGACAACATCTGCACCAAAGACGTCAAAACAACTTGTTCGTCGAAAATGCTTGAAAACTTTGTTCCGCCGTACAACGCAACCGTTATGGAGCGGTTAAACCGTGAAGGCGCTGTCATGGTCGGCAAGCTCAATATGGATGAATTTGCAATGGGTTCTTCCTGCGAAACATCCTATTTTAAAAAGACGAAAAACCCGCATAATCCGGAGTATGTGCCGGGCGGCAGCTCAGGCGGCAGTGCAGCAGCTGTTGCAGCCGGTGAAGCATTTGTGTCACTTGGTTCGGACACTGGTGGTTCCATTCGTCTGCCGGCTTCCTACTGCGGTGTGATCGGATTAAAACCGACCTACGGCAGTGTTTCCCGTTACGGTCTTGTCGCATTTGCGTCGTCGCTTGACCAGATCGGCCCGTTCGGCCGCAGTGTTGCAGACGTTGCAATGACATATTCCGCAATCTGCGGTCACGATCCGTATGATGCAACCTCCGCAAACCGCGCATATCCGCAGTTTACGGTCGGTGATGCAGGTGACATGAAAGGCAAAGTCATCGGCATTCCGAAAGAGTATTTCGGATTGGGTGTCAGCGCTGATGTGCACGACCGTGTGATGAAAGCAGCAGAGCTGTTCGAGAAAAACGGCGCTGTTTTAAAAGAAGTTTCGCTTCCGAGTACGCCGTATGCGCTGTCTGCCTATTACATTATTTCCTCTGCAGAGGCATCCTCGAACCTCGCACGTTTTGATGGTGTGAAATATGGCTACCGTACACCGGAGTTTGAAAACCTCACCGATTTGTATGAAAAAACACGTAGCGAAGGCTTTGGCGACGAAGTCAAACGCCGTATTCTCTTAGGCACGTTCGTGCTGAGCAGCGGCTATTATGATGCATATTATAAACGTGCAAAACTGCTGCAAAAACAGATTCAGCAGGAATTTTCCGAAACATTCTCCTCGTGTGATCTCTTGCTCACGCCGACCGGAACCGATACGGCGTTTAAGCTGGGCGAAAAAGAATCCGATCCGCTTTCTATGTATGCAAACGATATCTGCACCGTTACGGTGAATATTGCAGGTCTGCCGGCAATCAGTGTGCCGTGCGGCAATGCTGCAAACGGACTGCCGGTCGGCATGCAGCTCATCGCGCCGAAATTTGAAGAACAGCGTCTGTTCACAGCAGCCGGCTGCTATGAAGCCCTTACAGAACAGCCGCTCTGCCCAGTGGCATCACTTTGATCGGGAGGATTTGTACCTATGAATTATGAAATGGTCATCGGTTTGGAGATTCACGCAGAGCTCTCCACCGAAACAAAAATTTATTGCAGCTGTAAAAATGAATTTGGTTTTGAAGTAAACACGCGCTGCTGCCCGATCTGCACCGGTATGCCGGGCACACTGCCGACGCTCAACGAGAAAGTGGTCGAGTACGCAGTGAAAATGGGCTGTGCGCTGCATTGTGATATCAACCAGGTCTGCAAACAGGACCGTAAAAACTATTTTTATCCGGATTTGCCGAAAGCATATCAGATTTCGCAGTTTGATATTCCGCTGTGTGAACACGGCTATGTCGATGTTCTGGTTGACGGCAAAGAAAAACGCATTGGCGTTACCCGTATCCACATCGAGGAGGACGCAGGCAAATTACTGCACAACGACAGTTTTGCCGGCTCGCTTGTTGACTTCAACCGCTGCGGCGTTCCGCTGATCGAAATCGTTTCCGAGCCGGATATGAGAAGCCCGCAGGAGGCAAAAGCATATCTTGAAACGATTCGTTCGATATTGCAGTATCTTGATATTTCCGACTGTAAGATGCAGGAGGGTTCGATTCGCTGTGACGTCAACGTTTCCGTGATGAAAGCCGGAAGCAATGAATTCGGCACACGCTGCGAGATGAAAAACGTCAACTCGTTCTCGGGTGCTGTTCGTGCGATTGAATATGAAGCAAAACGTCAAATCGAAGTACTTGAAGCAGGCGGCGTGATCGAACAGGAAACACGCAAATGGGACGATGCGAAGGGCGAGAGTATTCCGCTGCGCAGTAAGGAAGACGCACAGGATTACCGCTACTTCCCGGAACCGGATTTGCAGACCATCGTGCTGACAGACGAGTTTGTGGAGAACATCCGCGCGTCGATTCCGGAGCTGCCGAACGTAAAAGTGGCGCGTTATCTGCGTGACTATGGATTACAGCAGATTGATGCCGAGCAGCTGGCCGATGATCCGCAGAAAGCAGCATTGTTTGAAGAAGTGCTCGCAGAGAAAAAATGTACGCCGAAATCCGTGTGCAACTGGATTCTCGGCGATATCGCAAAACTCATGAACGAGAAAAACTGCACGCTTGCCGATCTTTCGATCAAAGCATCTTCGCTCGCATCGCTGCTTTCAATGATTGAATCCGGTGCGATTTCCAATGCAATCGGCAAAAAAGTGTTCGACCTGATGCAGGAATCCGACAAAACACCGGAAGAGATCGTCAAAGAGAACGGTTTCGCACAGATTTCCGATGAAGGCGCACTGCTTGAGATTGTCAAAACCGTGCTTGCTGCCAATGAAAAATCAGTTTCCGACTATCGCGGCGGTAAAACGAACGCACTTGGATTCTTGGTTGGTCAGTGCATGAAAGCATCCAAAGGCAAGGGAAATCCGGCAAAAATGAAAGAATTACTGCTTTCGATGATCGAAGAAGCATAAGTAATAACAAGGCAAAAAGCCGCCGCCGTATGCGGCGGCTTTTCCTTTTAAAAAGGAGTGGAATATCAAATGAAACGGCTGATTGAAATCTGCTGCTGCAGTGTGGATGATGCAATTACTGCCGCGCGTAATGGTGCAGACCGTATCGAACTGAATACATCCATCGAATGCGGCGGACTTACACCATCGATCGGGATGCTTGAAACGGTGAAAGCACACGTTTCGACTCCGGTAATTGCGATGATTCGTCCGCGTACCGGTGGGTTCTGTTATACTTCATTTGAATTTGAATCGATGAAACGGGATGCACAGCGGCTGATTGACTGCGGTGCAGACGGAATTGCTGTCGGGATCTTGAAAGAAGACGGTACATTCGATCTTGAGCGAATGAAGGAAATGGTAAATATTGCGAAAGGGCAGGGAAGGGAAGTTGTATGCCATCGGGCATTCGATGTTTCCGCAGATCTTGCCGTTTCTGCACAGCAGATGATTGATCTGGGTGTGACACGTATTCTCACTTCCGGTGGATGCGCACGTTGTCTGGAAGGCGGACTTGAACAAATCAATGCGCTGTACCGTCAGTTTGGCAATCAAATTGAATGGCTTGCATGCGGAAGCATCCGTCCGAATAATCTCGCTGAGATTCTTGCACAGACCGATGTCCGGCAATTCCATATGGCGCCGATGATGACCGTTGCTGATCAGAGTATGAGCGGAAAGACGATTCGATTCAACGGAACACCGGAGGAATCATCATATCGAACGATTGATCCGGATATGGTACAGGCAGCATGTAAAATCGCTGCGCAGGGATAACCTGAAAATCTGATACCCTCTATTTCGCTAAATGAAAATTTAGCGAAATAGAGGGAGCAAAAAAACGAGGAAACCATATGAATATATCTTATGAAGCTTATCCGAGCGTACTGCGCGATTACTTTTTTTATATCCGAACCATCAAAGGACGCTCACAGCGAACTGTTGACGGATATGCAATTGATCTGCGTGGATTCTGCCGGTTTTTATTAAAGCAGCGCGGATTGTTTTCGGACTGTGAATTTTCAGAAATTCCGATTGATTCGGTTACAGTCGATCTTTTAAAAACCGTTACGCTGTCTGATGCATATGAATATCTGCACTTCGTTTCAGATTCATGTGACAATCTGCCCAAAACGCGTGCACGCAAAGTTTCGGCTCTAAAATCCTTTTTTCATTATTTATCAGAAAAATCGCATCTGATCGACTATAATCCGCTCACAGAATTAGAAGTTCCTGCGGTCAAAAAATCACTTCCGAAATATTTGACGCTTGAACAATGTTATGCGCTGCTTTCGAATATTGACGGTGAGTTTCGCGAACGCGATTATTGTATAACGACGCTTTTGCTAAATTGTGGAATGCGGCTTTCGGAGCTTGTATCAATCGATTGTGCGGACATTCACGAAAATACCTTGAAATTATTGGGAAAAGGCAACAAGGAGCGTATTGTCTATTTAAATGATGCGTGCTTAAGTGCAATCGAAGCGTATCTCCCCGTTCGTGCAAAGCTTGCAGCCAACGGAAAAGATAAAAATGCGCTGTTTTTAAACCGGCGCGGTACACGAATCGGTGCGCGGCGTGTTGAACAGATTATTGAAGCACAGCTTGCAAAAGCAGGACTCGCACAATATGGATTTTCGGTGCACAAATTGCGCCACACTGCGGCAACGATCATGTATCAGTATGGACACGTCGATATCCGTATTTTGCAGGAGATTCTGGGTCACGCAAATCTTGGAACAACGCAGATTTATACGCATATTTCCGACGATCAAATGGAAAAAGCGGTGAAAAGCACCCCCCTTTCGAATCTGCAGCCGCCCTCACCTGCTTCTAAAAAAACGTCTGATGAGAACGCTGATGATGAGGAAAACAAATAGTGTAACATAAAAAAAACAAAGCGGTACTTTCAAAAGTACCGCTTTGTTTTTTTCAAAAAGGGGGATTATTTTGCAGAGTTCTCGTATGCTTCGATCATTTTTTTGACCATCTGGCCGCCGACAGAACCAGCCTGTCTGGAGGTCAGGTCACCGTTGTAGCCCTGTTTCAGGTTGACGCCCACTTCGTTTGCAGCTTCCATTTTGAAGCGCTCCATTGCTTCTTTTGCCTGCGGAACCATAATTTTATTCGATCTAGCCATTTTAAATATTCACTCCTCAATTTGTTTGGTTGTGTTTGCAAACATAGTATGTGAGGAATGACACACATTATCAAAGGAAAGTTTTTGAAAAATTATTTCCGGAGAAACATCGCATAACAACAGTGCAAGCACGCACGACAATATGAAAAAAGGATGTTTTGCCTCAAAGGAAATCGGCATTTCAAATGGATCAATCAGCTGTCCGTCCAGTGTTTTCACTGTTCGGTTCAAAGAAATCATGCGCTGTGCGGACAAAACACTTGAAAAGCTGATACAGTCATGTTCACCAAATCCACAGGAATAGACGATTTGCGCATGCTGTTTCATAAGGCAATCGGAAATACCGGATATATCCGAACTGATTATGATAGGGATATTTGGATTGAAAAGTATGACCGACGGCATTTCTTTTGAAACAATCAATACTGTATTTGATGATAATTTTTTGGGAATTTCAGAACAAACAAAAAAAGAAATTGCACCATTTGTAACACGAAGGATGCAATCAGCCATTTTGGATACAATTTTTGAATGTTCGTTTGGTGTCAAATAGACGATTTGTTTCACGCAAACTTCCACCTTTTACCGGTTTATTGTATTTTGATTGTTTCCTGAAAATAAAAAAATATCCGTCAGAAGACGGATATTTTTTATGCTCATTTTGTTATTTCGATTCATTCATCGAATCAAAAACAGACGCACAGAAAATGGTGTCCGCATGAGGAATCACATCACTTTCGAGTTTTCCCTCGTTTACGCAGCGAACCATTTCTTCAATCTGGTACTGAAATCCGTTATCCCGCCGGAAAAACGCTTTTTCGGCTAATCCGTTTTCGTCATATCGTTCGCAGGAATCAGCAAAGTGCGGATCTGCAATCGAGATCCGGCCTTTTGTACCATAGACATTCAAAAATTGTCCGACATTGGTTGTTACGGTTGTCTGCACATTTGCCACGCAGTCCGGATAACAAAGCGTGATATTGTTGACCATGTCAACACCGTTTTCATCCCGCAATACATAGCTATGGTGTGATGCAACCGGTTTTCCGATGAGGTACGTCGTCAGCTCAATACCATAGACAGAAATATCATACATTGCACCGCCGCCAAGTTTTGGATTGCGGATTCTGCCGTTGGGATCTTTGCTCGATGCAAAACCAATCAGGAAATTCGCAAGATTTACATCACCGATTAAGCCTGCATCAATCCACTTTTTTGCCTTTTTGATTGCCGGCAGAAAGCGTGACCACATTGCTTCCATGCAAAAAAGGTTCTTTTCTTTTGCAAAAGCGAATACCTGCTCTGCCTCTGTTTTTGTCATCACAAACGATTTTTCGCACATCACATGCTTGCCATACGAAAGAGCCAGCATCATATTTTCAAAATGAAAATTGTGCGTTGTTGCAATATAGACACCGTCGATATCCGGTCTTTTAAGCAATTCTCCATACGAACCATAACAGTCGAAATTCCCGTCTGTTTTCTCAGCAAACTGCTGTGCTTTTCCCGGTGTACGGCTTGCAACAGCGATAACTTCTGCACAGTCTGTGCGGGTTGTTGCGTCGTAAAACGTCGCAGCAATATTACCGGTTCCTAAAATACCAAAACGAAACATTGAACAATTCCTCTTCTCTTCTTACGAATCCTTTTTTCGGTGTATTATCCGTGGCGTTTCACACGGCGGCGGTGTTTGATATGTTTTTGCTCTTTTTCTTTTTTCGCGTCTTCATATACACCTACCAAATATTCTGCAAGTGCTTCACATCCGTAAATCTTCACTGAGTTAATGACAGAAGCCGTCAGCGCTTCTTTTTCCTCCGGCGTCATTGCCTGATATTTTTTGAAGATCGAATACATCTGCTCTGCATTTTCATAAATATAACCGTTTACACCGTCAACGACCTGTCCGGCATTCAGCGGGTCTTTGATGTGTACAACCGGCAGACCTGTCGCCATTGCTTCTTTCATGGAAATGGAATTTGTATCCGACAAAGAAGCTGTCACGTACAGCTGGCAAGCACCATAGTATTCCGGTAAATCTTCGTGCTGGATTGCGTCTGTAAAGATCACCTGCTCCTCAATATGCAATGCTTTTGCCTGTGCCTGCAGTTCCGGCAGCGAAGGACCGCCGCCTAAAATCATCAGTTTTAAATGATCGTCCGGTTTTACGGTTTCTGCCCAGTAATCGAGCAGGACATCCACGCTTTTCTCCTTGCCCAGCCGTCCGCAGAAGCATACCACGGTATCCTCCGGCTGAATGCCATACTGTGCACGAATGGAAGCGATTTTTTCACGGTTTAAGCTGGACGGATTGAATACATCAAGTTCCACCGGATTGGGTACCACGTTGACACTCTTATTCACGCCGCACATATCAAAATATTCCTGCACCTTTTTCGAAGGACCGGTCAGCGCATTTGCTGATTTTGCAAGGAATTTAAAATAGCGATGTGAAATGCGTTTTAACAACGGAATCATCTTCTGCGGTACAATGTAGTAAAGATAGTCGTCATACATCGTATGCAGCGTATAAACCAGCGGAATCCGCAGCTGTTTTGCAATCAGCGCACCGGAAAGACCGATGCCGAATTCCTGATGAATATGAATAATATCCGGTTTAAAGTGCTTCATCATGCGGTAGCGCTTACCGCTTAAGGGTGCCGCCAAACCGAAATTATAGATTTTCTTTAATTCTTTTGCCGGACAATATAAAACACCGTCTTTAATATAATGATGATGTGCATGGGTGTCAACAGTGACCACCAAAACCTCATGACCGAGTTTTTCAAGACCGTCGTGAAGTGCCTTTACATGGGTCACAACACCGTTGATATACGGAAGATATGTTTCTGTAAACAAAGCGATTTTCATAGGACTGACCGCCTTTGCACGATATTTTTGTTTTGTTTACAGTCATTATATCAAAATTCTTTGAATAAGTAAAGCTTACATCACTTTTTCAAACTCATTTTTAAGCCTTGTCAGAATTCGTTTTTCAAGTCTTGAGATATAGGACTGTGAAATCCCAATGCAATCTGCCACTTCTTTTTGTGTCTGTTCTTTTCGTCCGTTTAGACCAAAACGCATTTCCATGATCATGCGCTCTCGGTCCGAAAGCGCATTGATGCAGTCGAGCAGCAGTCCTTTTTCCGCTTCCTGTTCAATTTCACGGTTAACAGTATCCGAATCGGTTCCGAGTAAATCGGAAAGCAACAGTTCATTTCCGTCCCAGTCAACATTCAGCGGCTCGTCGATCGAAATATCATTTCGGCTTGGCGAGGTTTTGCGCAAAAACATCAGAATTTCATTTTCAATACACCGCGAGGCATAGGTTGCCAGCTTGATTTTTTTGCTTGGGACAAAGGTGTTCACTGCTTTAATCAACCCGATTGTTCCGATCGAAATCAAATCCTCAATACCAATTCCCGTTGATTCAAATTTTTTTGCAATATAAACGACCAGGCGAAGATTATGTACAATCAGCGTGTTGCGGGCATCATGATCGCCTTGTTCCAGTTTCAAAAAAACAATTTGTTCTTCTTCCTTAGAAAGCGGAGGCGGCAGAC
This sequence comes from Merdimmobilis hominis, assembly GCF_016901855.1. Taxonomy (GTDB): domain Bacteria; phylum Bacillota; class Clostridia; order Oscillospirales; family Ruminococcaceae; genus Paludihabitans. The sequence goes on along the minus strand of NZ_JACJKY010000001.1, from coordinate 168,885 downwards.
TGTCCGAGCCGTTGATATAATGAATTTCATCCGGCGGAAATAAGAAAAACTGCAAGCGTGAAAAAATCTGTCTGTTTTTAAACATCCATCGTTTACTCCATTCTTTGATCCAATTTTGCTGTTTCATCAATCATCGCTCCCTTTTATTGTAGAAAACATCACACAGATGATATAAGCGTCGGCGGAAGAATGGCATCGTAGCTTCCGTTTGACAGCGTATGCTCCGTCACTGCAACAACGGCACGCTTTTCCTCTCCGGAAACCTCAATGCGATCTGGACAAAATGCCGGCAAGACCGATGTGCCGGAGATTGTCTGCACCGGAACCATTCGAAACGAACGATATGCCGGATGATTCTCGTGTGCAGGGCGTGTACCGTTTTGCATTGCACTGCACAGTGTCGTCCATTTAAGCGGCAGCGCTGATTGAATGGCATCGTATGTTACAACGATTACCGGCAAACCGGAAAACGGATCGTTTAAACGGTTTCCGGTGTCAATCAATGCAGAAAGAATTACTTGTGTACAGCCAACCTGAATATGTACAGAAGCTGTCTGATGACGATCTGTTCGCCGCGCAACAATCCGGCAAACCAATCGAATCAGCGCATATGCAATGACCGAAAGCACGACAAGTGAAATCGCAGAGAAATGAAAATATACAATTCCATTGCGAAACACCATTCCGCGTGCAGGAAACAGCAAAAAAACAGCTGTCATGAACCCTGCAAAAATAAAATTCACCAATAAAAACGAAAGAAATGCGCGGAAAAATAATCGGTATTTTTTTCGTTTCAAAAAAACAATGCCGGAAAGCGATAATCCGAGCATGAGTTTTGTCAGTATTGATTCGACTGGATTCATCTGAACAAAAATCAAAAGAGAAGCAGCAGATCCTGTGATAGTTCCGAAAAACAGCCTGATCCGGCTGGCAGGAACACCCGAGAGAAGCGCGGCCGATTTTAAAAGCAAAAATGCGATGATCAAATTTAAAAACAGCAGTACATCCACATAAACCGTTTGCTTCATGTGATCTCCTCCCTGTTTTCTTATTGTAACAGCAAGCGACGCAAAAAAGTGTCGAAAGAAATCTCAGAAAATGTGCGTTTTTGGTTGACGAACGTATTTTTATCAAGTATCATAATAACCGTTTTAAAACAAACCAACTGTTTCTAGAGGTGTTTTATGAAATTAAATCTTGTAGATATCGTTGAAAAATACGGTCCGACACTGTTAAATACCATACTTGTCTTGGTCATCGGATATGTCCTTTCAAAGCTGATTTTATCGCTTACAAAACGGGCAATCCAAAAGACAAGACTGGACCCTGTGTGTCATAAGTTCATTCTTTCGGTTTTAAAAATTACACTGTATACACTTGTCATCATTATCGCAAGTTCCAATTATGTAAACACCAGTTCGCTCGTTGCCGCATTGAGTGTTGTCGGTGTTGCAATTTCGCTTGCAGTCAAAGACAGTCTTTCAAACGTTGCAGGCGGTTTTATCTTGCTGTTCACAAAACCGTTTAAAGTCGGTGATTTCGTTGAAATTGACGGCTTGAGCGGATCGGTGCAGTCGATCACCATTTTACAGACAAAACTTCTGTCGTTTGATAACAAAGCGCTCTTTATTCCAAACGGACAAGTGGCAGCCGATAAAATCATCAACTACTCTGCGGAAGAAAACCGGCTTTTGGCGATTCCGTTTTCGATTGCATACGAAGCAGATCTGCTCAAGGCAAAGGATCTTTTAAAAACGATTGTTGAAAGCGAAGAAATGGCACTTTCAGAACCTGCTCCGCAATTCGTTGTGACAGAGCATGCCGACAGTGCAATTAAAATTTCGGTGCGCGTCTGGGTGAAAACGAGTGATTACTGGGCGCTTAATTTCCGCCTGCTTGAGCGGGTAAAACTTGAGTTTGATAAAAACGGAATCAGCATCCCGTTTAATCAGCTGGATATCCATATTGTAAAGAATGAAGAAAAATAATTTTTGGGGGGATTTTTGTGACATCCTGTCTAGTGATTTATCAAAATGAAACAGCGGTTCACGCAAAGCTTACACAAGAGCTCCGCAGCCGCGGATATGAGGTCACAGAGTTAAACTGGCGCACGACTTGTTTGCCGCAGACAAACGATACTGCTGATTTGATCGTGGTGGAAGATGCGAAGCACTGCCCTGCCGGTTTAAAAGAATATTTGTACAAAGCGCTTTCGAACGGGAAAAACGTGCTTGTGCTTGGTGGTGTTCCGTTTCATGAGGAATATTATGCACAGGACGGCGAATTTCTTTCGCTGTCCGCACTTTCTGCTCAATTTAAAGAAGGCGGCTTTTCAAAACGCACTTTGCTTGACTTTTCAAATCCGGAAGTACTCTCTTCGTTTGTGCCGGATACAAACAATCCTGACAGCAAGGAAGTAGAATTGACTGCTTCCCTGTCGGTTGTTGCGCATGAATCGTTTGCACACTGTCTGCGCTGGTATACAGATCGCTTTTATATCAATGAAAGCTTTGAAGCGCCGGTGTCGTTTGAAAACGACGAAAACGTGATCGGCTTTTTCCATTGTGCAGACGCACAGACAAGAATTATCACGATCAAACTGATTCAAGAAGACGGCTTGATTTATCGTGCCTGCGTCACACCAGAACCGACTTTCTCGTTTTCGATGCTCGATGCGCATGATTTTACCTGCATGAACGGAAAACGAGGTGAAATTCCACCGCTTGTCAATTTTAAAAAAGTCAAAAAAATTCAGTTTGGTCATGCGCTTTCCCATGCGTACTCCTGTGCAGGCGAGCATAGCTTTTATATTGCTGATTTGTGCGCAGGAACCATTCCGTTTTTAAAACCTGCGAAAATCGCAGTGGACGGACTTTGCCCGCAGTATCACTTTTTCCCGATGAACAACATGCAATCGGCGCGCGTGTATGAAAAGCAATCGATTCTTTCTCCTGTGCCGGTTCCGGATGCTTCTGATATCTATTCATTCTCGCCGCGTGCACAGGGACTTGGCGTTGACCACAACCGCCGTTCCCGTTTCATTCCGCTGATTGAAACCATCGGTGCAGACGGACTGCAAAGCGGATTTTTGGCGTATATGATCGTAAACCGTGGTACCTCTCCCCGTCCGTACGCGTTAAACGGTTCTGCACTCACAGTGTTTACGGTGAATGATGAATCGTTTTATTTAAACGGCGGCATTGATTTTGTCATGCAGGCGGTAGATGCGATGTGTGCACCGGTTCTGCTTGTGGAGGGTGGCACAGATTCGTTCATCTATCAAGAAGAACAGACAAACGGAACGGTTGGCGCGCTGTGCAGTGTAAAACCTGGAACAGATTTGTCCGGATATGAAATTCACGTAAGCGCACCCGGCATCGAGCAGGTTTGGCCGCTTTCTGGTGGTACAGTCGTATCCGAACAGAATGGATTTTCATATCTGCGCGCGGCAATGCCGTTTACACCGGCGGAAGGCGCTGTTTGCGTCACACTTGTAAAAGACGGCGTGACAAAAGACCGGATCGTTCATTCTGTTTCTGTCTATCATCCAAAACCGGTTGAAGAACACAGATTTGCATCGCTTCATCCAACCGATAACGAAATCATGATCGACGGAAAACCGGTGCATTTCTTTGGCGTCAACTATATGCCATGCTATGACGCAACACTCGATGATTTCTATGCGTTTGAGCACTACGTTTCTTCCTTCTCCTATGATCCGGATGTCATCGAACGCGATCTTTCGCGTATCCGTGCAATCGGGATGAATGCAGTTTCTATTTTCTATTACTTTGATCCGTCGGTTTCGTCGAGCAATATGCTTCATTTAATCAGCCGTTGTCAGGCACATGGATTATATGTCAATTTGTCGATTCGTCCGCATGCTAACCCGTTTGACTTCTCGAAAGAAGAAGTGGAAGCGATGATCAAAACGTATCATTTTGATGAAAATGATACAATCGTCGGCTATGATATTGCATGGGAGCGGTATGTCGGCACATACGAGCCGTGCTACGGAAACTTTAACGGCAGAAAATCATTCGATGCGGCGTGGCGATTCTTTATCAAAAACCGATATGGCAGTGAAGAATGTGCAGAATCATTGTTCGGATGTGCACTTCCCCGCAATGAAGCCGGCGAAGTCATCGGTTTGTCCGATGATCAGCTGCGGCATGACGGCGCACATACCAAAATGGCGGCAGCATATCGGTGCTGCATTGATATGGAAGTTCGCCGCGCACATGTTGCCGCATGTGATTTTATTCGTTCCATTGATAAAAATCATTTAATCAGTGCGCGTTCCGGCGATGCTTCGACGATTCCGCTGGTCGATCCGGGCATTTACGGATATGACTATGACGCCATGGCGAGCGGTGTGGACACGCTTTCGCCGGAGAGTTATGCGCTCTCGGATGATATCAACAGCCTCTGGCAAGGCGTATTTACCAATACCTATGCACGGTATGCAAAGAAAAATACTGTGATTCAGTGGATGGAATTCGGAAAATCGATCTGGACTGGTTCAAACTTCAATGACAACACTGTGATGCGCAACAGACAAGCCTCCTATTATCGTGCATTTTTCGATATGCTGTTGGCAGGTCACACAGCCGGTGCATTTTGCTGGTGGTGGTTTGGCGGCTATCGTCAAGGTGAAAACAGCGATTTCGGCATCATTGATCCGGATGGAAGCGATCGTCCTGTTACGAAAGTGATTCGTGAATACGCGGATCGGTTCATTCATGCACCGGCTTTGAAACCGCCCGCACAATATATCAAAATCGACAGAGATCTGCATGCAGACGGACTGCGTTCTGTGTATCAAAGTGTTCAGCCTGCACTGTTTGATGCGATCCGTAAGCAAGAAACCCTCGCATTTTGTGATGAAAGCTTCGGTTGTACTTCTGCCGATGTGCCGCTGACGGAAGCCGGCGGAATGGATGCGGCAAGCTGTTCACCGCGTTATTTGGATGGATTTATTTCCTCTGCTTGGATCAAAACGAACGAGCAGATGTTTGAGGTGAACAACGGCGGCTGTGTGAAGATCCCAAAAAACACTGCATTTATCGTTCATCTGACCATGCAGAATACCACCGATGCACTGTGGCTTGCAGCAGAAGGTCAGGGTCAGGTGCAGTTGATTGCCGAAAACGCATGTGTGAACGTTCTTCCGCTTTCTGAGGAAAAAGCTAAAAACGAATCGGCAGTATTTGTGCTGTCTTACGATGAATCGTTTGAAGGAACGGTTCATGCCGCATTGCATGCAAGCGGTCGAACCATTTTTGGTGAACGATTCGTATGCACAGTCGTTCGTGTATAACAACTAAAGATATAAAAAACGCTCCCTCGATATGATCGAGGGAGCGTTTGCTTTTGCAGTTTTTCTTATGCACGCAGCTTCATAATGTGATCCAATAAACGATGCGCGGTTTCGTCTTTCGAAAGCAGCGGAAACGCTTCCATATCGTTTTTTGAAATCAGTGTGATTCGATTGGTTGAGGTGCCGAAACCCGCACCTTCTTCTTTGATACTGTTTGCTGCAATCAGATCAAGATGTTTTTTCTCGAGTTTCTTTTTAGAATTTTCAATCAAATTCTGTGTTTCCATGGAAAAGCCGCACAAAAATTGACCATCCGGCTTGTGTTCACCGAGCCATGCAAGAATATCGGAAGTGCGCATTAACGGAAGCACAGCGTCTGATTCGTCAGACTGTTTTTTGATTTTCTCATCCGAAACGACAGCCGGACGATAATCTGCAACTGCCGCCGCTTTGATAATAATATCCTGTGCATCACTCCGCGAGGTCACTGCATCAAACATCTCCTGCGCAGAAACGACAGGAATGGTATTCACATACTGCGGTGCACGAATCGCAGTCGGTCCGGAAACAAGCGTCACTTCTGCGCCGCGCGCCGCCGCTGCACGTGCGATTGCATATCCCATGGTACCGGTGGAATGATTCGTCAAATAACGCACAGGATCGAGCGCTTCCTGTGTAGGACCTGCTGTGACAAGTACGCGTAATCCGGTCATATCTTTTTCATGAACAAGTGCATGCATCACACTTTCAAGAAGCACTTCCGGTTCGGGCATTTTGCCTCTTCCGACCGCACCGCAGGCAAGACGCCCGGTTGCAGGTTCGATCACTTCCCAACCATAATGCCGCAGCGTCTTCAGATTATCCTGCGTTACCGGGTTGTCGTACATTTTGGTGTTCATCGCCGGTGCGGCGATTTTTTTGCAGTTGCATGCCAGCACCGTTGTAGACAGCATATCGTCCGCAATGCCATGCGCCAGTTTTGCCAGGATATTTGCAGTTGCCGGCGCGATCAAAACAAGATCTGCCTGATCTGCCAACGCCACATGTTCGACTTGAAAGGTGTGATTGCGGTCAAATGTATCTACGACCGTGCGGTTGCCTGTCAGCTGTTCGAATGTAAGTGGTGTGATAAATTCGGTTGCATGTTCCGTCATGATAACATGCACATTACAGTGCTGTTTGACAAGCGCGGAGGCAAGTGCTGCCGCCTTATAACAAGCGATGCCGCCAGTCACACCGAGAAGAACAGTTTTATTTTTTAACATCAGTGTTCGCTCCGTTTCATGCTCTGTAAGCAGAGCCTTTTGAGTGTATTATAGCAAATGAAAATGAAAAAGTAAACGACGCTTTGAGGTATTGCAATCGCTTCCATTGTTGAGTATAATGTAAGGGGAAAAACATCCAAAAAAGAGCTCGCCATACCCTGTCGGGATGACAGAGCATCGATTCGTATGTTTTTTCACATTATTTATTTTCGCGCTGTATCGAAAAAACGAACAGCAGCAGGAGGTTTTTTTATGATGAATAATCAGCAAACGTCCCAACTGGGACAAAAACGGTCAAACAGCAGTGTGTATCATTTGGTTTTGCTCTCGCTGTTTACAGGAATCATTATTTTGATGGCGTGCACACCCATCGGACTCATTGACCTGCCGTTTATCAAAGCAACCATTCTTCATATTCCGGTCATCATCGGTGCAATTTTGCTTGGCCCAAAACAAGGTGCTTTTTTAGGGTTCGTATTTGGACTCACAAGCTTAATTAAAAACACGATGGTTCCCGGTGTTCTTTCGTTTACATTTTCTCCCTTTATCCATGTGCCTGGTACAGATCATGGAAGCCCGTGGGCAATTGTTATTTCTCTTTTGCCGCGTATGCTGATCGGTCCGATTGCATGGGCTGTGTATGAGGGGCTCAAACGTCTGTTCCATCGCTTAAAAGGCGGACAGGTCATTGGCATGGTCGCTGCAGGTATTGTAGGCGCCTTTGTTAATACTGCTTTGGTCATGAGTTTGATCTTTTTCTTGTTTAAAGATGCATATGCTGCAGCAAACGATCTTGCGATTAACGCAGTATTGGCTGCAATTTTAGGCGTTGTTGCAACAAACGGTGTACCGGAAATGATTGCTGCGGCGATTTTGGTTCCTGCAATCACCGTTCCGCTATCAATCGCAATGAAACGCAGCAAACGTTTTTAAAGGAGACACCACAATGATTCTTGCACTCGATGTTGGCAATACAAATACAGTGATCGGCGGATTTGAAGACGGCACATTACAATTCAGTCTTCGTATGACAAGCGACCGAAACAAAACGATTGATGAATATGTTTCACATCTGCGTCTGCTGCTCTCAGAAAAATCGGTTGATTTTTCGAAAGTAGAAGGCGGTATCATTTCGAGCGTTGTGCCGGAGCTTCGATACGTTCTTGGCAAAACGATGGAAGTGCTCACAGGAAAACAGTTCATGATCGTCACCAATCAAATGAAACTTGATATGGAGATCAAAATGGACATTCCTTCACAGGTAGGCGCCGATTTGCTGGTGGATGCGGCAGCTGCGCTGTCGATGTATCGTCCTCCATTGGCGATTTTTGATATGGGCACTGCGACAACAATGTCTGTGATTGACAAAGAAGGCAACTACATTGGCGGTGTGATTATTCCGGGGCTTCGGCTTTCGATGGACGCGCTGTCTGCACGTGCAGCACAGCTTCCGTTTATCAATTTGGACGAGCCGCCGCAGCATTTGATTGGCAAGAATACGATTGACTGCATGAAAGCAGGCGCTGTTTACAGCAACGCTGCGATGATCGATGGTTTGATTGATCGGGTGCAGGAAGAGCTCGGAGAACCGGTGACAGCGGTTGCAACCGGTGGTTTGATGGGTGTTGTTCTTCCCTTTTGCAAGCATACGATTCACTATGACGAGAATTTACTCCTGATCGGTCTTTTGCGTCTTTATGAGTCGAATTTATAATTTCATATGGTAAAATAAAAGGCAGGCACTTTTGTGCCTGCCTTTTATTTTAATAGAGAATGAAGCAGTGCGGCGTTTTCGTCGCGCTTTTTTTGTGTGATCATTTCGTCGTAAACAAATTCATTTCCCGTTTTTGTATACCAATTCCCCTCTTTTGCGTACGGGACAAAAGCGGATACCGGAAACGTTATTTGTCCGCCTGATTCTGTTTCACACACCGCAGTCATTTCTTCAATTCGATCAATCCCAACAATCATCCGCTCACCTGCTTTTGCGTTGATACATCCAGTGCGCCGTCTTTTGCGGAAAGCACGATATGACCGTATAAATCGGTACGATAAAAGGCTGCACCATAGGAAGAAACGCGTTCGATGATTTCTTCATGCGGATGACCGTATTCATTTGCTTCACCGCATTCTGCAATACAAATTCTTGGACCGACTGCCTGCAAAAAAGCGTCACTTGTCGAAGTGGAGCTTCCGTGATGACCAAGTTTTAAAACGTCTGCGGAAACAGAAGCACCGGAAGCCAGCAGATCACGTTCTGCATCCGCTTCCATATCACCGGTCAGCAATACAGACAGCTCACCATAGTCAAACCGCGCAACCAAAGAAGTGTTATTCAGTTCATCATAGTTCGCAACCGGTCCCAGTACGGTAAGTTTGCCGTTTCCAAAGCGATATTCTTCTAAAACTTTCGATTGTTTCAGTGTAATGTTCTTTTCCTTTACAGCTGTCAGCAGATCTGTATAGGTCTTTGTGGTCGGAACAACCGAGGATTTTAGCGGCGGCATCAGCACTTCTTTGACGGAAATTCCTTGAATGACCGTATCCAGTCCGCCGATATGATCGGAATGCGGATGCGTTGCAATCATCAAATCAATTTTCTGTACACCAATGTCATCCAAATACGCAAGGATATCGTCCCCTTTATCGTTTTCACCGGCATCGATTAAAATTGCATGACCGTCTGAAAGAATCAGTGTGCAGTCGCCCTGTCCGACATCAATAAAATGCACGGAAAAATCTGCATTTGGATCAAACGAAACCGGTGGCTTTTGATTCGTCACCTGTTTGGTCCACTGTACGACCATTGCATCAAATTTTGCAAATAATCCAAGCGACAGCCATTCATCGACTGCCCGCAGTGCAAAAAACGAAACAAAGATCGCTGTCAGTACGATTGCAGAAGTGCTTATCGTTTTGTTCTTTTTGTATTTTTTGTACGTCTTTCGTTTTGCCATGAGGTCCTCCGTTTGTTTTGCGCTGTGTCCATGCGTTTGTTTGCACTGCGCACCGGCAGATCCGGAATCAAACAACCCGGACGATTTCCAATCAGATCACGCCGGTTTGCCAAAATCAATGCTTTTCGTACAATTTCCCGGTTTTCCGGCTTGTAATACTGTAAAAGTGCACGCTGCATTGCCTTTTCTTCAGGCGTTTTGGGCACAAATACGCTTTCCCCGCTGATCGGGTCAATTCCTGTATGATACATGCAAGTGGAAACCGTTCCGGGCGTCGGATAAAAGTCCTGTACCTGATCCGGATGAATGCCGGCTTCTTTTAAAAAGAGCGCCAGTTCAATCGCATCATTCAGTGTACTGCCCGGATGCGATGACATCAAATACGGAACGAGATATTGTTCTTTTCCGATTTTTGCGGTCTCTTCGCGGTATTTTTTCAAGAAAATGTGGTAGGCTTCAATATGCGGTTTTCCCATTTTATCGAGTACATTGGCGCTGCAATGCTCAGGTGCAACACGAAGCTGGCCGCTGACATGATAACGAACAAGTTCTTTAAAGAATGTATCATCTGGATCAGACAGCATATAGTCATACCGGATTCCCGAGCGGATGAACACCTTTTTGATTCCTTTGATTTCACGGAGTTTACGCAGCAGAGAAACATAATCACTGTGATCGGCAAGCAGATTTTTACACGGTCGCGGTGCTAAGCATTTTTTCTCTTTGCAAAGTCCGTGTTCCTTTTGCATGGCACAGGAAGGCTGTCTGAAATTCGCAGTCGGACCGCCGACATCACTGATATAGCCTTTAAAATGCGGATTTTTGGTCATTTCCTGCGCTTCCCGCACGACGGATTCATGCGTACGGCAAGTGACCTTACGACCTTGATGAAATGCGATAGAACAGAAATTGCATGCACCAAAACAACCACGGTTATGCGTGATCGAAAACTCAACTTCTTTGATGGCAGGCACACCGCCCTCCGATTCGTAGGAAGGATGATATGTCCGCATATAGGGAAGTTCATAGATCCGATCAAGTTCTTCGCCATTAAGCGCTGTCATCGGCGGATTCTGCACAAGCATTTTTTTGCCGTGCCGCTGTATGATCGTTTTACCGCGCACTTCGTCCTGCTCGGCCATTTGGATTTTAGCGGCTTTTGCATATAGCTTTTTATCGCGGCAGACTGCATCAAAATCAGGACATTGTGCAGATGTAAACGGTGTATTGACCGGATCGGTCAGATAGCAGGTGCCGCGGATATCGGTCATGGTATCCACTGATTCGCCGGATGCCAGCCGATGCACAATTTCGATTGTCTGCTTTTCTCCCATGCCGTATACAAGCAGATCAGCGGTTGTCGAACATAAAATCGACGGATGTACCGCATCGTCCCAGTAATCATAATGTGCAAACCGGCGCAGAGAAGCTTCCAATCCGCCGATAATGATCGGGATATCCGGATACGCTTCCCGAATCAGCTTGCAGTACACCGTAAGCGCACGATCCGGACGGCGTCCGGCTTTTCCGCCGGCAGTGTAGGCGTCATCGCTTCGTTTCCGTTTGGCAACTGTGTAGTGCGCAACCATCGAGTCGATGTTTCCCGAAGAAACCATAAACGCATATTTCGGTCTTCCAAGTTTTTGCATATCGTTTGCATTGCGGAAACCGGGCTGCGCTAAAATACCAACCGAAAAGCCCTCTGCTTCAATCACGCGAGAAATGATGGCTGTTCCGAATGTCGGATGATCGACGTAGCTGTCCCCTGTGACACAGATAAAATCAAGCTGTTCGATGCCGCGCTTACGCATATCACTTTTTGAGATCGGCAAAAAATCATTCTGTTTTGGTTTGCTTGTCATGATTCATCCTCATTTCAATCCACTGCTGTCTGGAAATCAGCACAGTTCGCGGTTTACTTCCTTCAAACGGGCCGATGATTCCCTGCTCTTCCATTTCGTCTACAAGGCGCGCCGCACGTGCATATCCAACTTTCAGTTTTCGCTGCAAATAGGATGTGGATGCCTGTCCGGCTTCCACCACACATTCAACTGCATCGTCAAACAGCTCGTCCTGATCCGAGAATCCACCGCCGGAAGCGCCGTCACTGCTCGTTTTTTCAGCAACCGCCTGTTTTTCGATTTCTTCCATAATCTGATTGTCATATTCCGCAGATTCTTTGTTCTTAATAAAGTTTACAACCTGCTCGACTTCCTTGTCGCTCACATAACAGCCCTGCACACGCAGCGGTTTCGGCATCCCGACCGGTGCATACAGCATGTCACCGCGTCCGAGCAGTTTTTCTGCACCGCCCGAATCAAGAATGGTACGCGAGTCGATCTGCGAAGAAACGGCAAACGCAATCCGCGACGGTACGTTTGCTTTAATCAAACCGGTCACGACATCGACAGATGGACGTTGTGTTGCAATAATCAAATGCATGCCGGCCGCACGCGCCATCTGTGCCAGACGGCAGATCGCATCTTCGACTTCTTTCGGTGCTGCCATCATCAAATCGGACAGCTCGTCGATGATAATGACAATCTGCGGCATCGGCGAAAGATCCTCGCGGTCTTTGGCAAGTGCATTGAAACTCTTTAAGTCACGGACGTTATTCTCAGCAAACTGATTGTATCGTTTGAGCATCTCCGTCACCGCCCAGCCGAGCGCGCCTGCCGCTTTTCTGGGATCTGTCACGACCGGGACGAGCAGATGCGGAATACCGTTATAGATACCAAGCTCAACCACCTTCGGATCAATCATCAGAAAACGGACTTCCGACGGTGAGGCTTTGTATAACAAACTGATAATGATAGAGTTAATACAGACCGATTTACCCGAACCGGTAGAGCCTGCAATCAGCATATGCGGCATTTTAGCGATGTCTGCAATAACGCAGTTGCCGGCAATATCGCGGCCAAGTCCTACGGAAAGCTTGCTTTTGGCTGATTCAAATTCACTTGTATCGATCAGTTCCCGCATGGTAACGATATCGACTTGACGGTTCGGCACTTCAATGCCGACTGCCGGTTTTCCGGGAATCGGCGCTTCAATACGCACACCTGACGCTGCCAAATTCAGTGCAATATCATCGGCAAGTCCTGTGATTTTGCTGATTTTGACGCCGGAACTCGGCTGAAGCTCATAACGTGTGACCGTTGGGCCTCTGCTGATATGGACAATTTTCGTCTGTACACCGAAACTTTTTAACGTATCAACCAGAAGCTGACCGTTCACGGCCTGTTCGTTGCTCACATCACGGTTTTGGCCGCCTTGCGGTGCTTTGAGCAGTCCCACCGGCGGATACACATAGCGGCTTAACTGATTGTTTTCGTCCGTATAAAGTCTTGTCTGGTCATCTTCTTTTCCGCTTGCATCTGCTTTATCCTGCGGCGATTCCTCAGCAGACGCGAGCGCCTGTTCCACAAGAACTTCCGCTTCCTTTTTGATGTTCGGATCGATCGAAAATGCCGTATTCTGCGGCTCTTTTTGTGTTTCCAGAATAATTTGCGGTTCTTTTGCAGGATCTTTGGCTGATTTTGCTTCTTTCGCAGTCTTTTTCTCAAGCTCAAGCAATTCCTGAAGCGTTGGCTTCGGCGCAGAAACTGGATGCTGCGGCATATTATCGAGACTCACATCCACATTAAACCGCGGACCGTTTCGTTCTTCCTCTTCCAAAAGTTCTTGTTCCTCGCGGCGGGCGACATACGATTCTTCCATCTTTTTCACTGGTTTTGCCATGGAACGGAACAATCCGATCAGTGTCGCACCTGTTAAAAGCATCAAAAATGCAAACAGTGCCAACAGCAGAATGATCACAGCGCCAACCTGTCCGCATGCAAGATACAGCGGCCATCCGATCAAGGCACTGAGCAGTCCGCCGCCCGAAAGCATGGTGCCGTCTGTATAGAGGCCCAGCAGAATTTGAACGATGGAATCGCCGTAAAACGGTGACGACTGCACCACTTCGATCAGTCCGCAGAGAAATACCGTCAGTGCGAGCGTCTGCCAGACTTTGTTATGTATTTCGCCGGTCAGCTTATCGAGTGTTGTCATCACTGCAATATAGACCAGCGAAACAGGAATAATCAAAACGGTGGCACCGCCCATGCCAAAGAGAAAATCATGAATCCAACGCCAGACATTCATGCCCGGCACAACCATCAGCGCAAACAAAAGAACTCCTGCAGTGAACAAAAGTACTGCGGACATTTGCCGTTTGCTTTTTCTGTGTTTTTCATATGAAGATTTATAATTCACCTGCTCTGGCGCAGTTTTGCGTGCAGTTGACTTTTTGGTCTTCGATTTTGCCGCGGAACCGGCGGATGTTTTTTTCTTCGTACTGCTTGATGCTGTACGTTTTTTCGATGTTGTCGTTTTCTTCTGTGGCATAAGATGTCAATCCTTTATGTGATAAAATCCAATTTATAGTTTCTGCGGCGGGTGAATGGTCTGTCCGGGAAGAAATGTTCCATGAAGATATTCGTTTAAATCTGTGGTAATCAGCCGGCAGACAGTAAATCCGGCGGAATCTTCCGTTCCTTCTAATAACAAGCTGCCGCATCGAATTGTTTTTCGTGCAGGTGCAGGGGAAAAAAAGAGATCTGCTTCATCAATCACGGTGTAAAGCATTTTGCCTTTCCTCCTGCTCGTCGATCATTTCGTATAAACAGGACACCGCATCATGGAGGCCGCCGAGCCGGTCGATCAGGCCTTCGCTCACAGCATCTTCGCCGTTTAACACAGTTCCGACATCCATCACCAGTTCTCCGGTCGTCATCATCAGTTCGCGAAACCGATCCGCTGTAATCGAGGCGTTTTCCACCACAAATCGAACAATCCGATCCTGCATTTTTTCAAAATACGAAAGCGTCTGCGGAACACCGAGCACCAATCCTGTCATACGCACCGGATGAATCGTCATTGTTGCAGACGGCACAATGAATGACCGTTTTGCACTGACTGCCAATGGCACGCCGATGGAATGTCCGCCACCCAGTACGATCGATACGGTCGGTTTTGACATCCCCGCCACAAGCTCTGCAATCGCCAGACCGGCTTCCACATCGCCGCCTACGGTATTGATGAGGATAATCAGTCCTTTGATCTGGGGATCTTGTTCGATTGCAACAAGCTGCGGCATTACATGCTCGTATTTTGTTGTTTTGTTCTGCGACGGAAGAATATAGTGTCCTTCAATTTGACCGATGATTGTCAGACAATGAATCACATGACGACCGTATGTTGTAATCGAGCCGGTGTGAATAATCGCATCCATATCAGAGGTACTCTCTTGGGTGTTTTCCGTGCATTCTTGTTGTTCTTCATCCATAAAATCTGCGCCCTCTTTCCACATGCTTTTTTCTCTCATAAAGTATTGCCGAAAGAGCGAACAGTTATACAGATGTTCTTTTTCATTATACCATTCTCTAAAGAAACGGTCAAACCGTTTCTTCATGCAGAAAGCGACAGCATTTGATCCGGAACTTCACCAACCAAAACAGTTTGCGCAATCAAAAATTCCTGTGTAATCGGAAATGATGCAGAGAAAAACGGAACAAACGTTTCAATGGCAGCTGTCAGCACAATGGAAATGGTGTGTTCCGTCTGGTTAATGCCGGCGCTTTTGAATGCACTTTGATATTCTGCATGTACAACGCCGTATACAGCGGTGTGCAGCTCGACATTCGGCCCGCGCTGCGAAAAAAGCGTCATGCCAAGCAGTGTACCGAGCGGAATTTCTACTGCGGCATCTGCACCGGTCAGCGCTTTTGTCACCTCCTGCTCCATCAAAGTTTTCATTTGGTTCAGCCGTGAGGTATTCAGTGAAATCGAAAGAATCCGTCCGTCATTGCCGTATGTGACATTCGAGAGCTTTTCGTATGTATAATCCGGATTTTCTAAAAACGGAAGAATCGCATTGCTTATCGACAGTGTTGCAGCACGTTTTCCCTGATAAGACAGTGTGCGTTTTACCGCTTCTCCGAATACCAGTTCGGTGGTCGCAACAATCAGCGCAACAACCAGCAGAAATCGGATCAAATAAAAAATCCACTGTTTTTTTCGTGTGCGCTTCAATTTTGTATACTGCATGCACAGTTCCTCCTTTCGCATTTTATATTATATGCAAACCGTATCGATTTGGGTCATCGCTTTTGTAAGAATTGCCCGTTGCAGTTTTCGTCGAAAATTGGTACAATAAATAAGAAAGATTGGAGGCAGAATATGAGAAAAAATCATGTGATTGATTTAAACGATCTCTCAAAGGAACAATGGGAACACGTCGTTGCGCTTGCAACAAGAATCAGCAAAGACCCGCAGGCGTATTCCTCGTACTGTGAGAATAAAATTCTTGCAACGCTCTTTTTTGAACCATCCACCAGAACACAAATGTCTTTTCAAACGGCAATGCTGCGCTTGGGCGGAAGCGTAATCGGCTTCGATAATCCGATGAACAGCTCGGTTTCAAAAGGTGAAACACTGGCTGATACAATCCATATCGTCAGCGGATATGCAGACATTATTGCGATGCGCCATCCGGTGGAGGGTGCTGCGCTTGCAGGTGCACAATATTCCCGCTGTCCGGTCATCAATGCCGGTGACGGCGGCCACCTTCACCCGACCCAGACACTGACCGATCTTGTTACACTGTCGAACGAACGCGGCAGCCTTGACAATATGACTATCGGTTTCTGCGGTGACCTTAAAAACGGCAGAACGGTTCACTCACTCATTAAAGCACTCTGTCATTATCCGAACACAACCTTCGTTTTGATCTCCACAAATGAACTCACGCTGCCGATTCGGTTTAAAGAAATTATCGAAGCAAGCGGCTGTTCTTACCGCGAAGTATACTCACTTGAAGAAGTGATCGGTTCTCTTGATGTACTGTACATGACACGTATTCAAAAAGAACGTTTTGCAAGCGAAGAACTGTATGAACAGCAGAAAAACGTCTATGTGCTTGATCAGAAAA
This sequence comes from Merdimmobilis hominis, assembly GCF_016901855.1. GTDB lineage: Bacteria > Bacillota > Clostridia > Oscillospirales > Ruminococcaceae > Paludihabitans. Next base: position 152,367 of record NZ_JACJKY010000001.1, on the reverse strand, counting down.
AATTGGATTTGGCACGTCCTGACTTAAAAATTCTTCATCCGCTGCCGCGTGTGGACGAAATCACCATGGAAGTGGACAAAGATCCGCGTGCGCTGTATTTCAAACAGGCAAGATACGGCGTGTATGCACGTATGGCGCTGATCATCACGCTGCTTGAATCTCAGTCAAATGATCCGATCCTGCACGGAAAAGAAACTGTACATTGCTGCAAAAACCCGAACTGTGTCACAAATATCGAAACATATTTGAAAAACACAACGATTTCTTCGGGCACAACAGAATTTTGCGAATATTGCGATGCACCGATCGAACTGAATTAACAAATATAAAAACCGGAAAAAACCTGCGAAGATATTATTCTTCGCAGGTTTTTTTGATGAGAAAATCAGTTGGAGAAAAGAAATTTGAATTTGATTTCATGTACGCTCTCTTTTCAGAGAGCGAAAGAACCAAGCTTCAGCATCCACAGCAGCATCGTCTATAACAGCAGCATCCGCAGCAGCACCCGCAACATCTGTGCGAATGATTGTTTGCGGCGCGGCGGAAACATTCGTTTGCCTGTATCATACACGATTCAAATGTTTCTTCTGAATCATTTGTATTCTGTGCATCACATCCGCATGATGCAAACATTGTTTGTGAAGATTCAGCAATCTGTGCTTCACATGCTTCGCTTGTGTTCCAAATGTTTTGACAACAATTCATGATTTTCATTCCTCCAAAAGAACTTCCGTTTCATTGTATGCACACAGCTTCTTGCGCGTTACAGGATATCTTTTACTCTGTCGGCATCATACCGCCCGGTACCACCATGCAGTTTAATGTCATCATTGTGCCAGGGATTGCATTTTCATAATGTCCCAGATTGCGCAGTTCAAGCTGTGATCTGGACGGCTTTCCTGCAACCTTAAAATAACCTGCATTTTCAGCATACACGACCTGACCCTGCGCAAATCCTGAAGAATCCTCAACCGGAACAATCACAGAATCATTTACTGCGGGCATCATTGCAAATCCGGTTGTTCGCGTGACTGCGCTGATTCCAGCGGCACCAGCCGGACCGGTTGCACCTGTTGCACCGGTCGGACCCGTCGGGCCCGTTACACCTGTCGCACCAGTCGGACCTGTCGGTCCCGTTACGCCTGTTGCACCGGTCGGACCTGTCGGTCCCGTTACGCCTGTTACACCAGCAGGACCCGTGGCTCCGGTTGCACCTGTTGCACCGGTCGGACCTGTCGGTCCCGTTACGCCTGTTACACCAGTCGGACCTGTCGGTCCCGTTACTCCTGTTGCACCGGTCGGACCTGTCGGTCCTGTTACGCCGGTTGCACCTGTTGCGCCGGTTACACCCACACAGGTACAGGTACAGCTGCAAGTAGGACACGGCGGACAGCAATCGTAACAATTGCACGTAGAACAGTCAATCCGGTTTGTCTTCATGCATTCAAAAAAGTTGTTCATGATCAAATCCCTCTTTTTTAAAATAGTGCATCTTTTCATTCGTTTGTTTTCCGATTCATTCCATTATATGAATTGCATTTCCTTTGTGTGCGCACTGCACTATTCAGCGGGAATCTCCGGTTTCGGCTGGCGTTCAACGACCGTTTTTCTTGCAATATCGGTTTCCGCGACATAAGAAACTGTCATCTCCAGAAATTGGTCTGTCTGATGCATCCGGCTTTCCCTTTCAATGATCGCAAAATCCTGATACTCTGTGGCTTCCAGCTGACGAAATTGATTTTCAAGAATTTCCTGTGCCCGCTTTATCAGATCGTCATCCTGCGGATGTAACACATACGGCTGATATATCAGTGTATCGATCCCAAACGGAAACTCTCTGCCAAACAGTATAAGCGGCTGTTCTTCCCATGCAGTATCGGACATGCCTTCGGGCTTTTGTGCAAATGAGAGCGGGATGCGCAAGTCAAACAGACGCAAATGCGGTACTTTGATCGATTGTTCCGTATATTCTTTAGAAAGCTGCTGCAAATCAATGCGAAGTGTTCGCTCAAACCACACCTCGGCGATAATTTTTGCTTTTGCGTGAGTTAAAATTTCTTCGTTATTTTTTGTGTAGTAATGTCCGTGAACGAGAATTTCTCCTTTTTCGACGGTATGTCCTGCGGACGTTGCTGCACTCCCGGCGTACAGTTCCATCTCACGAATGACACCGTCGTATGCGGCACGAATGTCACACGGTTCATCCTGATCTTCAATATCTGCAATTCGCCGCTCAGCAACGACAACTTCCAATCGGCATCCGTGCGGATTGACTGTCATCCAACTCAGCGAAGGCAGCTTTAAAAGCACCTGTTCGCGTACCATTTTAAAATCGGTTCCGGGAATAAATGTGAATGTATCGATTCCGACTTCATTTAAAACCGTTCGAATCGCTTCATCGGTGACTTGCTGATTTCCCTCGATATCAATCCGAAACACAAAGCACTGCGAAAGATATAGTCCTGACACTGCGGCAAGAACAGCTGCCACCAATACAGCGCGCCAACGATGTTTTTTTATGAAAAAATAGCCGCCGGATTCACTGATTTTTTGAATCGGAACATTGCATACTTTGGCGCACTCCAAAACACGCACAAATGCTTTTGGTCCGCACTGTGCACGAAATCCGGTGACGGTTGGTGTAATGCTGTAAATTGAAATACCCTTTTTGGCACAGGCTGCAATCAAGCGCTGTGAAAGCGCACTTTCTGCCTCAAATGTTACGCTTCCTCTGAGATAACGCAGCAGCTTAATGATCATTTGCGCGTACTCCTTTCACATTCCAATGACTGAATCTCTCCTGAAAAAATCAAACAGTCGTCTGAAAGTGATGTCAGAACAAAGTGATTCCCAAACAACGAAAGTTCTCCGGAGATTGTAAGAAGACGTACGAGATCTTCTGAAAACGTCAATATATCCAAAACGCCTTCGATTTGCACCGTGCGAAAACCGAGAAGCTCTATCACCGTATTTGATTCAGCCGCTTGCTTCGTTGAATCAATCAGCCGCTTCATTGCCTGTTTTTTTCCCATATGGCATCCCCTTTCTGCTCAAATCAATATATTCATTCTCGTTTATGCATATACATCAAGCAGAAAGAAGGCGCTGCTTATGATAAAACGAACGATTCGATTTTTAATTCTCGCTGGAATTGGATATTTGAGCTGCTTTTTGGCGTTGTTTTTTTCTGCGGAGTTATCAGAAGGCATTCGAAACGGTGTCGCACTGTGCATTGACCTTGTCATTCCGAGCACATTTTTGTTTTTAATTCTTTCGCAGCTGTTGCTGGACACATCATTTTCATTTGCGATGGCACGTCCGTTTTCTTTGTTGGCAGGATTGTTCCGGATTCCAAAACCTGCTGTGCGCATCTTTTTATTGAGTTTGATCGGCGGGTATCCGGTTGGCGCGACACTTTTGGCACAAGAAGCAAAACGCCGAACGATCTGCGAGAAAACGGCTTCCCGAATGCTTTGTTTCTGCACAAATTGCAGTCCTTCTTTTTTGATTACAGGCATTGGTACGATTATTTTTGGAAATACGTCGATCGGCGTACTGATTTGGATTTGCGAAACGATTTCGTGTGTCTGTCTGGCATTTGCTTCGCGCTTTTTTATAAAGTCGGAATCGGGTTTTTCCACCGGAATGCGAACATCTTTGCCGTTTTCCCGCGTGCTCATCCAAAGCGTTCACCGTTCCATTACCGCAATGGCAAGTATTTGCGCATTCGTTCTGCTGTTTTCTGCAATATCGCCCATTCTGCTGTCTTTTTTCGAGCAGGTTGGTTTTTCACAGTCTTTTTGTGCAGCAATCTGCGGAATGATCGAAGTCAGCAACGGGTGCAGACTGATTGATGAACATTTATTCCGTGATCCGCTGGCTGCCGCAGCGCTGTTTTCTTCATTCGGCGGTATCTGTGTGTTGGTTCAAATTGCTGCTGTTTTAAAAGGAACAAACATTTCCATTTGGCCGCTTCTTTGGTCGAGATTGTTTCATTGCGGAATGAGTATATGCTTGTTAAAGCTTCTTGCACCGTTATTTTTTAGCGGCAGTGAAGAGGTGTTTTCCCGTTCGCTTACCGAAGCCGCATCGATTGCATCGTCACCCACAGCTTTTATCGTCCTGATATTTCTTGCAATCATGTTGTTGTTTTTTACAGAAAAACCTGCTACAATGAAATTATCAAAAAAGAAAACAAGGAAGTCGTTGTCATGAAATGTGCGCTGTTTGGAAAAAGCATTTCTCCTGCTTGTCAATATTGTGAATTGGGACGCTTGTCTGCCGACGGCGAAACCGTTTTATGTGTACATCGCGGTGTTTGTCCGCCCTATGAATCGTGTCATAAGTTTTCATATGATCCGTTAAAGCGCATTCCGAAACCGGCACGTGCACTTGAACTCTACGATACACAGGAATTTTCTTTGTGATAAATGTTTATGTGCCGCAAAAACAAACGAGCTTGTCTTATCTATTTCTGCTGAAAAATAAAAAGCAATCAGAAAACAGTTGTTTTTTGATTGCTTTTTTTCATTGATATCGTATATAATGATACTGGAAGAAAAGAAACATAAAAGAGGAAAACACAAAAAAGGAGTGTTGTTTATGTCGAACATTTGGCATGATTTGAGTCCGTCACGTATCAATCCGGATGATTTTATCGCAGTCATTGAGATTGAAAAAGGATCAAAGAACAAGTACGAATTGGATAAGGAAACCGGACATATCATTTTGGATCGTATTTTATACACATCGACACATTATCCCGCAAACTATGGCTTGATTCCCCGCACCTATGCAGACGACGGCGATCCGCTGGACGTTCTCGTTCTGTGCAGTGAGAAAATTCATCCGCTGAGCTTGGTGCGGTGTTATCCGATTGGTGTTATTACCATGCTCGATTCCGGAAAACTGGATGAGAAAATTATCGCTATCCCGTTTGAGGACCCAACATACAATAACTATCATGATATTTCCGAGCTTCCTTCTCACATCTTCAGTGAAATGAGCCACTTCTTTACGATTTACAAAACACTTGAGCAGAAAGAAACGGTCGTTAATGATGTTTGCGGTGCTGAAACAGCACGTGAAATCATCGAAAAATGCCGCAACGCTTACATTGAAAAGTTCTGTAAATAAGTAAGAATATATTTTATGAAAGAAAAAGAGTCCAAACGTGAATTGCGTTTGGACTCTTTTTGGTGTTTTAGATAAAATACAGAACGTTTGGAGCACATTTGACTCCAAGCTTTTCCTTGTTTTTGAGGACTAAAAAATGTCGAGCGAATCGGCCGAAGAAACAAAAATAACGCTGAACCCGAAATAAAATGGGTCCAGCGTCACACTGGTCGGAGTAACGTGACTTGAACACGCGGCCTCTTGACCCCCAGTCAAGCGCGCTACCAGCTGCGCCATACCCCGAACGATGTTATTATACTAAAACGGAATGAATTTGTCAAGCATTTTGCAATCGTTTCCAAAATGCTTGCGAAAGCTCAAAAAATATGCTATAGTATCAATATTCTATTGCGCAAAGGAGTTTCCTTATGAAATTGATGATCGCATCGGATATTCACGGTTCCGCACATTACTGCCGTTTGATGTTAGATGCTTTTTCAAAAGAACACGCAGATCGCCTTGTGCTGCTTGGTGATATTTTGTATCATGGTCCACGCAACGATCTGCCGCTCGAATATGCACCAAAACAAGTCATTACAATGCTCAATGAACACAAAGACAAGCTGTTGTGTGTTCGCGGAAACTGTGACACGGAAGTGGATCAGATGGTGCTGCAGTTTCCTGTTTTATCCGACAGCATGCTTTTGTGGACACAGACACATACCATTTTTGCGACACACGGACATGTATTCAACCTTTCGAATCTTCCGCCGCTTTGCGAGGGAGATGTGCTGCTCCATGGTCACACGCATGTTCCTGCGTTTGAACAGGCAAACGGAATCACCTACATCAATCCCGGTTCCGTGTCTATCCCAAAAGAATCAAGCCTCCACAGCTATATCATTCTTGAAGATGATACCGTTACATTTAAAGACTTGGAAAGCGGAACACCTTATCGTGTTTGTCAGCTGTAAAAATATCCTGCACAGAAAAACAAATTGTTTTCTGTGCTTTTTTTATGCCGCAGAATCCGGTGTATGCGGCAACGGACAACGAGAATACATGACAAATTGCGGTTTCTTTTCACATACCGGTGATCGATGCTGTTTTTCCTTTTGGCACTGCTCCATTTGATCACGTGCATCCACTTTTTTGCAAAGCTCAAGAATAATATAAATCGCCAGAACACCAGCTAATAAAATCTCCATACACAATGCCTCCTTTTAAAACAAACGTTCGTTTCTTTTGAGATTATTATACGCCGCTTATAACGGTTTGTCAAGCAAAAATAAAACATTTGTTCTTGTTGAGGGCAAAAAATTTCTCTGTGCAGAAAATGCACAGAGAAATAAAAAAATACTCATTTTCTTAAATATTTTGCGCGCGGTTCAATTTCAACGATTGTTTCACCGACTTTTGCCGGATCGAACGGTCCGGTGTATTCGCCTGCGGTACCACGCATTCCCGCTTGAATCCGTTCAATAATTTCGCAGGTAAGCGGTGTCCACTGTGTAAACAAAATACCGCCGACGCGTCCTGGCCAATGATTTTTCTTTCCGAGATAAATGTATTCAAGGCAGTATTTCCAAAAATCTTTGCACTGCGCAACATCACAGCCCAGTGAAGGCAAAACGGTGAATCCGCCTTTCATAAACTGTTCAATCGACGGAAAATCAAAAGCAGTACGCTCATAATGCCAGTCAGTAATAATGATGTCACGTGTAACTTCATCGGTGCGGTCAAATGCAGGATAGGTGCCGAAACGGTCCGCTTCCCACATGTTATAGCCAAGCTTTTTGGCATCCAGCAGCCGGTCACCCCACATCATCATTTCAATGCCCTTTTCAGCCAAGTGATCGTGCAGAATTTTAACCGTGCGTGCAAACAATGCAGCTTTATCTTTTCCGGCACAGCGTTCACAGGTTTCTTCACCAATGTCAAACACCTCATCCATGCCGACATGGACAACATCCGCATCAAACGCTTCGATGATTTCATCCATCATCGGGAATACATAATCATAGATTTTATCGTTGGATGCGCACCAGCTGTACACATAAATATCCGGCCATTCCGCATCGTCAGGCAGGCGTTTTGTCTCCGAAAATTCCGGATGATCCCGCAGAAGCGGCCACGGTCCGCCGCCGAAATCCGACTGATGGCTTAAACACTGTACAAGCGGAATCGGTTTTATTCCATGTTCACGGCAGACAGCAGCGATCCGCTGTAAATCCTCATAAGTGACAGTGCCTGTCGAATATTCCGGGAAACAGCGGTATGTATATCCCGGGTTTAATTCCACAATCACAGCGTTAAATTCAAGCGGCGCCAGATCATTTTCGATCAGATCGATAAATTTTCCAACTGCCTGATGGTCGGCAAGTCGTGTATGAAAGCCGACAAATGGTTTTTCTTTGGAAATTGCCATGTCAATAATCCCCTTTTTTTATCTTCTTCTCAATCATATAAAAATGCATTTACGCATTTTTCTCACGCTCTGCAAAAAGCCAGATCGACCCGCAATAAATTCCTTCCAGAATCAAAAACAATGCGATAAAGAAATCGAGCAAATATCCTGCAAAGACCGGCAGGAAAAAATAAATACCTCCGGCGAGTGCACTCAGTACACCAAGCAGCAGAGAAGCCCAATTTTTCTGGCTTGATTGCTTTTTCAGCTGTAAAAAGGCAGAAATCCGGTTAATGCCCAAAAAGACGGAAAACGCAGCAATAAGGTCAGCTGCACGCATCAATGGCGAAGATATGCAGCCAAACAGCAAAACGCCTGTAACCGCATACAATGCAATTGACCAAACTGTCCATCCGCCGCGCAGAATCTCTCCTTTTGCAAAGAAATACTGCACCAGAAAACACGCGCTTGCAAATAAAGATACAAGTGCGCTGACTGCGATGACAACACTTTGTGCGCCGAATCCATTCAGCAATACAATCACTGCACCAAAACAGAACAAGATACCGGCGACAAATGAAAGAACCGAAAGAAAGCGTGCTCTCATTCAAGGTTCTCTTCTTTCTTGTCTTCTTCCTGCTCGTCCGCGTCCTCTTCTTCTTCAAAAAAGTCAATCGGGAACACTTCCTCCATCGGTGTGACGTCGTTTCCCTCAATTCGCTGACGCAGTTCATTGATCATGGAGATTTTCGCATCAATTTCCGAAAATACTTCCATCACGCAATCTGCATATTCGGATGCAACTTCTGTATCCTCTTCTGCGCACTGCAGGTAGATATAGCGGCCGGCTTCTTCGAAATCTTTTTTCAGTGAAAGCTGAAGTTTGATCACTTTCGCTTTCATTGCGGACAATTCGTATTGACGTTTTGCAGAATCTTTGACTTCATCTGCCTGACGTGAAATCTTTTCAACCAAGAAATTTAAGCGTTCCTGCATTTGTGTTTTATCCATTGCATTTGCACCTCTTTTAATAAAATATGATTTCTTCTTTTATTATAGCAATTTTGACGCAAAAATAAATAGGAAGAACAAATTTTTTTGTTCTTCCTATTTATTTTTTTCATATGAGATTCAATCAAATCAGCCGAGTGTTACTTTATGGTACACTTTCTTGCCTTTTTTGATGATAATACCGTTTTTAAGTGTCTGTGCGTCGACGGTTTGTTTCGGATCGGAAACTTTCTGATCGTCAATCGAAATGCCGCCGCCCTGCACCAGGCGTCTTGCTTCACCATTCGACGGTGCAAGTCCTGCTTTTACAAGCAGTGTCAGCACACCGATGCCCTCTGCCGGTACATCTGCTTCACATAATGTAGTGGACGGCATATCTGCACTGTCTGCTTTGTTTGTAAACAGCGATCTTGCCGCATCCAGCGCTTTCTGTGCCTCTTCCTCACCGTGTACCATTTTGGTAACTTCGAATGCCAGACGTTCTTTCACCGGGTTCAGCTCGTGGCCGCTCAAATGCTCCAGTGCCTCGATTTCTTCAATCGGAATGAATGTGATAAGCTTCATGCAGCGGATGACGTCATCATCGGCAACATTTCTCCAGTACTGGAAGAACTCGTACGGAGAAGTTTTCTCCGGATCAAGCCACAGTGCGCCTTTTTCGGTTTTACCCATCTTCTTGCCTTCTTTTGTCGTCAGCAATGTGAAGGTCATACCGAATACCTGTTCATCATTGACACGGCGTACCAAATCCACGCCGCCCAAAATATTGCTCCACTGATCGTCGCCGCCGAGCTCCAGCTTACAGCCGAATTCGCGGTTCAAATGTAAAAAGTCATAGCTCTGCATCAGCATGTAGTTAAATTCAAGGAAGCTCAGTCCGCGCTCTAAGCGGCTTTTAAAGCATTCTGCGGTGAGCATTTTATTGACCGAGAAATGTACGCCGACATCACGCAGGAATTCAATGTAGTTCATGTGCTTGAGCCAGTCACCGTTTCGTGCGATGATTGCTTTTCCGTCAGAAAAGTCAATGAATCGGCTCATCTGTTTTCTGAAGCATTCTGCGTTGTGGTCGATTTCTTCTTCTGTGAGCATTTTGCGCATATCGGTTTTACCGGTCGGGTCGCCGATCATTGTAGTACCTGTGCCAAGCAGTGCGATCGGACGGTGTCCTGCATTCTGCATGTGTTTCATGACGACCAGCTGCAAAAAGTGACCGACGTGCAGACTGTCTGCTGTTGCGTCAAATCCAATGTAAAATGTGACCGGTTCACGATTCAAAAGTTCTTCAATCAAATCTTCATGGGTTGCCTGCGCAATCAAGCCGCGGCGTTTGAGTTCTTCAAATACTGTCATTTGCGTTTGTTCCTTTCCTTCATTTGTTATTTAGTATGATATCCGGACAAAGAGCAATAAAAAAGCCCTCCGTCCATCAAAGGACAGAGGGCGAATATTTCGCGTTACCACCTCAGTTTACCGTGTTTTCACAAACACGGCCTCAGCGTCTGCCGCCAAAAAGCGAAAGACTGACGCAATAACGGGCGCACCCGGCGAGGCTTACTCCAACCATTGTGTTTTTTCCCCGCAGCTCAAAGAGGTATTCACACATCTGCCCGTCAAAATCCTTGCACCACCCGGATCCTCTCTGTATGAAAAAGCAAATGGCTACTTGTTCTTATCAATGCTGTTCTTATCATAGTATACGGTGTAACATTCTGTTTGTCAAGGTGTTTTTTTGCCTTGCTCAATCATCTGCGCCGCAGTGGAACGCATCAGATCTGTGATTTGATCGGTCGACATGATGCGTGCAACTTCTTCAATCCGCGCATCATCCGAAAGCTCATGCACGTTTGTGAAGGTGCGTGTGCCGTCTGTTTCTTTGCGAATTAAATACTGGTGATCTGCAAGTGCGGCAATCTGCGCAGAATGTGTCACAGACAGTACCTGTCTGTTTTTCGATGCCTGCTTTAATTTCAATCCGATTTTCTGCGCGGCACGTCCGCTGACACCGGTATCGATTTCATCAAAAATCAATGTCGGAATCTTGTCGCGGTCTGCCAGCGTATTTTTGATCGCCAGCATAATGCGTGACAGTTCGCCGCCGGATGCAATCCGCGCAATCGGCTTGGGCGGTTCGCCGACGTTGGTGGAAATCAAAAATTCCGCGCTGTCGCGCCCATGTGCACCCGGTTTTCCTGTTTTTAAATCCACCGCAAGCCGCACATTCGGCATATCCAAAAATACAAGCTCTTCCAACACCGTAGCAACGAACCGATCAGCGGCTTTACTGCGCGCTGCGCTTAACTCTTCAGCAAGTTTTAATAATTTCGGATATTCCTGCGAAGCCTTTTGGCTGATCTCCAATAACATTTCATCGGAAGATTCCATTTCCGATAAACGTTTTGCGGCGTTTTCCTTTTTTTGCAGAAGCGCTTCTACAGATTCGACATCATATTTCCGCTTGAGCCGCCGAATCAAATCGATCCGATCCTCCACTTCCTCAAGCTGTCCCGGATAAAATGACATCGATTCGAGCAGTTCGCCGATCGACTCACCCAGTGCGGAGAGTGTTTCTGCCGCGGGTTCTACTTGATCGTACAGTTCCGCTGTACGAAGTGAAAGCTCTGCCGCCGATTCCATCGCATGAGAAGCACGCGATGCAAGTTCCGCAGCACCGCCTTCCCCGCTGATGAGTGTATATGCCTGATTCAGTGCATTGGCGATTTTTTCACTCGCTCGCATCTCGGTGCGCAGCTGCTCAAGCTGTTCGTCCTCATTCGGCGTCAATGCAGCTTCTTCAATCTCCTGCACAGTTTCTGTCAAAAGCGAAATTTGATGCTGTTTTTCCTGCGCGTTCATCGTCAGCCGTTTCATTTCACGTTTGAGCGAAAGTACTAAACGATATTGTTCTGTATACGCAGAGAGCAGTGCGCCGTAATCACCAAAATCATCGAGAATGCGCAGATGATTTTCCGGTGCCAAAAGTACATGGCTGTCATGCTGACCGTGAATATGAATCAGCAGGTCTCCTACTTCCCGCAAAAGCGAAATCGTCACCGGACGGCCCATCATGCGCGCCGTGCTTTTGCCATCCGCAGCAATTTCCCGCGAAATAATCAGGTCTTCGTCTTCAATCAAAATACCTGCATCCGAAAGTTTTTGTTTGATAGCATCCGACGGCTGTGAAAAACGAGCAGTAATCTGTGCGCGCGGTGCACCGTGCCGAACAAGCTCTCTTGTGGTTCGTTTGCCCAAAACAGCACCAAGCGCATCAATCACAATCGATTTTCCTGCACCGGTCTCACCTGTGAATACGTTTAATCCATCGCTTAACTGAATGGATGTCTGCTCAATAACGGCAAGATTTTCAATAAACAGTTCACAAAGCATGTGCCGTTACCTGCCTAACATTTCATTGATCTGTTCCGTCAGCCGAATGGCCTGTTCGGTGTCTTTCATTAAAATGAAAACAGTATCATCACCCGCAAGTGTTCCGACAATGCCCGGAAATTCCATCATATCAAGTGCCGCGCATGCCGCATTACCCATACCGGTGTGGCATTTGATCGATGTAATATTTTGTCCGTAATCGACACTGACGACAGCCTCCACAAAAATCGCACGGTATTTTGCTGCAAATCGACCGGATTCCGGCTGTTTTTGCGCATAGCAATAGCCGCCGTCCGGCGACATCACCTTAATCAAATCCAAGTTTTTGATATCGCGCGAAACGGTGGCTTGCGTCACCTCAAACCCACACTCCCGCAGTTTGTCCTGCAAACCTTCCTGCGTGGAGATGCGCTGCTCGCTAATCAGCTTTAAAATCATCTCTTGTCGTTTTAGCTTCAACGCAATCCCTCCGTCATTCTATTCCAAATTTTTTTCGAAGCGTTTCATAAAAACCGGTATCTTTGAGTGAAATGAGTTTCACGACCCGTTCGCTCCGTTTTACTTCAATATAATCTCCCGTCAAGAGCTCTTCGCCTTCGTTTCCGTCCACAGTCAGATAGACACTGTTTCGATTGATCGGAGAAGGACGGACAATCAATACCGTATCCGGTGAAAATACGGCAGGCCGTGTCATTAAAGAATGCGGACAAATCGCAGTCAGTCCGATACTGTCCACCGACGGATCAATCAGCGGTCCGCCTGCACTTAAGGCATAAGCAGTTGAGCCGGTTGGTGTAGACAAAATGACACCGTCCGCACGGTAGGAGATCGGTCCGGCATTCGCACAGCTTACGCTGATATCAACCATGCGGGAAAGTCCGCCGTTTGACACGACAATATCATTGAGTGCAAGGTAAGAGGTGTCGCCCTGTTTTGTATGATGTACGCAGTCGAGCATCATACGTTTTTGCGTGCGATATTCGCCTGTCACAAGCTTTGATAACAGAGAAAGCTCGTCTGCTTCAAGTCCCGCCATAAAGCCGAGCCGTCCTGCGTTGATGCCGAGAATCGGTTTGTCGAACAGAACAGCCTGTTTGGCGCTTTGAATCATAGTACCGTCGCCGCCGACTGACAAAAACAGATCACATTCGCTTGCACACGTGTCAAATGAAGAAAACACGGTCTGAAGATTTAAAAAAACGCCGTGATATCGGTCCTCCATCATCGTTGCTACACCGTATGCATCCAAAATCGCGGCAGCCTTGATCGTGCACGAAACGGCATTGGCTTTTTCCAGATTCGGAATCAAAAAAACCTTCACAAAAGGTCACCGTCCTTCGTTCAAGATTTCATGGGAGCTGTTGACCATTTCATCAAGCGCCTGTGCATCGAGGCAATCCTCTCCTGCCGCTTTTTTAATGTAAAACAGGTATTCAATGTTGCCCTGCGGACCTTTGATCGGTGAAAAAGTCGCACCGATCAAAGACATCGGCAATGTATGCAGAAAATCATAAATTTTCTGGCAGACTTCACGATGTACGGCAATATCACGTACAACGCCTTTTTTGCCGACTTTGCCTTTTCCTGCTTCAAACTGCGGTTTTACGAGCAGCAGCGCCGTGCCGTTTTCATTGAGAAGCGAATACAGCACCGGCAGCACCAATGTCAGCGAGATAAACGAGACATCGACCGAAGCAAAATCAAGCGAACATCCGATTTGCTCAGCCGTTACATGACGAATATTGGTGCGTTCCATGTTGACAACACGCTCATCAGTACGCAAACTCCACGCAAGCTGACCGTATCCGACATCGACTGCAAACACCTTCTGCGCACCGTTTTGCAGCATGCAGTCTGTAAATCCGCCGGTTGATGCACCGATATCCATACAGATTTTTCCGGTCAAATCAAGCGCATATAAATCCATGGCTTTCTCAAGCTTTAATCCGCCGCGGCTCACATATTTCATTTGTGCGCTTTCTTTCAAACGAATTTCTGCATCTTCACAAATATTCATACCCGCCTTGTCACAGCGTTCACCGTCGACCACCACGTCACCTGCCATAATCAACGCGCGCGCTTTTTCACGGCTTGGCGCAAATCCGCGCTCAACAAGCAGCACATCCAACCGCTTTTTCTCACTCATTCGGTGTTTCCTCCTGTTTTAATGCTTTGACAATCCCATCTGCGTCGAGATTCAACGAAGCGAGCAGGTCTTTCACTGCGCCATGCGCAACAAATTCCCCGCGAATCGCCAAAATTTCCATCGTTCCGTGATATCCTTGCTCAAGCAGCATACTCGAAAACTGCTGTGCGATTGAGCCGGTGTAAATACCCTCTTCGACAAAGACAATACGACGAAACGCCATCGCCGTTTTGACTGCCTGGTGATCAATCGGCGCAATTTTTGTCAGTTTTAAGAGCGATGCATCCGACTGTGCCTGTGCTTTTGCTTTGACACATTCCGAAAAGCTCCGTCCATAGGAGATAAGAAGCGTATCTGTTCCGTCCTTTACAAATTGGAAATTGCAATCAGGCGACAGCGTGTGCGCACGGTTTTCTCCGCCGCGCGGATAGCGCACTGCAACAAGTCCCGTTTCCGTTTCCACTGCCTGCTTTAAACAAAGACGGAGTTCCTCGTATCCCTCGGGAGAATACAGCGTCATATTCGGAATCTGTGACAAATATGCGGCGTCAAAAACGCCTTGATGCGTTTCACCGTCTTCGCCAACCAATCCGGCACGATCCACACACAGCACAACGTGACGGTTATCGATTGCCAAGTCGTGAATCACCTGATCGTAACCACGCTGCAAAAAACTTGAGTACACGCAAAAAACAGGAATCATTCCATTTGCGGCAAGTCCGCCTGCAAACGTGACAGCATGTTCCTCTGCGATGCCCACGTCAAAAAAACGTTCTCTGTGCACGGCGGCAAAGTGCTGGAGTCCTGTGCCGTATTTCATCGCTGCGGTAATCGCGCAGATCTTATCATTTTGATCGGCAAGTTCGCAAAGAAACCGTCCTGCAACTTCCGAATAGTTTTCTCCTGTGGAAGCAGACGGCGAAACGGCATGATATTCGCCCGGATTCTCTTCCGCGGACAAATATCCTTTGCCTTTGATTGTTTCAATCTGCACCACGACCGGTGCTGCAAGCTCCTTTGCGCGGGAAAGCGCCGATGACAAATCCGAAAGGCTATGTCCGTCAATCGGTCCTAAATAGTGAAATCCCATATCTTCAAAAAAGGTGGACGGATACACAACGCGCCGAACAATCGATTTCGAACGGCGAAGCCATCGATGAATCGGTTTTCCGATGAGTGGTGTATGCAGCAAAACGGACTCCACATGACGTTTCATCCGCAGATACCGCCGGCTTGAACGCAGTGACGAAAGATATTTCGCAAACGCACCCACGTTTTTCGAAATGGACATGTCGTTATGATTGAGAATGACGATCAGCCGTGTGTTGCTTCGGCCGGCATTATTGAGCGCTTCATACGCTTCACCGCCGGTGAGCGCACCGTCACCGATGACCGCAATCGTATAGGAATCATCGCCTTTGAGCCGTGCGGCCTGTGCAATGCCCAGCGCTGCCGATACAGAGTTTGAGGCATGTCCTGCGATGAACGCATCATGCACACTTTCCGCCGGGCGCGGAAAACCGGACAATCCGTCTGTTTTCCGGAGTTTGCTGAACGCATCTTTTCTTCCGGTCAGCAATTTGTGTGTGTAGCTTTGATGTCCGACATCAAATACAATATGATCGTGCGGAGAGTCAAACAAACGATGAAGCATCACCGTCAGTTCAACGACACCGAGATTGGAGGCAAGATGCCCGCCTGTACGACTGACCGATGACACAAGAAACTTCCGGACTTCCTGGCAAAGTGCAAAAAGCTGCTGATCGGTAAGTTTTTTTAAATCTTTTGGGGAATTGATTTGATCAAGAATCGGTTCTGTCATACTTCCTCCTGTGTGGTTTGCATCATTTTATACCATCGGAACAACAAGTGCCACCAAAATGCCAAGCAATGCACCGCCCAGCACCTCAAACGGGGTATGTCCCAAATATTCTTTGAGCTCGCCGTTTTTCTTTGGCTTGTACGTAATTCCGGTGGAATCGCGGCGAACGATCATATTGATGACCTTTGCGTGTTCGCCTGCGGCACGCCGCACGCCCATTGCATCATACATGACGATTGCGGCAAGCAGAAAGGAAATTGCAAACAACGGAGACGCAAATCCCTGGCTTTTTGCAATCGCCATCGTGAGCGAACACACAGACGCCGAGTGTGCACTCGGCATTCCGCCGGCACCAACCATGCGCTCCATGTTCAACTTTTTCGTTTTAAAAAAATTGAGGATTGTCTTAGAGGTTTGTGCCAAAAACCATGCAAGCAGTGCAACATTCAGCACATAGTTTGAAAATAATTCTTTGATACTCTCCATGTCATCCTCCTGCTGTCTTATGTGCGTCGGTTTAAAAGATCCTGTGTCAGTTCCACCAAAAATGATGGGTCCGGCAATTGTTTAAGAAGTTCTGCCGCTTTTTGTGTATGCGTTTGTGCCAGCGCTTTTGCACCATCTAACGACAAAAGCGTGACAAATGTTGTTTTTTGATTTTCGATATCACTGCCAATCGGCTTTCCGAGTTCCTCTTCTGTCGAGGTGACATCCAAAATATCGTCAATAATCTGAAAAGCAAGTCCCAGGTGATAGCCGTATTCGCCCAAACAATCAATCATTTCCTCGGATGCGCCTGCAACAGCTGCGCCCATCTGACACGCGGCCGACAAAAGTGCAGCCGTTTTGAGTGCATTCGTTTGTGTGAGAATTTCCGGGGAAACAGCGGCATTTTCTTCGTTGTCCAGATCCATCACCTGTCCGCCGATCATACCGTCCATTCCCGAACAAACCGCTAAAAATTCCGCTGCGCGCAGACAATTCGCCGGATTGGCAGAAACAGTTTTCGGCATCCGCGCAATCACGGCAAATGCCAGTGTCAGCAGTGCATCACCGGCAAGCAAAGCGGTCGCCTCGCCGAACGCCTTGTGACACGAGGGTTTTCCGCGGCGCAGATCATCGTCGTCCATACACGGCAGATCATCGTGAATCAAGCTATACGTATGCACCATTTCGACAGCACACCCGATTTCGATGCAGATTTCATTGGATGCACCGAATAAACGTGCACATTCTGCGGCAAGCACTGCACGAATCCGTTTTCCCCCTGCGTTCACAGAGTACGCCATCGCGCGTTTGAGTTCATCATATGGCGCGTCGGTTTGCGAAAGCAGTACATCTATTCGGTTTGTCACATTGTCAGCAATTGTTTGCAGCCTGTTTTTATACTCCTGCTTCATCATGCGGCTGTTTCAGCTCCTCTATTTTAAGCTTTGCTTCGTTTAATTTTTTGGAACAATACGCCGCAAGCTTTACACCTTGTTCGTATTGGCGCATTGCATCCTCAAGCGGCAGTTCCCCGCTTTCCAGCGTTTTCACCAATGCTTCAAGCGATGAAATTGCCTGTTCAAATGTCATTTCGTTCTTTTTCTCGCTCATGTGTTCACCGCTTTCTGTTTGGTTTCCTGTACGATTGAAAAAAGTTCTCCGTCCGAAAGAATCGTGCGGATTCTTGCACCCGGCAGTACTTCGCCGGCACTAAACAGCACCTCGTCATGCTCCATCATCGTGATGGAATAGCCGCGTGCAAGTACCTTTAATGGACTGACGGCATCGAGTGTTCGTGCCGCCGCGGCAAGCCGTTTTGTCTGTGATTCAAACCGGTGTGATGCCGCAATATCCAGCCGTGTTTTTAAAGTATCAAGCGTTTGTGCACCGGATTTGATTCTCTCCTCCGGTGACAGCGCCGCAAGCTTTGTTTTTGCAACCTGTAGCCGCTGTGCGGATTGTGTCGCTTGATGTTCAAACAGCCGAACAAGCTGTCCACTTAATGACGCGATGCGGTCACGAAGAATTTCAATATCGGGTGAACAAAGCTCTGCCGCCGCAGATGGCGTCGGCGCGCGCAAGTCCGCCACGAAATCGAGAATGGTAAAATCCACTTCATGTCCGACGGCAGAAACCACCGGCACACGCGATTCATATGCCGCATATGCGACATCCTCGTCATTGAATGCCCAAAGATCCTCCATGGAACCGCCGCCGCGCCCGACGATCATCACATCAAGCAGTCCGCATGCGGAAGCTTCACGGATGGCTGCGGCAATTGACTTCGGTGCGCCTTCTCCCTGCACCAACACGGGAAACAGGATCACGCGCACCAACGGATAGCGCCGTTTTAAAATATTTAAAATATCCTGAAGCGCTGCACCTGTCTTTGATGTGACAATACCAATGCACTGCGGATATACAGGAAGCGGACGTTTGTGCGCCGGATCAAATAACCCTGCCGCCTCAAGTTTTTTCTTTCGCTGTTCAAACGCCAGATATAACGCGCCGATTCCGTCAGGCACCATCGTTTCGCAGTAGATCTGATAGATGCCGTCGCGCTCATACACCTGCACCGATCCGCGTACAATCACTTTCATGCCGTCTTCCGGTGTAAACGGAACGCGCATCGCATTGCTTTTAAACATCACCGCGCGAATCGAGCCGAATTCATCTTTCAGTGTAAAGTAAAAATGGCCGCTTTTGATATGGTGTTTGAAATTCGAAAGCTCTCCCTGCACCGAAATCGAAGAAAGATGCGGATCAGAAGAAAATTTCGCTTTTAAATATCGGTTTAAACCGGATACGGTAATCGTTGTTTCATTCATGAATAGAGTCCTTCAATGCGCCAATCAGCGCAACGCCAGCCGCGTTATCCGAAGAAAATGCGGGTTCGGCAAAATAGCCGCCATATTTTTTCGTAAGTGCTGCGCGAATGATTGTATTTGACATCACGCCGCCCGCATAGACAATCGGACGGTCGCCATACTGTTTTAATACTTCTGCCGTCATGGAATCAATTGCTTTTTCGATATACGAAATCGCATAGCGTGCCACCATCTCCTTTGGATGGCCCGCTTTGAAAAGCTGTTCGCATTGGTTCTGTGCGCCCGAAAAGTGGCAGTCCGCCCCTTTCATCGGTACGCGGATTGACGGAAGTTTTCCTTCATACGACTGCGCAAGCCGATCAAGCTCCATACCGCATGGAAATCCCATTTCGAGCATGACACCGACACGATCGACCAGCTGTCCTGCATTCAAATCAAGCGTTCCTGCAATCTTTTCGACACAAAAACCGGTTTCATGCGGTGTGACAGACAAGCATTCCGTTGTGCCGCCCGAAACATGGAACGCATAAAACGGCTGTGCGCGCAGAGAAAGCGCCTGTGCGGAATAAAGAGCCGCCATAATGTGTCCTTCCTGATGCGAACATGTATAGTACGGCACGTTTAAAAGCGACGAAACCGATTCTCCGACACACATTCCGACCAAGAACGCCGGCATGTATGAGCCTTCCACCGACCGCGGTGCACAGGAAGCACATACCGCACGGATTGGCAGATCGGTTTCTGTACGCAGCTGCGCGATGATGTCCGGGAGCTGTTTTACATGCAGAAAAACAGCATCGCTTTGCCGCAGACCGCACTGTGACTGCGCTACCGGCAAAAGTTTCTTTTTTGAGATTACGCTGCCGCTTTCAGGATCGTAAAGCGCTGCGGAAGTGGTATAGTTGCTTGTGTCAATTCCTAAATATGCGCCGTTCATGAGCGTGCTTTCGCCACACTTGAAAGGACGCCGTTTACAAAGGAGACGTCCTCTTTATTGCTGTATTCCTGCGTCAGTTTGACAGCTTCGCTGATCGAAACATTCAGCTCCATATCTTCCACAAACAAGATTTCATACATCGCAACACGCAGGGCTGCCAGCGACACCTTTGAAATGCGTGCGATTGTCCAGTTTTTCAGATACTTTTTGATTTCCTCGTCAATGATTTCCTGCTTTTGGCAGATGTCTTCAAACCATGCAATGACACGGTTGTCCACTGCAACAGTTTCACATTCTTTTGCCGTTTCGATGATGGTTTCGACCGGTTCTTCATTGAAAATCCGTTCAAACGTCAAAAGAAAGATCGATTCGCGCATCTGGTGTCTTGTCATACTTGTTATTCTCCTCAACTTTATTGTCTGATACCTTTTTTAAAAAACAAAAGAGCAAGCCCTCTGTGTTTTGTCAGAGGGCCGCAATTCACTGTTTTGCTTCAGTGCAAACGCCTGTTACAAAGACATTTACCTTTGATACTGTTACGCCCGCCATCGCCTGTACGGAATCTTTCACCGTCCGTTGGATCTGCTCACAAATATCTTTGAGCTTTCCTCCGGTAAAAAGCACAATACCGATATCAATTTGAACTGCGTCTGTCGAAAGCGAGACAGCAATACTTTTTGATTTCGGCGCATTCGGCAGATTTGCAAGCCCAAAAACGCCATCCACTTCTTTGATCGCTTCTTTCACAATGGAACGAACCACAGCTTCACTGATATGAAGACTGCTTTGTGTTGGTGTGGTAGTTTTTGTCATATTGCACCTCCGGATATCATGTTACTCATTCACCGATGAACCGTCCTTTTTCACATAAAAATAAAGACAGCACATCTGTACTGTCTTTATTATACCATAAATCACAAAAGACACAACCACTATTTTATTTCGGTGATTGAAATATTTTCTCCCTTAACGCTGCCTTCGCTTACGACGATATTTTTGATCTGTGTTGCCTGGCTTTGTGTAAGCCCTTCGCTCTTGACAACGACATTGGCGCCTGTTTCCGAAAGATAAACCATACAGTCTGTAAATCCTTTGGCTTTAATCAGATTTTCCATCCGGCTTTCCGCTTCAATCATATCGGTCATCGCGAGTGCTTTTGCATTGGCTTCCTTTTTATCAACTTCAGACAATGTTTCATCGTCTAAAATGGAGGAAATGGTTTCGACTGCTTCATCCCGTGCTTTGTCCCGCGCCAGCCGCGCCGATGCAAAATATTCCTCCGTGGACATCGTCTGCGCATTGACAAGCGCCGCTTCGCCTAACACTTTTTGGTCGTCTCCCGAAGCTTCACCTGCTGTTTCCTGTGTATCGGTGCTCTGCTCCTCTGTAATGGAAACACCCGTTTCCAGGTCAGCCTGCGGAACGTCAGCAAACTGCCAGTTTAAATAGATCGCCGCGCCCAAAATGAGCACCAATGATGTGATAATGATTTGCTTTTTCCCAATGATTACATTTGCCTTCATGGCTGTGTCACTCCTTTTTTGACTGTTGAATCGGTTCGTTCGACTACACAAACCTGAGAAGAATAAATACCAAGTGCTGTTTTTACGGCCTCGGTCACATTTGCCGCAACAAACGGGTCTGCGCCGCCGTCACAGACAACAACGACACCCCGCACCTTCGGAAGCTTTGTGGTACGCAAAAGCGCTGTTTTGCCGCCGTTTTGGTCATCCACCAAAATGAGCTTTTGTTCACTTGATGCACGTTCCGAAGTCACATCGTTTGATTGATTGGTCGTATCTGTATCGGTTCTCTGCTCGACTGCATACACATATTCGATACCGCTGTCGAGTGTCACGCTGACATGCGACTGCCCCACGCCGCTGATACAGTTTACAATCTCCTCAACACGCGCACAAAGTGCTTCTTCATATGCTTTGGTTTCCTCTTTCACCTCCGCTTCCTGCTTTTTGACATCGACCGATTCCTCTTTCGTTTTCGGAAAGAAAACCGACAAACCAATCAATGCCATCAATAAGATCCCTGCGCCAACCAGCCATTTTTGCTTGGACGCATCCTGCAGCCACCGCATCTTCTCCATATGACTCATTCTCCCTTGTATGAAACAATTTTCGGCAAAACACCTGTATGCGTATGAATACATTCCTTGAGCGCGGATTCATTCTGCGGTTCATTTGGCTGCGCAATGATTTGATCAATATATATGCTCCCATCCTCTTCAATATGAACCTCCACTTCAATCCTGTCTGCATCGCAGCCCTGCTGTTCTGCCGCGGTATACAGCGATTGCTCCACGTTTGTTTCAACCAGTTCGATCAAATAGTCAAATGCTGCCGCTGTTGTCTGCTCAGCGGGTGTTGTCTGTGATGACACCGGCAGATCAAACGAAAACGAAAGATCCTCCTGCACAAACGGTGATAAAATACCGCATAAAAAGAACAAACTGACCGAAAATTTTAATACCCCGCGGAATTTTTCGCTGGGAAGCAGCAAAAACAAAATAGCGGTGATCACAACCGTTGCACAAAGAGAGAGCGCAATCGCACGAATTCCTTCCATGTCATCCGCCTCCTGCCGCCTGAAGCAAAATCCCGAGCGAAATAATCACAAGCACTGCAAATACGGCAACAATCCCAGTTAACAGCGACAAAACACCTGCCGCACGTTTGAGTACGCATGCAACACGTTCCGCTGATAAAACATGCGCGATGGCGGCGGAAAATGTCAGCGCCATCTGGGTCAGAAGCAGTGACAGCAGTGCCGGCAAACACGATACCCCCACGCCGATGGATGCAAACGTTCCCACTGAGGTGCGCACAAGCGACAAACTGCCCTGCACAGAGGAAAGCGCATCTGAAACCGCACCGCCCACTACCGGAAACACCGTACCCGCCGCAAATTTTGCCGTTTTCATCGCAACGGTGTCTGCGCTTTGCGCCAGTCCGCCTTTTAACGAGAGAACACCGATAAACACCGTCAGCAATGCGCCAAGACTGACCGTAATCACCGATTTGATCCCATCCGTCAGCGGATCAATCGAAAATTCGCGGCTGACACTGCTGACAACACACATCGCAAGGTAAATCGTCAAAAGCGGCACAAGCACGGTTGTGCTGATGACAGAAACGATTTCGGAAATGCCAAGCAGCGTCGACTGTGCAAGTGAAGCGCCAAGCGGCTGTCCTGTCGCAGTCAGAATCCCCGCATACACCGGAATGAACGAAATCAAAAAAGCGCTGACATCTTCAAGCGACTGTGCCGCCGCTGTGAACATTTCACTGACTGGTGTCAGCAGAACAATCGCCGTCGCCAACACCGCGACTGCATCAAATGTTCTGGCTGCGCTTTCGGACTGAGGCGGTTTTAATTGGGCAATCAACGCACACAGCAGTGCGACTGCAACACCGGATGCAAACAAGCTAAGCGGCTTTTTTGCCGTTTTTATAAGCTCATCGCCGATAATTTTAAAAAAATCACCGAAAGAAAGCGAGAGCATTTCGTCGCTGTCTGCACCAAAGATGCCATGTTCTGAAAGAATCTGCTGACCGCTTTTAGGCAGCACAGAAAACAATCGATCGGCACCCGAGGCTTCATAAAAATCGGTGTCCTGCGCATGTACCGGTATTACAGTGCAGAAAATCAGAAAAATACTCAAAAGAATGATTCGCTTCATTTTACTTGCTCCTGTTATTTTTAAGCAATCATTGAGACAGCAAGTTCCATAATCTCAAAAAACATCGGCATTGCCAAAGCAACCACGATCACGCGTCCCGCCAATTCAATCTTTGATGCGATTGCGGTTTGTCCTGCATCACGGCAGATATCAGCCGCCAGCTGTGCTAAATAGCAAACACCAAACGATTTGATCGTCACCTCTAAATACACCGGTGCGACACTTGCTTGTTCGGCAAGCTTTGTAAGATCCGAAAAAATAGGTGCAAGCTGTGTGACAATCGCTGTCAGCAGAAAAACACCGCATAAAACAGCAGCGACCAACGCAAATTCCGGACGGTATTGCCGCAAGATCAAACAGAGGAGCGCACATACAACTGCAAGCGCCGCTGATTGCCAGATTTCCATTGTTATCACCACAATCCAAACACGTTTTTGATGACGTCAAATAGATCTTTGATTTCATATACAATCATCATCAGTACAACAATGAGTCCTGCGAGCGTCGTCATCATCGCTTGTTCCTCTCTTCCCGACCGAACAAGAATCTGATGCAGAACCGCTACAACAATACCCACCGCCGCAATTTTAAAAATCAAATCAACATCCATGTATGTTCCTCTTTTCGCTACACAATCAGTACAGCTGCCGCCACGCCTGACAAAATGAAAACAGACCGCATCAGCCTGCCTTTTGTTTGTACAAGCTGTTTTGCTTCTTCAATCTGCACAGCTGTCGATTGAACAAGCGAAGAAATGCCGGAAAGCTGTGTCATCAAATCATATGCGCCGATCGTTTCGCCTGCTTTTTCAAGAATGAAAAAATCCTCATTCGTCATTGCGCTCGTTTTTTGATAGTCCGCAACACAGTCTGCAAACGCCTGCGGAAACAATGTCCCTTGAGCAAGAGACTCCGCAACGCGCGGAACAAACCAAAGCGTTTTTGCACACGAGTGCATCGAAAGCTTTGCAAACAGTGCGGCCGTTGCCGTTTGTTCTAAGGAAAGCTCAGCATAAATCCGTGTAAAAAACGTTTCCATCGCGCAAAGTTCACGCACCCGTTTACTGTAGCGAAACGCTGTATAACAGCCGCAGACAACTCCCAAAATGAGCAGTGATACACTTGCTGTCAAATTCATCGGCAATTTTCCTCCCACGGTTTTATTCCATCAGCACGAATGATTGCATCAATCAAACCGGGTGTCTGTGCGCTTTTTAACAAAACGACAAAATCAAAGCAATGATGTGCAAAAAGCTGCTTTAGCACCGGCCGTTTTGACAACGCGCTGACAGAATCCGCATGCACAGTCGCAAGCATTGCCGCACCGCCGCTCATTACCTGCAAAACAGCATCAGCGTCTTTCTCGCTGCCCAGTTCATCGACTGCAATGATTTGCGGCGAGAGCGTCCGAAGTGCCAGCATCATTCCTTCGGCTTTGAAAAAACCATCCAGCACATCGCACGTAATGCCTAAATCATGCTGGCTGGTTCCATGGTAAGAAGCCGCAATTTCCGATCGCTCGTCCACCACACTCACACGAAAAAAACGGCTGCATTCACCGCTGGCAAGGCCTCGGATGACATCGCGCAGTACCGTTGTTTTTCCGCTTGCCGGCGGTCCGGCAATTAAAACGGACGGAATCCCGTTTAAAGCATTCCAGTCAATTTCCGATAAGATCCGTTTTCCGCATCCGCAGACTGCACGTGCAATCCGCAAGCTGATTGCAGAAATTTCTTTGATATAAGAAATCTGTCCATCCTGTAATACGGCTCGTCCTGCGATCCCTGCACGATGTCCGCCTTGCAGCGTCAAAAAACCTTGTTTTAGCTGCGGCTGTGCACTTTGCAGTGAGTACTCCGTCAAGCATCGCAAACATTCCTGCACTTCTTCCATTTTGACCGAGCAGTTTGCAGGCGGCATGGTTGTCAGAAAGCCGTTTTTTTGAAGAAACCGAATGCCATCGGATGTATGTACGCAGACAGGTGCGCCTGCACGAATCGTCACTTCGCGAATTTGTGTGTGGTTTCGCTCTGCGGCGAATAAAAGCGGTTCTTTCAAAAACGGCGGCAGCAATCGAACTGCTTCACAAAAAGAACGCTCCAAAAAACCACCTCCTTGTCCTCACACCTGATTGTATGCGTATTTATTTACAGATAGAACATTCATTTTTTCGCGCTTTATGCTATACTCATTTCATAAAAGGAGCTGATTGTTTTGAAAAAAGAAAATCGAATAAATCTGGTGGCATCCATTGTCTTTTTCCTTTTCTATGTTGTATGGTTTTTGGTTGATGCATTGATAGGAAACCCGATTGCGATGGATTCTGTTTTGCTCTTGCTTGGTGCAAATGTGCTGTATTTTGTTGCTTTGCGCTCATTTGATTCGGTTTATTATCTTGGCATTTTAATCTTTACATTTTTAGCGCAGTTTTTGGGGTCGTATCTTCATTTTTATGCCCGATTCTCGCTGTATGACTTAATTCTCCACACCAGCAGCGGTGTGCTTTTAGCGCTCTTGGCACACTATCTCTTTGGCCGGTTTGTATTAAAATCCGGTGAACAGGTTCCGCTGCGCGTAACACTTCTCGTTTGTCTATTGTTTGCGATTGCAAGTGCGGCTGTTTGGGAGATTTGGGAGTTTTCAGGTGATATGCTGTTTGGCCGTCAGGCACAGGGAAGCCTTATCGACACGATGACTGATATCATTGGCGGCAGCTGCGGCGGCATTGCCGGTACTCTGATTGTTTGGCTGACCTCACGCAAAAATGCTAAAAAACACGACGTGACACGTCAATCTTGACAAAATAAAAAAATATGATATACTGTTATGTATTCGTCATGCGGGCGTGGCGGAACTGGCAGACGCACCAGACTTAGGATCTGGCGGATTTTCCATGCAGGTTCAATTCCTGTCGCCCGCACCAGATTAAGATGTCGCTTTTGATACAAAATAGCGAAAGAAAAACTCCCGAGAAATCGGGAGTTTTTCTTTATATCTGCATCTATTTTATAAAAAAAGAAAAAGATGTTCGCTTTGAACTCCAACCATATTTGATCAGTTTAGCTTATATGAAAAAACTGCTCTCGCAGAACGAGAGCAGTCATAAAACAAACCGCAAAACTATTTGAAATTGTGTTTCAAGCTGCCTGAGAACTCCTCTGCGTAATAACAGGCAATCTATTTTAAGATATGACAAAGAGAAAAACACTATATTTTCAAAGATATCTCCTCATCTGCATTTTATCAGTACAAATGAGTCAGACGTTCTTCATAGGCGGTCAGTCCTTCCGCCAATCTTTGCAAACCGTCTAAAAGAATCTTTCTTGGACAGGCTGCATTGATTCGAAGAAAATGATCTCCTACTTTTCCATATTGTCCGCCGTCAGACACATATAAACCTGTTTTTGCACGGATAAACTCAGCTGCTCCCTCAGCAGAACCAACTATTTTCCCGATATCCAGCCAGAGCAGATAGGTAGCATCCGAGGGAACCAGAACAGCTTTTGGAATATACTGTTCAATATAACCGGCAGCAGCCTTCTTATTGTCATGAATATAGGCCCGCAGCGCATCCAGCCAGTCTTCACCGTATTCAAACGCAGCAATAGCGGCCTCTGCCGCAAACACATTTGGTTCCGCAACCTCATCGGTATTGAGACCTCGCCAAACTTTATGCCGCAGTGTTTCATCCGCTGCCGTCTGTAATCCAGCCAGATTAAACGCTTTGGTGGGAGCGATGCAGGTAATGCTAATTCTTCGGCACGCTTCCGAAACAGCAGCAAAGGGAGTATAGCTGCACCCCGGTGCAGTCAGATCACAGTGGATCTCATCGGAGATTACCGTTACATGATATTTTTCACACAGCTCTCCGATCCTTGAAAGCGTCTCCTTGTCCCAAATCTTCCCCACCGGATTGTGCGGATTACATAAGATCATCAAGCTGGTCTGGGGATCTGCCAGTTTGTATTCCAGATCCGCAAAATCAATCCTATACTGCTGCCCGTCCCACAAAAGCGGACTTTCCAAAACCTGCCGTCCATTATTCAAAATCGAATTGAAAAAAATGTTGTAAACGGGCGTCTGAATCAAAACTTTTTCTGCCGGTGTGGTCAGTTTACGCACCATACTGGAAATAGCAGGGACAACACCGGTACAAAATATCAGCCACTCTTTTTGAATCGAAAAATCATGTCGTTTTTTCCACCAATGGATATAGGCTTGATACCATTCTTCCGGCAAATCTATATACAGTATTTTTTAGCAGTGGCCAGAGAACAGAATATTTCCTCTGCAGCAGAATCGTTGCATCTTTCGCAGCCGACCCTTTCTACACAGTTAAAAGCCTTGGAAAAAGAACTTGGAAAACAGCTTTTAATCCGCGGAACAAAAGGCTCCCGCAAAGTGCTTTTAACAGAGGAGGGGATGCTTTTGCGAAAGCGGGCAGAAGAAATTCTGGAGTTAGTCCGCATGACAGAAAGCGAGATCTCTTTATCCAATGAAGTAATTGCCGGAGATGTCTACATTGGCACTGGTGAATCTGATATGATTCGTATCTTTGCAAGAGCCGCCAAAAGCATACAAGAAAAATATCCTGATATTCATTACCATATCCTCAGCGGAAATGCCGCCTTTGTGCATGAGCATTTAGACCGGGGATTGATCGACTTTGGCGTAGTGTACAGCCCTGTGGACACGAATATTTACAGTTCCATCAAAATGCCGATCCACGATACCTGGGGTGTACTAATGCGTAAAGACTCACCACTGGCTCAGAAAAATCTGATCCAGCCGCAGGATCTATGGGACAAGCCATTGATTCTGTCGGCACAAAAAACAGATGCTTGGCCAATGTCTGGCTGGTTTGGGCAAGATATCACCAAACTGAATATAGTAGCCACATATAACCTGGTATTTAATGCGTCTTTGTTGGTGGAAGAAGGGCTGGGATATGCCATCTGTTTTGATAAACTGATCAATGTCAGCGGAGACAGCAATCTGTGTTTCAGACCGTTATCTCCGAAAATGGAAGCCGAGGCATCGATCATATGGAAACGATATCAGGTTTTTTCAAAAGCTGCCGAGTGTTTTTTAAGAGAATTAGAAAATGTCTTGTCGATATCTGCCGAGGCGTAATTGTGAGAATCCTTATCGTATTCAAACTATATTATTTTCTGAACATAGACACCCATCTCCTGCAGCTTTCACATTTTTTCTTTTATTGCAAATATGCATGAATTACGTACTCATAAATTCAAATGCACGTTGGCAGCGCGGAGCGTTATACATGCAGCAAAACAGACATAAAAAAACCGCCTATTCTATCGAAAGAATAAACGGCTTGATAAAGAGAAGTGTATGGGTAGTCCAGGCATACAATGATTTATATATAATTTTAATATCGCTGCAAATCAAACAAAACCTGCAAAGCAGTTCCTTCGCAGGTTTTGTTATCCGTTTTTAATATTCAATTTTTACAACGGTATCCACTTCATCCGGAAGGTGCGGTGTTGCGCTCAGTTCAACAAATGCAATATCCGGATAGTTTCCGACTGTCCAGTACTGCGCAATTTTCAGTTCGCTTCCATCCGAAAGCAGTCGCATGCGTTTCACACGGTCTTTTTCAATGCCGTAAAGCGGAACAAAGCCGATGGAGTTTTCCATCACATGATAGTAAATTGTGTTGCCGTTTTGCGTGATTCTTCCGTTTTCCGGTTTGGGCAGATCGCTTTTTGTGCATCCGACAATACTTTCACTGTTTTTCTTCATCCACGCGCCGATTTCTTTTAAGATCTGTACGCTTTCATCCGGGATGTTGCCTTTTGCATCCGGGCCAACATTCAGCAGCAGGTTGCCGCCTTTGCTGACGCACTCGACCAGCTTTTTAATGAGCATCGGTGCCGGTTTAAAGTTTTTATCTTTTGCGTTGTAACCCCAGTTGTTGTTCATTGTAACGCAGGCTTCCCAAACGAGCGGACGACCGAGATTATCAATCAGTCCATTCGGCGGAATGATCTGCTCCGGGCTCACAAAATCGCCGCTGTACACGTTCGGATTTTCCGTTGCAAGCGAACCGAATCCCTCGCCGCTCACTTCCAGGCGGTTATCAAGAATAATATCCGGCTGCAAACTGCGCACCATGTTGACAAGCTCAGTCGCTTTCCATTTTTCGCCGGTCATTTCGCCGTATGAGAAATCAAACCACATGACGTCGATTTTTCCGTAGTTTTCGCAAAGCTCGCGGACCTGTCCGTGCATATAGGTGAGATAGCGGTCAAAATCACGGTTTTCATTCGAGCACTCCGGATGATTACGCATCGGATGATGCCAGTCGCCGTAATGCGGGAAATCCGGATGATGCCAGTCAATCAGCGAATAATATAAGCCCACCTTAATGCCCTCTGCACGGAACGCATCCAGGTATTCGCGTACCAAATCGCGTCCGGCTTTCGTGTTTGTGCACTTATAATCCGTAAGTTTTGAATCAAACAGGCAGAATCCGTCGTGATGTTTTGCAGTCAGAACGGCGTACTTCATGCCGGCTTCTTTTGCAAGGCATGCCCATTTTTTCGGGTCATAATCGACCGGATCAAATTCATTAAAAAACGGCTCGTAATCTTCAATGGTCAATTCCTCTGTGGAACGAACCCATTCTCCTCTTGCCGGGATCGCATAAAGTCCCCAGTGAATAAACATGCCAAACCGGTCGTGCTGATACCATTCGACACGTTTTTCGTAAGCATTTCTATCGAACATAGTCAAAAAACTCCTTTCGGATTTTTAAATTCTATCGACATTATACCGTTCTTTTTTCTGTACTGCAAGTCTTTTTTGTGATATACTCAAAACAAACGGAAAGGAAGATGTACCATGGCAAACGGCGCTGTTTTTCAAAAGATTTATCAAATCGTCAAACAAATCCCCAAAGGAAAGGTAACCACTTACGGACAAATTGCACTGCTTTGCGGCAATCCCAGAATGTCGCGTGTTGTGGGATATGCGCTTCATGTCAATCCGGAGCCGGGAGTGATCCCCTGCCATCGTGTGGTCAATCGGTTCGGCGGTTTAAGCAGTGCATTTGCATTCGGCGGCATCAACGAACAGCGCTTACTCTTAGAAGCAGAAGGCGTATATGTCCGGCCGGATGAAACAGTCGATTTATCCGTTTATTTTTGGGCAGGAGGCGAAACGGAGTGATTGAGATTGTAAAACAGAATATTACCGAACACACCGGTGAAACATATCGGTTTGAATATCAGACACAGCATTATTTTCATCCTGCCGTTACACAGTCGGCAAACGGATTTTCTGTTTCGTTTGAGCGGTGCGCGTTTGCATCCAAGGAATTTCGCGGATTTGAATCTGCGCTCAATCAGCCGTTTTTGGAAAATCCTTCGCTCTTTTTTGCTTATGACGAGCAAAAGCGTCACATCGGACTGATTGAATTAAGCCGTGAATCATGGAACAACCGTCTGCGTGTTAGCAACTTACTGGTATTCCCTTCTGTCAGACATCAGGGAGTGGGAACCATGCTCATGAATACCGCAAAACATATTGCACGTACAGAAGGATTCCGCGGAATTGTTTTGGAAACACAAAGCTGCAACGAAAATGCCATTTCATTTTATTTAAAAAACGGATTTTGCTTCATCGGCTGTGATCTATGCGCTTATTCCGATGAAGATATCAAAAAGCATGAGGTTCGCATTGAATTGTTTTGGAAAACAAATTCGTGCGAACCCCTTTGCGTATAGTCATTGTAAGCTGTTACGCAACGCGTGCAATCATCTCGTCCTGCAGTTCTTTGGGCAGATCGACAAAATGCGCCGAAACGCCCCACAGCCGCACGATCAGGTCTTTATATTTCTCCGGTTCGCGCTGTGCGGCTTTTAGGTCTTCGACATTCAGCACATTTGGCTGATGCTGCATGCCGCCCTGATGAAAATAGGTGCGCAGCAGCGTTTTGAACACTTCTTTTCCGCCTGTTCCCTCAAATACCGAGGAATAGTAGTTGACCATGACGCAGAAATTCCACTGCACGTCAAACGAACAAAGCTTGCTTGCCGACAACAGCGCCGCTGTCGGTCCGTTTTGCATCGTGCCGCTTTCCGGCGTCAGTGTCACCGCCACCGGCGCGCCTGCATATCTGCCCTCCGGTGTCGCCATGAGCGCAGCACCTGTGGGAACCGGATGCGGCTGATGAATGCCGCCTAACTGCTTGCCGCCTGACGCGCTCTCATACGCTGTCGCCTGTGTCAAGCAAAAGCCGAGCAGGTCTTTTGCGATCGCATCGACATAATCGTCGTCATTGCCCCATTTGGGCGCATTCCAAAGCACATGACGCATCAAAGACTGCTCTGGTGTCTGGTAGTTCTCCACACACGCCTGCACGACGTCCGAAAGCGAATACTGCTTTTCATCGTAGACGACCTTTTTGATTGCCGCAAGCGAATTGATCGCTTCGGTGGCGGTGCCGATCATCAGTCCTTTTTCCTTGATCGGATAGCTTTCATACACCATATCGACCGCCGCGTCGATGGTGCCGTGATACAGCGCGCTCAAATACGGAAGCGGACACATCGGGCTTCTGCCGTACCAGTCAATCGGCGCGCCCTGCTTGATTTCATCAAAATACGCCTGATACTTCCCGTCCCGATACAAAAAGAGATGACGCTGTGCCTTTTGAAACGATGCGTTCATGGAAGCGAGCGTATCGGCGAGTTCTTCTTTAAACGCTTCCATCAGCGATGCAAACGAGTCAAATGTAAACGCATTCATTGCTGTCATTCCTCTCTTGCTGATTGTGTCTGCATCAAATCGTAAAGATCACAAAGCGTCTGTGTCACGGTTCGATACAACAAAAGCCGCTTTTGATAATAAGGCACCTGTGCGCGCGCGGGCGTTTCCCTGCCCTGCACCACATGGAGCGTTTTCACATGCTCAAACGAATCCCACAAACCTGCGCCGACAGCGGCAATCACCGCCGCGCCCAGACTGCCGGTATCCTGACCGATATTTGTGGTGATGATGGTCTTTTCGTAAATATCGGCAAACAGTGTGCGCCACACCGCGCTTTTGGCGCCGCCGCCAACCATGAGCATCTCATCGCGGATCGGAACATACTGCATGAGTACATCAAGCGCAAGCTTTAAATGAAAGCACACGCCCTCCAATACCGCACGCGCGATATCCGCCCGTGTATGCCGCAAATCCAAGCCGAGCAGCGTTCCTTTTAAATGGACACTCGCATCCAGCAGACTGCCGCCTGCCAATGACGGAACGAAAAACAATCCGTCCGCGCCCGGCTCACTGCTTTTTGCCATGCGGTCGATCTCCTCATAGGGATTCGCTTCTCCCTGCGCAAGATCATAAAAGAACTGGTCCTTTGCCCACTTTAGGCTGTTGCCTGCCGAAAAAATCGCGGTGGCAGACACGTATTTTCCCGGGATGCAGTGCGCAAACACATAGGGACGCTTCTCCTGATCGATCACCGGCTCATCGCTTGCGACCGCAATCCAAGCGGATGTTCCAAGGCTCGTATACACATCCCCGTTTTCAATGCACGCCGCGCCAAGCGCCATGCACGCATTATCGACGCCGCCTGCACACACCTTTGTATCCACAGAAAGGCCAAGCGCTTGTGCCGCTTCTGGCAAAAGCGTCCCGATCACCGTCGTACTATCCACAATGGGTGGCAGTTTGTCAGGGTCAATGCCGCTTGCCTTGATATACGCTGCAATATAGCCGTGTTCTTTAAGCGAATAGACGCCGCTTCCCGACGCATAACTGTGATCCGTACACAGCACGCCTGTCATTTTATAGTTTAGATAGTCCTTTGTGCCGATAAACGACTGACAGCGTTCATACCGCTCGGGCTCATGGTCGCGCATCCACATGATTTTAAAAATACTGTATAAATGCGCGGGAAAGCCGTTGCCCGTTTCTTGATACCAGCGTTTTTCGTCAATCGTTTCAAAAAACGCATGCGCCTGTGCTGTCGCCCGCGCATCATTCCAAATCGGGACAAGTGAACGCAGCAGTGTGCCGTCATATCCGATCGGTACAACGCCTAAACTATGTCCCGAAACGGCAAGCGCTTTGATCTCCGTATTGGAAACGCCGGTATCGTTTATCAGCTTTTTCGTAGACTGCACCGCCGCATTCCACCAGTCCTCCGGTTTTTGCTCCCGATACTCCTTTGCGGAATAGTATGTTTGATAGTCGGTAAACACATAGCCCTTCGACTGACCGGTTTTGTCAAACAGGCTCGTTTTCAATTCGCCCGTTCCCAGATCATATGCCAATAGATACTCCATCGCTCAACCTCCGGTTATGCGTTCGCTTGTGCCCGCATGACTTCCTCAAACGCCAATGTCCCTGCGCCGAGCGCCGCTGCTTCCTCCATGATGCGAATGGCGCTGCGAATCCCGATGCCAAAGCGGCTGCATCCCGCCTCTGTCATCTCAAAAATCGTCCGCAGGTCACGCACGCCGCCTGCCGCTTTGATCTTCGCCGCGTCGCCGATCGTCTGTTTAATCAAACGGATCGTTTCCACCGTCGTCGGCTTTCCTGCCCATCCGGTTCCCGTTTTGACATAGGCAACGCCTGCCTGCACGGCGATTTCAGCGCCTCGTTTGATTTCATCGTCTGTCAAATACGCGATCTCCAGAATACTTTTGACCGGTCTGCCGCCGCCACCAGCTCGTCGATCTCCTGTTCGGTGACGTCTGTGCGAACCGCACTGATGTCAATCATTCTTTGGATGTCTGACAGTTTCATGATTCGTTTCTCCTTTTACAGCACACTTTGATATTTATAATAGCTTGCCAAAATCTTGACATCGTCCATCTCAACAATCTCACTGCCCGAATAACAAATGCGATGCACCGTAAGCAGTGCGGTCTGCGGCTCGGTTTGCAGCGCGCTTGCCTCCTCAAACGTTGCGTTGCATGCGCTGATCCGGTCGTTTAACCCTGTAATCGCAATCTGGTACCGTTCACTCAAATATTGATAGAGTGATAAAATCGGTTCCTTTTCCTCAAACAGGCCGGGCACCTTTTTTTCCGGAATATAGTTTTTTGCAATCGTAATCGGAATGTCATTTGCCGTTTGAATCCGGTTGATCACCAGCACCGGCTCGCCTTCTAAAATCTGAAGTTCCTTTGCCAAAAACGCATCCGCTTTGATGCGCTGAATATAACTGCTTTTGACGCCTACCCGATATCCCATGTTCGCAAGCGTCTGTGACACAGAGGTCACCTGATTGAGCTTCTGCGCGGCTTTACTGCGGATCACTTCGGTTCCGTATCCCTGTTTGACGCTCACAAACTGATCTTTCATCAAGAGGTCTACCGCTTTTCGCACCGTGGTACGGCTGACGTCATATTCTTTTTCGAGCGCAGGCTCGGGCGGCAATAAGACGCCTACCGGGTAATAGCCGGTTTCGATCTTCTTGCGGATGTCCGAATAGACCCGTTTATAGATCGGTTGTTTTGCGGTCATAGAAGCAACCCCTCCTTTTTTAAAAAAATATGTATTAGATATGTTTGAGCGCATTGTACCATGAATATCACTCTTTGTCAACAAATATCCGCAAAACATCATGATGTATTTTTGTTTTGATATAAGAATAAAAGCCGCACTGCAAGTTATGCAGTACGGCTTTTATTGGAGCGAATAGCGGGAATCGAACCCGTTAAGATGTCAAAAACGTCATTTTGCATTCAACTGCAAACCCAGATAAATAGGCGTTTTTTGAGTGATTCTCTCAATGTTGTTTCGTCTTTTTTGGTGCTGTTTCGTAAAAACTACGGTAAAACTACGGCAAACTACGGCAAAAAAATTCGTTAAAATGAGCGGGTGAAAAAATGAATGGACGGGACTATATCATAGCGGCGTTTCGGTATTATGCAGCTGTAGAGAGCAAAAGAGCCGTTCCCAAAACAGCCGCAGAAAAGAAAGACGTGGAAGCCGTTGAACAAACCTTTTTCATTCTCAGGAAACAAAACAAAGAGCACATTGTAAATGCAGTGAAAGAAATATACTTCCCAGACGCAGGAAAGGCGGCAAAGCGCGAAACCTACGGGCTGCGCGTAAAGCGTGTGGCGTATGACACACCGACAACAGAAAGAACCGTGTACCGATGGATCAATAAAGCAGTTGAAATCTGCGCACGCTTCCGAGGCCTGAGAGTATAAAACAAAATGAAAAGGAGATCAGACAAAATGCAGAATGAAAAAGCAATGGAGCTACTCGACCATTTGCACGAATGGGTGAAAACACAACAGGAAGAAACATTCTGGGAATATGCAAAGCGCGTGAATCTGCGAATAATGCTGCTCGATCTGCCGCAGGAACAAAACGACGCGTTCATTCATGAAATTGTTTGCCTTGTGAAAATGGCACAAATGCAAGCGTTCCGGGACGGATTGAAACAAGGACGAGAAGAAGAAAGACAGCAGAACGATTCTGCGGAAGTCCCCCCCATTCAGACACCGTGAGCGGGTAGTTCCCGACCGGAAAGGGCCTATAGTCTTTCCTCTCCACGGGCACATGACCCCCCTGCCGATCAGATTTTCACGGACTTGTTCGGAGATATCCGGATTTTATCGGAATTATCAAAAAAGCATTTCAAAGCAGCTGACCGCCCGAAAAAAACGAGCGTTAGCCTATAAAAGCAGCCGTTTTCCCTGTTTAACGTGCGGCGTTATGCAGGCCGGGAGGATTGAAAGCGGAGCGAGCCAAACAAAAGGATGGTGAACACATGGACAAAAACAAAGAATTTCGCTCCTCTAACTGGGAAGCCGGAGAGAGCAACAAAATTTCGGGTTATGCTCTTGTGTTTGAGCAGAGAACCGTTTTATACAGTGACCCGCTCACCGGGTATGAATACGGCGAGATCATCGACAAAAACGCGCTTATGGATGCGGACCTTTCGGACGTTGTACTGCGATACGATCACCAAGGCCGCGTACTGGCGCGGACGCGAAACAATTCGCTTTCCCTGTCTGTCGATGAACACGGGCTTTTTATTTCCGCAGATATGAGCGGATCAGAAGAAGCGCGCAGCCTTTACGAAGATGTAAAGAGCGGGTTGGTTGATAAAATGTCGTTCGCGTTCGTCGCAGCCGGTGAGGAATGGGACGAAACAACGAGAACCCGCAGAATTACAAAGATTTCACGGTTGTATGACGTTTCTCTGGTAAGCTTCCCGGCGTATGAACAAACGGAAGTATTCGCACGGAATCAGTTTGAAGCACGCGCAGAAGCCGACAGAAACGAGTACAGAGCCGCCGAAACACGCAGCATTCTTGCGGATATTGAATCAAGAATGCGCAAATATGACAGCGTGCAGAACGCAGAACCAGAGGATTTCATGACCCGGGAGGAAGTCAAGAAAGCCAAAGAAAGAAACGCTGCTCTGCCGATGATTGCCCGCAAAAGAATTGACGAGCGCGACCCGATCTACAGGGAAATGCTCGAAATCCGTTCCCAGTGGGAAAGCACAGTCGGAAAACATGACGTAAAAAGAGCAAAAGACAATTTGCGCCGGTTCGCTGAGTTGGAAGTAGAACTGCGCGGCATTATCGAAAAAAGGCGAAAAGATGCCGCAGCGGTTGCCAACGGAAACGGCCAAACGATAGAAAAAGCGCCCCAACAAGCGCGCGGAAAGAGGGAGAAAATGGACAATATCGAATTAAGAGCATTTCAGAAATACATTTCCACCGGTACAATGAAGAACTTGACAACAGAAGAACGCGCAGGACTGAAAACAAGCGGCGCGGACGCTGTCATGCCGGTCGAAATCTTTAATCAGATGATTCGCAATGAAAAATACAGCGATCTTTTAAGCCGTGCAAACGTGATGTACATCACCGGTGCAGGCACGGTGAAAGTCCCGATTGCAAGCACCAATACAGCTACATGGAAAACGGAACTTGAAGCCGTGGGCGCCGATGCGCCTACCCTGTCGAGCCTTGACCTTGCAGGA
Organism: Merdimmobilis hominis; assembly: GCF_016901855.1. Taxonomy (GTDB): domain Bacteria; phylum Bacillota; class Clostridia; order Oscillospirales; family Ruminococcaceae; genus Paludihabitans. Next base: position 115,046 of record NZ_JACJKY010000001.1, on the reverse strand, counting down.
AAAGAACTGATGCGTGCAATCCAGTACAGCGCAGCAGTGGAGCACATGACCGCCGAACAGTTTACGTCGTGGATGTCCGACACTTGCGCGGCCGAAGTGGTCGAAACGCTCGAAAGTACGTTTATCACAGGAAGTGAAGGCACTGCACCGCACAACGGCTTGCAGCACCTCACATGGACACCGAACACAAACGAAGTCGAGGTTTCCGGCTCAATCACAGCCGCAGACGTGGCAAAAGGTCTTTCCCTGTTGCCGCAGAAGTACGCAAGAAACGCAATTCTGCTCATGAACGCAAACACGGCATACAATACCGTAGGACTGTTCAAGGGCACGAATGAATATGCCTATAGCATGGCTGACGGTGCTTCCCACTTCATGAAAAAGGAAATCAACATTTCCGAATACTGCGCAGACAACGAAATTTACATTGTAGACCCGAAACAGCTTTATGTACGGTTTGCAATGAACCCGGTGATTGAGGTTGACCGTTCGGTCGGCTTCCTGTCTGCCGCAAATACAATGCGCTGTCTGACCGTGGTAGACTTTGCGTGGAATCCGTCTGCGTGCGTGCGCGTGGGCGTTTCCGCATAATGCAGTCAACTGCACAAATACACAAAAAGAGCGGGTTTTCCCCGCTCTTTTCTTTTTGTCCTGTAATTATGAAAGCTTGTGCCCGAGTTCCTTAGCAAATTGGCTTGACACCATCTGAGCGCGAGAAAATGCGTGTGCGTAAATGTTCATTGTCGTGCTCACCTGTGAATGCCCGAGCTGAAGCGAGATCGTTTTTGGATCGATGCCGGCCATAGCCAAAACCGTTGCGTGAAAATGCCGGAACATATGCACGCCGTAATACGGGAGATCATACCGCTCACAGAACCGTTTCAGCCAGTTGTTAATAGCTGTTGCCTGAAGCGGCTCACCCAGATCGTTGACGAATACCAGACCGGCTTCACGCGTGCCTTTTCTCTCCTGTTCCGCTTCCAGTACGGAGAGAACCGTGAAAACATCCTCACTGCACATGACGGTTCGTTTTGACTGATCTGTTTTCGGATCATCAAAGAATTTTCCTGTTTCCGGCGTGTAGGAAAGCGCCTGTTCAACCGAGATCAGATGCCGGGCATAGTCAACGTCACACCACCGAAGCCCGAGCATTTCCCCGCTGCGGAATCCGGTGTAAACCGCAACATAGAAAAACGCGCGGTATTTTGCGGAAACTTTCGGATCAGTGTCGAGTGCCGAAAGAAACCGTTGCATTTCATCCTGTGTATAGATTTTCTTTTCTGACTGTTTGATTTTCGGCTTTATCACGCTGTCACACGGGTTTGACTGTATGATTCCCTGCTGAACGGCATAGGAAAGCACCTCAGACAAAAACGAAATATAGTTGCGGATGGTTTTGTTTGTGAACGCTTCCCCGGTTCGCGGATTCGCCCCCGGCTGTGCCATAGCTGTGACAAACTGCTGAATCTTCCGCGCCGTCAGCTTCCCAAGCGGCACATGGCCGAGCGCCGGAAAAATGCGTTTTGTGAAGTCGCGGTAACTCTTGACCGTCCTCGTTTTCAGCTTGATGGGCGCGATTTCGTGTAAATAGGTTTCGCAGAACGCTTGAAACTTGACGTTTTTTACCGGTGTTTTGCCTTTACACTGGGATTCAAACAAAACCTTTTCCCTCTGCAGATCCTTTTCGTTCTGGGCTTTGGTCTTGTTCGGGTCAGGATGCCATGTTTTGGCGTGTACAATCTGCTTGCCGTTCGCGTCCAGACCGTCAGAAACACAAATGCGCACATTCCCGTTCTTATAAGGTTTAGTCCATGCCATTACAAGCACCCCGCTTTTTTAGTTTTAATCACGCGAAAAATATCTTTCTATCAAGTCACCGTTAAAACAATCATTAGAAAGTTTGAAGCTGTCTATATTCTCTAAAAACCAGTCGCAGCGGTTCATACATCGTTTGACCTCATGCAATATATAATCTTTTGCATATGGATGAAGCGGCGATAAATCTTCACTAAACATATCGAAATAAATCCCTTTTTGCTCCGCTTTCATTGAGATTGCATTTAACTGCTTTGAAAAATCTCTTATCATAAATGAAATTTCGGGAAATGATAAATATTTTTCATCGGGAGCAGGTTCAGAAGCGCGTTCCATTCGATTCGATATACCCAAAAGCCAATCAAGAGAAATATTAAAATATGATGCAATAGAAACTAACGTGCGGATGTCCGGTTCTCTCGTTCCTGTTTCATATCCGCTGACTGTGCGAGTAGAAATGTTCACACCCGTTATTTCAGATAATTTATGCGCAAGCTGTTCTTGCGTCATAGATGAATTTTGTCGAAGCTCTCGAAGTCTTGTTCCTACAACATTCATAATATCACCACCAAATTTATAATAGCGGAATGGAACAAAATGCGCAATAGATATTGACAAATAGAGCGAAATGAGCTATACTCCAATTAAACAATAGCTCATTTTGAGCCAAAAGGAGCGAAAAGCATGAAACTTGATGTATTAAAGTTTGAGTTGTTCCTTGCGAAAAGAGGAAAAACACAAAAGGAATTAGAGAAAAACATTTCAATGTCCTCATTGCGTAAAGCAAAGCGCGGAAATGACGTGACACCAAAAACAATCGGAAAGATTGCGGCCGCTCTGGGAGTTGAGCCGGAAGAAATCATAAAACCCGCCGTATCATAACCGGAAAGCGAGGGAGCACAATGAACAGCAGTATGAGCAGTATTCTTGTATGGATCGGCATTGCCGCCGCAGTCCTGCTTGAAACCTATCTTGCAAACGAGATCAGACACGAACTCAGACGCAGGAAGAAACAGAAAGGAGCGAAAGCACGATGAACGAAGCGGAAATTTCGGTGAAGCCGCGCCGGACACACCGGCACGCGCTGACCGAGCAGGAAAAAGCGTACATAAAAAGCTTTGCAGACCCGGAAACCGGCACAATCCCGTTTTTCCTCTATCTCAAGGCGTTAACCGATATCGCAAACCAGAAAGCCGAGGTGTAAAACATGATTATGCAGACAGCCCCCAAAATTCGCGGAATCAAAGAAGCAATTCAGGAATTGCGGATCATCGACCCGCACACAGCCGTAACGGAACATTCTTTGCGGATGGCCGTGAAGTCCGGCGCGCTTCCCTGCCGCTATGCAGGAAGAAAGGTTCTCATTTCCATGGAAACGCTGTTCGCCTACCTAAACGGCGTGGACAACCGCGCCGATCTGGAAGAAACCGACCGGCAAACGATCATACATCACATCAGAAATGCACGATAAAAAAACAAACCCGCATTCGAGCGGGTTCGTCAAAATAGAAAGGATGAAATACATGAAAAGAACGGAATGTAAATGTGTAGGAATCGAAAAGCTGTTCACACCGTTGGAGCAGCTGCGCTTCATTGCGGCGGCGCTGTCCGGCACGGCCGCGAACATTCAAGCGGGAAACATGCAGGGACGAGAAGCGGCCGACAGCGTCAGAATTTTGGTGCACATGCTTTCGCAGCAGTCGGAAATCCTTGAAGAATTACTTTTGCCATACTGAGAAAAGAGGTGCTTTTCATGCTATATAGAATCTGTCCAAACTGCGGCGCTGCGCTCGATCCGGGCGAAACGTGCGACTGCACAAAAGAAAAACAGCAATCAAGGCCGCAGACAAGCAACATTGAAAAGCTTGTCCACACGCTGAACAACAAGCAGCTTGATACACTATACCAAGTTGCAAAGGCGTTGTGCGAAGAACAAAGACGCTATCAAAAATACACTTGAAACATAGCCCCTTGCTTTCCGGAGCAAGGAAACGACCGGGCGGGTGACCGCCCTTTTTTGCACCTTTTTTTCTGCGCTTCCCGCCCGCAGGGCTTAAACGTGTTGAAAAATGTTAATATTCCCGCGCGCGCGTAAGGAGCGCAGCCGTCATATATTTTTGATTTTTCAAGGCTTCACGGCCTTTTGTGGTCTTGATAAATCAATTAAAACAAGAACGAAACGGAAGTGAAAAAGCTATGCCGCTGTATAAAAAAATAATCAAAGCCGGTGACGTTTTAGAACATGAAACATATTTTTCTGTTCGGGAACGTGGAAAGACAGTGCCCAGAGAGCCACGCAGAGCACCCACAACAGAAGCGCAAGCAAAGCTGAATGAAATAAACCGCATCAAACACTTTCGCCGCAAAATCAATGCGAATTTTGTTCCCGGCGATCTGTATTTGACGTTACCATATGCAGACGAACCGACCCCGGAAGAAGCAATGCGGTATCTGTCAAACTTCATTCGCCGAATCAATTACAGCAGGAAAAAAGCCAATCTTGAAAACGTGAAGTTTATAGCCGTCACGGAATACCAGGGAAAACGGCTGCATCATCATGTTATCATGTCGCGGATCAGCGCGGAAGAAGTAATAGCACAATGGGAAAAGACACCCGGAGCGGGTAACGTGGAAATTCAGACGCTTTACTCTCATGACACGGACTACAGCAATCTGGCCGACTATCTCATGAAAGAAACGCGCAGCCGCACCGGCAAACGATGGACGGAAAGCCGGAATCTTAAACAGCCGACTATTATTTATACGAACGCAAGCAAGCAGGACAAAAAAGCACTGCAAGGAGGCAAGCCATATATACCGAAAGGCTATACCCTCATCGAAGAAAACCGGGTTGCTAACGATATAACGGGCATTTCGTGCTATTTCAAGTACATAAAAAATGCCCGACTGTCAAACAGCCGGACACAAAATAAAAAGGGTAAAATACGATAAATATTATACCATGCTGAACCTGTTTTGTAAATAGACAAAATCCGAAAGGCATGATATAATATTTACAACGATAACGGTTTACAATGTGCCTTTACACTGAAAATGCAAAAACTACGGTAAAACTACGGTAAATCCGGAAAAACGGCAAAAACAAAGAACCGAAAAAGCCCGTATTTACTGGGTTTTCCGGCTCTAAATGATGGAGCGAATAGCGGGAATCGAACCCGTAACGCCAGCTTGGGAAGCTGGAGTTTTACCGTTAAACTATATTCGCAGGTACTGTGATATAATATAGCACAGCACCTTTGTTTTGTCAAGAAGTGGGAGAAACTCTCCTGCATATGCGATAAGGATATCGCAATGAATGTTACAATGAAATGATACCAAACGTGTTCAACACGGAGAAAATCAAAATTGCAACAATACACAGCGGTGCAACATATTTGATAATGACAACAAACATTAAAGATTGAAATGACTGTTTCAAACAATGATGATCGGAATAATCGAAGAAAGAACACCGACAAAAGAATACTTCCAGATATTTCTGAGTCCACCTGCGCTTCCGGCTGCCGCCAAAACGAACCCGGCGCGACCTGAAAATGTACTTCTCTTTGATAAAGATGCCTTAAGCATCCTCCTTTTAAAAATATCAATACTGACAGATCGTCGGTATTTTCTTACTCAAAACACACGTGGATCTCTGTTTCAAACATGCGGTTCCATGGCATTCTGCACGTCTTAAGCACCACATGATGTGTATCATCGCACAGCATTTGATCTGCAAATGCCTGCAATTTCTCTTTGACGATAGATGCAATCTGCCCTTCCTCGCCGTCCACCAAGAAATAATTAAGTCCTCGCTTTTGGAGTTCTTCTGTACAGACTTCACGCCGTACAAATGCCATATATCCGATATCCTCGAGATACCGTGCCGCAAGAAATTCTTCGTGCGCACGGCGCGGACCGTAGATGCAAAAAATCATTGCCATCGGAATCGTGGTTCCAAGCGTATTGGATGAGGTATTCCAACCTGCATACCCTGCAACAGAATAAAGAATTCCTTTTTCTTTCAGCAGTGAAAGCAGTTCCGGATCGCCGCCGTTTCCATATGCCACATCCGCAAAGCACACCGGTTTATGCAGTGTTTCCATTGCATATGCTGCATATTCCACCTGCTCGATCTGATTGCGGTATGCATCATATTCAATGCTGGGCGGAATCGGCTTGTCAATTCCGTGTTCTTTCGGATTACCGCCCGGCGTGTTGATCATCAGCACCAGATCTGCTTCCTGCACACTGGATGCAACCAGTCCGCCGGCTGCAAGAATCTGATATTTGATTGTTTCATTCACAAGCCGGTCTTCATAAAGCGGAATTACACTGCTGCCGAGCGCACTTGCATATTTGACATATACAAGCGGACGCACACCGTTTGCTTCATTGATCATACGCGCAATCAATGTATTCTCTACCGCGTCTGCATCCGGATACATGTAAACCGAAAGCTGTGTATGCGTGCTTCGAATATAGCTGCGCACAACCTGCTGATCTTTCGCTGTCAATCCATAAGGACTCGAATCATCCTGCGGCACAATCATAAAATCCAAAATGCCGTCCCGCACAAGATCAATCGCCATTTTGTTGATCTCGATGTTCTTTTCACGCCGGGAAAGATAGTCGTTTAAGTATTCCTGCGGCAAGCGGCGGCAAATATCGTCATACTCTTCCCGCTCTTCCTGCGTTTCAATCGAAAGCTCCATTTTGTGGCGGATCACGCCGTACCGATGAATTTCACGACCCCAATATTCATAGTAATCAGGCTCTTCATCGCCGCTTGAATAGCGCGGATTCCGCATAATCAGTGTAAAGCCAAACAGCTTTAATGACGGAAACGCTGCTTTTAAATCACGCAGACGTGCAATGCGGGCAGAAAGCACCGAAAGCGGGTCTTGATGAAGTCTGGACGCCAGAATACTCGAATAAACAAGCGCGTCAATCGAAATGACTGCACCATCGCAATCTGCCGCATTTTCATACAGCCAGTCAAAAATCCGATCAGGATCGCCGGGTGTCTTTTTCTTTCCGAGAATCGAAAGCGGCGGCAGTTTTACGGTGAAGTCCGTATCTTTCACCATCAAGGACTGATACTGATAATTACATGGACGCTCGTCCAGCGGAACAAGCAGAATCGTTTTCATTTGTCGTGCGCTCCTTTCATTCTTCTAAGGCGCCGATTTCAATACCATGCGCAACAATACGTTCTACAAGCGGCCAAAGTTCAGGGGTGGCTTGCTTCACCGGCGCCATTCGTTCATACACCTGTACGCTTTTTACATGCCCTTTGCGCCAGGTATGGCCGTTTGTCAAATGATTGTTGATGATTGGCTGCAATCGATCCAATGCAGCAGCAAAGCGTGAATCCGGTGTATCCATACGGTCAAATTCTTCAAACAATCCGCGGATTTCGTCCCGCTGATCGTCCGGAAGCATAGAAAACAGCCGGTCAGCCGCTTCCTGCTCACGTTTTTGCTTGTCGAGATTTCCCTGCACATCATAACAAAATGTATCGCCGGCATATACCTCAACCAAGTCGTGCACAAGCAGCATACGAACCACACGATCGACATCAATCGTTTCTGCTGCATATTCTTTTAATAACAGCGCCATCACTGCAATATGCCAGGAATGTTCTGCATCTGTTTCCCGGCGGGAACCATCTGCAATCAGTGTCTGCCGCTCAATGTTTTTCATTTTGTCGATCAAAATCAGGAAGTCAAGCTGTTTTTCAAATCGTTCCTGCGCCATCAAACTCTTTCCTTTCATCAAGCATTATTTGAGCGCTTCCACATACCGTTTTGTAATATCCATCGGACGGGTGATTGCCGTTCCGACAACAGCAGCCAGTACGCCGCAGTCAATCGCTCTGCGAAGCTGTTCAGGCGACCAGATTCCGCCTTCTGCGATAATACCGACATGAAGTTCAGCTGTCAATTTTTTGAGCAGATCAAAGTCGGGAATCTGCATACCTTTTGTGTTTTCCGTATATCCGCGAAGCGTTGTGCCCACCAAGTCAAACCCGATTTCCTGTGCATGAAGCGCTTCTTCAAACGTTGCACAGTCTGCCATAAACAGCTGATCCGGATATTTTTCCCGAACTTCTTTGAAAAACGCGTCAAGTGTTACGCCTTTTGTGCGAATTCGATCGGTTGCATCAGTTGCAATAATATCAACGCCGCATGCCACAAGTGCATCCACTTGTTCGATTGTCGGCGTAATCCGCACAGGGCTGTCGTCACAATCGTGCTTGATGATACCGATAATCGGAAGATCCACAAGCTTTTTCATCTCCGTGATATCTTCAACGGAATTTGCACGAATGCCAACAGCACCGCCCAGCATTGCCGCATATGCCATTCTTCCCATGATAAACGAACTGTGAAGCGGCTCTTCCGGAAGCGCCTGGCACGAAACGATCAATCCACCGCGAATTTTGTCAAATACTTCTGTCTTTTTCATTACACACACCCTTTAATGTATTAAAGAATTCAGATAACTATAGAATATCATGTTTTTTCATCGAATACAATCAATTTGGAAACTTTTTTTCCTAAGAAAAAACCACGCGAAGAATCACCTTTTTTCTCCGCGCGGTGGGTTTGTTTATCGCTGATATTGGAGTTTCTTTTGTTTTCGCTTGACAAGTGCTTTTTCTTTGATTCGATCCGTTTGCTTTAAAAATGAGGTCATGTCACGCAATGTATTTTCGAGCGGCCTTGGATGATAAAACAATGCATCATCTGCCTTCTTATGAGAAAACAGGCCGTTGCTTTCGAGTGTTTTCAAGGAATAAAGCGTATAGAGCGGCGGTTGTTTTAAACGGCGGTAGTACCATTCAGAAAGCGGTGCGGTCGCTTTTGCAAGCCACATCGGCAAAACTGTTTTGATTTTTTTGCCCTGTGACACCGATTGCAGCACATCCAAAAACGAACGGATTTCATAAAACCGATTCGACAGAATATAAGAACCGCCGTTTTCTCCGCGGTCAACGCACGAGATGATTCCTTTGGCTACATCACGCACATCGACAAAATCATAACCGCCTTTCACACAGGCATACAGCCTTCCGCTCAAATAATCAATCACAAGCTGTGTCAAATGCGCGTTTCCGTGATCTCCCGGACCAATGATTCCGGACGGATGCACAACGGAAACGGAAAATCCCGTTCCGCTTTGGCTCAGCACATATTTGGTTGCGATTGCTTTTGATTTTGCATACTGTCCGCGTACCAGATCAGGATCAAACACGTCAGATTCCGTGATTACTTCTCCGCGTTTTTTCTCGGGAATTGCATGAACAGAACTGACATAAATCATGCGCGGAACCTGATACTGCTTGCACATATGGACAATGTTCTGTGTTCCTTCTACATTCACCCGAAACAGCGCCGCATTGCTCTTAGACGAAATCGACACAATGCCGGCGGCATGAATCAGCACAGGAATTTGTGTTTGCGGATCATATGCAAAAAACGGAATCAGTGTACGCGGAATACAGACATCCCCTTCAATCAACTCAATATCTGTATGCAAAAAACGCGCATTTTGATCATTCGGCAGCACAAGTCCGCGAACCCGCTCGCCTTTTTGTGCAAGCATATTTGCAATTACACTGCCAAGGTGCCCTGCTGCTCCAGTAATCAGCCAAACACGTTCTTTCATTTTTGGCACCTCCAATCTTTCTGTCTTTATTATAGACTTCGATTGTGATGAAAACATCGTTTTCTTTAAAACAAAATGTAACGAATCCGCTCTCTTTTGATGTACAAAACACAAAGGCTGCATGCAACATGCAGCCTTTGTATCAAACAAAACAATCAACTCATTTTTGATAAGATCTCTCGCGGCTTCAGCCTAAACAGTGACACGGATGCCGCTATAACAGCAACCCAGGATAACAGCAGCCCTGCACCATACAAAATGAAAATATGGATGGGTTCCATTGTCACCGAAATCTCAGTGAGCGATTTCTCTTGCTGTGTATTTCCGACAATCGTTGGTGCAGCAGGTGTATTTATTGTATTATCCGGCTGTATAACAGTGGATGTTTCCTGTTGTTGCTGCTGTATTGTCGTTGTGAGTGTGCTATGCAGAAAATCTTCTGTCATATTGGAAATCAGCATATTGCTGAATATCGCCACCGTACATGCAAGCAGTGTCACCACTGTGATTTCCACGAGATACTGTGCAAGAATATTCACTTTTCGCAGTCCGACAGAAAGGAGAATGCCGGTTTCATGAATCCGATCTTTAATCCGCGATGAAAGCACCAGCCATAGTATGATCACGCCGATTGCAAACACCAGCAAAATTAAAAAATCAACCAGACGATTGATGCTCGAAAGCGGTCCTTCCACCGCAATAACACGTTCATTATTGGCATACGCGATAAAATCAATCGTTCGATAAAAATCATCACGTCGTTCAACAATTTTCATCATCGATTCAATATCAGCCGGGTCTTCTGCAAAAAAGTGAATCTGATCGTATTTTTCAAGTTCTTCATCCGATGCAACAGTAAAGGATTTCACTGTATTCTGTGTAGTAATAATCAGATTTTCCGCAGAAGTATATCCCGATTCCGATTCGGATGTTCCGTTAATCGAAAACAACCCGGCAATGGTTGCGGACGCATATGTCGGCTGTTCTATTTTATTTTCTTTCAGCACACTGTTTTGATCTCGCAAATAAACGGTATCGCCCACTGCTAATCCATTTTTTTGCGCCAAATCTTCACTGATTAAAATAAAACCGTTATCTTCTTCCGTTATATGGCGGCCTTGCGACAGTAAAATCGATTGATTCATAAAAAACGGATGAAACGCAGAATCAGTGCAAATGTCAACACCAAGCGTAATATAAATATCAGTCTGACTATCCTCCTGCTTGGCCTGTTCCTGCATCAGCAGATCGAGCGGGCCCGCAGTTCCCGGAACCAAATCAACATCTTTTCCGCCCTCTTCCTTGCTCATCCGCGCACGCCAAGTACGCGTTAAACAATAACCAGACAAACCGTCCAACTGACTCGAGATGGATTCTGCCAGTTCCTTTGTCGGCATCTTTCCAACAAAAATACGTTTTCCGGCTTCTTCATCGTAGTCGTATTTGTTATAGTTTTTCGTATTGGCTTCCACATAAAAGCTGCCGCCCAATGATTCCCGCACATTCAGCTGCGCAGTCTGAACGGCACCTTTTAATGAAATAGCGGAAAGTGCCAGCGTGGCAATCACCAAAATAATCAAAAACAACAGGATTGTTTTCCCGCGCTTTCGTGTGAGATATAAAAATGCTCTATGCAGCGGTGACATGTGCGTCACATCCTTTCTTGACCGACACCCATTCGATCAATTTGATTCTGTTTCAAGTTCAGCCGGGCGCTGCTTTTGAAGAACACCGTTTTTCAAGACCAAAACAGTATCCGCTTCTTTAGCCAGATCAATCGAATGCGTAACAATAATGACGCATTTGCCGGTTTCCTTCGCGCTTTCTTTTAAAATGTTTGTAATCTCAACAGACATTGCATCATCGACGTTTCCGGTCGGTTCATCTGCTAAAATAACCCGTGTATTTGCAACAAGTGCTCTCGCAATGGCAACACGCTGCTGCTGGCCGCCTGATAGTTTTAACACATTTCGCTTGATCTCACTTTCCGTCAGTCCCAAACGTTTCAGCGCTGCCATTGCAGTTTCTTTCGTTGCAGACAGCGCCGCATTTTCAAGCGGTGTCATATAGTCAATTAAATTGTAATTTTGAAAAATAAACGATACATGTTCACTTCTGTGTGCTCCTAAACCCGTTTGCCGGATATCTGTTCCATCAAACAAAATGGTCCCTTTTGTCGGCACATCCAGTCCGCCGAGCAAAGACAGCAATGTCGTTTTTCCACATCCGGACGGACCTAAAATTGCATATACTTTTCCTTCCTCAAATGAAACGGAAATATCATCCAACACATTCTTTGTTCCGTCATAGGAATATGTAACAGAGCGAACTTCCATAATTGACATAACAGATCTCTCCTTCTAACTCATTTTCGAAAGAATTTCCCGCGGCTTTAACCGGAACAGCGAAACAGACGCGGCGATGACCGCAATCCACGCCATCAGCAAACCGCCAACATACAAAATAACAATCTCTCCGGCTTGAATGGAAACAGTGAGTTTTGTCAGATTTTGTGTTTCTTCTGCTTCTACATTCTCATTGTTTATCCGCTCTTCCACTTCAAGCTGTTGGGTATAGCTTTCGATTCCACTGTTAACAGTGTCCCGAAGCATTGCTGTTCCGACATTTTGGGCAATCAGTCTGCTGGTAAAAATCGATAGCGTACACGCAAGAAGCACAATTACTGTCGTTTCCGCAAGATACTGCATCAAAATATTTGCCTTTTTCACACCCATAGAGAGCAAAATGCCGGTTTCACGCACACGCTCTTTGATCCGTGCAGAGAGCACAAGGCCCAAAATAATCACGCCCACAATCAGTATCAGCACGATCAAAACGGTAACAATCTGTGTGATGCTTTGAAGCGGCCCTTTGATCGCATGAAGTGCTTCGTTGCGAACTGTCACCACATAGTCGCTGTCTTCTTCAAATGCAGGAAGCGACTGTACCTGCCTGATCATATGATCAAGACTGTCGGGACGATTCGCATAAAAGTGAATGTGCGTAAACGGACTTGCGATTTGGCTGTATTTGACATCATAGATCGCACGTGTGCCTTCTGTGATAAACATCATGTTTTCAAGTGCATCGCAGGAAAACTCAACAGTCTCTTCTTTGATCACCTCAAACAAACCGACAATTTCTACCGGTGCAAAAACAGCCTCGGTCTTCCCTTCTTCATACAGATCAAGGTTTCTGTCTCGAATATAAATCATATCCCCGATTTGCAGACCGTTAAATTCAGCGAGTTCCTCATTGATGATCACAACGCCTGTTTCACTGTCGTTGATATGGCGGCCTTTCACAAGCCGCACGTCGTTTTCCATAAAGCGATAATCCAGCGAGGAATCGGTGCAGACATGCACGTTAAAGGATGTAAGAGTATCGGTATGTACAAACCCGCTCGCTTTTGCTTCGGCCATAAGCTTTGCATCATACGAATTAATTCCCACTGCAATGTGAGAAAGATCATAGCCATTCTGCGGATTACCGTCCAGCGCCTTGAACACGCGCACACGATCATCGCCCGACAGATTGTATCCGCGCAGATCGTCAAACTCCTGCGCCATCGTTTCTGCCAACTCTTTCGTGGGACCGTCGCCAATAAACCGTGTGTACATCCCCGCTTCATTGGATATCACTGTCCAGTTGCTTATTTTATCATAATTTGATGTTACGATCAGACACCCGTTCAACGCTTCCTGTACATTGAGCTGTGCGATTTCCAGCGCACTATTCAGTGCAACCGACGAAAGTGCCAGTGTTGCAATCACTAAAACAATGAAAAATAAGCTGATTGTCTTCACACGTTTCCGTGTAAGGTACAAAAAAGTTCTGTGAAACAACGACATAATCCCACATCCTTCTGCTTGTTTGATTCAATCGTATCAAAAACATACAGAAAAATCAAGTATAATTATAGTAATTATATATATATTTTTATCACTGCAGTATTAAAGTAATTGTATAGTCAGCTCATTTTTGAAAGAATTTCCCTCGGCTTTAACCGGAACAGCGAAACAGACGCGGCAATGACCGCAATCCATGCAAGCAGCAAACCGCCAACGTACAAAATAACAATCTCTCCGGCTTGAATGGAAACGGTGAGTTTTGTCAGGTTTTGCGTTTCTTCTGCTTCTACATTCTCATTGTTTATCCGCTCTTCCTCATCAAGCTGCTGCGTATAACTTTCGATTCCACTGTTGACCGTGTCCTGCAGCATTGCTGTTCCGACATTCTTTGCAACGAGCATACTGCTGAAAATCGAAACTGTGCATGCAAGAAGTACAACCACTGTCGTTTCCACAAGATACTGCATCAAAATATTCGTTTTATTCGTGCCTACGGAAAGCAAGATACCCGTTTCACGCACACGTTCTTTGATACGCGCCGAGAGTACAAGACTTAAAATAATCATACCGACAATCAAAATCAGCACAATTAGAATGGTGATGATCTGATCGATATTCTGAAGCGGCCCTTTGATTGCACGAAGTGCTTCGTTGCGAACCGTCACCACAAAGTCGCTGTTCTCTTCGAAGCCGGGAAGTGCCTGCACCTGCTCGATCATACGCTCCAGATTATCGGGTTCTTGTGCATAAAAGTAAATACGGTTAAACGGACTTGTTGTTTCTTCATATCTGACATCATAGATCTCACGCGTACCCGCCGTGATAAATATCATGTTTTCCGGCGCTATGTAAGAAAACTCAACAGGATATTCCTTGACAATTTCAAACAAGCCCACAATCTCAACCGGTGCAAAAACAGCCTCGGTCATTCCTTTTTCACGCAAATACATGTTGGAATCGCGCATATAGATCGTATCGCCAACTTGCAGATCATTAAATTCCGCAAGTTCTTCACTGATTATCGCAACGCCTGTTTCGTCCTCATTGATATGACGTCCTTCCACAAGCCGCACTTCGTTATTCATAAAGTAATAGTCAAGGGAAGAATCCGTGCAGACACTCACATTATAGGTAGCGGCGTAATCTAAATGTGCAAATCCGCTTTCTTTGGCTTCCACTATATTTTCTGCATCATACGTGTTGGTTCCGACTGCAATATGAGAAAGATCATACCCATTTTGCGGGTTACCGTCCGGCGCCTTGAACACGCGCGCAAAATCACGACCGGATAAGTTATATCCCTGCAAGCCGCCAAGCTCCTGCGCAATCGTTTCCGCCAAATCTTTGGTAGGAAGTGTGCCGGTAAAATGCATTCCTAACACCACTCCATCCACTGTAACAGCTTCCCAGTTGCTCGATTGATCATAATTTGGCTCTACAATCAGGCATCCGCCCAGCGACTGCCGCACATTCAGCTGTGCTGTTTGCAGTGCTCCTTTTAACGAAACAGCCGAAAGCGCCAGTGTTGCAATCACCAAAATGATAAAAAACAAGCTGATTGTTTTCACATATTTTCTCGTAAGATACAAAAAGGCTCTGCGAAGCAACGACATAATCTCACATCCTTTTATTTCTTTGATTTAATTATATCAAAGAATACACAAAAGTCAAGTATAATTACAATTATTTTATATATATTTGTCTTTTAATTCTTTGAAAATCAGAAAACAGAAAGATGAAAGGCGATTGTATATATCACTGCAAACAATTTCATTTTCTTCATTGCACTCAATTTTGTATTGTGATATAATAAATATGTTATTACAAATCAAAATCCAACGAGGGGATTTTTTACAATGAAACGGAAGAATATCATTTTCATCTGCACAGACCAACATCGCAAAGATACGCTGTCTGCATATCGGAGCAATACCATCTGCAAAACGCCTGTGCTCGACCAATTGGCAAAAGAGAGTGTTGTATTCGACAATACATACACCACCTGTCCGGTTTGTACGCCTGCACGCGGTTCCATGCAGACAGGACTGTATCCGTCCAAAACCGGTATGGAAACGAACTCGTTCCAGACAGGCTGCCGTACACACGAGCTGTCCGATGTACCGTTTTTATTAAACCGCCGCTTAGAATCGGTCGGTTACCGCTGTGGGTACACCGGCAAGTGGCATTTAGGTGTCGGAAAAGACAAAACCGCAACCGGAGAAGGAAAAGCATTGCTCGGTATTTTGGAAAAAGGCTTTTTGGAGGTTGCGCCATATATCGGACGCGGCTGTGTTCCGACTGAAATCGGCTATATCGGCGATGACTTCCCCGGCCACGGAAACGGCGGCTGGCGTTTTCCGCAGTTTGAGCAATATTTAAAAGATAACAATCTTTCCCTTTCGATCATCAATCAGACCACCGGAAAACTGCCGGGTGACCATTCGACAGTCGGCGAGGTCACTTCTCCGATTGAGTCGACGATCGAATATTACTTGGTTGAGCGTGCAAAAGCGATTGTTGACGAGCTGTCGCAGGATGATCAGCCGTTTTACTTCCAGCTGAATTTCTGGGGACCGCATGAACCGTTCTTTGCACCGACAAAATATCTTGACATGTATCGTGACGTCGAGATTCCGGAAAATCCCTCCTTCTCCGAGGACGTATCCGACGGACCGCGTATTTACAACCTGATTCGCCGTCCGGAAGTGTCGTGGGACTTCTTTCAGGATACACTGCGCCATTATTATGCTTGTACCACTCATATTGACGCACAGATCGGCCGTTTCCTTGATTATTTGAAAGAAAAAGGACTGTATGAGGATACCATGATTATTTTCTCGGCGGACCACGGCGACAACCAAGGATGCCATGGCGGACTGGAAAACAAATCGTACAGCATGTATGACGATACCACGCAAATTCCGCTGTTTATCAAGCCGGCACGTGCACAATACGAAGGCTATCATCAGGATGCTTTTGTCGGAACCTGTGACATCTATGCAACGATTTTAAAAGAAGCCGGTTATGAGCCGACTGATGCGTTTGGATATGGTGACGGACGTCCGCTCAATGATTTTATCGATCAGCCTGACCTTCCTTGGAGCGACGAAATCATGTGCGAAGGCATGGGTGCATTCTCCGTGATTGTGACACAGCGCATGTTCCGAAAAGGAAGATACAAATATGTATTCAACGGTGCTGACAAAGATCAGTTCTTTGACATGGAAGCCGATCCGAATGAGATGCACAACTTGATTGACGATCCATCCTATGCGGATGATTTGTATCGTGTAAAAAATGTATGTGCAGATTGGATGCAGGAACACGGCGATATTATTCGCGATGCGTTCTGCAAACTCAATCACTTAAAAGAATGGGAAACACTTTATAAAGAGATAGACACAAAATAATCACAAAAGCCGGCGCTTCCAATGAAGCGCCGGCGTTTTCGTTTCCGGATTTTTTCACTTTTATTGATGCGTGCATGTAATCACACATGTTGAACCGTTCGCAGACTCATCCATGATGATTTCACCGATATTGTCTGCTGTAACATATCCGCTCATCGGATTTTTTACGCTGACAATTTCGCCGCGCACCGTTGCCTGAACATCACTTCTTTCAAACGAAAGATCCGTTTCTTCCATTTCGCAATCTTCAAGAACAAGCCCTTTTGCATAACAAAGCGGCTGTGTACCGATGATTTTGCACCGGATCAAATGCAGATTTTCCGAATACCATCCAAGATATTCTCCGCGCACAATACTGTCTTTTACCGTGACATTTTTACTGTGCCAAAATGCATCTTTTGTATTGAGCACGCTGTTTTCAATCAGCACATCTTCCGTATACTGAAACGAGTATTTCCCGTTCAGTGTAAAATCAGAAAGCTTCATCTTCGATGTTTTCAAAAAAGCATATTCAGCAGTCAGCGACGTATGTACCAATGTGAGGTCCTGCGAAAACCAGCCGAATTCCGGCGAAACAATCTCTGAATCAGAAATCGAAACACGTTTGCATTCACGTACTGCTTTAATGCCGTTCAGCTTCGAATTTAAAATCGAAATATCCTCATCATACCAAAGTGCTGCACGACAAGTATCTGTCATTGTGCAGCGTTCAATGGTAGCATGGTGTGTATGCCAAAACGGATAACGCAAACGAAAATCGCAGTCTGAAACAACCAGATCGCTTGTTTCCTTTAATGCAGATTCCCCGTCCGCTGGTCCGTCAAACAGACAGTTTGAAACCGTCGCGTGGCTGATGCCGTACAGCGCGCGTTCCTCATCTAATGTTAAATGTTCATAGACGGTCATTTTCAAAAATCCCCTCTCTGCTATAATCACCTGCAGAATATCTGCAGGTGATCTTTTTCATCTTTTGTTTTTTATTTTGTTTTTTCGGTGTGTTCCGAATCCCTAACATCGTGTTTTGTCTCAGGAGATTTAATCTCAGGAGACGGGACAGCAGGTGCAGCTGCAGGTTTCCGTACTGCCTGACGGGTTGTCTTAATCTCCTGCAGCGAATTGATCAAAAGCTCTTCCGCATTCTTCAAAATATTCTCGACATATTCATTTGCGGCACGTTTGATCTCGCGGCTCTGCGTATTCGCCTGTGCCAGAATCTCTTTTGCACGCTGTTGGCTTTGTTTGACGATCTCGCTGGTATCCACAAGTTTTTTGGCACGTTCTTCTGCAATTTTAAGCTTTGATTCCGCTTCTTTCCGTGCATCGTCAATGATGATTTTACGATCATCCACAATCGTGCGCGCCTGTTTTAATTCGCTCGGCATATTCAAACGGATATCATCAAGTGCTTCACGGATTTTTTCAATATCAACCACGCATCGGCCGCCGGACAGCGGTACAGTCCATGCCGCATCCAAGATATCATCAATTAAATCGAGATTTTCACGTATTGTCATAGTGGATTTCCTCCTTCATTTGTCTTTGACGAAGCAGTCTTGCTTTCACAATGTCATGAATCTCAGGCGGAACACAGTCGCTGATATCACCGCCGAACCAAGCAATTTGTTTGACAAGACTTGAGCTTAAATACATGTTTTGATGACGGGTTGTTAAAAAGACGGTTTCCGCCTGCGGATATAGTTTTTTATTTGCAAGCGCCATCTGAAATTCATATTCAAAATCGGAAACTGCGCGAAGACCTTTGACAATCGCACAAGCGCCTACGCGTTTTACATAGTTCGCCAAAAGCTCATCCATCACATCCACCTGCACATTATGCAGATCGGAAATGCATTTTTCAATGAGTTCCACACGCTCAGAAAGCGAAAAACAAGGCGATTTTTCCGCATTCACACTGACCGTTACAATCACTTTGTCAAATAACCCTGCAGCACGTGTGATAATATCCAAATGGCCTCTTGTCACCGGGTCAAAGCTACCCGGACACACTGCAATTCTCATTCCTGCGCCTCCTCTTTTTGATCCTGTCTGCGAAACGCCGAAATCGAAATTCTGCCATAACGATATTCCTTTGTCCGAACAAAACCACCAAACGACAGCGGCGGCTGATCACTGCGCTCGTGCTCACACAGAATAACGCCGTTCGCAGAAACAAGCGGTGCGATCAGCGGCAGTGCTTCCTGCACAAATCCTTTTGAATACGGCGGATCCAAAAACACAAGATCAAACGTATCTTTTGAGGATTTTAAAAACATCTGATAATCCATCGCGGCAACACGCGCCTGTTTCATCAGACCTGTTGTTGTGAGATTTTTTTTCGTCACATCCTGAGACGCACGCGAAGAATCCACAAACACACAGGATTGTGCGCCGCGGGACAGTGCTTCGATTCCCATTTGACCGGAGCCGCAGAACAGATCAAGCACTCGCGCGCCCTCCACTTCAAATTGAATCGCACTGAACACGGCTTCTTTCACTTTATCGGTTGTCGGACGGACATCCATTCCGGCAACCGGCAAAAGCACACGTCCGCGTGCGCTTCCGGTAATCACTCGCATAGCGTTCTCCTTTCTATATTAAAATACAGTCGTTGTCTTTTTATTTTTTCGGTACACACTCAATACCAATCCGATCGCCATATAGTTGACGACAGCGGATGTGCCGCCGGCGCTGAAAAACGGAAGCGTTACGCCGACAACCGGAACAATACACAATACCATGCCGATGTTCACGACAATCTGGAAAAACAGCATTGCAAACACGCCGCAGCAAATGAGTGTTCCCTCTGTATCTTTTGATGCACGTGCTGTCAGCAATATTTTAACACATAATGCCGTCAGAAGCAACAGCGCAGCGAGACAGCCGATAAATCCCATTGTTTGCCCGATATAAGAAAAGATAAAATCGTTGTGTGCCTCGGGTACATAGTAGAGGCTGTCCTGTTTAAACAATCCGCGGCCTGAAAGCTGTCCCGAACCAAGCGCAATTCGTCCAAGATATTGCTGCCATCCTTTTCCGTCGCCGGACAGATAGAGTTCCGGATTCTGTGCCGCCAAAAAGCGCGATTTTAAAAAGTCGGGCAGATACATCCATGCAACCGGCACAACCGCAGCAGCGCCGATGAGTCCCACGGCAATCAGCCGCCAGGAAAGTCCTGCTGTAAACATCATAACGACAAAAATCATCATAAATACCATCGCGGTACCGATATCACTTTGCAGGACAATCAATCCAAACGGTGCCATCGCATGCAGACACAGCAAAAGAAAATTCTTCGGCCGGTTGATTTCGCCGCCCACATGTGACAAATGAAGCGAAAACGTTAAAATGAATGACAGCTTTAAAAGCTCCGACGGCTGAAATGTCGTGACGCCAAGATCGAGCCACGCTTTATCGGTCGGTGCATTTGGGTTTGGTGCAACACCGATCACAAATGTGAGCAATACAAGCCCAACGGCAAGCGGCGCATGCATTTTCCAAAGCTTTGTCATGATATTATAATCGATCTTTGACAGAAACAGCGCAACGACCAATCCGATCAGAATTGCCGCCGCCTGTACAATGACAACTTTCGCGGTTCGCTGTCCATATGAATAAAATGAGAGCAGACACGCCATGCTGATTCCGGAACAAGCAAGGCATATAAAAACAGTAATCAAATCGAGTGTTTTTAAAAATTCACCCACCCGATTCAAAATTCCTTTCATAAATTCCTCCCCCGCTAAGCGGTATTGATTCGCCGCGCCTTGCGGCGTTCCTTCGCATTGGGCGGGCTCCGCCTGTTTCTTGCTGCCCAATGCGGAAGTGCTCCTTAAGAAAGCATCCATGCAAAGATATAGCAAACACTTCCCGGAAACTGTGCGAAGCGACTGCCGCGCCTTGCGGCGTTCCTTCGCATTGGGCAGGCTCTGCCTGTTTCTTGCTGCCCAATGCGGAAGCGCTCTTCAAGAAAGCACCTATAACAAAGGCTTTTCTCTCGATAGAATCCACGCCGTTAGGCGTGAACTGCCGCACTGCAAGTGCCCGCACCGCAGGTGCCTTAGAAGAGGCCTTCGATGACGCCGTCCTCAGTGACATCAATACGCTCTGCCGCCGGAACTTTCGGCAAACCGGGCATTGTCACAATCGTTCCGGTATATGCCACAATAAAGCGCGCACCTGCGTTGACGCGGACGTCGCGTACATTCAGTGTAAAGCCTTCCGGTGCACCGAGCAGCGTCGGATCATCCGACAGTGAATACTGTGTCTTTGCAACGCAGACCGGATAATTGCCCATTCCAAGCGACTCAATCTCACGGATCGCACGTTTTGCCGCCGGTGTATAAGAAACATCACCCGCATGATAAATCTTTTTCGCAATCGCATCCATTTTCTCATAGACGGTGGTGTCATCTTCGTAAATCGGTGCAAAGTGTGTTGTTTCCGCATTTTCTTCAATAACACGGCAAACGGTCTCAGCAAGTTCGATGCCGCCCTCTCCGCCTTTTGCAAACACTTCGGAATATGCACATTCCACCTGTTTTTCTGCACAGTACGAAGAAACAAACCGGACTTCCTCGTCGGTATCGGTCAAGAAACGGTTGATCGCCACCACAACCGGCACGCCGTACAGCCGCATATTGTCGATATGCGCACCGAGATTTTTGATGCCTGCTTTGAGCGCATCCATGTTTTCCTCTGCTACATGCGCTTTGTCCACACCGCCGTTGTATTTCAGTGCACGAATTGTCGCAACAACAACGATGCAGTCCGGATGCAGATTGCCGAACCGGCATTTGATATCCAGGAATTTCTCCGCACCAAGGTCAGAGCCGAAGCCCGCTTCGGTAATTGTGTAATCTGCGAGTTTCAATGCAAGCTTTGTTGCGGTGATCGAGTTGCATCCGTGCGCAATGTTTGCAAACGGGCCGCCGTGCATAATCGCCGGCGTGTTCTCGAGCGTCTGCACAAGGTTTGGCTTGAGCGCGTCTTTTAACAGTGCAGTCATTGCACCCTCTGCTTTGAAATCGCGCGCAAACAGCGGACGATTATCGTACGTATAGCCCACAAGAATCGATGCAAGCCGCTCTTTTAAATCCGCAAGATCGGTTGCAAGGCACAAAATTGCCATAATCTCGCTTGCAACTGTGATCTGGAAGCCGTCTTCACGCGGAATACCATTGAGTTTTCCGCCCAGACCAATCGTGACATTACGCAGTGCACGGTCATTCATATCAAGACAGCGTTTAAACAAAATGCGTCTTGGATCGAGCGAAAGTGCATTGCCCTGCTGCAAATGGTTGTCAACCAGTGCGGAAAGCAGGTTGTTTGCCGCGGTAATCGCGTGCATATCGCCGGTAAAATGCAGGTTGATATCCTCCATCGGTACAACCTGCGCATAGCCGCCGCCAGCCGCGCCGCCTTTGATGCCGAACACCGGTCCTAAGGACGGCTCACGCAGCGCAATGATTGCATTTTTGCCGATCTTCTTCATTGCCTGACCAAGACCTACTGTTGTTGTGGTTTTTCCCTCACCGGCAGGCGTTGGGTTAATTGCCGTCACCAAAATAAGCTTTCCGTCCGCCTTGTCTTTGAGCGAATCAAACAGCGCATGATCGAGTTTGCATTTATACCGTCCGTACGGCTCAACATACTGCTCGTTAATCTGCAAGTCCTCTGCAATTTGCATGATCGGCTTCATTTTTGCCTGTTGTGCGATTTTGATGTCCGAAAGCATAGATCGTTTCTCCTTTAACATGATTTCAAGAATTGGTTTTAGTATACCATACCTTTTTCTTTTTTTCTACAGAATACTTGAATTTGTCTTTGTGAAATACTATAATAGAAGCGAAAAAACTGTCGGTTTGCGCTTTTTTCAGAAAAAACGCATGGTCGCCGACAGTTGTTTTGTGAGGAAAACCCTTTTTATAGGAGGAATTATGCAACAATACACTTCGCATTCTGTAAACGAAACAGAATCGATTGCAAAAGAAATTGCCGCAAAGCTTTCTCCGGGCGATGTGATTGCTTTTTTAGGTGGTCTTGGCGCGGGAAAAACAGCATTTGTCCGCGGACTGTTTGAAGGGCTTGGCTGTAAAGGCGAAGCGGCTAGTCCCACCTTTGCGATTGTGCATGAATATCCGGGTCCCATCCCGTTATATCATTTTGACATGTACCGGGTACACACACTTGACGATCTTTACTCCACCGGCTTTTTCGACTACATGGAGCAAGGCGGCATTTTAGCGATTGAATGGAGCGAAAACATCGCCGGTGTGCTTGACGAGGAACAAACCATTTTTATTGATATTGAGAAAACCGATGAAACCACGCGGTCAATTCGAATTTACGGAGGCGGAAAATTTTGAAAATTCTTGCGCTTGACACTTCTGCAAAAACCACATCGGTCAGCTTTTGTGATGACACTCATGTCATTGCGGAATTTTCCGTGAATACGATGCGCACACATTCACAGACATTGATGCCAATGATCGAATCGGCACTCTCCTGCTGCGGCGCTGCACTCTCCGAAACCGAGCTGTTTGCAGTCAGCAGCGGTCCCGGTTCGTTTACAGGACTTCGCATCGGCATCGGTGCGGTCAAAGGCTTGGCACTCGGACTTTCAAAGCCGTGCATCGGTGTTTCGACACTGGAAGCACTCGCGTATAATATGATCGATCAAAACGGTATCATCCTAGCGGCAATGGACGCGCGCTGCAAACAGGTATATTGTGCGCTGTTTGAAGCAGAAAACCAAACAATGACACGTCTGACACCGGATACAGCATGTTCGATTGCATCACTCAGGGAAACGATTGCATCCTTTGCGGATGCACCGATTACACTCGTCGGAGACGGTGCACATCTGTGCTTTAAAGAACTTTCCGATGAATTTCCGACACTCGTTTTGGCATCCGAACCAAACCGGATGCAGCGCGCATCAAGCGTTGCACGCTGTGCACTCAGCCATTTCCCGCAAGACTGTACCGATGCCGCTGATTTAATGCCATTTTATTTACGTTTGCCGCAGGCACAGCGTGAACTGCTGCGTAAACAATCAACAGGAGGACAATCTTTATGACAAACGAATTTGTATTTTCCCGCATTGCCGTTGGCAGCGACCACGCTGGTTTCCAGCTTAAAAATCAGCTGATTCAGTGGCTTTCCGACCAGGGACTCACACCGATCGACTGCGGTTGCTACTCGGAGGAAAGCGTTGACTACCCGAATATTGCAGAGGCGACCTGCGAAAAGGTTCTTTCAAAAGAAGCAGACTGCGCGCTTTTAATCTGCGGTACCGGTATCGGTATTTCGATCGCAGCAAACAAGATTGACGGTATTCGTGCTGCACTTTGCACCGACTGTTTCTCCACAAAATACACCCGTCTGCACAATGATGCAAACGTGATCTGCTTCGGCGCACGTGTCATTGCGGGCGGTTTGGCAGAAGAATTGCTGTCTATTTTCTTGAAAACACCGTTCGAAGGCGGCAGACATCAGCGCCGCGTTGATTTAATCACTGCACTGGAACAAAAATAATCATAAAAAAGGAGTCATGTTATGAAACAGCCGTTTATCATGAATCATCCGCTCATCGACCACAAAGTCACGCTCCTTCGCGACAAACGGACAGGCTCGAAAGAATTCCGGGCGCTGATTTCCGAAATTGCGATGTTTATGTGCTACGAGGCAACCCGCAATTTGTCTACCACAGAAATCGAAGTTGAAACACCGATCTGCAAAACAACGGCAAAGACGCTTGCTGGCAAAAAGCTCGCATTTGTTCCGATTCTGCGTGCCGGACTTGGCATGGTGGACGGTGTGCTGAACATGATTCCGGCGGCAAAAGTCGGACACATCGGTTTATATCGTGATCCGGTGACGAAAGAGCCGCACGAATATTACTGCAAGCTGCCGGCAGACGTTGAAAACCGCGATGTCATTCTGCTTGATCCGATGCTGGCAACCGGTGGTTCGGCGGTGGATGCTGTTCGTCTGCTCAAAAACCATGGTGTCAAATCAATCAAATTCATGTGCATCATTGCGGCACCGGAAGGTCTGGACGCACTGACAAAAGCACATCCGGACGTCGAGGTATACTGCGCAGCGCTTGACGAGAAGTTAAACGATCACGCATACATTGTACCGGGACTGGGTGACGCAGGCGACCGCATTTTCGGCACCCTCTAACCGGGCTAAGCCCGGCGTTAATCGTTGCGGCTGAGGCCGCAACGGTGGGGGCAGTCGCATTGGACAGGATTGCCTAATGCGGAATTTCTTCCACGAAAAATATCAATATTAAAAGAAACAAAAGCAGGGTCTTTCCCTGCTTTTTCCTTTTAAAAAACCAGTGCAAAGGCTTCGCACCCGCTCCCTATAGAGTGTGCGAAGCGACCGCCGCACCGCAGGTGCCCGCTAAGCGGGATTGATTCGCCTGCGGCAAGCACTGGCGGAAAGATATAGCATCCACTCCCTATAGAGTGCGCGAAGCGATTGCTCGCCGCAGGCGTGAACGATTGTTCTTGAATAAAATATGCGGGTGTGGTATACTGAAAAAAAGGCAGGTGAACCATATGGACCGCGTGATTCTGCACAGCGACTGCAACAATTTTTATGCGTCGGTAGAGTGCATTCTTCGTCCTGAATATAAAGAGATTCCGATGGCAGTCTGCGGCAATCCGGACAGCCGTCATGGCATTATTTTAGCGAAAAACGAGCTTGCCAAAGCATGCGGCGTCAAAACAGCGGAAACAATCTGGCAGGCAAAGCAAAAATGCCCCGATCTGTTCTTAACACCGCCGCATCACAAGCTTTATCATGAATATTCCAAACGACTAAACGCGATCTACTGTTCGTTTACCGATTTGGTCGAGCCGTTCGGGATCGATGAAAGCTGGCTTGACGTCACAGGCAGCCGGATGCTGTTCGGAACGGGCGAAGAAATCGCAGAAGCCATTCATGAGCGCGTCAAAAACGAATTGGGACTCACCGTATCGGTCGGCGTTTCATTTAATAAGATTTTTGCAAAGCTTGGCAGTGACTATAAAAAGCCGGACGCTACAACCGTCATCACGCGTGAAAATTTCCGCTCACTGCTCTACCCTCTCCCCGTTTCTGACCTGCTCTTTGTGGGCAAACGCACCACTGCTTTTTTTGAAAAATATGCGATTCATACAATCGGCGATTTAGCCGCTTGCGATCGTGATTTTCTAAACCGCCATCTGCAAAAAGCAGGCGAAATGCTCTGGCTGTATGCAAACGGTATGGAACATGCACCTGTTTCACGCTATGAGGATGCAGTCAATCGCTTCCCGAAATCGGTGAGCAATCAGATTACCTACCCCGCCGACCTGTGCGGCACAGCGGAAATTTTGCCTGCCGCGCTCGCGCTGTGTGATCAGGTAGCTGCCCGGCTGCGGCAGGCAGGTGCAAAATGCCAGACGGTTCAGCTGCAAATCAAAACGCCTGCATTTACGTCCATTCAGCGGCAGTGCACGCTTGCGGCACCGACACACTCCGCTAAAACAATGTATCGCTGTGCACGGGAGCTGATCGAAAGCTGCACCAATGATTCCACACGTGTGCGAATGCTCGGTATTGGCGGTGCAAATCTCGTACCCGATTCACTCGGCACGCAAACCTCATTTTTCTCTTTTGACGATACAAGCCGGGAAGAGAAAAACCAAAAAATCGATGCGGCTATGGATCGTGTACGCCAAAAATTCGGCACAGACGCCATTTCGTTTGCTTCATTGATTGAACACACGGATTCCAAACCATAACCGATCTCTTTCTGATGACAACGATTTAAAAGGAGGTTATCTTGTGTCAACGAGCAAAGACTATATGGATTTTTTATTAGATCAGCTATCCTCTCTTGATGGGATCACCTGTCGCAGAATGATGGGCGAATATTTACTGTACTATCGCGGAAAAGTTGCAGCATACATTTGTGATGATCGTTTTTTAGTAAGACCTGTACCGTCTGCAATCAGATTGCTCCCCGATGCGCCCTATGATTCCATCAATACAGACGGCAGAAAAAAATATCTGCGTGTCGACTGCGTTGATGATCGCGATTTTTTAACACAGCTGCTCGAGGAAATGTACGATGAACTGCCGTTTCCAAAATCGAAACAATAAAAAAGCTGCTCTTTTAAGAGCAGCTTTTTTATTTTATTCCGGATTATGTACAGAAGCAGCATCATACTCATCCGATTCTGACACGGCGGACGCGTCCGCTGCGGGCGTGTTCTCCCGCTTTAACAAATCGCGGATTTCCGTGAGCAGCAGCACCTCATCCGACGGCTTCGGCGGCTCTTTTTTCTCTTCTTGTTTCGTGCGTTTTCTGCGCAGCATGTTGAGCACCTTTACAAGGATGAAAACCGACAGTGAGATGATTAAAAATTCGACAATTTTTTGAATGAACATCCCGTAGTTGAGCGAAACTGCCGCTGTTTCCTCTGTCGCAGGAGCAATCACCCATTTTAAATCCTCAAAATTGACACCACCCATCAAAAATCCGACGACCGGCGTCAAAATATCTTTTACCATCGAATTGACAATCGCAGTAAACGCAGTACCGACAATGATACCGACGGCCATATCAATTACGTTTCCGCGCGAAATAAACTCACGAAATTCTTTTACAACCTTGACTTCCTTTACTTTTGAAAGCTTCAGCTGTTCTTTGTCAAGCTTTTTCATCATACGACCTCCCGTTTTCATTTTCTTTATTATACTACAAATTCGTACGATTTTCAAATTTCATGTTTGTATGTCCTGTCTGTAAATACGATGCGATACAGTTGAATTTATTATCAAAATGGTATACAATAAACACCAAAGCGGTTTGTTTTGCAAGTACATGTACAGCAAAGCATGCCGAAACATTCCCTGCACCTTGTGTGCGGAAAGGAGATTTTATGATCCAGAGAGAACTTTTAACGGAAGCACTTCATACCGCAATGTCTTCCGGTGCGGATTTCGCTGAAATCTATGCGGAGCGCACAAAAACCAATCAGGTTTCCATGATCGACCGCCGTGTCGAGCAGGTCACTGACGCGCTGTTGAGCGGTGTCGGCATCCGTGTCTTTAAAGGACTGCGCTGCGTCAATGCGTCAACGACCGATTTAACCCGCAGCGGTCTGATCGCCTGCGCAAAACGTGTGGCAGACGCACTCGGCGAAGGAAAAGAAGAGGTTTCCATCCACTTAAATGAGCGCCGGTTCGGTGATATCCATCCGATTCGCATTGTTCCGGCAACCGCGTTAAAGCAAGTGAAAATTGACCTTGTCAAAGAGGCGTCCGACGCAGCGTTTGCACAGGGTGACCGCATTTCTCAGGTAGCAGCAACACTGCTTGACGTCGACCACGAAATCCTTATCGCAAACAGCGACGGACTTTTGACCTCCGACCGGCAGATCCGCACCCGCATGGCGGTACAGGCTGTCGCAAGCAAACCGGGCGAAAACCAGACCGGTTCCTGCTCACCGGGCAGACGGATGGGTCTTGAATTGTTCGAGATGATCCCGCCGCGCTCGATCGGTGAGAAGGCTGCGTGTCAGGCGCTTACAATGCTCGATGCCGAATACTGCAAAGCAGGCACAAAAACAGTTGCGATTGAAAATGGCTTCGGCGGCGTTATTTTCCACGAGGCGTGCGGCCATTCTCTCGAGGCAACATCCGTGGCGATCAACGCATCACAGTTTGCCGGCAAACTCGGTCAGCAGATCGCAAATGAAAAGGTCACCGCAGTCGATGACGGTACGATCCCGAATGCTTGGGGTTCCATCAATATCGACGACGAAGGCACCCCGTCTGCACGCAACGTGCTGATTGAAAACGGTATTTTGAAATCGTATATGATCGACAAATTAAACGGCAGACGTATGGGCATGGCGCCGACCGGCAACAGCCGCCGCCAGGGCTATTCGTTTGCACCGACCTCTCGTATGACGAACACATTTATCGAAAACGGTCCCGACAAAAACGAGGACATCATCGCTTCGATCGAAGACGGCTTATATGCAAAACAGATGGGTGGCGGCTCAGTCAACCCGCTCACC
This sequence comes from Merdimmobilis hominis, assembly GCF_016901855.1. Classification (GTDB taxonomy): domain Bacteria; phylum Bacillota; class Clostridia; order Oscillospirales; family Ruminococcaceae; genus Paludihabitans. Next base: position 86,231 of record NZ_JACJKY010000001.1, on the reverse strand, counting down.
GGTGCGTTTAACTTTGCCGTCACCGAGGGTTATATCATCAGAAACGGTAAAATCTGCGAGCCGGTCCGCGGCGCAAGCCTCGTCGGAAACGGCAAAGAGATTCTCATGAACATCGACATGGTTGGACAAAACCTTGAAACGGCACAGGGTATGTGCGGCTCCTCGAGCGGCAGCATCCCGACAGACGTTGGTCAGCCGCTCATCCGCGTTTCGTCCATCACCGTCGGCGGCAGATAAGGAGGATGCGTTATGAATCAAAATGAAATGAAACAGATCATCTCGGATGCCGCAGCCAAAGCAGGAATCAACGAGTACGAGCTCTATTTTGAAGAGGCACAGGGCACCGACGTCACAATCTTTGAACGCGAAGTCAAAGAATTCAGCAGTGAAGAAGTCGCAGGCGTTTGCTTTCGGTGTTTAACCGGCAATAACATCGGCTATGCGTCGACCGAACTGTTTACGGAAGATGAACTTGCCGCGCTCCCCGCACGTGCACTCGAAAATGCAAAACTCATCGAAAGCGGCGACGCACAGCCGTTTTACAAGGCAGGCGATACCTATCGCCCGGTGGTGCTGCAGAGCCGTTCCCCGCTTGCTTCGAGCAGTGATTATATCCACACGGCAATGGAGGCACAGGAAGCGGCATATGCGGCAGATGACCGCATCACGACCGGCACAGAAACCTCCTGCGGCGGCGTGCGTAAAAAAATCTGGCTGTTTAACTCAAACGGACTTGATTTTTCCGCTGACTATGGCTACGATGTATTGGTAAGTGGTCCGGTTGCACGCGACGGCGAAGAATCGACCGACGGCATGACGTTCGCTTATGGCAAGCTGTCCGAGCTTGATGCGAAAAACATTGCAAAAACCGCAGTTTCTCGTGCAGTTTCAAAACTCCATGCAAAACAGCAGACATCCGGACAGATGCCGGTTGTATTCAGCGGCGAGCAGATGTGCACGATTCTGTCGGCGTTTTTATCGGTATTCTCGGCAGACGCGGCACAGAAAGGTCTTTCGCTGTTGTCCGGCAAAGAGAATGAAACGATTGCATCACCGTGTGTCACACTCATCGATGATCCGTTTTACAAGGACAGTCCGGTACAGATGTCGTTTGACGCGGAAGGTGTCGCGACCTTCACAAAGCCAGTCATTGAAAACGGTGTACTGAAAACACTCTTGCACAACCGCAAAACAGCGCAGAAAGCAGGCGTTGCTTCCACCGCAAACGGTGCAAAACACAGCTATGCAGATGCAGTTTCGATCAGTCCATACTGCTTCTATTTACAGCCGGGCGATGCTTCGTTCGACACACTCATCGACGGTATCGAATCGGGTGTTTATATCACGGCGCTCAAAGGTTTGCACGCAGGCGCAAACGCGATCACCGGCGACTTTTCAATTGACAGCGAAGGCTTTACGATTGAAAACGGCAAGCTTGGCGGCGCGGTTCGTTCGTTTACGGTAGCAGGCAACTTCTTTGACCTGTTAAAAAACATCCGCGGCTTTGACAACGCATTTTACCTCGACTACCCGTCGGGCGTAACAGTGCTCGGCAGTGCAGATGCACTGGTAGACGGCTTAACAATTGCGGGTAAATAACCCCGAACAAATAAAAAAATCCTGACCAACTGGTCAGGATTTTTTTCATATCAGGCATATTGCCTTTTATTCCGGTTTAGAAACCGATACAGTCAGTTCCCCGTTTTGCAGTCCGACAGTCAGTACGCTGTTCATCTGCATATCCTGTGACAAAATCGCCTTTGCAATCAGCGTTTCGACATTCCGCTGGATAAACCGGCGAAGCGGACGTGCACCATACATCGGATCATATCCGTTTTCGATGATATATGCCTTTGCCTCCGGTGTGACGACACACGAAAGCTGCTGTGCTTCCAGGCGGCGGTTGACATCTTTGAGCATCAAATCGATGATCTTTGTCATATCGTCGCGTGTGAGCGGTTTGTACATGACAATCTCATCTAAACGGTTTAAGAATTCCGGACGGAACGAACGCTTGAGCAACGCTTCCACCTGCTCCTCAGCTTCCGGTGTGATTTCACCCGACGCATCAATACCGTCAAGCAGGAAGTTGGAACCAAGGTTCGAAGTCAAAATCAGAATTGTGTTCTTAAAGTCAACCGTTCTGCCCTGCGAATCGGTAATCCGGCCGTCATCCAGCACTTGAAGCAGGACGTTAAACACATCCGGATGCGCTTTCTCAACCTCATCGAACAAAACAACCGAATAAGGTTTGCGGCGAACCGCTTCAGTCAGCTGACCGCCCTCCTCATAGCCGACATATCCGGGAGGAGCACCGATCAAACGGGACACAGAGTATTTCTCCATGTATTCGCTCATATCGATTCGCACAATGTTGTGTTCATCGTCAAACAACAGTTCTGCAAGTGCTTTTGCAAGCTCTGTCTTGCCGACACCGGTCGGACCTAAGAACAAAAACGAACCGATCGGGCGGTTCGGCGCCTGAATGCCTGCACGCGAACGAAGAATTGCTTCGCTGACTTTGGTGACAGCCTCATTCTGGCCGACCACACGCTCGTGTAGTTTCTCATCCAAATGCAGAAGCTTCTCGCGCTCACCTTCCATCAGTTTTGCAACCGGAATACCCGTCCACCGCTCGATAATCCGTGCGATTTCCTCTTCCGTAACCTTATCACGCAGAAGCGACTGATTGCCCGGAAGCTCTTCCGCTTTTTTCTCCTCTGCTTCGAGCTCTTTGGTCAGTGCAGGCAGTTTGCCGTATTTTAACTCAGCTGCTTTGTTTAAGTCATACTCCTGCTCGGCACGCTCGATCTGTTTGTTCAAATCTTCAATCTGCGCACGGAGTGTCTGCACCTTGCCGATTGCCGATTTCTCATTTTCCCATTTTGCCTTCATTTCATTGAATTGGCTGCGCATTTCGGCAAGTTCTTTGCGAATTTCCTCCAAATGCTCTTTCGAAAGCGTATCGTTTTCTTTCGACAGTGCAGCTTCTTCAATCTCATGCTGAATGATGCGGCGCTGGATGACATCGAGTTCTGTCGGCATCGAGTCGATCTCGGTACGAATCATTGCACATGCTTCATCGATCAGGTCGATTGCTTTATCCGGCAAGAACCGGTCGGAAATATAACGGTTCGACAGCGTTGCCGCCGCAATGATTGCCTGGTCTTGAATTTTTACGCCGTGGTAAACCTCATAGCGTTCTTTCAAGCCACGCAGAATTGCGATTGTATCCTCGACGGTCGGCTCATTGACCAAAACCGGTTGGAATCGGCGTTCAAGTGCCGCGTCTTTTTCGATGTACTGCCGGTATTCATCGAGCGTTGTTGCACCAATACAGTGCAGCTCACCGCGTGCAAGCATCGGTTTTAACAGGTTGCCGGCATCCATTGCGCCGTCTGTTTTGCCTGCGCCGACAATTGTGTGCAGCTCGTCGATGAACAGAATGATCTGTCCGTCTGACTTTTTGACTTCAGCGAGTACGGCTTTTAACCGCTCTTCAAACTCGCCGCGGAATTTTGCACCGGCAATGAGCGAACCCATATCAAGTGAGAAAATCGTCTTATTCTGCAAGCTGTTCGGCACATCACCGCGGACAATACGCTGTGCAAGTCCTTCTGCGATTGCCGTTTTACCGACACCCGGTTCACCGATAAGCACCGGGTTGTTTTTCGTTTTACGCGAGAGAATCCGGATCACATTCCGAATCTCATCGTCACGGCCGATGACCGGATCGAGTTTCTGACTGCGCGCACGTTCCACCAAATCGGTGCCGTACTTTTTCAGCGCATCATACGTTGCTTCCGGTGAATCGGTTGTCACACGCTGACTGCCACGCACGGACATCAGCGTATTCAAAAATGCATTCTTTTCAATATGATAGTCGGAGAAAAGCTGTTTGACCGCACGGTTCGGCACATCGAGCATTGCCAAAAACAAGTGCTCCACCGAAACAAAATCATCTTTCATGCTGTCAGCCGTTTTTTCCGCCGTGGTAAGCATTCGGTCAAGATCCTGTGTTACATAAATCTTTCCGGCTTCCCGTCCGGGACCCGAAACAGACGGAAGCGCATTCACCTTCGCCTGTGTATCCGCAGTCAAACGAGCCGTATCCACATTCATGGAAGAAAGCAACTGTGGGATAAGCCCCTGATCCTGCGTTAAAAGCGCAAGCAGTACATGCTCCTCGTCCAGCTGCGGCGTCTGCCGTTCGATTGCCAGTTCCTGTGCGGACTGAATCGCCTCGAGCGAACGCTGTGTAAATTTTTGAGCATTCATCATGATACCGCCTTTCTGTTTGCGTCTTATTTGCTCGTACCTCTTCGGTACGATTTTTATTTTAGCGGTTAATTATGATCTATGCTTATCAAAATTATGTCTAAACCATGAATTTTAGCACTCTTTTGATGCGAGTGCTAAAATTTCAGTCCAACATTCAGATCTTGTCGTACCGAACACTGACCAAGCGGTTTTCAGCCGCCTTCGCGTCCGTATAAAGCTGTTTTGCCATCAACACAAGCGCACTTCCCATCATCGCAGCACAGACAACAAGCGGCACCGGTTCTTCTCCGAACAAAAACGGCAGATATGTGAGAAACGACGCACCCACCACAAGAATCGGCACATAAAAACGTTTCGGCCGACGAATTGCATACAGCAACGCAAACACATCTGCCGGGAAGAAATACCGCTCGTGCATGTGCGGCAGCAAAAACGGTACAAGAATCAAGAGCAGAAGCGATACTTGAAGCAAAAAGTCCGGTGTTATCGGCAATTTCTTTTCCCAAATCCACCACAGCAAAAACAGCACCGCTGTACCGCATAAGAGAATCATCGCCGTACTCATGCCGCTGCTTTGGGAATCTGCCAATACCGCGCAGAAGCTCGCGGCGTTTTTCGACAGATTCCGGTATGTGCCTGCCTGATTTAAATAGACAAGCAGCATTTCAAAGAAATTCCGCCCTGCCAAAGCCGCCGGCAAAATCCCTGCAACATAAACCGCCGGAATCAAAAACAGATGGCGGAATTTCATTTTCCCGCGCAAAACAAGTACAAGCAGAAGCGGCGCAAAAAAGATCGCCTGCAATTTAAACGAAAAGGAAAGTCCAAAAAACACACACGTCAAAATCGGGCGGTTTTTCACCGCTGCAAAAAAGGATGCAAGGAGAAAAAACGTGAAAATCGAATCACACTGTGCCCATGCGGCACTGTTCAACCACACCGTCGGACACAAAAGCACCGCCGTATATGCAAGAATTGCACCGGTACGATTGTTGTACACCGACAAAAACAGTTTTGCTGCCAAAATCGCCGCCAAAATATCAAATACACACGACACAATCTTAATCGCAAACAAACTATTGATCGGCAGATATGTCAACAGGGCCAAAATATAAAGATACTGCGGCGTATAGTTGCCGATTGAAAGGCCGATTCCCGGAATTCCACCTGCTGATTGCAGCGATTCATACCAGTCCTTTAAAAAGTAAACATAGTCGCCTGACTGCATCGGAAAAAATGCCAAGCGAATCACCAGCGCAAAAAAAGTCGCCATGATCAGCAAAATGATGTCGATCAGCCGAAACATCTGCCGTTTTCCAATCGGCTCGGATAATAACTCATCTAAATGTATCATTGAATTTCTCCTGTTCTCATTTCATTGGATTTCTATCCCATAACGGCAGACCGGCATGGGATTTCTTATGTTTTTGACCGCCTGCAAAGAGAAACGGAAAACGGCAGTTAACATCAAAAGAATAATCACCGCTTTGCAAGTTATTATACCACAAATCTGCTGGTAAAAAAACATGAAAAGAATGTCGATTGTTCACAGGTTTGTTACGAATCTGCGTATCACACATGCTATAATAAAGAAAAGCAAAACCGACTGGCGGTCGGTTTTTATTCGGGAGGGTATGCTATGGAACCTTTCATTACGTTTAAAAATGTAACAAAAACATACCGCATGGGTGAAGTCGACATTCATGCACTGAGCGGTGTGAATTTCTGTGTGGAAAAAGGAGAGTTTGCGATTGTCGTCGGTCCGAGCGGCGCCGGCAAATCCACCATATTGAATGTTTTAGGCGGCATGGACAGCTGTGACGGCGGCACAATCACAGTCGACGGCAATCTCATCAGCGACTATAACCGCAAACAGCTGACTGCATATCGCCGTTCGGATATCGGATTTGTATTTCAGTTTTACAATCTTGTGCAGAATCTCACGGCGCTCGAAAACGTGGAGCTTGCAAGCGAAATCTGCAAAAACCCGCTCGACGCCGCAAAAACGCTCGACATGGTGGGACTTTCCGAACGAAAAGGAAACTTCCCTGCTCAGCTTTCCGGCGGCGAGCAGCAGCGTGTTGCAATCGCCCGGGCACTTGCAAAAAATCCAAAGCTTTTGCTCTGTGACGAACCGACCGGTGCACTCGACTATCAAACCGGTAAAACGATCTTAAAACTGTTACAGGACACCTGCAAAGAAACCGGCATGACCGTCATTGTTATCACGCATAACCAAGCCATCACCGGAATGGCTGACCGCGTGATCGAGGTCAAAAACGGATTGGTGTCTTCCATGCATATAAACGAACACCCTGTTCCTGTCCAAACATTGGAGTGGTGATCTATGAAGCATTCATTTATAAAAGAAATTCTGCGTGATTTCTTGCGGAATAAAAGCCGTTTCTTTTCGATTGTTGCGATCGTTGCACTGGGCGCCGGATTTTTCGGCGGTATTAAAGCAACCAGTATCGATATGAAACAGTCAATCGATGCTTATTATAAAGAAAACAATCTGATGGACATGCGTGTGATGTCAACGCTCGGACTGACTGACGATGATGTGCAGACGCTTTCATCACTCGACGGCGTAGAAAAAGCAGCCGGCGCATATCAATATGACACCATCATCTTTCCGCCGAATCCGGAAGATGCCGGCGAAGCGGGCGAACACGTTGTGCGAATCCGCTCGATCACAGAAGGAATCAACAACTCTGTGTTGGTCGAAGGACGAATGCCGACTGCTGCAAATGAAGCGGTACTCGTGTTAAACGACAGCGTTCCGCCAAGCTGTGAGATCGGCGACACATTAGAAGTCAATGTGCAAAGTGATCCGGACGCAGAAAATTCTCTTGCCGAAACCTCGTTTCGGATTGTCGGCTATGTAAAAAATCCTCTGTATCTTTCGAGTCTCAGCAATTCCACAACAAAAGGAAGCGGCAAGGTATCAAGTTTCCTCTTTACACTTCCGGAAGCATTTTCGATGGAAGCATATACGGAAGTGTACCTGACGACCGATTTTTCAGAAGAACTGTTCACATTCGGCTCCTCTTACGAACAAGAAATGGATTCGATTGAAAGCGAAGTGGAATCCGTCAGCACCGATGCCTGTGAACGGCGTCGTGATGAATTGATTGGTCCTGCAGAGGAAGAGCTCGATGAAGCAACAAAACAATACGAAGAAGGAAAGAAACAGGCAGAAGAAGAGCTTTCCAAAGGTGAGCAAGCACTTGCCGAGGCTGAAAAAAAGCTCACAGACGGAAAAAATGAATGGGAACTCGGAAAAACAGAACTGGATTTCAAAATCTCCGAAGGCGAATTGCAGTTAAGCAAAACCCGTACGCTTTTGGATGAATCTAAAAAAACGCTCGAAGAATCAAAAGTGCAGCTTGATGCGGCAAAACAGCAGCTTGATGACGGAAAGGCACAGCTTGAACAAGGCGAACAGCTTTTTCAGGCGGCGCTCACCGGATGGGAAACATCCAAAAAGCTGCTTGATGACGTATATGAAAGCGAAAGCACTGCCAAAATCCGCTTAGAAGAAGCACAGGCGGAATATGATCGTGTCATGGCAGAATCTCCCGAGGATACCGCACTGGTTGCACAGGCAAAACGGGATTTGCTGTTTGCACAGGCAGGTGTGAAAGGTTACGAAGAGCTTTCCAAAGCCAAAACAGAGCTCAATGAACAGGAGCAAACACTTCATGAAAAACGCGCCGAATGGGAAGCCGGAAACGCACAGTATTTAGCGGGACTTTCCGAATATCAAAACGGTGTGCAAAAGCTTGCCGACGGCGAGCGCCAATACACCGAAGGAATGAACACCCTCCTTCAGCAAAAAACAGAGGGACTGCGCGTTTTAAATGATTCGCTGGCTGAGATTCAGCAGGGTGAAAAAGAACTCGAAGAAAATAAAGCACTGTTTACACAGAAAAAAGCTGAAACCGAGCAAAAGCTTTCGGATGCACATGAACAGCTTTTGGACGCACAGACGAAGATTGACGATGTACAGACACCAACCTGGTACACACAAACGCGTGCAACCGACACGGTAATGTCCGGATTCGAACAGGATGCCGACCGCGTAGACGCAGTTGCTGCCGTATTCCCTGTCTTTTTCTTCTTGGTGGCGGCGCTTGTTTGTCTGACCACCATGACGCGCATGATCGAAGAACAGCGTACACAGATCGGCGTTTTGAAAGCACTCGGCTACACAAGCAAAGCAATCATTGCGAAATACCTGATTTTTGCGACAGTCACATCATTCATCGGCTGTGTGGTTGGACTGAGCGTCGGATTCGTCGTATTTCCCCGTGTCATCTGGAAAGCGTACAGTATCATGTACACCACGCCGCCGATTCAAACACCGTTCAACTGGCCGCTTGCACTGCTTGCTTCCGCTGTTTTCTTTGCGGCGACAATTCTTGCAGCCGTTGCAGCGTGCTATAAAGAACTAAAAGAGGTACCGGCAGGACTGATTCGTCCGAAACCGCCGAAAAACGGCAAGCGTGTGTTCTTAGAACGCATTCCGTTTATCTGGGGACACCTTTCGTTCACACAGAAACTCACCATGCGCAATATCCTGCGGGACAAAAAGCGCTTTTTCATGACGCTCATCGGTGTTGCGGGATGTACAGCACTGATGCTCACGGGCTTCGGATTAAAAGACTCCATCACCGGCATTGTTTCCTCACAGTTTAACGATCTGTATCACTATGATCTGAATGTTGTATTGAATCATGTCTATTCACCGGAGGAACCGACCGAACGGCAGCAGCAGATTCTCGATTTGCTTCACGATTCAAGCGAAGTAAAAAATACAATGATTGCCGCACAGGAGCAGGTCACTGCAACCGCTTCGAATGACGAATCGGTGGATGCGTATTTGTTTGTTCCGGAAAACGATCAGGTCATCGAAGATTTCATCACCTTCAGAGATCGCCGGACAAAAGAATCATGTTCGTCCCCCTCTTCCGGTGCACTGATCACCGAAAAGATGGCCGATACACTGGATTTATCAGTCGGCGATACGATTTCCTGCAAGACTTCGGATGGCCGGACGGTTTCCATTCCGGTGGAAGGCATTACAGAAAACTATGTTTACCATTACATCTACCTCTCGAAAGATCAGTATGCGCAGGTATTTGGCGGACAGGCACCGGAATACCGGACAATTTTTGTCCAAACAGAGGAAGGCGCCGATTTGAGTGCTCTTTCCGAACAGATTCTTGAAAACAAGGAGATTTTGAGCGTCACACAAATCGAAACAATGACGCAGACATTCAACGATATGTTTGACCGGCTGAATCTGATTATCGTTGTACTGATCCTTTCGGCAAGCTTGCTGGCATTTGTAGTGCTCTATAATCTGACCAACATCAACATCACAGAACGTATTCGCGAAATTGCAACCATCAAGGTGCTCGGTTTCTTTGATAAGGAAGTCGATCTGTATGTTTTCCGCGAAAACATGATTCTTTCCTTGCTCGGCATGATTTTGGGCTGCGGACTCGGTGTTCTTCTGCATCAGTTTGTTGTCACAGTTGCAGAAGTGGACATGGTGATGTTCCATCGAACGATTGCGCCGCTTTCTTATGTCTATGCGCTGCTGCTGACGCTTGTATTCACCTTGGCTGTGCAGGCGGCAATGCATCCGCGTCTTACACATGTTTCCATGGTCGAATCACTCAAATCGGTTGAATAACGGCGCACAAAGGAGGCATAACCATGAAAAAAGGAGAACGCTCCAAAGAAAAAATCATTCAAACAGCACAACAAGTTTTATTCTGCGAAGAAAACAGCGCGTTTTCCGTTTCCGAAATCGCCGCACGCGCCGGCATTGCAAAAGGAACGTTTTATCATCATTTCAAACACAAAGAAGACCTCATTAAAGAAGTTGCAGTCCGCCGGATGCAGGTGCATTTAGCGGAACTCACATCGCTTGTGAATGATGAGCAAACGCCTTATCTTACACGGTTTTCCCGCTGTATTCTCCGTGCCACCGAGCTTTCGGAATATTATGACCGACTGCAAAAGCAAAGCGGACTTTCCTACGAACAATATGAACAGTATCTCGACCAGTTCATTTTGCAGACAGCCGATGCATTTGCGCCGTTCTTAGAAGAAGGCGTGCAGATCGGTTGTCTACGGGTCAAAAATGTGCGGATTTCTTATCTGATTTTTGCGTTCGGTCTGCGCATTTTAAGAAATCACTTAAAAGACGAGGAAACCGGCAGCCTCTCCGCCATTATTTATGACTCGGCACAGGAAGTATTTCACATCCACGAACCGTTCGAATGTGTATAATGCCGGGATTGACGGACATACTTTTTTCGAGGTGATTTTTGATGAAACAGTTTTCATTTCAGGCATCCAGCCAAGCACAGGCAAAAGAGATGACCGCTTACTTTCATTCTCTCCCCGCCTATATTCAAGAATCCATCCTGCAATCAGGTGCATCGTTTTCTTCCAAAGAGGAAATGATGCAGTGTGTATCCGCGCTGACAGAACTTCGCTGACCTTTTTGAAAAGAGCAAGTCATGTGATTGACTTGCTCTTTTTCATTGTCTTTTTCTTCATACAAGGTGTTTTGATTGACATTATCCGACAAACCCCGTATACTTAAAGGAAGAAACAATCTGCAAGGAGGCGTTTTCTATGGCAAATATGCTCATCCGCAATGGATTTGTGGTCGATCCTTCACAATCCATCTGCAAACCCGCGGATGTTTTGATTGAAGACGGAAAAATCGTTAAAGTGGAAGAAAAAATTACCGATCATGTAGACCGTGTGCTCGAAGCAAAAGGACTTACGGTACTTCCCGGTCTTATCGACATGCACGTACATCTGCGTGATCCCGGATTTACCGATAAAGAAGATATCCATACCGGCTGCGGCGCAGCAGTCACCGGCGGTGTGACTTCCCTTTTGTGTATGCCGAACACCAAACCGGCAACCGACAGTGAAGAAGTCATCGACTATATTAACGACAAAGCAAAAAGCGCACGTGCAAAGGTGTATATCTGCGGTGCCATCACCAAAGGGCTTTCGGGCGAATCGCTTTCTGATTTTTCGATGTATGCAAAAAAAGGCGTGCGTGCCGTTTCCGATGACGGCCGTCCGGTTCAAAACGAATCTATGATGGAACAGGCCATGATCGAAGCAGACAAACAGGGACTTCTGGTCACTTCTCACTGTGAAGATCTTTCGATCATCAAAAACGGCATCATCAATAAAGGAAAAGTCAGCGAGGAACTCTGCATTCCGGGCATGGATCGCCTGAGTGAAGATTCGATCACAGAGCGCGAAATCAACATCGCAGAGCGCACCGGCACACACATTCACATTGCGCACGTGAGCACAAAAGGTTCGGTTGAGCTGATTCGTGCAGCAAAAAAACGCGGCGTAAAGGTTACTGCCGAAACCTGTCCGCACTATTTTGCATACACAGACGAAAAGCTCCGCGCAAAAGATGCAGATTTCCGCATGAATCCCCCACTGCGTGAAGCGGAGGACGTGCAGGCGATCATCGAAGGCATCAAAGACGGCACGATCGACTGCATTGTTACTGACCATGCACCGCACACCAAACGTGATAAAGCCGACTTTATGAAAGCGCCGAACGGCACAGTCGGGCTCGAAACGTCGCTTGCAGCGGGCATCCGCTTTTTGGTGGAACCGGGCATCATTTCGTTTGAAAAGCTGATCGAGCTGATGAGCACCAATCCGGCAAAAATTTTGGGTATTGAAGCAGGAAGCTTAAAACCGGGCATGCCGGCAGATATCGCAATCATCGACCCGAACATCAAATGGACGGTACTGCCGGAGCGGCTTGCCTCCAAATCGAAAAACACGGTATTCAAATTCGAACGGATGCAGGGACGCGTCCGCTATACATTCGTAGACGGCGAGATCGTCTATGTCATGCGCTGATACAGAAAGGAACGAAAAACATGGGAATGGACAGACTGATTGACAAAATTATCGAATACAAAAACCCGACCGTTGCAGGGCTTGACCCGAAGCTCGCATATGTGCCGGAATATATCCGCAAAGAGTGCTTTGCCAAATATTCCGATCCGCTGGAGGCTTCCGCAGAAGCACTGCTCTGCTTTAACCGTGCACTGATCGATGCACTGTATGATATTGTTCCGGCAATCAAACCGCAGGCTGCTTATTATGAAATGTACGGCTGGCAGGGTGTGCGTGCACTGACTGAAACGATCCGCTATGCAAAAGAAAAAGGCATGATCGTCATGACCGACGGCAAACGCAACGATATCGGTGCAACAATGGAAGCATACGCAACCGCACACTTGGGTGTCACCGCAACTGACGCCGGCGAAGTCAGCGCATTTGACGCAGACATGCTGACTGTAAACGGCTATCTGGGCACAGACGGCATCACCCCGCTGTTAAACGTCTGCAAAGAACGTGACCGCGGCATTTTTGTGCTGGTCAAAACCTCAAACCGCTCGAGCGGCGAATTGCAGGACAAAATGATCGGCAGCAAACGTGTGTACGAAGTCATGGGCGATATGTGCGAAGCATGGGGCGCAGATACCATCGGCAAATACGGTTACAGTGCAGTCGGCGCAGTTGTCGGCGCAACCTATCCGGAACAGCTCACCGAACTGCGTGAAAAACTGCCGCACACCTTCTTCCTGGTTCCGGGCTACGGCGCACAGGGCGGCGGTGCAAAAGATGTCTGCGGTGGCTTTGACAAAAACGGTATCGGTGCAATCATCAACTCTTCCCGCGGCATCATGTGCGCATACCAAAAAGAAGGCTGTGATGAAGCTGATTTTGCAGGTGCTGCACGCAGAGAAGCAATCCGGATGCGTGACGACATCATGAACGCAATCGCTTCCCGTTAATATTCATTATTTTTTAAAAAATATAGGGCAGGAACGAAGAAAACACGTTTCCTGCCTTGCTTTTTTTCAAAAAACATGGTATCCTAAACGACGGAACGGACGAAGCCCGCCCGTGATTTTTAAACAGTTTTCGAATAAAAGGGAGTAGCTTGCAGCCTTATGCTGTAACAAGTGGCGTCAATACACGGTGATGTTCTCACCCGCTCTTTGTTTTCAATAGCGAGACTTTTGTTCCACACATCAAAGGCGTGGGCAAAAGTCTTTTTTCTATTTCATTTATTTTTTTAAAAAAGAAAGGATTTGGTACAATGGAGGCCTTGTTCGGAAACGTTCTGAACATTCAATGGCAGCAGATTGTCATGTGGGCAATCGGCGGACTGCTCATCTGGCTGGCAATCAAAAAAGACATGGAGCCAACGCTCCTTCTGCCGATGGGATTCGGTGCGATTTTGGTAAACCTGCCGCTTTCGGGTGCAGTCACACAGATTTACGAAGGCGCAGAGGAAGTCGGTGTCATTGACCTGCTCTTTAACAACGGTATTGCAAACGAGCTGTTCCCGCTCTTGCTGTTTGTCGGTATCGGTGCAATGATCGACTTCGGTCCGCTTCTTACAAACCCGAAACTGATGATCTTCGGTGCAGCTGCACAGTTCGGTATCTTCTTTACATTGAGTCTTGCCGCATTCTTTGGCTTTGACTTGAAAGATGCTGCATCTGTTGCAATCATCGGCGCAGCAGACGGCCCGACATCCATCTTTGTGGCAAACTACTTCCAGTCGAGCTATATCGGCCCGATCATCGTTGCTGCATATTCCTATATGGCGCTCGTTCCGATCGTTCAGCCGCCGGTTATCAAACTGCTTACCACCAAAAAAGAGCGTTTGATCCGTATGCCGTATGAACAGAAAACCGTTTCCAAAACAACACGCATTCTGTTCCCGATCATTATCACAATTATCACCGGTATTGTTTCGCCGCGTTCCGTTGCACTCATCGGCTTCTTGATGTTCGGCAACCTTCTGCGTGAGTGCGGTGTGCTCAATTCCCTCTCTGAAACAGCACAGAAAGTGCTCGCAAACCTGGTTACCCTGTTCCTTGGCTTGACCATTGCAACCAAAATGCAGGCTGAGGCATTTTTGAATCTGCAGACACTCATGATCATCGGCCTTGGCCTTGTGGCATTCATCTTTGATACCGCAGGCGGCGTGCTGTTTGCAAAAATCCTCAATCTGTTCTTAAAGAAAAAGATCAACCCGATGATCGGTGCTGCCGGTATTTCTGCATTCCCGATGTCGGCGCGTGTTGTCCACAAAATGGGACTCGCAGAAGATCCGCAGAACTTCTTGCTCATGCATTCGACCGGTGTCAACGTTTCCGGTCAGATTGCTTCGGTCATCGCCGGCGGTCTTATTTTAAACCTCATTGCACGATAAGGGAGGCTCTTTCATGTTTAACGTTTCACTGTTTCTTCAAACGCTTCCGATTATGGGAATGGGCATGTTCGGCATCTTCTGTGTCATTGCAGTCATCATGATCAGTGTCATGGTTTTAAACAAAGTGACCGGAAAGAAAAAGAACGACGATCAGTAATCGCCGCAGGAGGTTTTTTACATGATTTCGATTGATCTTTCAGGAAAAACGGCACTCATCACCGGTGCGACAGGCCAGCTTGGCCGCGTGATGGCGAAAACACTCGCCAAAGCCGGTGCAGACATTATTCTGCACTATCACAAAAACGAGGAAAAGGCAAACGCGCTGGCGGAAGAAATTCGTGCGCTCGGTGTCCGCTGTTTTGCAGTGTCATGCGACGTCGGAGAGCTTAATTCTGTATTCGCAATGCGCGATCAGATTGCCGCATCGTTTTCGATGCCGGATATTATTGTCGACAACGCCGTGGTGCAGTATGTGCCATGGACCAGTGTGTTAGAACAAAATCCTGCCGACTATGAGAGCCAGTTTAGAAGCTGTGTGATGCAGAATGTCAACATGGCAAAGGCGTTTTTACCGTTTATGAAAGAGCGCGGATACGGCCGTATGATCGGAATCAACACCGAATGCGCAATGCAGAACTTCCCCGGCCAGTCGGCGTATGTGTCCGGCAAACGCGGTATGGACGGTGTCATGCGCGTACTCGCAAAGGAAGTCGGTCCGTTCGGTATTACGGTCAACCAAGTAGCGCCCGGCTGGACGATTTCTGACCGTGACCGTGAAAACCACACGGAAGTACAGCCGCAGAGCGATGCACTCATTCCGTTAAGACGTCGCGGCACCGACCAAGAGGTTGCAAACGCTGTATTGTTTTTGGCTTCCGATCTGGCAAGCTATATCACGGGAACATATCTTCCCGTCTGCGGCGGCAACGTGATGCCCTGCATTTAAAATCTATTTGTATATAAAAAAACCTGAGGAACCGATATGGTCCTCAGGTTTTTTTATTTTGATCAATATTCGCCGGATTTCATCGTTTCGATTGCATTTTGTACCTGTGCAACATCAACAATGTTTTCAAGTACACAGGAACAGCTATATACAGCACCTCTTCTTGTATAGTATTGTTCACCAAACCGGATGGTGCCTGTTCCGTTTTTATGAAGCTGAATATGCATTGCCGGAAGGTCTTTTCCGTCATACATCTGAATCCGATTTCCCGTTTTCACAAGAATCTTGCGCGTTGTGATCACATAATACGTCTTACCGCGCATGTTCGCCCGTCTGATAAACTGTCCGAACAGCAGATACAAGCCCACCAGAATAAACGGAATTCCCCACAATACGAGAATCGGTGACGCATTACTTTGCAGTGCAGTGAATTCCCAAAAGCCGCAAAATGAAAGCCATGCTATGCCAAACAATATTAGAAATATATCGCGTCCCGAAAATAGATTTCCTCTCTCCGGTTTTCCCTGCCACAGCACATATTCATCGTCGTTTATATAACTCGCAGCAAAATTTTCTGTTTCCATTGAATCCATATACGTTCCTCTCCCCTAGTCATAGATTATCTTCAGTATAATCTTTTTCTTTCTTAAAATCAATTGATATAAAATGAAAAAACGTCCTCTATGTAATGGGGATTCTTTTGGATTCTGCTAAAAATCAAGAAAATTGATGCTTTTACTGATGAAATACGGCGCCTGACTCTTTCTCTTTTCCGTCTTTCTTTTCTGCTTCGATCAGTGCGATATACGAGAGCAGTCCGCCCCAATGATAAAACTTATCACTGTTTTTCACACCGCAGCCCATGCCGGTATCACCGTCGTAATTTTCATGTACATGGCCATGCAGCGTCCATTCCTGCATCAAAAGCGCCAACGACTTTGATGCAAGATCTTTGCAGGCAGTTTTCTCCCCTGCTGTTTCAAGCGCACGATACACAAGATAATTCATAGGTGCCCAGATGCGTCCCCGCCAGTAATCCTGATCAGGATATGCCGGATCGTTTCGCGCAATCGAAGGAAGAATATAGTCGCCCCAGAATTCCTGCGCATTATAAAAATGCTCTTTCACACACCGATTCGCCTGTTCTGCTGCCACAGCGGCATCAAACAGTGCATAAAAATTCGTCGGCGAAACCCGATAAGAAAACGCGCCGTTGTCTGTTCTGCGATTCAAGAAAAATCCGTATTCATCTTCCCAGAGCGTCGACAGCGCGCGGCTCACGGCTTCTCTGCGTTCACGAAACACTGAACCGTCACGCCCTAAAATATCCGAAAGGGCTTCCATACAGTCACAGTCATGGATAAACAGTCCGCACAATCCGACGTCCGACAGCTGCATCAAATGCGTATTCCTGTCAAACGGAATGTCGTCGTACATCGGCGAGTTATCAAGCCCCGATTCAAGCGCAGCGCCAAACCGCTCACACGCCCCATGTGTCTCCCAATAGGCGCCAATCCGTGGTGTAACCGGATCAGATCCCCAGCACATCGTACCATCCGCCGCTCTCCGGTGCTCAAAAAACCATTTGTTCCAAACGCACAGATGATCGTACGTTTTTTCGACAAACCATTTTTCCTTCCAGCGATTGTAAATATTCAAAACTGTCATTGCACCAACAGGCGGCTGTGAACGATCCCGGCTTTTATAATCATTGGCCGCGCCGAAGTTTGGTATAAATCCGTTTTCCGTCATTTCATTGAGAATCGCAAACACGTTTGAATAGGCAAGCTCTTTGTTTTCAAGCGAAATCATTTCCGCTGCAAACAAGGTATCCCAGCAAAACAGCACATAGCCGCCCCATCCAAGATTCCAAAGACGGCTGACCGGCGAACAGACCTGACGGTGCTCCGGCTCGTAGATGGTATCCCATGCAAGACAGCTCCGCATTGCCTGATACGCCTGTGCCAGTTCGCCGTATTGTTCGCCGCTTGCATAAACAGATGCTTTTGCCTGCGCGATGATGTCTGTAACCTCTTCTACTGTCACCGCACAATCGGTGGAAACGGCAATCGGTTCATCAAGTATTACACCGATACTGGGAGATTCCAGCTGCAAATGTGCTTCTTCACACCGTTTTCCGGTGATATAAACAGAAAACTGACGATTCGGTGTCACACCGATCAAATGATCATTTTCGCAATAGGTATATCCCGGCTGACGGAACAAAATAGACGCTCTGACCGCAAGAACCGGCGGGCGCAAACTTGTTTTCATCGGTGTCACCAAAAGACACTGCCGATCATGTTGCACGGCAGTCTGTACCATGAATTGGACACTTTCCCCGATCGTAATCGTAAGTTCTGTATATGTTCCGTCATAGCTGCGCACGCCGGGATGAATGTGTTCCTCATTTTCACCAAACCGTCCGATCAGAAACCGATCAAATACCTGACAGGTCGCATCGTTTTTTAACGCCAAACTGACGGCAAACCCCTCCGGCATATGAACATATGAAAGCACATTTGCGGTATTCCAGGTATTCCAGCCCTGCACTTTGTATGGATTTTCTATTTTTCTCTGCTGTGTCATCCAAATCCCATCTTGCCTTTTTCTGTTTGTTTATGATTGATTGCGTTGGATTGATTTACCCGTAGTATAGCAATACCATTCAAAAATTTCAATACAAAACAGCAATCATTTCATTAAAACTGAATGAAAAAATGTCATGTTTTATTGCAAACAACAGACAAATATGCTACAGTAGCATTAAAAAAGAAAGAGGATGAGGATATTGAGCGAAAAACAAATGTATTTATTAAGCTATGACCATGGCGGATATATCTTGTGGGGTCCCGATTTTGCATCGTCAATGGAAAGTGCAGTGAATTGGATGACCTCATATCCAAAATTCAAAATCGGTCTCGACAACGAAGCGTATTGCTACGATCGATATGCAATCGAAAATCCGGAAATTATCGAAATCGTCCGGGACACATTAAAACGATTCCCCGGCCGGTTCTCGATCGGTTCGTCTTCCTACGGACAGCCGCTTGCCGTTTTCATCAGCGAAGAAAGCAACGTGCGGCAGATCACCTATGCCATCGAAGCAGATTTAAAACATTTCGGCGTGCGTCCGCATGTATATGCAATCAGCGAACACGCTTATCACAGTCAAATTCCACAGCTGATTTTACAGGCCGGCTACAAAATGGCGCTGATGCGGACACATTTTCAGATGTATGGCTATAATCCGACCTATGATTCTTCGTTCGGCACATGGTACGGCGAAGATGGCTCCGGTATTCCCACTATCCCAACTTACAAAGGACAAGGCGCGCAGTTTGGTGCAACCACAATGGACAACTATATTATGACACGCTGGCCGCGGGAATGGGATGAACCGATTGAGCTGTTTGAAGAGAAATTCAAGCAATATGAACCGCTGCTTGCTTCCCGCTATGACGACGTTGTTCAGCGATGTGAAGAACTGACACAGCATGTGGAAACCGTTGACCGCTATCACTGGGTCACACTCGAAGATCTGCTCGATATTTATCCGCTTGAATCGGCGAAAAACGATGCGTATCGTCCGTCGGCAGATGAATTTCGTGTGAGAATGCCATGGGGATACTGCGGAAACCGCATTTTTTCCGATTGCCGTGCCGCAGAAACACTGGTCGCACATGCAGAGCGTTTAAACGCCATGACTGCACTGTGTACCGGCGAATCCGATCAGGAAAATGTCACAAATGCATGGAAACACCTGCTCATCTCGCAGCATCATGACATTCAAATCTGCGGTTTGCTCGATGAAGCACAGGAATTTCTCTCCGCATGCAATCAATACGGAAAACAGGCATATGACACCGCTCGCTCTCGTCTTGCAAAGCGCATATCTGCGACAGCAGGACGATCGATCCTTGTGATCAACGATTCCAGTATGGAAATGGATCAGATGGTTGAGGCGGAAACAGGCTTTTTCCGTAATACACCCGAGGCGTTTGCCGCCGTATGCGGCGAAGAAGTCATTCCGTGCGGATATGATGTCACCGAACGCGATGCATCAGGAAACCCATGTCGTTTCCGTGTACGCTTTATCGCTCACATGAAACCGATGAGTATAAAAGTATACACCATCACCGAAACAACCGGCAGTGCGCCTGTTTCGTCTTTTACCTATGAAAATCAGGTGCTGACAACGCCGTTTTATGAAGTTACATTCAGCGAACACGGAATCTGCCGGATCAAAGACCGGAAAACCGGAACCATTCTGATTGACAACGGAGAATCCGGTGCATTGTTCGCAGGAATTGTAAACGATACTCCTGCCGTAAGCTGCGGTACATGGCATGTTACATGCCGGCCGATGGTTGCGGAAGCTTGCTTTTATGGACAAGTGGGACCGATTCCCTGCAAATGCACCCTGCGGTTTGAAGAAAATTCTTTGCAGATTGGGTGCCGTGCACAATTCGATCACCGCGGTGAAACGATTGGATACGGACGCGAATTTGCTGCATTCCGCCAGAATACAAACGGATTTGTCCACGAAGAGAAACTGCGTTTTTGCTTCTCTGTTCCGTTTGATAAACCATGCGATGCCGTCCGTGATCTGCCGTTTTTGATTGCGCCGACGAAAGAACCATACATTCAAGGAAACTACTGGACAGCAGTCGGTACAGATGTGCAGGGCGTGGCCGTATTCAACCGCGGTTCAATGTGTTTGACAAAAGAAAACGCACAGACATTTTCTGTTCCGCTGGCATATAATAACCGCTATGTTTGGGGTGAAAAATGCTTGTGGAGAACATATACACACGAATTTTCCCTTCGCCCGGTTGTTGGTTCGCTCGACCCGCTTTCCCTGCACCGTGAGGCGCTCGCTTACACATATCCGTTCGTTTCCTGCACAATCAAATCCGATCAGTCCGGTGCTGAATCCGAAGTGATCCTGCCGATTTCTATGCCCGAAAACATTGTAATGAGTGCGTGCTATGCGAAAAATGATCACATCTACCTGCGTGTTTACGAAGCTGCCGGAAAAGACGGCACGGTACAGATTGCAGGCTACACATTGACAGAATGTGATCTGCTTGAAAACGAAGTCGGCACAGCGGTTTCCTCTGTAACGCTCACACCTCATCAGGTGAAAACATATCGATTGACACCGATTGCCGTTTCATAATCTCAGCAGCAAAACAGCTCCCTTGTAAAAAACAAGGGAGCTGTTTTTATTCTTCCAACGTTATTGTGCTGCAGCAGCCTCCTGCGTTTTTTTTGCAAGCTGTTTGCGGAATAATGTACGGAAAATCAAACGAGTGAGCGGACCACAATAAAGCATCTGCCACAGCAGCGCCATCGGCAGATTACATCCGAACGTGTGAATCCATGTGCCGAAACTGATTGGCTTAAACAGAAGTGTTGCAATCAAGCTCATCACCGGGCACATAATGCATACGATCATCAGTGAAATCGCATAAGTAATAAACTGCGGGCGATCCGTCGGACGCATAAACGTAAATGCAAGACGTGTTGCCAATTTTTCAACGACAAAAAATTCTAAAATGAATGCAATCGGGAACATGATCGGCATTTCGTGAAGTGCTAGAAGAAACGTTTGATTCGATACGCCGCCTGTATTTAACGCCACGTTATAGACGATCATTCCATATACCATAATTGCGGCCATAATCAGTGTGAAGATAACATTTTGAAATTTTGTTTTTGGCATTTTTACTTCCTCTTTCCTATCATTTTTTAAACAGCTGCAAACGCAAAAAATAAGCAGCAAAACTTACGTCTCGCTACTTATTTTTCACTGCGACTGTTATTTATCAATTGCATTATAACACATCAAAAAACGTCTTCGTAAGTGTTTTTTTCGCCGTCGGCAGTAGAATTTATTCTCAAATCAGCACAAAAAATAGCGAAAATATGCATACAAACAATTTTTTCATTAAAATTCATCCATATTCTTTTACGAAAAAAGCGCCCAAGCAAACCTGAGCGCTTTTCCTTTTTACGGCAGTTTCAGCACATCCCCTGAATGAATAACACTTTTTTCTGTCATACCGTTTGCCTCCGCCAATTCTTTATATCGATTGCCGTCACCCAGCTGTTCCGTTGCGATTTTCCAGAAGCTGTCGCCATCTTTTACCGTATACGTTTTTGCCGTCGGCTTTACCGGGGTGCTCCCTGTTCCGCTTGGCAGTTTCAGAACATCTCCCGGATGAATCATGCTGTTTGCATTCATACCGTTTGCTGCTGCTAATTCTCTCCATCGCTCGCCGTCACCCAGCTGTTCCATTGCGATTTTCCAGAAGCTGTCGCCATTTTTGACCGTATACGTTTTTGCCGTCGGCTTTACTACAGCAGGAATTTCCGCCGCAGGCTTTAATCGTTTATTGACTTCGCTCGCAATATACGAAAATTTGCCTGCGAGATATGGTCCCGGACATGCGGTTGCCTGAAAATAGTTGTGCATTGTCAGATTTCCGTTTTGATCGCCGGTAAAATTCAGCCGGCTGATTCCATTTCGTTTGCAGATATCTGTGCACAAGTCAATCAGTTTTGCAAGTGCCTTATCACTGACATGCCAATCCGGTGCACCGCCATCATTTGCAACCTCAATCGTAATTGCCTGATGGTCGTTGTCACTGTTTCCGCTGCACCAGGAACGATTTTTTTCTTCCACATACATTGCAACACGGCCGTCAGAACCGATTGCGTAATTGGAACTTGCGCGCCGCTCAGGCCGTGCAAACATTGCGCCGCATGATTCTACACTCATATTGCCTGCCATGTGGTGAATCGTAATTTTTTGATTTTATTTGTTCGAGGATTACTGCTGTTAGGGGATATTTTGGTATAGTCCACTAATTTACTGTTGCTCATTTTCATTCACACTCCTTTTCTCTTCGGTATATTATATGCAAGCACACCTTTGTTGGGTGATTTATAAAAGATACACAACCTGCGCTTTCCTAAAGCGCAGGTTGTGTGTGAATGAAATTGGATTTTCCTTTTAGAAAACATAAAATTGCCCGGAATTCTTTGCACC
This sequence comes from Merdimmobilis hominis, assembly GCF_016901855.1. Taxonomy (GTDB): domain Bacteria; phylum Bacillota; class Clostridia; order Oscillospirales; family Ruminococcaceae; genus Paludihabitans. The sequence goes on along the minus strand of NZ_JACJKY010000001.1, from coordinate 63,638 downwards.
ACCGACGTCAAACGGAGATAAAAAAAGCATACTGTATGCTTATTTTCGCTTATCAAATGCCGGATTATATGCATAAAAGTTTTTCGAATCTAAGCTTTCCTGTGTAATCCGCAATGCTTCACCAAACCGCTGAAAATGCACCAATTCCCTGGCACGCAGAAATTTGATCGGCTCGCGCACATCAGGGTCATCTGCCAAGCGCAAAATATTGTCGTAGGTAAGCCGTGCTTTTTGCTCTGCTGCAAGGTCTTCATGCAGATCTGCAATCGGATCGCCTGTTGACTGAAATGTTGCTGCGGTAAACGGATTTCCCGTTGCATCAACCGGATAGACTCCTGTTGTATGATCAACGTAATAGGCGTCAAATCCGCCTTTTGCAAGATCTTCTACTTTTAAATTCCGGGTAAGCTGCGATACAATCGCAGACACCATTTCAATATGCGCCAGCTCCTCTGTACCAATATCAGTCAGTACGGCTTTTACTTTTGCATTCGGCATGCTGTAGCGCTGGCTTAAATATCGAAGCGCAGCACCCGCTTCACCATCCGGTCCGCCTAATTGCGTGATGATCAGTTTTGCAAGTGCGGGGTTTGTGCATTTTATTTTTACAGGGAACGCTAATTTCTTATCATATTGCCACATGTTCTCTCCTCCTGAATAACGCCCGTCTTATTTTTTATACATTTGCCTCATACTCCCAGGGCCAAGGACCATCGGCCCATTCCCAGCGTGTTTTTGACCGATTATCAAACGCACGCAGCGGACCGAATTTTTCCGTATATTCTCGATACAGCGCATCATATCCTTCACGCTGCTTGTGAAAATATGCGAGCGCTTGTTCATCCGATGGATGTGTATCCAAAAAAAGAACTGCTTCCGAAAGCGCAAAATCTGCAACCTGAAGTTTGCGCAGCAGTTTTTGTTTATCGCTGCTCATTCGACACAGCCTCCTCTCCGATAAACGGTTTATCCAGTTGCGCAAAGATGGTTCCGCGATCAAAACCAACCGCAGCATCATACACCTTTTGCCACGGCTGAAGCGGAACATACGCCATTGCAAATGAAACCGGCTGTGCGGTAAACAGCGTGCAGTTGTCATTCATCTCATTCATTTTTTCTCCTCCTTGTATTTGTGTTACAAATGAAACAATTCATTCGCATTATTCTACGTGCTCCGTCTTTTCGCTGTGCATAAAGGTCATAAGAAAAAAGATTTGTATAAAAAAGCAAGAGAAAAGTCGTTGATTTTTACGTTTTCTCTTGCTACAATGTGTTTGATTTGATCTAGAAGGAGGGGTTTCCCTTGACGAGATATGAAAAAATTGCACAAATGAAACCAGAACAAAAAAATCATTGGATTGACATGCGCGAGCTGTCTGCTTGGGGTGAACGAATCTTTGCAGAAATTGCAGTCTGTGAAGAAATCAACAAGCATGAAAACGGCCGCTATGATGCGCTGATCGACCAGGCAGTCGATTGTCTGTTCGAAACATTCACTGCAGAGCATGCATTGCCCGATTCTGTTTGCCAAAAAGCAGAATCGATTTTGTTTCCGTTCTCTGATACCGCAAAATCACTGACCATGCACTGCGTTGCACATGCACATATTGACATGGACTGGATGTGGGGATTTCACGAGACGGTTGATGTTGCACTCAACACTTTCCGCACAATGCTTGATTTGATGGACGAATACCATGATTTCACGTTCTCACAGTCCCAGGCAGCAGTCTACCGAATTGCAGAATATTACGATCCGGAACTGTTTGCGCGCATGTCCAAACGAATCAAAGAAGGCCGCTTTGAATTTGCAGGCTCCACTTTTGTTGAGCTTGATAAGAACATGCCGAACCTTGAAAGTATGGCACGTCATATTCTGTACACCAAACGTTACTTAAACGAGCGTTTCGGCATTCCGTTTGCGCAAATCAATATGGATTTTCATCCGGATTCGTTCGGTCACTCCGCTTGTGTGCCGGAGATTTTGTCCGAAGGCGGTATTCGTTATTTCTACCATTGCAGAGGACTTGACGGCGAACAGCTGTATCGCTGGCAGTCCGACAGTGGCGCTGAGATCCTTGCGCTCAACGAACCGCTTTGGTACAACGACTCAATTCTCCCCATGTATCTGCATATCGTACCGCAGTTCTGCTATAAATACGGTGTGCTGGACATGATGAAGATTTACGGTGTCGGCGATCACGGCGGCGGACCAACACGAAAAGACATCGAAATGATTCTTGAAATGCAGAAATGGCCGCTTGCTCCGACCATCCGCTTCTCCACCTATGACGCATTCTTCCGTTCGATTGAACCGTTTGCGTCGAATTTCCCGGTTCGCCGCGGTGAGCTCGGTCCGACATTCACCGGCTGTTATACATCGCAATCCCAGATGAAACTGATCAACCGGATCGGTGAAGATCGGCTGTACGAAGCAGAAATGATCTCGACGTTTGCAAACGCAAAAGCAAACGGCACATCCTTTAACAAACAGTACCGTGATGCTTGGGAAAAGGTGCTGTTTAATCAATTCCATGATATTCTCCCCGGCTCGAACACACCGGAATCACGTAACCACGCAATGGGTGCGTTTGAAGAAGCGATGGGCGCTGTCATGGCAGGTTCCGGTTCTTCCCTGCGCGCATTTGCTGCAAATATTGATACCTCCATGTTCGAAACGCCGTTTGACCCGCTCACTTCACGTTCAGAAGGCGGCGGTGTCGGCTTAAACACCGATGAAAAGAGCCGATTCCGTTTACCGGGCACGGAGCGCGGACGCGGAAAAACACGTCTGCTTCATGTATTTAATCCCACACGCTTTGACCGCGATTCTGTGGTGGAAGCAACGCTTTGGGATTGGCCGGGCGATCCTGACCGCATCAAAGCAACAGACCAGGAAGGCAATGTGTTAGACTGCCGTGTGGTCAAACAACAGCCGAACGACTGGAATCATCTGCGCACTGACATTTTGGTCCACGCACATGTTCCTGCATTCGGATATGCCACAATCAAAATCGAAGAAGCTGTGAAAGAGGCGTTCTGCTTTGCCGCAATGCCGCCTGATCCGCGTGTAACCTATTACTACAACAATATTTTGGAAAATGATTTGGTGCGAATTACATTCGACGATCATGATTTCTCTGTCATCTCTTATTTTGACAAGGTTTCCGGACAGGAACTGCTCAAAACACCTGCACATTTTGTACTTGCACATGAGCTGACTTCTTCTGTCTTTGCAGGTCATGGCAGCGCTTGGGTCGAAGGTGTTCATTCCCGTATCGAAAATCTTCATCAGACAAGCATTGTCACTGTTTCCACACAGGACATATCCAGTTCGTTGTGCAAACAACTCGCGTTCCGCTTGAAAAAAGGAGACATGACCATCGACGTGACAGCGCAGTTGTTCGATCACTCGCCGATTCTTGATCTCTCCGTTTGTGTTGCGCATCTTCCGATTGCAACACCGGACGGAATTCCGCAGCTCAGCTTCTGTGCACCGCTCGCTTATTCTTCCAAAGCTGTTCGCTGTGACATGCAGATCGGTACACTCGATCGGCCGCTCAATATGACACACGACGGCTTTACACGCAATTTCTGTTTCGGTGTACCGCAGCAAGGCACACGCGGACTCTCCCTGCTCAGCGATTCGAAATACGGCTGCCGCGGCGACGAACACAGTCTTAACATTTCGCTTCTGCGCGCATCCTCCGGTCCGGACAAATATCCGGAAATCGGCGAACGGCGCTTTAGAATCGGTCTTTCCGCCTGCGATGATGCGCCAATGGCACTTAAAGAACTGGGTGAACAGTTTGCACACCGCGACTTGCCGTATGTTTCAAACACAGCACATACCGGTACACTGCCGCTCACCGATCGGTTCTTTACCGTAAACGGTGATGTTACCGTTTCGTGTGTAAAACAAGCAGAATATGCCGATGACGCATTTGTCATTCGTTTGGCTTCTGTGTACAATGATCGCCCGGTTGATGCTTCGATCTGCTTTACAGCCGATGTCACCACAGTAGAAGCCGTTGATTTGGCTGAACAGCCGATTTCTTCCGATGTCACGCTGAATGATCACACTGCTTCTGTTTCTCTGAAACCGGGACAGTCTGTAACACTTCTTGTTCGTCGCTGATATCTGTCTGTTTGATAAGGAGTGACTGCTATGGACTTTCATCAACAACTCGCGCACACGAAAAAATACGCAGAAGCATTCTGGCAAAAAGAAATGATTGACAGACCATATGTCTGTGTTACCGCACCCATCAAACCGGTTGCATTTTCGTGGTCGCCTGCCAAGAGTTTTGATGTCTGTATGCGTGAAGCATATGATGAAATCCTGATTCCGTATCAAAATTTGATTGATCATACGTTTTTCGGCGGTGAAGCGCTTCCAAACTTGGAACTGACGTTAGGTCCCGATCAATATGCTGCCTTTTTGGGTGGAACGATCGAGGCATCCAGCGAAAATGTTACCACTTGGGTGCATCCGTTTATTGATGACTGGAGCGATTTTCATGCACAGATTGACCGGTCGCCGGACGGATATTTTGAAAAACTCAAACGCTTTTTTGAATATGCGGCCAAACAGGCATCCGGGCGATTTTTGCTCAATATGCTTGATCTGCACAGCAACATGGACGCACTCAGTGCCATGCGCGGCGCACAAAATCTCTGTTTCGATCTGATCGACTCCGACGAAGAAATTCACCGCGTACTAAAAGAAGTCAATGATACCTATGAATCCGTATTTCAAATGGTATATGAAGCCGGCGGCATGAAAGAAGCCGGTACCATTGGATGGTCACCGATTTACTGCAGTCAAAAATCTGCAGTGCTCCAATGCGATTTTTCCTGTTTGATCGGTCCGGAACATGCAAATGAGTTTGTGTTCCCCGCCATTGAATACAAAGCATCGTTTACTGGATCACAACATCTATCACTTAGATGGAAAAGATGCACTGCGCCATTTGGATACAATTCTTTCGCTCGACTGTATCGACTGTATTCAATGGGTGTCCGGTGCAGGACAGCCGCGTACGCTTGAATGGATGGATCTTTTGAAAAAAATCCAAAGCGCAGGAAAATCTCTTTGGATTTATGATTGGACCGCAGAAGAAATCAAAGCGTATCACAAGGAATTAAACCCTGCACTTGTTGCATTTTCATTGCAGACAGATACACCCGACCAAGCACAGTCACTGCTTGAAACATTGAAAAAAACTGTATAATTCTCGAAAAGTCAAAAACATTCCCCCGATAGAATCAGGCGATCGCCTATTCAGTCGGGGGAATATTTCTTTTACATGTATTCTATTCGTGTGCCAAAAACGCTTCTGCGATCCAAAAATCCTCAGGTGTTGTAAGCTTGATGTTTTTCTTATCTCCCTGTGTCAGATACACCGGGTAACCTGCCAGGCGCATGACAGAAGTATCATCCGTCACAACTGCATCAGCCGGCAAATTACGATGTGCTGCCAAAATCTCCGCAAAGGCAAATGCCTGCGGTGTCTGCACTGCAAACAGCGTTGCACGATCCGGAACAGTCTGCAACAACGGAGGTGCATCACTTGATATGATCGTATCCTGTACCGGAATAGACGCTGTACACGCACCGCATGAAACGACGGTTTCAATGCATCGGCTGATGACTTCCTTTGACACAAGCGGACGTGCCGCATCGTGAATAAGGACATAATCAGGAGCAGCTGCTTCCCGTGCAAGCGCACAAAGTCCCAGATAAGAAGATTCCTGCCGTGTGCTTCCGCCGCAAACAGTTGGCAGCAGTTTTTCCGATGCAATCGTTTTTAAAATTTCATTTGTTTCATTTAAAAACGATGCACCTGATACAACAAGCACACGCGAAATATCAGGATGCGAACAAAACGCCTCTACCGTACGTTTTAACACACAGGTACCTGCAAGCGGCAAAAATTGCTTTGGACAATCCGCACCCATCCGCGTTCCTGTTCCGCCTGATAAAATCAATGCATCAATCTGCATGTCCTCACACCCTGTGCAGAAGATCTGTATAGTTCGGAATCGGCCAGCAATCTTTTGACACCAATTCTTCTGCGCTGTCGACTGCTTCACGCAAAGAAGCCATCAGCGGTTTAATGGTATCACGTGCATACACAGCACACGAATAGGTGCACTGCTCCTCATGAACGTGTGTCAGTGCTTCACGCAGCTGATCAGCCGCAGTGAACACAGCATCAGCACATTCCGAAAGTCTCTGTGCAAGTCCGGAAATACGTGCACCGGCAATACCGCATGCGGAAAGCGAAGATGCACTCTGCGCTGTTTCTCCTGCCGCTCTGATGATTGCGGGAAGCAGTTCGCGCTGCGTCATTTCCAGCATTGTGTTGGCTTCAATTGTTACGATTTTTGCATAATTCTCAAGCAGAATATCATAACGCGCTTCGCACTCCACCGGTGTAAGTACATGATATTTGCTGAGCACTTCAACGCTTTTCGGATCAATATAAGCAGATGCCGCTTCGATGGTATCTCTCAGATGAACAATACCGAGGCTTTCTGCAGTTTTCACCCATTCCTCTGTATAGTTATTGCCGTTGAAGATGATTCTGCCATGCTGTTCCATTGTATCACGAATGATCGCCTGTACTTCTGTGTCAAAATCACTCGATTTTTCAAGGCGTGTGCAGATTTCGTCAAGGCTTTCCGCCACGATTGTGTTGAGCACATAGTTTGCACAGGCAATCGATGCCGATGAACCAACCATACGGAATTCAAATTTATTTCCTGTAAACGCAAACGGCGATGTGCGGTTGCGGTCACTGTCGTCGCGGGTAAATGCCGGCAACGTCGGTACACCTGTGTCGAGCGACGACATTTTCTGACACATCGGGCTGTGACCTTTTGCAATTTCCGTGAGCACGGACGTCAGCTGTTCACCAAGGAATATCGAAATAATCGCCGGAGGCGCCTCGTGCCCGCCCAAACGCTCATCGTTTCCTGCCACAGCAGCCGACATCCGAAGCAGCGCCGCATGACGGTCCACTGCGGTGATCACCGCACAAAGCATGACCAAAAACTGCATATTTTCATATGGGTTTTTGCCCGGATCGAGCAGGTTTGTTCCATCGTTTGCGGACAGCGACCAGTTATTGTGCTTGCCAGAACCGTTTACGCCTGCAAATGGTTTTTCATGCAGCAGGCAGGCAAGTCCGTTTCGTTTTGCGACAATGCGCATCATTTCCATGGTAAGCTGGTTATGGTCGCCTGCAATATTGACGGTATCAAAAATCGGTGCCAACTCATGCTGTGCAGGTGCCACCTCATTGTGTTTCGTTTTTGCAGAAACACCAAGCCGCCACAACTCTTCGTCCAGCTCTTTCATGAATGCTGCAACACGCAGACGGATTCTGCCAAGATAGTGATCCTCCATTTCCTGGCCTTTGGACGGACGCGCACCGAACAATGTACGGCCGCAGAGTTTTAAGTCCAAACGTTTTTCATACAGTGCACGGTCAATCAGGAAATACTCCTGTTCTGCACCGACAGTTGCAGAAACTCGTGTTGCTTTTTTGTTGCCGAACAAACGCAGAAAACGCAGCGCCTGCTCAGAGATGACAGACATCGAACGAAGCAGCGGCGTTTTGGTATCGAGTGCTTCGCCGGTATATGCACAAAATGCGGTCGGAATGTAGAGCGTACCATCACGGACAAATGCCGGAGAAGTGCAGTCCCACGCCGTATAGCCGCGCGCTTCAAATGTATTACGCAAACCGCCGTTTGGAAAACTCGATGCATCCGGTTCGCCTTTGATCAGTTCTTTTCCGGAAAAATGAAGCGCCATTTTTCCGTTTTTCTCTACCGAAAGAAAACTGTCGTGTTTGCCGGCAGTGATATTTGTCATCGGCTGGAACCAGTGCGTATAGTGCGTTGCACCATGTTCAATTGCCCAATGCATCATCGCATTCGCAACAACATCTGCAATTTTCGGATCAATCGACCGATTCTCTTCAATCGATGATTTGAGCGACTCATAGATATCTTTCGGCAGACGGGATTTCATCTCCTCATCGCCAAATACCATACATCCAAATGTATTAAAATCAAATGCCATTACGCAGACCTTTCCTTTCCCTTATCAAAGCAAACGAATTCCCTGTGCAGCACACTCTTTCCGAACCTCTGCAGGCCAAACAGACGCCTGCACTTCGCCGATATGTGCTTTTTGCAAAAGCAGCATACAAATACGCGACTGTCCGATACCGCCGCCCATCGTCTGCGGCAAAGCGCCGTTTAACAGCGCCTGATGGAACGGAAGCGCTTCTCTGTGCAGGCATCCCGCCTCCTCAAGCTGACGATGCATCGTTGGCGCATCCACGCGCACACCCATGGAGCTGACTTCAACCGCACGGTTAAGCACCGGATACCACAGCAAAAGGTCTCCGTTTTTCTCCCAGTCGTCATAGTCCGGTGCACGCAGATCATGAATCGTTCCGTCCGACAATTTGCCGCCGATTCCGGTTAAAAACACTGCTTTTTTCTCCTTGCAGATTGCATCTTCACGCTCTTTCGGCGAAAGATTCGGATACATACGGCGCAGTTCTTCGGTTGAAACAATTTCCAAAGAACTCGGCAAAAACGGACGAATTTCCGGGAAGCGACTGCAAAGCGACGATTCACTCTCGCACAGCGCGTATAAAATCCGTTCTGCAGCTGCCGCGATCGTTTCCACTTTGCGTTCATCTGTGTCAATGATTTTTTCCCAGTCCCACTGGTCTACATACACAGAATGCAGGCAGTCCGGCGCTTCGTCCCGGCGAATTGCATTCATATCCGTATATAATCCGGTATGCACCGGAAAACCGTATGCTGCAAGCGCTTGCCGTTTCCATTTAGCAAGCGAATGAACAATCTGAAATTCGCCGCCGCAGGAAGGAATATCAAATGAAACAGGACGCTCCACACCGGAAAGATCGTCGTTTAATCCGGAATCCGCATTGACAAACAAAGGCGCCGATACACGTGTCAGCGACAAATTTCGTGCAAGACACCGTTCAAATGTATCTTTTACAACTTTTAATGCAACCTGTGTGTCAATCAGTCCCAATAACGGCTGATAATCCGCCGCACTGTGCGTTTGCTGTTCCATAAAAAATACCCCATTTCCTCTTTCTGCAGTCGCAGAAACAATATTATCTTTTAATCATACCATCTAAAACGCGTTTTTTCAAGAAAAACCTTATTCACCGCTGTTTATTTCCTGCACAAATGCAATCGGTTTTGCGGTAAGCTGCACCCATGCCGGAAGAAATCCGCTTTTGACCGCATTGCGCACCGATGCAATATTCGACCATGCCGCACAATAAAACGGGACGATCCCGCGTGACAGGATCTCATATGCAAGTGTTTTCGTCAGCGCAGAGGCAATCCCCTGCCGACGATACGCGGGGCTTACATCAATTCCGATCTGCCACATCGATGAACAATCTTCCGATGCACCCGCCATGCCGACAAGTTTTCCGTTATCAAATGCACCAATCGCCAACCTGTCAAGATGGCGGCGTTTTTCGCACAACGCGTTCGACCATTCAGGAAGATAATAAGACGCAAAGCTATCCGGCGTCATCAGCCGCATTTCATAACCGCAGGAACACGGTGCAATCTGTTTTACATCAGGCAAAAAGTATTCCGCCATAAAGCAGACACGATATCCTTGTTTCTCCAGTGCATCGTTGAGCACATGAAGATTCGGTGTTTCAAAGCAGTGCTCCTGTGGATAACGCGAAAGATAATCGCGGACAGCTTCTTCACACAACGGATCTACTGACGCTACAATATTTGTTCCATATGACACAAGATCACAGAAAAACGGCAGAGACAGATATGCTCTTGCCTGTTTGGACGCAGCCGAATGCACAATCCGGTTTTCGGACGCACAAAAATCCTGCGGCGAACAACCGCTGTCGATCGCTGACTGCGCCATAGCAATCCGCAGAATATCTTCGTTTGTCATCGTGATCTCCCCTTTTGTCATATCAGTCTATATCGATCGTACAGACGGCACCTGCTCATCAATCTGACGCATCGGTTCCTTTTCATAAGCCGGATCAAACGCACGTTTTACAAAAAACGCATCGTTCTTGCAGGCAACCCGCCCGTTTCCGATCTTTTGGAAGCCTTCGTTTCCTTTGCCTGTAATCAAAATGACACTGTTTGCCGGCGCCTCCACGATTGCACGATGAATTGCCTCGCCGCGGTCATAGACAACATGACTTTTTTGCGGATGCACAAGATATGACTGAATTTGCGCGCAGATCTCTTCCTCTTTTTCCATTGCCGGATCATCCATCGTCAAATACAGCCGGTCACAATACTGTTCCGCCACAGTGCCAAGCTCTGCGCGGCGGTTATATGCTTTATTTCCCGGACAGCCAAACACTGCAATCAGCGTATATCCGGGATATTCTTCTTTCATCGACGAAAACAGCTTTTCAAAGCTTAATTTGTTGTGCGCATAGTCAACGACCGCCACTTTATCGCCGGAAGCGTTTGTATACGTTTCCATTCTGCCGTCCGTACGTGCTTTCCTTAGTCCTTTTTGAATTGCCGAAAGCGGAATGCCCCATTCGGTGCAGACACAGATTGCTGCAAGCGCATTTTCTACATTGAAAAGACCGGACATCGCAAGCGAAAACGGTGCATCAAATTTCTTGCAGCGCACAAAAAAGCGGATCTCATGTCCTGTTTTTTGAATATCATACACCTGATAATCGGCTTCGACATGCTTTCCGAATAAAACAACACGCTTTGCATGGCGTTGTGCTGTGCTTTGAATCCGGTCAAAATAATCGGACTCCGTGTTGATATACGCCTCTTCCGACTGTGCAAACAGCGCAAGCTTTGAGGAAAAATAATCCTCAAAATCGGTGTGCTCCATCGGAGAAATGTGATCCTCCGAGATGTTCAAAAACACACCTGCTTTAAAATGAACGCCCGTGACACGGTCATATTTGAGTGCCTGGCTCGAAACCTCCATCACAAAATCGGAAAGGCCGCTTTCGACCGCATTGTGAAAATGACGATGCAGTACGAGCGCTTCCGGCGTAGTCAAGCTTGATTTTTGCAGGCTTTTGCCGTCATAGGTATCGATTGTGGAAACAATACCGCACGGCTTTTTCGCGCACGATGCTGCATATTCGTCAAAAATATATTTAAAATAATATGCCGTTGTTGATTTTCCTTTTGTTCCCGTAATGCCGACCAAACGAAGCTTTTGATCTGCGTGATCATAAAAAAAACAAGCCGCAGCTGCCATGGCTTTGCGAATATCCGAAACGATAATGACACTGCCGCTGACCGCTTCATATTCCGTTTCACTGACATAGCCAACCGCACCGCGCACAACCGCTTCTTTCAAATATGCCTCTTTAAATGCAGCGCCTTTGCAGAAAAAAAGCGAACCGTCTTGTGCTTCTTTTGAATCATATGTGACAGAAGAAACAACTGCGTCTTCATCATAGATTGCTGCGCGGACAAGCAGCTGTTCTCTTGCGAACAGGTCAACAAAATCTTTCATTTGATAGTGCGTCATAATAAGATTCCTTTCTTTTATCGCAAACGGGAATTTTCCTTTTGCATTGTAACAGATTTTTCATGAAATTGCAAACAGAACGGATTGTGTTTTTCCTTTAAAACTGATATAGTAAATAGCCGAGGTGTTGCATATGGACAAGCAGTATGTCTGCGCGGACTGCAAATATTTTTATGAGGATACGCGCATCACATCCTATCGGCGCGATCCTATGTTTTTTTGCAGGCGCAAAGGTATATTTGCAAGCCGAAACTATGCGGTTCATGAGAAAAACCGCATTTTAAAAACCGATGCCGCCTGTTCTATGTTCTCCAAAAAACAGGAAAAATGATCTTCCGCATGTTTTTTTCTGTTTGATGTTTACTTTTACACTTTTATATGTTAAAATATAAAAGCAATCGATTCTGTTGAGTAAAAAACAGACCGGAGGAACGTGAATCATGAATAACAAACTAAAAGAAAAAAACTTTGACTTTTTGATGGAAGCCATTCTTGCTCTCAAAACAAAAGAAGAGTGCTATGACTTCTTTGAGGATTTGTGCACAATCCCTGAGTTAAAAGCCATGTCCCAGCGCCTTCAGGTTGCAAAGATGCTGAGCGAAAACCGCGTTTACAGCGATATTGTCAAAGAAACCGGTGCATCCACTGCAACCATCAGCCGTGTGAATCGTTCGCTGATCTACGGAAAAGAAGGATATGAAATTGTATTTAAACGTCTGGAGGAACAATGAGCTACGCTTATTTTTCAAAGTTTTATGATACGCTTACGTCCAATATTCCCTACCGCACGCGTGGGGAATATTTTCATGCGATTTTAAAACAAAATCCGCCGCCCGGCCCGATCCTTTTGGATCTTGCATGCGGTACAGGCTCTCTTTCCGAAGTGATGGCTTCGCTTTCCTATGATGTGATCGGTGTGGACAGTTCAGAGGAAATGCTCATGGAAGCCATGAACAAAAAATACGATTCGGGTCTTGATATCTTATATCTATGTCAGGATATGACGGCGCTTGACTTATATGGCACCGTCGACTGCTGTATTTGTGCACTCGACAGCTTGAATCATCTGCCAAACAGCGAAGCGGTTTTGAAAGCATTTCAAAATGTAAGCCTGTTTTTGGCGCCGGACGGCATTTTCATCTTCGACATGAACACCATCTATAAACACGAAAAGGTGCTTTCGGACAAAGTGTTTGTCTATGATACGGATGACGTGTTTTGTGTGTGGCAGAACAGTCCCTGTCACGACCGCACAATCGACATTACACTCGATTTTTTTGCCGAAGCCCACGCAGGACAATACACACGTGAAACGGAAACATTTTCGGAACGCGCTTATTCCCATGATGAAATCTGCGCGCTCATTGAACAGGCGGGATTATCGCTTTTGACCTGTTACAAAGGTGATACCTTCGATCCGCCTGACGAAACGACCGAACGTGTTGTCTATGTCACCAAAAGCAAAAAACAGAAAGGATGATTGATGATATGGGGACACTCGTCCGCATGATTTCAAATGACGGATCTGTGATGGCATGTGCACTTGACTCCACAGATATCGTCAGCCGCATTGAACAAATCCACAAACCGAGCGCTGTTGTAACTGCGGCGCTTGGCCGTCTCTCGACTGCCGCGTCGATGATTGGCTTTTCATTAAAAGGCGAAAACGACACGCTGACGCTCCGCTTAGACGGAAACGGCCCTGCGGGAAGGGTTTTGGCGGTTTCCGATGCAAACGGCAATGTGAAAGCCTGCGCCGACAATTATATTGTGGAAATCCCGTTAAACGAAGCCGGAAAGCTTGACGTACGCGGCGCTGTAGGCACTGACGGTTTTTTGAGTGTCATCAAAGATCTCGGTTTAAAAGAACCGTATATCGGACAAACACCGATTGTTTCCGGAGAAATTGCCGAAGACATCACCAATTACTATGCAGTGAGTGAGCAGATTCCGACCGTCTGCGGACTTGGCGTGCTCGTAAATCCCGATCTGACCGTTCGTGCGGCCGGCGGATTTTTGGTACAGCTGCTCCCCTTTGCAGACGAATCCTGCATCGACAAACTCGAAGCAAACTTAAAAACACTGCCGCCTGTTTCGACTATGATTGAGCAGGGACTTTCTCCAAAAGAGATTTGTGAACGGCTGCTCGATGGTCTTGCACCGGAACTGCTCGAAGAGGCTTCTCCTGTTTACCACTGCGGATGCAGTGCGGAACGTGCGCGCAAAACGATCAAAAGTCTGCCGGTGGAACAAATCGAGGAGATCTGCAACGAAGACCACGGCGCTGAAATCGTCTGCCATTTCTGCGAAAACCGGTATCAATTCAACGAAGAAGCACTGCGCGAAATGATCCGTGAAAAACAGCAAAAACAAAAAGAAGCAGCAGAAAATGCTGAACAGAAAGAACAAGATCAGTAATTTCTTCCGATACGCAAAAATGATACAACAAAAAAGCCTGCGGCAAAGCCGCAGGCTTTTTTCATTTCTTATGGATTCGAAAGGTTTATATGTTTCATTGTCTGATTGACAAGTTCGTCAATCGAGATACGTCCGACACCGAAAATCGATGTATCCAGCGCACCGTGCAGCGGTTTTGTCCACTCCGGTCCGATTGCCTGCTGTCCGTTTCGCATTCCGAGCACAGAACCCACAGTTGCACCGTTGCAGTCGGTATCAAATCCGGATTCTACCGCCAGACAAATCGATTTTCCGAAATCTCCCTGTCCGTAAAGCAGTGCCGCTGTCACAATCATCGCATTGGAAATGGTATGACACCAACCATGTGTCGTATATTCATCGAACCGCCGATGCACTTCCTTCAAACAGTCTGCCATTGTACGTCCCTCGTCGAACGCACGGATGACATACAAAACCGCTTCATACAGTCTGGATGTGGACGGAATTTCTCCCAAACCGGCATACAGAATCGTATGAATATCGCGGCTGACTGCGGCCTGTGCAATCATTGCGGCGGCAAACATCTCACCGTAAATGCCGTTTTTGATATGCGAGATTCTTGCATCCCGCCAAGCCATCCGCGCCGCTTCTGCCGGATCACCCGGATTGATATATCCAAAGTAATCACCGCGGATCTGCGCGCCGATCCATTCGCGGTATGGATTCTGATACACCGCAGAATCGGGCGGAAGATACCCTTTCACGAAGTTGCAGAATGCCACCCGTTCTGCCGTGCAGTACGCACCCTTCGGCTGAGAATCGAGCCACATCTGCGCCACATCCGCAGAGGTAAACTCACGGCCGTATTTTTCAATCAAAAAGCTTGCCATCACAGTATAGTTCGTGTCATCATCCGCCGGCGCACATGGCACAACATCCGCATAACACCGATTTCCGAATGAAAACGTAAACGTATCGAGCATCTGCGGCGTAATATCATCCGATCGAATATACCGCTGCATCGGCTGATTGCCGGATTCACGCAGAAGTTTTGAAAGCTCCTTGGTCCGAATGCCCTCAATCGGTTTTCCGAGCAAGCACCCGCAGATCCGACCGATCCATGCACCGGAAACCTTCTCGCGCAAGTCAGCTGACTGCACGCCTGTTTTTCTTGCACGATCTTTTAAAAGCGCTGTAATCGCTTCATAATCAGACGGTTCGTTATAGCAAAAATCCGCGGCAACCGGCGCATTTAATACCATTTCAAACAGAATCGCGGCCATCTTTTCTTTGTACTTGCCGTTCTCCATTTGAGACACCGCACAAAACAGCGGTTCATACCGTTTTACGTCCAGTCCTTCTTCCACGCACTGCTGATATTCAGTCAGCAGATCAGCAGAATAAAGCTCCCATTCATAAAGCTTTTGATAAGAAGGATGAATTTCCTTTTCATAAGGAAGTTCCTCCAAAATGCGGGTGTTGGAGTCAAGCAGTAGCGTATCCACCGAGATTCCAAAATATTTGGAGATCCGCATCAGGTTGGCGATATCCGGCTGTGAACCCCCGGTATCACATAGTTAAAAATATTGGTGTCATTTAATCAATTTTGCCGATAAAGCGGTAGAAGATTTCTACCTCCTGTTCCCGGCTTCCGTCCTCACCTTTGACCGCTTCATGGACAACGATTTTTTCAATCAGCGTATTCAAAAGTTCGGCGGTCAGTTCTGTTGGATTGACGCACTCTTTCATCAAGGCAATCCATTTTTCTGCGTCTGCGGCGTTCTGGCTTTCAGTGGCGATAGCGGATTGAAGCTGTTCAATCTTTGTGTCCAGTTCAGCCTGTTCGCTCTGGTACTTCCCGGACAGCATAGAGAAGTTGTATTCTGTGATACGCCCCGCCGCCCAGTCCTCATACATCCGGGCAAACAGGGTATCGACTTCGGCTTTCCGCTTCTCCGCTTTGTTCAACTCTGCGGCTTGCTTCTTTCTTGCGGCGGCCTGTCCCTTGTCATTGGCGTTTAACAGCCGCTTCAAAAGCCGTTCTTCATCATGCTGTACCAGCCCCGACCAGTATTGCAGACGGGAGAGGACATAGGCGTAAAGCACATCATAGCGGATATAATGCATGGAGCATTGGCGTGTGCCCTGTCCGTACTTGCTACAATGATAATGGCCGTAAGGCTTGCTGTTCTGCCTGTTCTCCCCATAGGACAACGACCAGCCGCAATCCGAACATTTTACCAATCCGGAAAAAATCTGTGTTGTACCGTCCTTGCATTTTCTGCGGCGGTTTGCTATCTGCTCCTGTACCTGCCGGAAAACCTGTTCGCTGATAATCGGCTCCTGCGTGTTCTCCACCCGCACCCATTCACTTTGGGGCTTGCGTATCCTCCGCTTGTTCTTAAAGGAAATGTTTGTTTCCCGGTAGTGGATGGTATGGCCGATATAGGTTTCGTCTTTCATAATGCTCTTGACCTGCGCTATCGTCCATGCGTAGCTTTTTTCCTCTGGCGCACCCGCATAGATGTTTGCGAAAGTCCCGTCACGCTGGAAGTTGATAAATCCCGGCGTGGGAACCTTTTCCGCAATCAGTATTCTTGTGATACTGGCCGCCCCTCTGCCATGAATGGCGAGGTCAAAAATCTTCTCCACTATCCAGCGGGTTTCCTCGTCGATTATCAGCTTGTTTTTGATTTCCGGGTGTTTCCTGTACCCGATGGGAGCATAAGCGCCGATACGCTGTCCTGTGGCAAACTTTGCTTTGAAAGCGGCCTTTACCTTGCGGCTTGTATCTTTCGCAAACCATTCATTGAACAGGTTTTTGAACGGGACAAAATCGGAAAGCCCTTTCTCTGTGTCCTCATTCTCCGCAACGGCGATGTAGCGCACCCGTTTTTCCGGGAACAGAAATTCCAGATAGTAGTCCATCATCACATGTTCCCGCCCGAAACGGGAAAGGTCTTTCGTGACAATGCAGTTTACTTTTCCGGCTTCCACATCGTCCATCATGCGCTGAAAATCCGGGCGTTCAAATAATGAGGTGTGATAGCGATAGCGGCAAAAAGCTAATAAAATCAATGGTTTTGCGGACAGCGGATAGACAGGGAATGTGTTAAAAACTGAATACGCACACAAACGGCGTTACCTTAACCCCTTTGGGGGAGAAAGTAACGCCGTTTTTTTATGCCCGCAGGAAAGGAGGTGCAGCCGGAATGTATTTCACAAAGGGCAAGCAGCGGGCGTTTGAATTGCTCATGCAGCAGAAGCCGGGATTTGACCGCTATCAATCCGGTTGTGCCGGAGATGATGAAGATTGCGGCACTTGCCGTTTCTACCGCCCCGGGTGGAAATATGAGTTTTGCGTTTTCAAAGAGTGTCCCTATTGCCCCGGCAAAAGGACGCGGAAAACGCACGCCAGCATGGACAAATAGACGGGCAAAAGCCCTTGTGCCATGCGGCTTTGCAGGCGCGAAAACGGCAAAGGGCATATTGCAATACCAAAACAGCCGAAAACGGCTTTCTAATTGTCCACGCATACCAAGAGAGGAAGTGAGGAAATATGGCAGTTTTCAGAGTGGAGCGAAATACGGGATATACCGTTATGAGCAACCACCACTTGCGAAACAAGGAATTGTCCTTAAAGGCAAAGGGCTTGTTGTCGCAAATGCTTTCGCTGCCCGAAGATTGGGATTATACCCTTGCGGGCTTATCCCATATCAACCGGGAGAAGATCGACGCAATCCGCGAAGCGGTAAAGGAACTCGAAAAAGCCGGATATATCGTGCGCAGCCGGGAGCGCGACGAAAAGGGACGCTTGCGGGGCGCAGATTACGTCATATACGAGCAGCCGCAGCCGCGAGAGCCGGAAGCAGCTACCAGCGGCGGACAGCCGCCTATATTGGATTTACCTACATTGGAAAATCCAACATTGGATAATCCAACGTTGGAAAAACCTACGCAGGAAAAACCTACGTTGGAAAATCCAACGCAATTAAATAAAGATATATTAAGTAAAGAACAATCAATTACTGATTTATCAAGTACCGATTCCATTCCTTTCCATTCCCTAAACCCCTTGCCCTTTGCGCATGGCGAAGCGGCTACGCCGCCGGAAAGGAAAAGAACGGAAGCGAAAAGCAATAGCGCAGTAGAGATTTACAGGGAGATTATCAAGGACAATATCGAATACGACCATCTCATTCAAAACTGCAAAATTGACAAAGACCGTTTGGACGAGATTGTTGACCTTATGCTGGAAACCGTCTGCACAGCCCGAAAGACAATCCGTATTGCCGGGGACGACTACCCCGCCGAATTGGTGAAATCCAAGTTTTTGAAGCTGAACAGCAGCCATATTGAGTTTGTTTTGGATTGCATGAGGGAGAACACAACCAAAGTGCGCAACATCAAGCAGTATCTAAAAGCGGTGCTGTTCAACGCGCCGAGTACCATTGACAGCTACTATACCGCCCTTGTCAATCACGACTTATACGGCGGCGAATGAGCATAGCCGCACTTTACCGGGAAAGGAGTTGATACCTTGCAGGAGGAAGTAACCCAAAAAACGATTGCCCTATACGTCAAAGTGGGAAAAGGCGCGGCGCGGCTTACCGAACAGGCGTTACAGAAAGCAATCCAAAAGTTTTTGGAGCAGAAAAGCAAACCCGCGCATGGGAAACAGACCATGCGGCAGCTTATGAAGCAGAACGCGGGTGTTTCCAACATCGAGATCACCGACAGCAATATTAAAGCCTTTGAGAGTACGGCGAAGAAATACAACATAGATTTTTCGCTAAAAAAGGTTAAGGGCGAGCAGACCCGTTACCTTGTGTTTTTCAAAGGCCGGGACGCGGACGTTATGACCGCAGCGTTTCAAGAGTTTTCCGCAAAGAAGCTGAACCGGGAGAAAAAGCCCTCTATCCGCAAAGCCCTTGCCGCTGCAAAGGACAAGGCGAAGCAGCTTAACGCCGCCCGCGACAAGGTAAAGAAAATGGACAGGGGGCGCGAGATATGAAGCAGATCAACTACAAAAAGCTGATACTTCCGAATATCCCCTATGTGTTCTTTGTCTATCTCTTTGATAAAGTCGGACAGGCGGTGCGGCTTGCCCCCGGCGCGGATATTTCTGCAAAGATACTGAATATCACACAAGGATTTTCCGCAGCCTTTGAAAACGCCTTGCCGAGCGTTTACCCGTTGGATTTGCTTGTCGGCATTGTCGGTGCGGTGATTATCCGCTTGATAGTCTATGTCAAAGGGAAAAACGCGAAGAAATACCGCAAGGGCGCGGAGTACGGCTCTGCCCGATGGAGTGCATAATCTTAAGTGTAAAGGAACTCTACATGGACGCACAGGAGGATATGCACATGAATGATTACAACAAAATCACAGCCCTTTACTCCCGTCTTTCCGTAGGGGACGAGGACAGGGACGGCGGCGAGAGCAACAGCATACAGAACCAGAAAATCTTTTTGGAGAACTACGCCAGAGGGCAGCGGCTGACGAATATCCGGCACTACATCGACGACGATGAAAGCGGCAGATTTTTTGACCGTTCTGCCTACTCCCGCATGATGGAGGACGTTGAAAACGGGAAAATCGGCGTTTGCATTATGAAAGACCTTACCCGCTGGGGGCGCGACTATCTCCAAGTCGGCAACGCTATGGAGATATTCAGACGGAACAACGTGCGTTTTATCGCGGTCAACAACGGCATTGACAGCGAGAAGCCCGACACATTGGAGTTTGCGCCCTTTATCAACATCATGTCGGAGTGGTACGCAAAGGACATCAGCAAGAAAGTGAAAACGGGCATTAAGACCAAAGGCATGAGCGGAAAGCCGATTGCCACCGAAGCCCCCTACGGCTATGTCAAAGACCCGGACAACAAGGATTTTTGGATAATCGACGAGGAAGCCGCCGAGGTTGTGCGCCTTATTTTCCGTTTGTTTATCGGCGGGAAGAACCGCAACCAAATCGCCGTATATCTGAAAAACGAGCAAATCCCTACCCCCACTTTCTACATGAAAGACCGGGGACGGGGAACGTGTAAAAACAAGGCGCTCAATGAGGATAACCGCTACAAGTGGAACAAAGCCACCTTGACCCATATCCTTACGCGGCAGGAGTATTGCGGCGATGTAGTCAACTTCAAGACTACAAAGCATTTCCGGGACAAGCGGAACCACTATGTAGACCGGAGCCAATGGCAGATAACCGAAAATGTGCATGAGCCGATTATTGACCGCGCCGACTTTGAAACCGCACAGCGGATTTTGGAAAACGCGCCCGTCAGACGCCCCAACGGGGACGGGGAAATCCACCCTTTGTCGGGCTTGCTTTTCTGTAAGGATTGCGGCGCAAAAATGCACATCCGCATAGATTACAGAAACGGCGGCAAGCGGCACGTTGCCTATTGCAGCGAGTACCACAAGGGGAAAGCCAAAAACCCCAAGTGCCATTCCCCACACATCATTGACGCGGATTTGCTCATGCAGACCGTCGCGGAAGTGCTGAAGAAAATCGAGGACTACTCTATCAGCAACCGGGCGGAGTTTGAAGCCTTAGTGAAAAAGAACCTTGCCATGCAGCAGACCGACAAGACCAAGAAACAGCAGAAGCGTATCCCGCAAATCACGACGCGCCTTGAACAGATTGACAAGGTGCTGAACAAGCTCTATGAGGACAACGCCCTCGGCACGATCCCGCAAGACCGCTATGAGCAAATGTCGCAGAAGTATTCAGAAGAATACTATGCGCTGAAAGCGGAGCTTGCCGAGCTGCAAGAGCAGCTATCCGCTTTTGAGAACGCGGGCGGACGGGCGCAGAAGTTTTTGAAGCTGACGGAACGCTACGCTGCCTTTACCGACCTGACCCCCGCCATTCTCAACGAGTTTATCAGCCGGATTGAAGTGCATGAGCGCGACAAGAAAAGGGCAAAACAAGCCATTCAGCACATCGGGATATATTTCAACTATATCGGCAAATTTGAGAACGAAGTGACACAGCTTACAGAGCCAACGGAGCAGGAAATCCGGCAAATGCGGGAGAAAATCGAGGAAGCCCAAAAGGAAAAGAGCCGCGCCTACCACCGGCAGTATTCAAGGGAGTACCGGGCGCGTAACCTTGAAAAGCGACGGGAGTATGACCGCATGAAAGCACGGGAATACCGGGCAAAGAAAAAGGCACAGGAAGCCGCCGCAGCACCCGCACAGTAAAACCGAATACTGACAACCAAGAGGGATTTTCCGGGCTACGGGAAATCCCTCTTTTGCACCCAGAGAAAGGAGCCGCCTATGGCAGAACAGAACGGGACACCTCAATCCCCCGACAGTGTTATCACGACACAGAGGGACGGACAGACCATCGTTGCGGAGTTGTTTTTCAACCACAGCGGCACAGAAACATTCCGCGACAAGCTGCTCAAAGTGATACTTGCCGACAGCTTGCAGGACGGTCAAGAGCCGGAAAAAACGAAAATCACGCGATAGGAACCGCCCGGACGAAGAATGGTTCGCCGGGGCGGTTTCTATTTGAAAATCCCCATTTTCCCCAAGTCAAGAGCCGGGAAAATTCCCTCAAAAATGCCCCTCTCTCCAAACGAGGGCGCAGAAAGGAGAGTTTATGCGAACAGGGCTTCCCAAGCAAAAAAAGGTCACAGACATCTGGTTTGATGAGAAAGACCCGTTGATCCATATCCGTACCCACAACACCGACTTGAAGAAGCGGCTTGCCGCCTATGCCGAGCAGCACCCCGATGTGTGCCGCCAGACCGACGCAGACCCGGAAACGGGCTGCATGGAGTTTGACATTGAGAAAGGCCGCTTCTCTTTCCGTCTGACCGCCCCATACAGCGAGGAACGGCGGGAAGCGGCGCGGCGGTATGCCAGAGAGAGCAACGTCGCCGACAGGCTGAAATAGAGTTGAAATGTTCATAGTTTTGTGCTATACTTTTTCTAAAAGCAGAGTAATACTGCGGAATTGATTGGAGGACAACACAATGGTTACATTTATGAGATTAAGATAAAACCGCGAGTTATGTTGCGGTTATCCGTATTGCATAACTCGCTTATTGAAGCAGAGATGTAATTACGGAGGAAAAACAAATGAATAATAATTTATCACGCTTTGCAGACAGCAAGGTTTATTTTCAATGCCCAATTTGCACAAAATCAATGGATATACAAGGCAATAGCCTAATTTGTAGACATGGACATTGCTTTGATATTTCAAGATATGGGTATGTAAATTTGTTGTTAAAATCATCGCCCAAAACCAACTACAGCAAGCGGTCTTTTGACAACCGGCACCAAATTTTGGAGTATGGCATGTATGATGTTGTGTTGGAGAAAATCATACAGTTTATTTCTGATACGCCATCTATAAGAAACATTTTAGATGTTGGTTGCGGCGAGGGTTTCTATGCAAGGCAGATACAGCAAAGAACAGAACGAAACATCTTTGCCTTTGACTTGTCAAGGGAGGCAATACAGATTGCATCAAAAAAAGACAAGCGCAAAGCAGTGAAGTGGTTTGTTACTGACTTATCAAAAATCCCTTTGAAAGACGGAAGTATGGATTGTATTTTAGACATATTTTCGCCTGCACACTACAAAGAATTTCAGCGATTGCTATCTCCTAACGGATATGTTGTGAAAGTAATTCCTACGAAAAATCATTTGAGGGAAATCAGGACTAAAGTGCAAGCACACTTGAAAAATCCAGATTATTCAAATGAGTCTGTCGTTGAATATTTTGAGAAATATCTTAAAACCATTTCAAGAGAAACGGTTTCAGCCACCGTACAGTTGTCATCAGAACAAAGAATGTCGTTTATTGAAATGACGCCGCTTCTCTTTTGCGTTGAAAAAGATTGCGTTGATTGGCGTACTCTCACACATTTGACAATCGAAGCTGATGTTTTAATAGGAATGTATTAAAGGGCGTATTGATATTTAATATTCCCATTTATTGAGCAGAACGGAGTAAACCAAACACCCTAATCAAAAGGACAGCCGAGGAAATCGACTGTCCTTTTTCTGTGCCGACAGGTAGAAAGGAGTGACCACCCATGACGAAACCGAGAGAAAAAAACGCGAGGAATTGCAAGCCGAGATTGAGGACGGGAAGAAGAAAATCCGGCAGCTTGAAAATCGGGAAAAGGTGTTGCGGCAAAAGTTATCCCAAGAGGAACGCAGGACGCGCAGCCATCGGCTGATCGTCCGGGGTGCGGTCTTTGAGAGCATTGTGCCAGAAGCAAAGACCATGACCGACGAAGAAGCCGCCGCCTTTCTCCGGCTTGCCCTGACGAGCGAGGAAGCGCGGGGCTATCTGAAAAAACGCACCGAGGGCGGGAAAAGCGAATAATCCCTTTGGTACAAAGGGCGCACTTATACACCCTTACGGGTGCGTGCGCTCTGCCGAGGGCTTGTCGGCACAGAGAGAAAGCCGCTTGCTTCCCTCTCTGACCGACATTGGCGGCTTTGCCGCAACAAGGGGCTGCACCCCTTGCGCCGCTTACGCGGCTATCCCTGCACACCCACAAAAACAGTATACCCGCCTTTGGCGTCTGTACCATTTTTGCGGGTTTTCATTTTATCCGGGAGGTGATACCCATAGCCATCTATCATTGTAATATCAGCATTGTCAGCCGGGGCAAGGGCAAATCAGCCGTTGCCGCAGCCGCCTACCGAAGCGGCGAAAAGCTGACAAATGAGTGGGACGGAATGACACACGACTACACCCGCAAAGGCGGTGTTGTCCATACGGAAATTATGCTGCCACCCCACGCCCCGCCCTCTTTCTCTGACCGTTCAACCTTGTGGAACAGCGTGGAGCTTTACCTTTGTCATGTGCTACGAACTAATCCAGCTTGTAATTGAGAAAAACAATCTGCACGATCTCGACACTTGGATTTTCTTCAAGTGGATTTTCAAAACCTTTGTTGCGGTGCTGCTGGTAACAAATACTTGGAACATCGTCATGGGCGTATTTGACATTACACAGAGCGTCGTCAACGACAGCGCGGGCGTTATCATATCCGACACAAGCATAGATATTGCAACCGTTATCACCGATATAGAAGCAAAGCTGGACGCTATGAGCGTCGGCGGGCTTTTGGGGCTATGGTTTCAATCACTCTTTGTGGGGCTTACCATGAAAGCGTTGTCTATCTGTATCATGCTGGTGGTGTACGGGCGCATGATTGAAATATACCTTGTAACGAGTATCGCCCCTATCCCCGTTGCGACAATGGTAAATCGTGAATGGGGCGGCATGGGACAGAACTACTTAAAATCCTTGCTTGCCCTCGGTTTTCAGGCTTTTCTAATTCTTGTGTGCGTCGGTATTTATGCGGTTTTGATACAGACAATCGCAGCAACCGATGACATATCCGGCGCGATCTGGTCTTGCATGGGCTATACCGTCCTCTTGTGTTTTACGCTTTTCAAAACGGGAAGCCTTGCAAAATCCGTATTCAGCGCGCATTAAGGGGGTGCAGATGAAGAAATACAAAATCATTTACGCCGATCCCCCTTGGAGATACGCGAGAAGCAAGGTACAGGGCGCAGCGGAAAAGCACTATCCCACTATGAGTATTGAGGAACTTTGCGCTTTACCCGTCAAAGAAATTGCGGATAAGGACTGTATTTTATTCCTATGGGCGACGTTCCCGCAGCTTAAAGAAGCGTTGCAGTTAATCAAGGCTTGGGGATTTACCTATAAATCCGTTGCCTTTGTATGGTTAAAGCAAAATCGGAAATCGCCCACTTGGTTTTATGGCTTGGGCTTTTGGACGCGAGGAAATGCGGAAATCTGCTTGCTTGCTACCAAAGGACACCCGAAGCGACAATCAAACAAGGTACATCAATTTATTATTTCCCCTGTTGAGCAGCACAGCAAAAAGCCGGATATAACGCGGGAAAAGATACTTGCCCTTATGGGCGACCTACCGCGTATTGAACTGTTTGCAAGGCAGCATACCCCTGGTTGGGACGTATGGGGAAATGAAATCAAAAGCGACATACGGTTTGCCGGAAAGGAGGTTTGAAATGGCGTATGTAACCGTCCCAAAGGATTTAACCAAAATCAAGAGCAAGGTAATGTTCAACCTTACCAAAAGACAATTACTCTGTTTCGGCGCGGCGGTGGCTATCGGGCTACCGCTATTCTTTTTGACAAAGGACAGCGCGGGAACGACAACGGCGGCTTTGTGCATGGTGCTTGCCATGCTGCCCATGTTCCTACTCGCTATGTACGAGAAGAACGGGCAACCGCTGGAAGTGATTATACGGCAATTTGTGGAAGTGAAGTTTCTTCGCCCCAAAGAGCGACCTTACCGTCCAGCAGCGCGTCAAGCTGCCGCCGCCCGGTGGATTTCTCCGCATTGCTGTTCGGGAAGAAAAATTGATCTACCGAAATATGATACCGGGTTACAAGGTCATAGAATACCTGTAAACTCGGCTGTTGTCCCTTGTTCTCGATATTCGCAAGGTAGCGCGGGGAAATATATAACTCGTCGCTTACCTTTTTGCGGCTCTCGCCGTATTCATTTCTCGCGGCTTTTATAGCTGCCCCGAAAGCCTTAAAGTCGTACAATGGTACGGGTCTTTTTGCCATTTTCATTCACCCTGTTACATTTTACAGTTCACCTTTCTTTTTGGATATGTCCACACAATTCATATCATTAGGTTAAATACTTCCTGTTGTGTATTGACAGTAGACTGATTTTCTGATAAAATAAAATTTATGTAAAAGGAGGCGGCGTTTATGTTGCATAGCATGCGTATTAGATAAGCATTGAAAAAAAGGATTTTCCCATTTTCAACATGGGCTTTTTTGTCATGCTTATTTTGCGGATGCTATACAAAAAACTAACGACGTATAGATATAGTATAGACATAGTGCAAGCTATGCCTTAGTTTTGTTGTACTGCTCTGTGCATTATAAATGCAGGTCAATGCTCATGTTGAGGATTGACCTGCATTTTTTTGTGTAAAAAGGACGAGTGAAATATAATGCTTAAAAAATATTGGATAAAATGTCCGATTTGTAA
The DNA here is from genome assembly GCF_016901855.1 of Merdimmobilis hominis. Lineage (GTDB taxonomy): Bacteria > Bacillota > Clostridia > Oscillospirales > Ruminococcaceae > Paludihabitans. The sequence goes on along the minus strand of NZ_JACJKY010000001.1, from coordinate 37,614 downwards.
CGGAAAGACGAGAGTTCAAGTATTTCATAATACTGTATTAAAAGATTTTCCTCTTTTCTGCCCTAAATGCAAATTGACGCATATCATTGATGTAGAAAAATTAGAGATTGTAATCAAAAATACAGAAAAACAAACTTTTATTATTTAGAAGAAAGGATATAAAAATGAAACGTTTACCTAAATATACGCCTGCGGAAGTACGGAATGATCCATACGGATTTACTTACAAAGAAATGTCGGAAGTTATTGGCGAGAATGAAGCAAAAGCCTTATATGAAGAATTATATAAGCAATTACCACGCAAAAAAAATCTATCAATGTTGGTAAAAAATATTTGCAAAAGCAGTGATACTGAAAAGTATGTTTACGAACTGAAAGACAACAAATACATTGAAACGGTTTTTATCAAGCGGCGAGATGGTGGAACTGTTTGCGTGAGCACACAAGTCGGTTGTCCTGTTGGTTGTATTTTTTGTGAGTCCGGGCGAAATGGCTTTGTTCGTAATCTAACATCGTCAGAAATCGTACAACAGATTATATTGTTGCGTCGAAAAGTAAACCGTATCGTTTTTATGGGTATGGGAGAGCCTTTATTCAATTATGACAACTTGATAAAAGCAATCCATATTCTCCGAGATAGATATGGGCTCAACTTTCCAACCGACGGCATTACCATATCAACAGTTGGTCCGGTCGATCAATTAAAAAAATTGCGCGAGGAACATCTTAAAATTCAGTTGACAATATCTTTACACGCAGCAACACAATCTGCAAGAAATCGTATTATTCCTCACATGCGCATATATGCTATTGAAGATGTTGTTAAGCAAGCCTTATCCTATTCTGAAAGGCATAATCGCAAAATTGTCTTTGCGTATTTGCTTTTACCGGGTATAAATGACCGGCCCTCAGATGTAAGACAACTTGCAAAATGGTTTCGGGGCAAAAAAGTTATGATTAACGTGTTACAATACAACCCAACAAGCAATTCAAGAATTAAAGCACCACAGAAACGGGAAATAGTTGCATTCAAACATCAATTAGAGCAAGCAGGACTTGAAGTTACTATGAGAGTTTCTCATGGCAGAGAGATTAACGCGGCTTGTGGACAGTTAGCTAACACATATAATAAATTCAAAAAAAAATGATTAAAAGTGCCAGACGCATAGACGCAGAGCCGATAACGCATTAGGTCAAAAAACCTATGTGTTATCGGCTTTTTTATTTAATATTGCGCAAAAGCCGCTGTTCCCTATTATAGAATGGATTGCGGGTAGTGTATTAAAGTCGCCCTTTTTTAAGGATACGGCGGTATCGGGGAGGTATCGCCGTGTCCATTTTTATTTACTGTAACCCGCCTAATGCTTTGCGGTCAAAAAAAGCTATGCTCCGCAAGCGGGATATTCCGGCTATGAGTATGAACTGTCAATACATCTAAATACTTCTTACATTTCCTTTGCGCTCGTCCGCGTCTTGCGGACGGGCGCATTTTGCTTTTTTCAACTTTTTTCTGAAAAACGCACTCAAGAGCCATCTCCCGAACGGGTACGGAGCGAAAGGGGCAGAGAGGACAAGCCCTTAACTCCCGTCCTCTACTCCACGCGGGAAGGAGGTGAACTCTATGGAGCTATCTTCTTCCGACAAGGAAAGAATACAACATCAGTACGACGCATTAGCAAAGAAAACTTTGGTTGGCGAAGCGAAAAGCCACCGCCGCACTCTTGCGAAACGCGCAGCACGCGAAGTACCTTTTTCGGATTTGAGCGAAAGCGAACTCGCGCAGCTTTTCACAACGGACGAATACAAAAGCGATTATTTCCGTTTTCAAGTGTCCGGCTTTGATGTACTCGTCAAAAATGAACTGCTTGCCGAAGCCCTTAACGCTTTGCCCGAAAGGAAACGCGACATTATCCTTTTGTCCTACTTCTTGGACATGAGCGACGCGGAAATTGCTGAACTGCTGAATGTTGTACGCACGACGGTTTTCCGGCACAGGAAATCCGCGCTTGCGAAAATCAAACAGTATTTGGAGGGAAAAGCAGATGATGAATACCGTTAGGAAATCTGAAAATCTGTTGCCGTTCCCTGTCATTTCCGCAGCGGCAAACGGCGACACAACCGCCATGTGCGCGATCTTGAAGCATTACGAGGGTTACATAGCGAAACTTTGTACCCGCACGCTGAAAGACGACGCGGGCAATACCTATTCCTATGTGGACGAGGAAATGCGTAACAGGCTGCAAGTGCGCCTTATTACCCGCACCCTTGCTTTTCATGTAGGATAATCTTTTAGCCCATGCGGGGAGCGTGTCCCCTTTCCACGCTTCCCGTTATGGGCTATTTGTCGTTCCGTAACAGCACATCGGAAACGGTGTACTGTTACAGGCCGACAAAGCCTATTGTTCCTTGACAAAGAAAGCGGCCTTTGGTGCGCAGCATAACAGGCAACGGGTACATTCCGTCTGTACCGAGCCGGGCGGCGGGTACGCCATGACCGCTTTTCCCCGTTGGGGAAAAGTCGAGCGAGAACTACCGCGCCGTAAAACAGGTTTAGCAGCTTGTGGGCGACGACATACAAGGCGGCACAATGATACTCCCGCGTTGAACACCCTCAAAGTATTGCGCGGCGCACCCATAAGCATGGGCCGGGGTGAAACTCCCGTGAGGTTGCAGCTAACAACCGCCCGTTTTTGCCTTTTGACGAATATAGTTTATCCATACAGGAAAAGGAGGTTTTTCTAATGGATAAAAAACAGACAATTACAACCGAACGCAAAATAGGGAAAATCACCTATCTTGTTCAAGCGTTGCCGAGTGAAAAGGCAACCGATACAATCCATAAAAAGATTGAGAAACTCATTGTAAAGGATTTGCAGAAAAAGCCCGGAAATCCGGGATTTTTAGCGTCCGAGTAGTGCATTAGGCGGCGGGATATGGTATAATGATAGCAACACATTATACCTGTTTATTCGGCTGTCGGAAAGGAGGACTAATGTTACAGTCGAATAAAATCACCGCCCTTTACTGCCGTTTAAGTCAAGAGGATATGCAAGCCGGAGAAAGCGGAAGCATACAGCACCAAAAAATGATACTTCAACGCTATGCGGACGAACACCATTTTTTGAACACAAAGTTTTTTGTGGACGACGGATTTTCCGGCGTGAGTTTTGAGCGCGAGGGGCTGCAAGCGATGTTGCAGGAAGTGGAAGCCGGACGAGTGGCGACGGTCATTACCAAAGACCTTTCCCGTCTTGGCAGAAACTATCTGAAAACGGGCGAACTCATAGAGATTGTATTTCCCGAAAACGGAGTACGCTATATCGCGATCAACGACGGAGTTGACACAGCGCGGGAGGATAACGAGTTTACCCCCTTGCGGAACTGGTTTAACGAGTTTTACGCCCGCGACACAAGCAAGAAAATCCGCGCAGTTAAACAGGCACAGGCGCAAAAAGGCGAGCGCGTCAACGGGGAATATCCATACGGCTATATCCCAGACCCGAACAACCGCCACCACCTTATACCCGACCCGGAAACCGCGCCGATTGTCAAACAGGTTTTCGCTATGTTTGTTAGCGGCGTGCGTATGTGCGAAATCCAAAAATGGCTTGCGGAAAACAAAGTCTTGACGATTGGAGCGTTGCGCTATCAGCGTACAGGACAGGCGCGGTATCAGCGGGCAATGATCGCCCCCTATACTTGGCCGGACAAAACGCTCTATGACATATTAGCAAGGCAGGAATATTTAGGGCATACCATAACCGCGAAAACTCACAAGGTATCCTACAAGTCGAAAAAGACCCGGAAGAACGAAGAAGAACAACGCTATTTCTTCCCAAACACCCATGAGCCGCTTGTTGACGAGGAAACCTTTGAACTTGCGCAAAAGCGGATTGCTACCCGCCACCGCCCGACAAAAGCAGCGGAGATTGATATTTTTTCCGGCTTGCTGTTTTGCGCTGGTTGCAGACATAAGATGTATTACCAACAGGGCGTAAATATCGAGCCGCGCAAGTTTTCCTATTCTTGCGGCGCATGGCGCAACAGGGCAAGGACAGGCAGCGAGTGTACCTCTCATTATATCCGCAAAAACGTACTTCTTGATTTAGTGCTGGAAGATATGCGGCGGGTTTTGCGGTATGTTAAGGAACACGAACAGGACTTTATCTGTAAAGCTACCGAGTACGGCGACATGGAAGCGAGAAAGGCATTAGCGCAGCAGCAAAAGGAACTTTTCAAAGCACAGGCGCGTATGACCGAACTTGACACGCTTTTCCGCAAGCTGTATGAGGACAACGCATTAGGCAGACTGACAGATGAACGGTTTGTGTTTCTAACTTCCGGCTATGAGGACGAAAAGAAATCCCTTGCCGCAAGGATAGACGAGTTACAACAGCAGATCGCAACCGTTACCGAGCGAAAAAGGGATATATCAAGGTTTATTCAGATTGTCGGGAAATACAGCGACATACAGGAATTGACCTATGAAAACGTCCATGAGTTTATCGACCGTATTTTGATACATGAATTAGACCGGGAAACCAACACCCGGAAAATCGAAATCCATTATAGCTTTGTCGGACAGGTTGATACCGAGCAGGAGCCGACGCAAGTTGTCAACCATGACCGCCGCAACATGGTAGATGTAAAAAGTATCGCTATCTAACCCCAGCAAAGTTCGTTCCAGACCATCCATCGTCGATATATTCATCTATGACATTCAGGCCATGCTCGGCGGCATATTGCCGGAGCATCATGCGTTGTGTCTGAATACTCCCGCTTTCTCCTTGCAGTTCATCGTCCCGGCTCAATCTCATATAAAGCGCCGTGTTGTAAATCGTAGTATTGTAAGGTTGTTTCACCGTAAAAATCCTCCTTCTAAAGAAACAACCCACGCTTACAATACTTTTGCTCTATGGCAATTATATCATAAGCGTGGGCGTGTTATCAATGATGGGCTATCAGGTTGAAGCGGCTTTTTCTGCGGTATGCCGCACCACATCTACAATCAGATCACCGAGGGGCTTCCCGCCTGCGGCGAAGTGTTCGGAGATTTTTATACGGTTGTTCCCACATACAAAATACTGCGTGCCGTTCTCTGCTTGTATGACCTGCCCTGTCCGGGGCGTAAAAATATCGCTTTCGCTTTTTGCCATCCAGTGTCCTCCATATTCAGTTTTCAAGGTACAATGCCGCACAGGGGCGGCGAAAATTTCTGCTTATATCTATCACCTTTCCTTTACTGTGTGCCGCTGTTGCCGTTTCACCTGCGCCAGCACTTCCGGCGGGATACGGTCAACGAAATTGCGGAGATTGTGTAATTCGCTTTCCAGCGTTGCCCGTTCCATGCGGTCTTTCATCTTGCCTTGCTCACTGGCCTTTGCCCTTGCTTCCAGCTTTTTGTTTTCTTCCAGCAGGTCATTGATTGTGACCTTGTACTTTTTCAACTGCCCGGAGAAGTTCTCCATCTGCGGGAACCACTTTTTCAGCATGAAGAGGGCTTCCTCTTTTTTCTTTCCGGCGTTCAGCGGGTTAATGCCGTCAAGGGCGGCTTCAATGGCTCTGGCCTGTTTGGAGAGGGAAACCGCCTGTTTGAAAAGCCGGGTGGGGATATGCTTCCGGCCTGTCTTGCTGGCACTCTCCCCACGCTCCAAGTCGGGATATTTCACCACCATATAGGCGTGAAAATCGTCCTGCCACTTCGTCAGGTTTGCCCGGTTGCCGATAATCTCCTTTGCACACAGGCGGTTGTCCTTTGTCAGCGGAACAAAGGTCAAATGCAGGTGGGGCGTTTTCTCGTCCATGTGTACCACCGCCGACACGATATTTTCCCGTCCTACCCGGCCAATGAGGAAATCTGCCGCCCTTTGGAAGAACGCCTGTATCTCCTTTGGAGATTTCCCCTTGAAAAACTCCGGGCTGGCGGTTATCAGCGTATCGACAAACCGTGTGCTGTCCTTGCGGGTTCGGCATCCGGCCTGCTCGATACGGCTCTGAATGAAGTGGTAATAGCGTCCCTCCGGCTTGACGATATGGAAATTGTATTTGCTCCGGCTTGTGTCAATGTCGGGGTTACTGGCGTATTGTTCTTTCTGCCTTTCGTGATGGGCTTCCAGCGGCCTTGCCGGGTTGCCCTTGTGCTTCTCAAACCGCAAAATTGCGTGTTGTGCCATTCTGCTCCTTTCCCCATTCCTTTCCTATCCTGGGTTTTCCACAGGGAAAATCCTGCCAGAATTATCTCTGATACGATAGGAATGGAATGGATATAAATAAATCATTTTAATCTTTGTATTTCTATATACCGTCCGGTTTTCGTACTTTAGGGGGGCGGTTTCCGTACTTCAAGGGTACGGTTTTCAGTCCTCCGGCGTACCAGAACGGGATTTCTTGAAGTCGGTGTTTGGAACCGCTTCATAGGATTTTGGAAAAATGCGGTTGGGTTTTCCACAGCCCTGCTTCTGGATCTCCACCAGTCCGGCGTATTGCAGTTCCCGCAGGGTGTTCACCGCTTTCTGCCGCCCACAGTGGAGCAGGTCAACCACTTCGCAGATAGGGTAATACAGGAAAATCCGTCCGCAGTCATCCGCCCACCCATTCTTGCGGGATAACTCTGTCCGGCGCAGGATAAAGGTGTACAGAACCTTTGCCTCGTTAGACAGGGGCTTGAATGTGGGGGCTTCAAAGAGAAAATTCGGGAGCCGGGTGAAGCTGAACGCCTTTTCCGGCTGATGAATGTAAATCGTGTTTGTCATATCGTGTTTTGTGGACGGTTAGAAGCCCGTTTTCCGGGGCGGGCGATACTTTATACCACCTGCCCCGGTTTGGGGCTTGCGGAGCCTAATAAATCAAGGCTTTTTTCGCTCCTAACTGTCCACAGCAGACCTCCTTTTCCGTTCACTTTCTGTTTTCTGCCGCCTGTGAACTCTGGCGGCACAGCCGGGGCAGTATTTTGCCCGGTTGGATTTGGGGACGAACACACCGCCGCAGACCACACAGCGTTTCAAGTCCTTATCCCGGAAAATCTCCGCTTCCAGCGTCCCGTCCAGCGGCAAGACCGCCCAGCGGAACCACTTACAGCAGACCGAGAAAGAAACTGTCTGCGGGCAGGTGCAGGTGTCCCCATCATCAAGGACAATGCAGTTGCCGTCCTCACAGCAACAGCACTCCTGGCGTATCAGGCTGGCCGCCTGTTTCCTTTGCGCCGGTGTCATGCGGTAAAGGGAACCGTCCGGCCTGCGTTCCAGCGGCGGCAAGTCTTTATAGGGGTTATCTCTCATGCGTTCCCTCCATTTTTCGCTTTGCCGTTCTCCCCGAAAAGGCTTCCTGCCCCATTCCTGCGGCGTGTTCCGGCGTTGGCACGCTCCCCGCAGCTTCGGGACATTTTGTCCCGAAGTCCGGCTCCTTGCGGTGCTTCCCCAGCCGGGGTATTCCTTTTCGGACGGTCATTCGGTTTTCAAGGTGCTGTCCATCGATGAACTACCCTAAGTCTACACGAAAAAAATGCAATTCCCGGAATATTGCGAGAATTGCATTTTGATGAAGTTTACACTTTGGAAATTGCATTTTTGCAATCATTCTGTATAATGGAAGTATGCGGAGGAGGTGCGTGTTTATGGCTTTACCCGGAACACCCGGACAGCGGATTTCCGATTTATGCAACGGGAACCACATCACACAAAAGGAACTTGCGGAGAAGATAGGCGTTTCCGCTTCCCAGTTGAGCCGCATTGTCAGCGGCGAAACAAGAACGGTAAGCAGTGATATTCTCATAGGTGTGGCAAAGGAATTTAAGGTATCGACAGACTACATACTGGGCTTGTCCACCGTGAGCGTTCGTAAAAGCTACGATATTTCTGAATTAGGCTTGTCAGAGGGAGCCGTAAGAGGGCTTGTGACGGGTGCTGTTGATGTGCAAATCCTCAATCGCCTGTTGGAACACAGGAATTTTCCCAAGCTGATAGATTTGATACGGATTTATTTTCAGGACACGGCGGCAAAGGGGATAATGGCACGAAACCAGCTTATCGAGATGGCAACGGCTTCCCTGTCCGACCTGATGAAAGAACACCCGGAACACCGGGCGGAAGCAAAGCAGGATTTACAGCTTTTGAACGCCCAAAAGATGGGGGAACATGAAGCAGAGATTGAAAAAATCAAAAATGTGTTCCTGGCTATCCTGCGGGATATTAAGAAAGATATTGACAACGGGGAACAGCCGGGGGAAGCTGTGACCGCCGCTATGTTCCAAGCCATGCGGGACGCACTGGCGGAACAGAAACAAAAACCGCTTTCCATTGACGATGTAACGGCGATGATAGCCGGACAGATCGGACAGCTTGCACCGATGGACGAGGAAACCGCCGACCTGTTTCAGCGGTTAGTAAAGAAAATGATTGAACAGGCAGGAACAAAGTGATAAATTTGAATTGTGAGGGAAAATACAGATGAATCAAGGAAGAATTATTGTGATTACAGGCTCACCGGGGACAGGAAAAACAACAACTGCGTCAATTGTCGCAAAGGAATCAGATATGGATAAATCAGTGCATATGCACACCGATGACTTTTTTCATTACTTAAGCAAAGGCGCAATACCACCACATTTGCCAGAATCCAACGAGCAAAATCTGGTTGTCATTGAAGCCTTTTTAGAAGCTGCAAAGCGATATGCTCGTGGCGGATATGATGTAATTGTAGATGGGATTGTCGGGCCATGGTTTTTGGAGCCATGGAAAGCTCTTGCCCAAGAAGATTACGAGGTACACTATATTGTATTAAGAGCGAGTAAAAAAGAAACTATGAAGCGAGCTGTGGAACGCTCAAAATTAGATAGAAAAACAAATATTGAATTAGTGGAAACAATGTGGGAGCAATTTTCCGGTTTGGGAGTATATGAATCAAATGTCATAGACACAACTACATTCACAATTAAAGATACGGTTTCCGCAATAAAAGAAAGAGTTGCATGTGGGACGTCTTTACTATCTTAGACATTCCCATTTGTCAGGAAGATAGCAAAGCCAGCCGAGCCAGTCAACGGTCAAGATGAACGGCGCATTTCATGCGCCGCCGTTGACAGTCCCGCCCGTCTTTGCTAAAGGGTAATCAAGGCGGGAAAGCCCTAAAATGGCTTCACACCTATTTCAATAATTGGAGGAGATAAAAATGAGATCAGAAAAGGAAGTTTATGATATTGTTTTGAATTTTGCAAAAACAGACAAACGCATTCGCATGGTTACTTTGGAAGGATCTAGAACAAATACAAATATTCCGCCTGATGATTTTCAGGATTTTGATATTACTTTTTTTGTTACGGATATGGACAGCTTCACAAGTGATGATAAATGGCTAGATATATTTGGTGAAAGGTTGATTCTGCAAAAGCCGGAAGATATGGAATTATTTCCAGCTGTAGAAAAGGGATTTTCATATTTAATGCTGTTTACTGATGATGTTAAGATAGATTTAACTTTGCTGCCGCTGGAACTGATAGACGAGTATTTTACATGGGATAAACTGGTAAAGTTACTGTTGGATAAAGACAACCGTATCGTAAAGCCGCCAATACCAACGGATATAGACTACCACTTGCAGAAGCCTACTCAAAGAATGTTTGACGATTGCTGTAATGAATTTTGGAATACTACAACATATGTAGTAAAGGGCTTATGCCGCAAAGAAATTCTTTTTGCTATTGACCATATGAATGATATAGTACGAAAAGAATTGCTTCGCATGATTTCCTGGCTGATTGGTATCAAACAGGGATTTCATTTCAGTTTGGGAAAAAACTATAAATTTATGAAGCAATATGTCCCAGAGGAATTGTGGGAACGACTTATGTCCACTTATAATATGGATTCCTATCCCCATATGTGGGAATCCTTTGAACAATGTATGGCATTGTTCCGGGAGGTTTCGTCAGAAGTGGCATGCCAGTTGGATTACCAGTATCCACTATATGATGAAAAAATCAGTAATTATGTGATTCGGCAAAAGAAAAAATATGGCATTGAAGATGATAACAAATAAAATTTTTTCAATCGAAAAAATTTATTTTGATTATTCAATTTTGAAAAACTGAATACCTCAAAATCAGAAAGAGAGCGGCCAAGCACTTTGAGGGATTGGCCGCCTTGTCCACCCATCCAGCGGGACAGCGGGCGGAGGTCAAGGCCGGGTGTAAACCCGTTCATTTCAGCCTTGACGGTTGCCCGTTGTCCTGCTACTTTTCCGGGAGTGTGGCCACAACTTCGGGACACTTTGTCCACAAGTTGGAGCGTAGGACGAGGAACTGGGGCTTTCATATACGCCCTGTCTGCTGATGAGTCCAGACCTGCGCTTGCGGCTCCACGCCACGCAAGCACAGCCCTGTTTTCCTGCCGCTTCAAATGCCCTTGCCCTCCCCGGCGGCAACGGCATTTTCACGGCAACGCCGGCAGAGCGTATAACACACTACACTTTGCTTCGCAAAGTCGTGTGCCAAATGGGGGCGTTGCCCCCTTTGGAAACCCCCACAAGAAAAGGCGGTACGCTACCCCTCCACGGGGCGCATACCGCCTTTTCTTGTTATCCAGCCCTCCGGCTGTATCGGTTGAGCAAAAGTCCGCGTGGGATTGATGTGGTATCTTTAACTTTGGGAAACTCCGGTTTCCCATTTTTGAACAGCTTGTCTTGACACCTGCATTGCGTCTGCAAATGCTTGCTGTGACAGATGAAAGCGTATGCGCAGTTTATAAATATTCTCCGGCAGTCCCATGGGAATACCCCCTCTCGTTTTCTTTCATCTTATCAAAACAAATGTGCCGATACAAGCACGTTTCCTATTCATTTTTGGCAACTGCTCGTTGCGTTTAATCATTCGGACGGATATAAAACCGGCCGGTGATCTGCTCTGTTTTTAAACAGTTGATAAACGCTTTTGGATCTACCTTCCGGATGCCATCAATCGTACGGCGTGCCTCGTCGGCAGAAATCACCGAATACAACAGATGTTTTTCCTGTCCTTCATAGCATCCGACACCGTGGAAACGCGTTGCATCATGGTGCGTGTGATCACGAATCGTCACATACACCTCCTGTGGATGATCGGTGATAATCAGCAGTGTCTGTTTCTGATACCGTTTATAGAGCATATGCAGAATCTGCGTGCTTGCAAACTGGAAAATGATCGAATAGAGCGATTTTTCCCAGCCAAACAGCAAACCGGCAACGACCAGCATCACGACATTTCCGATGAAAATATAGTTCCAGGTATCGATACCTTTGCGCTCCGAAAAGAAAATCGCAATAAAATCGGTTCCGCCGCTGGTGGCACTCGCAAACAGACAAAGACTGATTGCACATCCGTTAATAATTCCGCCGAACACGCTGATCAGCAGCGGATCGGATGTGATTTCAAAGCTTGGAAGCAAGTCGGTCAGCACGCTGGTTAATGCAATCATCAAACACGAATAGAGCGTAAACCGTTTTCCGATAAACCGAAAGCTCACAACTGCCGGAACTGCATTCAAAAGCAGGTTGACAACTGTAAACGGCAGCGCAATATGAAAATATTGTGAGGCTGTGCGCTGGATGAGCAGAGTGAGTCCGTTGAATCCACCGGGAAACATATCGCCTGCTCTTACAAATATTTTAATGTTCAGTGCCATCACAACAGCGCCCAATATCACCAAAATCAAACGCTGAAAATCATTTTTCTGTTTCATAGATATACGCTCCTTTCTTTTCTTTCATTATTGCATAATTTTTACCGAAATACAAGCAATCAAAATAAGCGGCACAAAAAAAGCATGAAAACTGCCAAAGGCAGTTTTCATGCTTTTTCATCATTTTCGATCTGTTTGATTATCGTTGATCGATCGGCACATAGGCACGCGGTTTCGCAATCGCTTTATATGCCGGACGGATAATCCGGTTGCCTGTAAACAGCTCTTCGATGCGGTGTGCACTCCATCCCGCAATACGTGCCGTTGCAAACAACGGCGTAAACAAATCCTCCGGAATATCGAGCATCCGATATACCGTTCCGGTATACAAGTCAAAGTTTGCACAAATCGGCTTCGTAATGCCTTTTTTCGCCATCAGCTCCGGTGTGAGCGATTCAATCAGATTGAGTGCTTCAAAGTCTTTTTCAAATTCAGTACCCTTTGCATGACCGACCGCATATTTTTTGAGAATTTCCGCACGCGGGTCAGAGAGTGTGTACACTGCATGACCCATGCCGTAAATTTTGCCCGAACGGTCAAATCCCTCTTTATTCAAAAGCTTCTGCAGATAATCTGCCACTTCGCCTTCGTTTGTAATATCGGATACATGCTCTTTCATATCAGAGAGCATCCGCATGACCTGCAAGTTCGCGCCGCCGTGCAGCGGGCCTTTCAGCGCGCCGACTGCACTTGCATATGCAGAATATGCATCAGTATGCGACGAGGTCAAAACACGGCAAGCAAATGTCGAGTTATTGCCGCCGCCATGCTCCGCATGAATCATCAAGCACAAATCAAGCAGGAGTGCTTCATCTTCTGTATAAATCCGGTCACCGCGCAAAAGCGAAAGCATTTCCTCGGAAAAGGAAAGGCCCGGTTGCTCCGGATGCAAAAACATTGTCTTTCCATCGAAAAAGCGGCGTTTGACCTGATATGCTTTGACGGCAATATTGCCAAGCCGTGCAATGATCTGAAGCGCGCGGCCAATTTCCGACTCAAGCGACAAGTTATCCGGATCAGAATCGTATGAATACAGTGCCAAAATGCTTCTTGCAAGCTTGTTCATAATATTCGCCGACGGCGCTTTGAGCATCATATCCTCAAAAAAGTCCTCCGGCAAATAGCAAAAATGCGAAAGAATCTGTTTTAAGCCGGCAAGCTGTTCCTCTGTCGGCAAAACACCGAAAATCAGAAGATAGACAACCTCCTCAAAGCCAAAACGGCGCGCCTCCACACAATGGCCGACAAGTTCTTTTACATCGTATCCGCGATAATACAGCGCACCTTCCACCGGCTCACGTTCACCTTCGTTGATGACATAACCGTGCACATTACAAATCTGCGTCAGTCCTGCCATTACACCGGTGCCGTCCTGATTGCGCAGACCGCGTTTGACATCGAATTTCTCATATAATTTTGCGTCGATCTGGTTATATCTGCGAAACTCCTCACATAAATCTTGAATACCACGAATGACACTGTTTTGCCGATGCATACGCTTCCCCCTCTTTCTTTTTCTCAAGTAGCCCTATTATAGCAAAGTGCACTCACTGTGTCAATGCAACTCGCTAAAATAATTGAAATTTTTATATTATCATTATTCATAAAACGCTTTTATTCCGCAAAAGCTCAAATTCATTCTTCTGTTTTTGCAGGATAAAAAATATTTTCATTCATCGAAAGAGAGGATGTTTTAAATGAAACGGTTTTTCAGCGTATTTTTTTTCATCTTTTTAACATTGCTTTTGATTCCGGCGATTGTTTTGCTGCGTATCCCCAAAGATCAAAGCGGAATTTATTTGGTCGAAAACACCCAAACGAAGCAAACACTCTCGCTGACACCGCTCGAATATATAAAAGGGGTTGTCGCCGCGGAAATCCCGATGTCCTATCATGAAGAAGCGGTCAAGGCACAAGCTGTTGCGGCACATTCCTATGCATTGTACCGTATTCAGCAGTGCTTAAATGATCCGGAATATATTCCCGGAACCCCGTATCTGACAACCGATCCTGCCACTTGCCAGGCATATCTTGACGAAGCAGGTCGCAAAGAGCTATGGGGGGATGCATTTGCCGCTTACGAAGAAAAACTGACCAATGCGGTCAATGCCGTAATCAACGACGTTCTTTTGTACGAGGACAAACCGGCACTCGCCATGTTTCATGCAGTCTCCTCCGGAAAAACAGAAAATGCAGCAGACGTTTTTTCAACATCTACTGCATATCTGGTCAGCGTAACGAGCGAAGGCGATTCGCTCTCACCTGCTTATTCTGAAACAAAGACAGTGACAACCGACGAAATGAAAAATGCGCTTTTATCCATTGATTCTTCCATCGCACTCTCCGAAGATCCTGCATCCTGGTTTCAGGACGTTGTGCGCAGTGAAGCCGGATCGGTTTTGACGATCACAGTTGGCGACAAAAGTATCAAAGGAACAGACCTTCGCACAAAACTGTCATTGGCATCTGCCAATTTCACCATTTCGTTTGCATCCGATGTGTTTACAATCGAAACCAAAGGCAAAGGACACGGTGTTGGAATGAGTCAATACGGCGCTGACTTTTTCGCCCGTCAAGGAAAATCCTACAAGGAAATTCTTGCGCACTATTATCCGGGAACCACACTTTCTGCGATCCGTTCATCTTAACGGATATCGCAGAACATACATCGGTTTTTTATAAAACGGAAGATGGACTTTCACATATTGCTGCAGCGTTTTTAAAAACACAAGCAGCTGTGCGCGCTCCTCTTCGCTGATTGGAACATCGGAAAAACGCGCACGTTCTGCAATCCGTGTCACATCCTTAAAGGTCATTCCTATAAATATTGCTGCATCAACACGTGCTGCAAACCGATCACTATCTTCCAATGATTCTTTTGACAATCCGATCAACGCCAGCAGCTGCAGACATTCTGCATAAATAACACATGCTGCACGGCTGCGATCCGGTGAAACAATTCGTTTTCTCCTGCTGCGAATATTGACATTTCTCGCCACCAATACTGCTCCAATCAGCCCAAACACCGCCAAGATACTAAGCACGACAATCATCCAAGGTGCGAAGCCATAGGAATTTATGTGGCCGGGAGAATCGATTGCGGAAGCCCCATCCGGCACCAATGAAAAAATACTCGATTCCATCTCAGATGATTCCGCCGCACTCGATTCTAAAACGCTCGATTCCGGCTCGGATTCGGATGTGTCCGGTTCTGAAGATGGTTCCGAGGAAGATGTGATACTGCTTTCCGGCCGGCTGCTGGAATCAGACGCTTCTTCGTCCTCAGACGGACGAGGTGCAACAGACGATGCTGAAAATCCCGGTGTCACCTCTACAGGTACCCAGCCAATCGGTTCCACATAGATTTCCGCCCACGCATGTG
Source organism: Merdimmobilis hominis (assembly GCF_016901855.1). GTDB lineage: Bacteria > Bacillota > Clostridia > Oscillospirales > Ruminococcaceae > Paludihabitans. The sequence continues at coordinate 22,524 of NZ_JACJKY010000001.1, read as the reverse complement.
CATTCTGATCTTTAATTGATGCAACACCGTCTTTTGCATTCTTTACGTCGGTTTCCGTTACCACATATCCTTCGGCATATCTTGCAGGAACACCGGCCGCACGGAACAGCATTACAGCCGATGCTGCATAATGTGTGCAAAATCCTTTTTTATTCGTTTTTAAAAAATAATTGACAAAGTCCTGATCTGTCGGCGTGATACCCGGTTTTAAACTATAAGTCGTTCCATCCTGCACGGTTGACTTTACAATCTGAATGACATCGCTTAAAGATACATTTTCCCAAAACAGCTCTTTCATCCAGTCAAATCGTCCGTCTTCCGGCAGCTGTGTGTACATCTGATCTGCAAATGATTTATAAAACGTTACATAGGACAAATATTCTTCCGGCATGGAGTTTCGCAAGTCCAAACGCATCTGAATCAAGCTTCGCTCATTTTTGAGACTGAGCCCGCGAATAATATTTCCAAACTGGTCATCCGGGTATGCATACATAGAATATGTCCATGTATCGCTTCGGTTCGGCACCAATCCTGTATCATAATAAACCTGATCGGTTAAAAAGTTATTTTGACCGTCAAACGCGTAGGCATAATACGGAAGATAGGTGTATCGGCTGTCTGCTCCCACCCGTTTCACGGTAACCGTTCGATGGTTCGTTTCCTCCGATCCGCCCATCAAATCCGGCAAAGCCACTGCCCAAAACTGAGAAAACAAATCAAGCGGGGTAAGTTCATATGACTCCCAGAGCGCATTTTTCGCGTCCCGCATTCCTTTTGAATATCCGCTCAAATTTTGCGTATAATTCTGCTCGGGAAGCACATCAAACGAACGACCGGTATAAACGCTGCCGGTATACCCTTTTAAATAGATTGCATCCTCTGATTTCAAGCCCGAAACTTCCAAATGCACCTGTCCGTTTTGCGTAAGCTCTCCGATATTGCCAAGCTTTCCGCCGCTCATTCCTCTGTTTGATTCTGTAAACAGCTGAAAAAATCCTTCTATGGGATTTGCATATCCCGTAGAAAACAAGTCTGTATGAACATACTGACTCCGTGGAACGGCAATCGAAAACACGATGATTGCAGCAAGGCCTGCAGATACAAACGCAAGACTTGCACCTGCAGGACGCATTCGATTCGTTGTCGACAGTCCGTTTTTAGATGCTCGGATGCGAGATACGGAAAACGGAATCATCGCCAATAACGCAAGAAGAATCACATCAACAATCAAGTCGTTTGGCTGCGCATCATAGTTTGCTGCCAGCCAAAAAAACGGCAAAAGCGCCAAAATGAACAGCCACATTCGGCGCAAACGGATGACAAGCACCGAAAACAACACCGACAGTGCAAATGCACCGACAATAAATGTGATCAAAATGGATGTCCGCAAATCAGAAAACGAAATTCGGCTGAAAATCCCAATCACAGGAAGATCAATCGAAAACCATTTATGGGTGCTTGCGGCAATGCATTCACTGAGCACTTGCGCAGTTTGCGCCACCCAATAAAAACACAAAACCATCAGCACCAGCACAGATATCCCATAAATCAGCCGAACATTGCGCGTACACTTATTAAATATATACACGCCTATTCCGCAGAAAATCAAATTGAACAGCACCGTAAATACAAAAAGCGGAATCGTTACGATTGCTCTGTAATACGCGCCGACACCGGACTGCAATACATATTCAACTGTCGATAAAGCAGCAAAAACAGACAAAAAAACGATCAAATATTCCATCAGATATTCGCTCATCGGTGTCGATGGCGATGTTTGCGAAATATTTAGTGTAAAGGCTTCTAACTTGTCATGTTTTGACACATTTTGTTTCTTCATCGATTTCCCTCCTGCATCAAAAGTGCAGCAAATGCACGTTTGACCTCTTCAGGATCTGTTGTTTGAATTGAAAGGACACGCTGTCCTTCCGCGTATTTCGTATGCGGAAGCGTACCAATCAAGAGAATATCAGTATTGTTTTTTCCAATCCAATGCCCTAATTGCTCAGAATCCGCAAGCACTGCAATCGAATATGTACCAGTAAAGTCATTATCCTTTACAGGCGTATCGTCAACTTTTTCGCGATGCATCGGTACAGATAATATCTCATGCATTGCCTGTCCCCAGTCGCTTGCCGAATCAATTCGCTGATATTTTTGTAAACCGGCAGCATCAAGATACATCACGGTAAAAGAAACGCGGTGCACAATCAGCAAAGATGCCAATGTATGCAGAACAGACGCCCAGCGCTCGATTTCTTCCGCTGTTCCACCCACCAGATCGTTGACCGCAATCAAACACAGATTTGCAATACGCGGTGCCGCATATTCACGTACAAACAAATTATTTGTCCGTACCGATAATTTCCAATGAATATCGCGCATAGAATCTCCCGGCAGATACTCATGTACACCTATCATATCGGTTCGCAGCGTACTCACGCCGTTTGCCGGCGCTTCAAGTTCTTCATACATCGGCAGAGAAACCCGCTCAATATCGACCGGTAAAAGCGCTGGCAATCTTGTTGTTCTTCCATTTGAAGGTTTTCGGCATGGAATCGGAATAAGACCGAAAAAGCCGTACATCACTGCTGATCGCATGCGAATTTCACAAACACCGCATCGCGCATACAATTTCGAAAAATCCACAGTGGCATCTGCACGAACATTTAACGGAATCACAACGCGCTGCGTTTCCCATTCCTCTGTGAACAGGTTTTTGACTTCGACACAAATACGAAGCCATCCGCCCGGAAACACAGATCGATTCTTCACGTCTACACGAAATGAAATCGGCTGATCGGCTTCTTCAATTTGTACGGTATGCAAAAAAAGCTTTATGCCAAATCTGCCCAGAACCGAACACAAAAACGAGATCCCTAACACAGATGCGCCGCAAACCGCAACAACAGCACCAACATAATCGGTGATGAAAAGAAACATTCCGATGCAAACCAGTATCAGCACAATGCCGATCCATCTTGCCCGTTTCATCGCAGAGCCTCCGGTACTTCAATCTGCGGCGGTGCTACATTGCGATAAATATCAGCCAAAATTGCATCATACGTTTCTTTTGACGGAGAAACACCTGCTTTTAACACAAGACGATGATGCATTGCACATGGAAGCACCTGCATCACATCCTGCGGCACGACATACATGCGATCATGTAAAAATGCATGCGCCTTTGCCGCACGCATGATCGCAATCGAGCCGCGCGGACTGAGTCCTAATGCGATCGACGGATGATTTCTGGTCTGTGCGGAAATTCTGGTGATATACATCAAAATATGATCATGCACATACACACGGTCCGTTTCAGCCTGCATCGCCAAAACATCTTCTTGTGTTGCAACCGGCAAAACCTGCACTTCCTCTGCCGTGCGCTTTGCACGCAGCATGGAAACTTCGTTTGCCTCATCCGGATATCCCATCGAAAGCCGGAACAAGAATCGGTCAAGCTGCGATTCCGGCAGTTTTTGCGTGCCTGCATAACCAAATGGATTTTGTGTTGCCATTACAATAAACGGATCAGGACAGCGATACGTTTTTTGTTCCACTGTTACGGTTCCCTCTTCCATCACCTGCAAAAGGGCCGACTGTGTTCTCGAAGAGGTACGGTTGATTTCATCCGCCAGCAAAAAATTGCACATGACTGCACCGGGAACAAACACAAATCGATCGTCGCTTTTTTGGTACATGGTATATCCTGTAACATCGCCCGGCACCACATCGGGTGTAAACTGAATTCGATTATATTTTAACTGTGTGGCTTTGGAAAACGCAATGGCAAGCGTTGTCTTTCCCACACCGGGAATATCTTCAAGCAAAATATGTCCTCGCGCAAGAACAGCGATCATCACCTGCTCAATCACAGCGTCTTTTCCGTGAATCACCTTTCGTATTTCATTGATGATACGGTGCGCTGGCTGAGCACCTGTTCCTTGATTTGCAGTCATATAGATCCCTCCGTTGTCACATCCGTATATTGTTTGTCTTTGTTTAATATATCATAATTTTATCAAAAAAGCAAACAAAAAGAGCAAAATTAACCGATTGGAATACGAATATGCGCTTTTAGGAACTGAAGAATTTTGTCGAAGAATGACGGAGATTCTTCGTGATATGCTGTGTTTGACGCCGCAATCAGCGGAATGCGCCCAATAACATTTCCGCGATAGGTATATACGGCATCTCCGATATAATCTCCTTTCTGAACCGGTGCATATAAAAACGGCGGACATTCGATTTCACGTACAATTTCCTGCCACTCTGTTTCGCTGAGGCAAGCTGTAAGTGTAGATGCCGCACGCACTGTAATCGTCTGCTGTGTTCCACCCACGACCGGAATCTGCACATCGGAGACGTCTACCTCCTTTGTCACCGGCTCTGACGCACGGAATCCACGGTCAAGCAGTGTTTTGTGATCTTCCCAGTCGTTCGGTGCGGAAAGTGTCACGCAGATCAATGTGACACCATCCCGCTCCGCCGCAGAAACAAGACATCGTCCTGCTGTTTTGGTATATCCCGTTTTCACACCGATACAGCCTTCATAGGAGGAAAGAAGCCGATTGTGATTCATTAGCGTGCGGTAATACGGCGGATTTCCGTAATAAAGTGTTACATGCGACTGGCTGCAAAGCGAACGAAACATTGGATTTTGAAGTGCTTCACGGGCAAGCAGCGCAAGATCCTTTACTGTGGAATAATGTTCGTCGTCATGCAGTCCCGACGGTGTCACAAAATGGGTATCCTCCATGGAAAGCGATGCGGCTCGGTCATTCATCATCTGTGCAAACGAAGAAAGATCTCCGCCAATCCGTACAGCCGCAGCGTTTGCAGCATCATTTCCGGATGCACTCAGCATCCCGCCGGCCAAATCATAAAGACTCACCTCGTCGCCTGGCAAAAGTCCCATGGACGAACCTTCCACGCGTATGGCGTCTGCATCTACGCAAAACCGTTCTTTCACATTGGGCTGTTCCAATGCAAGCAGCGCCGTCATAATTTTCGTGGTACTCGCGATCGGAAGCCGTTGTGTCTCATTTTTGGCAGCCAACACTTTTCCGGTCGCCGCATCCATCAAAAGATATGCCTTTGCAGAAATCGAATCGCCCGCAGACACCCGAACTCCCGCAACAAACAATGAAAAACAAATGACAAAGCTGATGAGCCGCTGCCGCATAACAATCCTCCTAATAAAACAAAAATGTCCGCATACAAATCGCACAGTGCCATTGTATGCAGACATAAGCTGTCCTATTTTTATTCTTCTTTGGAGGGTTCTTTTTCTTTTTTCTCTTTTTTGCCGACCATGGACGTAAATGTCGAAATCACCGACGGAATCGCTTCAATCACATCGCTGATTGCGCTTGCATCCGCTTCCATTTTCAAAAGCCGGACTTCTCCGTTTGAAATAACCAAAAATGCAATCGGCTGAATCGATATGCCGGCGCCGGTTCCGCCGCCGAACAGCTCTTTGGGTGTTTTGGACGGCCAGTCCGAGCCGCCTGCGGCAAAGCCGAATCCCACTTTTGAAACCGGAATAATGATCGTTCCGTCCGGACAGGAAATCGGATCACCGATGATTGTGTTTACATCCACCATTTTGCGGATTTTTTCCATTGTTGTGTCCATCATGCCGTTGATCGGATGTTCGCTCATATTGTTTCAATCCTTTCTGTTTTTGCATTGCCTGCAAGGCTTCTTCTTGCTGTGCATTTCGTCTAAACATCATGCGAACAATCGAAATAAGAATCCCGATTGCCGCTTTTAAAATCGAACCGATGCGCAGTTTCGCCAAAAAGGAAATGTCATACCGCATTTCGCCTGTGACAAAATCGGAAACCACATCAACCGATTTTACCCGCAGCGTCATCACAGAATCGATCGCCGCCAACGTGTTATACACTGCGCCGCATACCATTCCATAGCGAATCGCTGTTTCATCGGCGCTGTCCGCGCCGACCGAAACAAACACACGCATATTTACAAATCGAATTTTTTTTAGGAGTGCCGCTGCACCCGGCACCGTGGAACGCAGCAAATCGACTGCAAACGAAACGGTTTCACCAAATGACTGCTCATGCGGCTTTTCCTTTGGTTTTTTTCTGCTTTTTTCTGCCGGCTTTTTCTTCCGGGCGGACGGCACTTTTTTCTTTTGCTTGCGTTTTCGCTGTTTCTTTTGTTTTGCCGGCAGAATCAAAAACCGAATGCCGAATGCGCCGACCCAGATCCGCACGGTATCCGAAATCATCACCTTGACCGTGACACTCGCCAACAAAAATGCGGTCAAAAGCGCCGCGACCGCCAAAGCAATCCACCATGCGGTCATTTTTTCACCTCCGTGCGGTCACACCGTTTCGTTATGCGTTTTCTCGCGCTCCTCATCTTCCTGTCCGCCGTTTTCTTCATTCGGCAATGACGGAAGTTCAGACAGCGAGGAGATGCCAAACGTACGCAAAAACGCCGGTGTTGTTTGATAGGCGATAGGCCGGCCGGGGATTTCCAGCCTTCCCGCCTCTTCCACCAGCCCTTTCTCCACAAGCGAAGAAACCACCTGCGCGCTGTCTACGCCGCGTACCTGCTCGACAAACGCACGCGTCACCGGCTGATTATACGCAATGACTGCCAGCACCTCCATCGCAGCATTGGAAAGCGGAACGTTTTTGCGGATCAAAAGCGCCTGCTGAATCAGCTTTGCATGTACGGGTTTTGTGCACAGCTGATAGCTTTTTCCAAGCTGTATGATCTGCAAACCGGAAGATGGGCTGTCATATTTATCCTGCATCGTTTTCATGACTTTATGCAAAAAATCTTCTTCCACGCCTAAAACCTGTGCGATTTTATTCGCCTCCACCGGTTCGCCTGAAGCAAACAAAATCGCTTCCAGCGATGCACAAAGCGCCTCAATCGTCATATATTTGCGCCTCCTTTTCCTGCGGCGGCTGTCCGGGAGCAAAATAAACTGTTTTATTATCATCGCTTACACAGATGCGTCCCGTTTTAATGAGCTCGAGCATCGCCAAAAAGGTAGCGACGCGCTCGCTTCGGTCACCGCTTTCAAAAAATGTTTCATAGGGAATAAAATCTTCCCGATACAGCCTGTCCAGCACATATAAAATCCGGCTTTCCACCGGTACAATCCGTCTGGACACAATCCCGGAAAATGCCGCACGCGGCGGCGGAAGTCTGCGTTTGCCGCGTCCTGCTGCGGCCAGATACGCCGCTGCCAGCAGTGTACTGTCGTGTGTTAACGAATACGTCTGATCGGCTTTTATTTCCATCGGTAAACGAACGTAAATGCCGTCCTGATACCTTTGCTGCATTTTTTGCACAACTTCTTTTAACAGCTGGTATTCAATCAGCTGCCCGGACAATTCGCGCTTTAACTGCTCGCTTTCCTCTTCGTATTTCGGCAGAAGCGAAGCCGTTTTGATATACACAAGCCGTGCTGCCATCGCCAAAAACGATGCGGCAATCTCCATATTCGCGCGCTTCATCTGCCCGATATAGTCAAGATATTGCGTGAGCAGAATTGTAATTTCGATGTTTTGAATATCCAGCTTGTGCTTTGCAATCAAATGCAGCAGCAAATCGAGCGGGCCTTCAAATCCTTCCAGTTTAAACTGAAGTGGCTCTTCCATCAGGCAATCACCTGCGCAATCAAATCGACAAAACCGGTCAGATGATCCGCCAGCCAATAAAGTCCGTTCCAAAACGCGTTGAACGGAATATTGATGATATTCGAAAACACGGAGAACGGTCCGCCGATATTCGGAAGCACGAACAGCAAAAAAACCATCGCATAGAAAATGATCTGCTGATACCGTGCAAAGAACATTTCAAACCGCGCATAGATATTCTGCGGCAGGAAAAAGCCGATAATTTTCGAACCATCAAGCGGCGGCAGCGGAATCAAGTTGAATGCAGCAAGCGAAATATTCACCTGTGCAATCAGCTGCATGACGGTACCCAAAAGCGAGAAGAAGATCAGATTCGGTGCAAAATAAACAATACATTTTAAGATCAGCAAACTGACAGTTGCCAGCAGAAAGTTTGCAAGCGGACCGCCCAATGCAGTGAGCGCCATTCCGTTTTTCCGGTTTTTAAAATAAAACGGATTCACCGGCACCGGTTTTGCCCAGCCAAATCCAAACAGCACAAGTGCAGTCGTACCGATCGGATCAAAATGCGCGATCGGATTGAGTGTCAGCCGTCCCAAATTCGTTGCGGTCGGATCGCCGAGTTTTTTTGCAATCCATCCGTGCATAAATTCATGAATCGGCAAAGCTGTGAAAATAATCACTGCATATGCCAGGAGAGAACTCATAATAGCAACCGGATTACCGGAAAGAAGTGTTCGTAACATAAAAGGTGGTATCCTTTCTCTTTTGTCGGTTCATTGTGTTACTCTGATTGTTATTATACTAAAGCAGGATGAAAATTACAAGAACTGTCCAGACACTCTGCCTATTTCTTTGCGGAAAGTGTGATTTTTGCGGTGTATCGGAGCTGTTTTTTCTCGTTTGCATGCCGGTTATTCTCCTCAATCCACTCCGAAAGCCGACGGGTGGCATGCTCTAACTCCTGCTTAAACATCTGTGCCGACACACGCGAAGCGCCATGTCCTAAAATAATCAGCTGTTCAAGTCCGTCCGACGTGACTACCCGCACACGATGATGCTTTCCGATCTCATACGTCGTTTGCTCAATGTAAGAATCAGCTGTCTGCGCTTCTTTCGTAAACACAACATACAGATTCGGATAACGATAGATCTCCGCATTTGCTCTTGGGACTTTGTACGCATCGAATACAATGATGATCTGTTCGCCGCGCAGCGGCTGATAATTGCTCAAGATATCAATAAGCAGGTTTCTTGCCGCCTCCGCACTCTGTTTTGCCGCTTCACGCAGCTCGTCCCACGCGAAGATGACGTTATAGCCGTCCACGAGCAGATATGATTGCTGCGGCTCCTCAAACAATCGTCCGTATTCCTCCGTACGAAGCGGTGTATTGCGTGTCTGCACAAATCCGCCGCGCTGTTTGATCGGACCGTAAGTCTGCTCGTAAATCGACCGCAGCGCTTTGTCCTCCTCTTTTGTCGACGCGTATTCACGCCGCACCGGCTTTGACGGAACCGACAGCGGAAGCGATGCGGCTGACGTCTGCTTTAATCCCCATTCCGGTGAGAGATGCATATGGCGATCCGCCTCGTCCCATTTCACCACAACGCCCGCTCCATGAGAGCAGAACACCGAATCGGCGGGATTTTCCGTATCGCGGTCGCTGTCATAGCCGCTTTGTTCGATCACTTCTTCTGCATTATGACATTCCCGATAGCCGTCCACCCATGTGGAAAGCCGTCCCTGCCCTTTTGTATATGCCGCAAATTCCGTCTGATACGAACGCATCGTCTTGACCGGAACCGTACCCGTTAAAACTGCGAGCTCCCCTTCTGTTTCCGGCGGCGAAAAGGTGCCGTTCATCCGCTGCAAATCGGAGATCGCACGGCCGACCTGTGCGGCAGGCACCTCGATACGAAAGGCGTAATACGGCTCAAGCAGTACATTCTCCGCTTTTTTAAGTGCCTGCCGCACCGCACGGTACGTCGCCTGACGGAAATCGCCGCCCTCTGTATGCTTTAAATGTGCGCGTCCGGCAATCAGCGTGATTTTCACGTCCGTGAGCGGTGCGCCGATTAAAACGCCAGGATGTGTCCGTTCGGCAAGATGCGTAAGAATCAAACGCTGCCAGTTTCTCTCAAGGTCATCTTCACTGCACACCGTATCAAACGATACGCCGCTGCCGCGTTCTGTCGGTTCAATCAGCACGTGTACCTCCGCATAATGCCGCAGCGGTTCGAAGTGACCTGCACCGCAGACCGGCGCTTTGACCGTTTCTTTATAGACGATGTTGCCCTCGTCAAACGTTACCGAAAGCGAGAACCGCTCAAAAATCACACGCGTCAGCACCTCAAGCTGTACTTCACCCATCGGCTGCACATAGATTTCTTTTAAGCGTTCATTCCATGTAATATGAAGCTGCGGGTCCTCCTCTTGCAGCTGTCTAAGTTTTTGCAGCGCCGTAAAGGGATCGGTGCTGTCCTCGATTTTCACACGATACGAGAGCACCGGTTCGATCTGTGCGGCGTCAAACGACGGCTCGAAGCCAAGCCCGTCACCCGCCTGCGTTTTCGAAAGTCCCGTCACGGCACAGACAACACCCGCGGGGACTTCCTCCGCCGTTTGATACTTGATTCCCGAATAAATCCGAATCTGATCGACCTTTTCTTTCCAGTCTCCTGTACGGTTTGACCCGCGCAGCAAGTCTTTCACTTTAAGAAAACCGCCGGTCACCTTTAAATAGGTAAGTCTTGTGCCCTGTGTGTCGCGTGCAATTTTATAGATACGCGCGCCGAATTCCTGCGGATATACAGGCGAACACATATACCGTGCCATTGCATCCAAAAATTCGGACACGCCCTCGTTTTTAAGCGCCGCACCGAAATAACACGGAAACAGCTTTTCGGATTGAATCAATGTAGCAATCTGTGTATCGGAAACCGTTCCGTCAGAAAGATAATCCGCCATCACCTGCTCGTCGCACAGCGCGATTTCTTCAAACAGACTGTCCTCTTCGGCACAAAAATCAACGCATCCGCCATCCAAGGTACGGAGTTCTTTCATGATGGCATCGCGCGGACGCACGGACAAATCCATTTTATTCACAAACAGAAACGTCGGCACATGATACTCTCGAAGTAACCGCCATAATGTTTTCGTATGTCCCTGCACACCGTCTGTTCCGCTGATGACAAGCACCGCATAGTCGAGTACGCGGAGTGTGCGCTCTGTTTCCGTCGAAAAATCAACGTGCCCCGGCGTATCCAGCAGAAAAAAGCGTGTGTCGGCAAAATCGAGCACTGCCTGCTTTGAAAAAATCGTGATGCCGCGTTCTTTTTCGATGGCATCGGTATCTAAAAACGCATTCTGGTGATCAACACGCCCAAGCTTGCGGATCATGCCGCTTGTATAAAGCATTGCCTCCGAAAGTGTTGTCTTGCCCGCGTCAACATGCGCCAAAACGCCTACAACCAACTGTTTCATGCTTCCATTCCTTTAATATTACTGATTTGTGGAGCTTGATTGTCTGCACAATCTTTAAGATTTTATTATAACATAACCCTGCATCGTTTCCTATCGATTTTTTGTAAATAAAAAAGCAGGACACCTGTGATATTATCCTGCTTATTCCTGTTGTTAAGCCAACAGCTGTTTTAACTCTCTTTGAATGACTTCGATTTGCTTGATTGCTTTTCCGATTCGTTTGTGCATCCGATTGATATTCAAATGAACGAACCAGTCCGTAACACCGCTGTTAAACCACAAATCAATCTCAGAATACAGCCGCACAGCGTGCAGCTTCACATATTTGTTTTGCAGAATCACATGCAAATCTTCGTTAAAAGCTGTCAGCGCATCCTGTGCGTCTTCCATATATTGCTCTGCCTCTATAAGCGATGCGGATTTTGCAAGGGATGACAGAAAGCGATTCGAAATCATGTCAAGAATACTCATATTCCCGCTGCGGCAAAGCGCTTCCTGCGCCGCAGCACAGCATTCCAGTGCATAACTTGCCGATTCGAGAGCCGTGAGAATCTCTTCCTGATACGTTTCTTGATCTTCCGTTTCTTCATCATCAATATCTTCCATATCTTTTGGCAGACGGAGATGATGCTGTTTTGCCGCTTCTGCAATCCACTTCTCGTCGACACACCCGTACAGCGTTTCTAAATCCTGCGCAGTAAAACGGTCTGCCGATTGTTTCACCGCACGGCGCAGACTCTCGTCACTGCAAATACCAATCAGTTCTGTTAACGCTTCCCCTGAAAAACGGATGCCAAGCTGCAGCGCCTTGTTCAGCAATCGTGTTGCACCGCTCTCACTTTCTAATGCAATGAGACCGATCGCATCAATTACTTCATCGGGCGAACCGATATTCTCGAGCGATGAAATTCTGTTGATCGCCGTGCTCACAGCCCAATCATTGATTTTTTCATAATAGGTGTCCCACGTCATTTCCGTCCGCCTCCCTGCACCGCTGCACACTGCCGTGCATCTTACTTGGTTTGAGTATATCACAACGCGGCTTAAAACGCAATTTCCCGAAAAAAAGCAGGACACATGTGACTGTATCCTGCTTTCGTTATTCTTTTAAAACGGCTGTGCCTGACGGCACGCAATATCTCGGTGAACCGTTTCTTTCAGTTCCGTTACATCGGCAAATTTCTGTTCTGCGCGTGTAAGCTTAAAAAGCTCCACACGGGCAATCATGCCGTAAAAATCGCCGCTTGCATCCAAGAGATACGTTTCAGCAAGCGGTGCACGCACGCCCTCAATCGTTGGTTTTACCCCGATGTTTGTAATGCTCCGGTACCAATTCCCGTCGATCTTCGTCCGGCTTTGATACACGCCGAATTTCGGCAGCACAAGCTTTTCGGAAAGCGGCTGATTGAGTGTCGGAAACCCGAGCGTTCTCCCAAGACTTCTGCCGTGTACAACGCGCTCTTTGATATAATACGGATATCCTAAAAATGCATTCACAAGCGCCATATCACCGTTTACAAGTGCCTGGCGAATCGCGGTGGAACTGACTGTCACGCCATGCGATGTATACTGCGGCACAACACGAAGATCAATGCCTTTTTCCGCACAGATCGCCGATAAAAGCGATGCATCGCCGGACGCATTCGCGCCGAATCGATAGTCATAGCCGCAGGCAATCCGTTTTGCATTCATTGCCTGACAGACGACCGTTTCGATAAACTGTCTGGGTTCCATGGACGCAATCTCGACAAACGGCAGCAGATACACACGCTTTACGCCCAGTTTTTGAAAGCATTCGAGTTTCTGTTCATCCGTCTGCAAAAGACCTGCTTCCCGCTTTTTCTGCGGCAGTAAATGTGCGGATGAAAACGTCATCACCGTCGGACACAGAGAAGGATCACCGCACACCTCTTTAATCACACGGGCATGTGCGGAATGAACGCCGTCAAAAAAGCCAAGCGCAACGGCTGTCGGCTCGTTTGATAAAACGACCGATTCATAAATTTCCACACCGGTTCCTCCTTTTATCTGGGCGCAAACATCTTTTCGATCCGAAGCGATTCGTCGCTGTGGTCGAGTGAAGCAAGTCCCAAAAACAATCCTGTATGTCCGTACACGCGATGCAGCGTGTCCACCTTTTTATGCCGCACACGGTTTAAATCGAGCCGCACGCCATTTTGGAATTTTTCGGTCTGCACTTCATTCAGCCGAATTTTTGGCAGATGCGAAAACAGCGTGTCCACCGGACGCAGCTGCTGCTCGAGTGTGCCGTCTGCTGTGAACTGCTGTGCCTGCTCAAGCGTGATACAATCGTGGAGCGTAAACCCGCTCGCCTGTGTGCGGACAAGTCCTGTCATGATCGCACCGCATCCGAGCGCTTCGCCGATATCGCTGATGATCGTACGGACATACGTTCCCTTCGAGCACCGAATCGTCAGCGTTCCGCAGCCTGTTTCCTCATCAAACGAAGAAAGTGTGAGCTCCATCACGGTCACTGCCCGCGGCTCGCGTTCCACCTCACGACCCTGCCGTGCGATGTCATAAAGCCGCTGTCCATTGATGCGCACTGCCGAATACATCGGCGGAATCTGCGTGATATCCCCGCGGAACTGCGGCAAAACAGCTTCCACTTCCGCTGCCGTCACCCGCCGTTTTTCACCGCTCGTCACCGTTCCCCAGCAATCGAGCGTATCCGAGCGAAGTCCCAACTCAAACGATGCTTCATACGCTTTGTCGTCATCCGGGAGCATATCGCACGCCTTTGTTGCCTGCCCTAAAAAGATGAGCAGCACACCGGTCGCCATCGGGTCAAGTGTTCCCGAATGGCCCACCCGTTTTGTCTTTGACATGCCGCGAATCCGCGCAATCACGTCAAATGAAGTATATTCCTGCGGTTTATTGATACATAAAACGCCATTCATTCTGTCTGTTGATTCCCTTCTGTTATAAAAACCGAGCCGCTTCTTCTAACAGCATCGTTTTTGCCTGTTCATACGGTGCGTTAATTACACAGCCGGCCGCACGGATATGTCCGCCGCCGCCGAATGCTGCGCACAATTTCGATGCATCGGCATACGCCGCCGTCCGCACCGAAATTTTATAGCCGCCTGCTTCTTTCTCGCGCATGGTGATGCCGATTTCAACGCCCTCGATCGTGCGCGGAATGCCGGAGATTCCGCCGAGCTCCGATTCATCAGCGCCGCTTTCTTTGACCATTTCCTGAGAAATGCAGATGAGCGCAATTTTCCCGTCCGCGGCATACGAGATCGTATCAAGCACCATTCGTTCAACGGCGATTCGCTCTTTTGATTTTGTTTCAAACAACAGGCGATTGAGTTCTGCATAGCGTGCGCCCTGTTCCATCAGATCGGCTGCCAGACGCATCGTTTTCGGCGTCGTGTTCGAAAAGCGGAAGCATCCGGTGTCGGTTGCCATGCCGGTATACAGGCAGTCTGCAAGATCGGGTGTGATCGACACACCCATTTCGCAGATCACCTCATACACTGCCTCACACGCCGAAGCGCCGTCGTACAAGTATGTTTTCTGTGCATACAGCTCGTTTGTGTGATGATGGTCGATGCACAGATCCACATTCGGATACGCTTCTGTGACCGCATCACCGAGCAGCGAAACAGATGCCACATCGACTGCCACGACAAATTCAGGTGTAAAGTCTTCTTGCTGTACACCGTCTGCAAGATAAGAAAACATCTGCGGCAGGCGATCGGTACACTGCGTGCGCACCGTTTTACCAAGCGAACGAAGCGCGCGCAGCAGTCCGTATGCACTGCCGAGCGTGTCGCCGTCTGGATTTTTGTGCGAAAGAATCAGAATGCGGTCATGCGCACAAAGAAGCATTGCCGCTTCCTTTGCGGAAATCTTCATGCTGCCGCCTCCTTATTCTTCGTCCGGTTCGTCGTTGTTCCACTCCGGATGTGCTTTGCTCTCTTCCACCAAAATCCGATTGATGTTTGCGCTGTACGCAATCGAATCATCGGGAATAAAGTGAAATTCCGGTGTTTTACGCAGATGCAGCCGCGCAGAAATCTCCCGGCGGATATAGCCTTTTGCACTGCGCAGTCCCTCTGCGGAACGAATCGTCTGTTCCTCGCCTTCCACTGCGCTCACATACACTTTGCAGTGAGAAAGATCGTTTGACAGATCAACTTTAATGATACTGAGCATGGAGGAAACCCGCGGGTCTTTGACCTCACGAAAAATTTCCACCAGCTCTTTTTTGATATCTTCCGAAATTCGGCTGATTTTAATCGAAGCCATAGCTGCTCCTTTCTATTCATCAAACGAAATCAGTCGCGGTACTCCTCAATGATGAACGATTCAAAAATATCGCCCTCTTTGATGTCGTTGAATTTCTCAAGACCGATTCCGCATTCATAACCCTGTGCCACTTCTTTGGCATCGTCTTTAAAGCGTTTGAGCGAGTCGATTTTGTCCTCTGCGAGCACGATGCCGTCGCGAACCACGCGGATGAGTGCGTTTCTTGCAACCTTACCCTCGATGACATATGCGCCTGCAACGGTACCGACGTTCGAAATTTTATAGACGGCACGAACTTCTGCACGGCCAAGCTCCACTTCGCGTGTTTTCGGTGCGAGCATACCTTTCATTGCCTGTTTTACATCGTCGATTGCGTCATAGATGATGCGGTACAGACGGATTTCGACGTCATCCTGTTCGATCGAATCGCGGACTGCCTGATCCATACGGACATTGAAGCCGATGATGATTGCACCCGATGCCTGTGCGAGCATGACGTCCGATTTGTTGACAGCGCCGACACCGTTATGAATGACACGGACACGCACTTCGTCGTTTGTGAGTTTCTCAAGCGACTGTTTGACCGCCTCAGCAGAACCCTGTACGTCCGCTTTGACGATGAGCGGCAGTTCTTTGACTTCACCCTCTGCAATCTGGCTGAACAGGTTGTCGAGTGTGACTTTCTGATACTGTTTAAACTGCTCTTCCTTCTGATCGAATTTACGCTGCTCGACCAGCTCTCTTGCCAGACGTTCATCCTCAACGGCGTTAAAGATATCGCCTGCTGCCGGAACTTCTGCAAGACCGGTGATCTCAACCGGTGTGGACGGACCTGCTTCATTGACCACAGCACCTTTGTCGTTTGTCATGACGCGGACGTGACCAACAGTCATGCCTGCGATGATGACATCGCCGCTGTGGAGCGTGCCGTTTTGGACAAGCAGTGTTGCCACCGGGCCGCGGCCTTTGTCCAGACGTGCTTCGACGACAGTACCTTTTGCCAGACGGTTCGGGTTTGCTTTCAAGTCTGCGACCTCTGCAACAAGGTTGACCATCTCAAGTAAGTTATCGATACCCTCGCCGGTCACAGCAGATACCGGACAGCAGATCGTATCGCCGCCCCACTGCTCCGGAACGAGGTTATACTCGGTGAGTTCCTGCATGACTTTATCCGGATTTGCGTGCGGTTTATCAATTTTGTTGATTGCAACAATAATCTGAACATTTGCAGCTTTTGCGTGGTTGATTGCCTCGACTGTCTGCGGCATGATACCGTCGTCGGCAGCGACTACGAGAATAACAATATCGGTGACAGCGGCGCCGCGTGCACGCATTGCAGTGAACGCTTCGTGACCCGGGGTGTCGAGGAAGGTGATCTGTTTGCCGTCTGCTTCCACGGTATATGCACCGATGTGCTGAGTGATGCCGCCGGCCTCAGTTGCGGTGACGGAAGCATGACGAATGCGGTCAAGAAGCGATGTTTTGCCGTGGTCAACGTGGCCCATGACAACAACGACCGGGCTTCTGCTGACGAGCTCATCTGCGTTGTCCTCGCTGTCGTCGATCAAGCGCTCTTCGATTGTCACGACAACCTCTTTTTCAACTTTTGCGCCCATTTCTTCTGCGACGATCGACGCAGTATCAAAGTCGATGACCTGATTCTGTGCTGCCATGACGCCTAAACCCATCAATTTTTTGATGACATCGGTAACGGTTGCTTTCAGGCGGCTTGCGAGCTCGGAAACAACGATTTCATCCGGAATGAGCACTTTAAGCTGCTGTTTTCTTGCACGCTCGAGTGCCAGACGCTGCAGTTTCTGCGCTTCCGTTTCGCGTTTGGTCGAATATTTCTGTTTTGCACGCTGCTGCGATTTCTGATTGATCTTCTGTTTGCGCTGGAAGCTGTCGCTTCTCTTATTCTGCTGCGGTGCCAGCTGATCGTAATGCTCGTTGTATTTATCGAGGTTTACCTCAACCGTACGGGTATCTACACGGCGAACCACTTGCTCAGCCGGTTTCTTTTCTGCCGGTTTTTCCTTTTTCTCGACCGGTTTTGCCGGCTGTTTTGCAGGCTGTGCCGGTTTTGTCTGTGCTGCCGGTTTTTCAGGCTGTTTTTTCTCCTGTTTTGCAGCCGCAGGTTTCTGTGCCGGTTTTTTCTCTTCCTGTTTCGGCGCCGGTTTTGCGGGAGCTTTCTTTTCTGCCGGTTTCTTCTCTTCTTTTTTTGCTTCTGCTGCTTTCTCAGCCGGTTTTTCATCCGGCTCATCTGCCGAAGCAAAATAGTCATTGAAGCTCTCCACAGCGTTTGCCTGTGTGAAATGTTCAAACACCAGATTCAGTTCCTCTTCTGTGAGTACGGTATTCGGTTTGCGTACAACGTCGCCGCCCAAAACTGCATTGATGTCTGCAACGGTCACATTCAGATTTTTTGCCAAATCGTTGAGTTTATATTTTGATACCATTCTTTCTCCTCCTTAAACTGTCTGCTGTGTATCTGTAAGAAACTTTTCTGCGAGTGATGCGTTGGTGATGCAAAGCACACCAACCGGCTTTCCCACAATCGCGCCGATCTCTTCGAATGAATGCGAAAGCATATAAAGCGCGGTACCGTATTTTTCGGAGAGAAAACGCATTTCTTTTTTTGATTTTTCGGAAAGAAACGTCGAACAAACGATCAATACGCCTTTTTTATTCATTACCGCTTCCTTGGTTGCATCCGTGCCGAAACACAATGCACCGGCTCTGCGGCAAAGACCCAAATCCTGCAGCAATTTATGCATCCGTATCAATCTCCTGTTCCATTCGGTCATAGACCTCTTCGGGAATTTTGCAGGAAAGCGCACGTTCAAACCCGCGTGTTTTCCGCGCTTTTTGCAGACATGCAAGCGCTTTGCAAACATATGCGCCGCGGCCCGCCTTTTTCCCGGTTAAATCAAGCGAAACTTCGCCTTCTTTATTTTTTACAACGCGTACCAGTTCCTTTTTGTTTTTCATTTCACCGCATCCGGTGCATTTACGCATGGGAACTTTTCGGTTTTGCATGGAAACTCCTCCTGTTTTATTCCTTTTTGTTTTCCGGTAATCAAGTCAGATACACCAAAAACAAATTCCCCGTTTTTTATTCTGCGACTGTTTCTGTCGATTCTGTTTCCGGCTGCTGTGCCTCGGTATCACTGCTTGCCTCTGTTTCCTCAAGGTCGCTGCTTTCCGGGCGAATGTCGATTTTATATCCTGTCAGTTTTGCAGCCAATTTTGCGTTTTGACCTTTGTTGCCGATTGCAAGCGAAAGCTGCATATCCGGTACAATAACACGGCAAGTACGCTCTTCGGTGCTTAAAATGTCAACGCGGACAACCGAAGACGGCGCCAATGCAGCCGCAATAAACTCTGCCGGATCTTCACTGTATTTAATGATATCAATTTTCTCGCCGTTTAATTCTTTTACAATGTTGGACACACGCGAATTTCTCTGACCGATGCATGCGCCGACCGGATCAATGTTCGGGTCTTTGCTGAACACAGCGATTTTTGTGCGGGAGCCAGCCTCACGGGAAATGGATTTCACTTCAACCGTTCCGTCGAAAATTTCCGGAACTTCTTTTTCAAACAAACGTTTGACCAGATCTTTGTGTGTACGGGTCACTTTGATCGTGCAGCGGCGTTCACTGCTCACGACATCGTTGACGTACACTTTGATGAAATCGCCCTCATGGAAGGTTTCACCCGGGATCTGCTCGCTTGCAAACAAAATCGCTTCGTTTTTATCGATCGAAACGGTTACATTGCCGGTACGCGGTTCGATTTTCTGTACGCGTGCATTTACGATTTCATGCAGCTTGCTCTGGTACTGCTCCATCAGCTGTGCTTTGACTGCATCGTTGATTCCCTGGTGAATCAAGTTTTTGCCGGAAAGTGCTGCGATTCGGCCGATCTGTTTTGTATCCAGACGCATGCTCAGACGTGCACCCACGCGAACGCGTTTATTTTTCTCGTAAGCGTCTTCAAAGCTTATTTGTGTAGTCGGATCGGTGACTTCTTCAACGATGTCTTTTACAATCGAAACCTGGAATTTACGTGTTTCCTGATTGAGTTCAACCTCGACGTTGTTCTCACCTACATTATAATACTTCCGCACTGCGACTGCGATTGCATTTTTGATGCTGTCAAGCACCGCTTCTGCTTTGATTCCTTTTTCCCGTTCCAGCGCCTCCAGCGCCTCAAACAGCTCGTGGTTATTCATCATTTTGTAACCCATCCCTTTCTATGCATTCACTGTTGGTATGTAAACGTTATCTATTTAGAACTCGACATACAGCCGAACAAACGCAATATCATTCATCCGGAATTCGTATTCGTTTTCTTCTGTTTCAATAATTACGGCGTCATTTTCGGCATTTTTAAGCACACCTACAAACTCCCGCTCACCGTTATACGGACGAATCAGGCGAACAACAACCGTTTCGCCGCGGCAAGCATCAAAATGCCAGTCTTTTGAAAGTTCGCGCTCAATGCCAGCGGAAGAAACTTCCAGACAATAGCTCTGTTCAATCGGGTCCACCTCATCCAGTTTTGCATCCAGCGGACGCGACATTGCCTCACAATCATTGAGGGAAACACCGCCCTCTTTATCGATGATGACAGACAAAATCCACATGGAACCTTCTTTTTCAAAACGAATATCCCAAATGGTGAGTCCCAGTTCGTCTGCGATCGGCTTCGCCAAATCGTAGACAATTTCTGCTGTTTTGTTTGTTTTTCGTTTCACACATCTGCCTCCCGTTAAAACAAATGAAAGACTGGGATGCTTCCCAGTCTTTCAACCTTTCCTTATTACTGTCAACAAGTATAGCACATTTCTTTAGAAATTGCAACTGTTTTTTTCATTATTCTTCAAGCTGGCGTGCCAAAAGCTGTGCAGTCACACGGATTGTCTGCGCAAATGATTCGTTTACCCGTTTGTTTTCAGGAAGCGCTGCGATATATCCAACCACATCTCCTGCAACAATCACCGGTGCACCGGCTGTAGCAGTTCGGGAAAATCCCTCGATCGGAAACACCTGATGTTTTTCTCCTTCTTCTGCGTTAATCGGTTGGCGCAGTTCCATCAATTCTTCAAGCTCATGTGAAACGCGGCGATCGAGCACTTCTTTTTTGGAAATTCCCGCTGCAGCAACCACATGATCTTTATCGCAGACAATCACCGGCATGTCTCCTGCCTTTGCTAACACATCTGCATATGCAGATGCGCAAGTGCTGATTTCTCCGATCGGCGAGTATTTTTTAAACATGATTTCGCCCGCGCCCGCAATAAAAATTTCGAGCGGATCTCCTTCACGAATGCGAAATGTTCTTCGGATTTCTTTTGGAATCACCACCCTGCCAAGATCATCGATTCTACGAACAATACCTGTTGCTTTCATATATAAAAACTCCTTTTCGCTATTTATTGGTGTGGAGTTAGTATGTGTAGTATTTCCATTATTATACTGATTCGACATGATTTTGGAGCTTCCTTTGAAGATTGGCATACATGCTTCTTCAATCTCCAATTGGTTTAAAGTATTCATGAGTTGTGTGATCCCAAAATCATCTCGCCGCTTTTTAATTTGCTGTTGAGGAATATCATACATTTTCGCTATAAACGCATCAGAAGCATACTCGAAAAATTTTTCTAATTGCCTTTTGCTCATTCTGAAGAAATCTGCCGGTAAATTAGAAATTGTTACATGATTCAGACCCAAATTTTCCAAATCTTCCTTTATTCTTTTTCCCTCTTCCCCTGAAAAATCATAATACTCTGGTTGATACATAATCTGCCCTGCCTTTAATTATTCTCTTATCATCTAAACACAATGAAAAAATGCAAAATATCATCACTTATTAAAATTTTTCAAATTATATTTTTCCATCATAACCGTTATATATTACCTTAAAAATATTCTTCTACACAAAAAAGCACCGCCGATGCGATGCTTTTCAAAATTTCCAAATTGTCTATCTTATCCTAGTACTTCTATATAGGTTCTAATCTGATCCTCAATCCCAAACACTTTTCCGTATTTCAAAAGCTTTCGGCAATTCGGCTTTGCATTAAAATATTCTTTGATCGCCTGTGAATACATCTGAAAATCCACTTTTTCTTTATGGCGAATCAAATCACAGATACAGCGTTCTTTATCATAAAGTTTTATTATTGCACCTAAAGGAGATACCGTTTCGCTAATTCCCATTTCATAAATTTCTTTCTCTACATAATGACAGCGCAAATGAGGGTTGTCTTTCTTCAATCGGCTGACATTGGTGCCACGCGGAAAAGTGAGATCTAAAATATGCGGTGTTCTATCAGACATGCCCCATAGATACAATGCAGTCGCATAGTCATTTTAATATCACTCATTTCTTATCTACTCCTAATTTCTTATCAAGCATTTCCAGCTTTTTGCGGCATTTCTCAATCTCATCGCTGAAGCTTTCAGCCTTTTTAAGTTCCTCTTTCAGCTGATATTCTCTTTCCTGCAACTTAGCCAATCCTTCTTTTAACTCATCAAGGTGCGATTGTAAGTCATCAAGGAAATTATCGATTCGTTCTTTTTGCTCATTATTAGCCGCCTCCGCACACCTCGTTATTATATTTGATCTTAGTATACTCGACGATATGTCCCATATTTAATGCATAGTCATGACCATCTCTAAAAATGGCGACATAAGAAGCGGCCTATAAGGCCTTAACAAAAGCCAGCGCCTAAAAGACGCTGGCTTTCACTTCGTTCAGGCCATGGTGGTATGATTACTTGCTATCCTTAAAAGGGTTTTCGTAATCCTTCTTGCTTAAATTCTCCTCTATTTGATCTTGTTTTCCTTGTTCCCGAATGTATTTTTGTATCATCGCTGTATTTATGCCTACTGTACTTATATAATACCTCTATATCTCCTTTGCTTAAGCTCTAATCCCACCCCGGGCGGTTGTTGAACGTCCTCGCTTTGCTCTGCCGTTCTATCGCTAAAGCACTAATAAAAAGAATCCCCTGCACTTTGCTATGTGTTCTTAGCGAAGTTTTTAGGGTGGTATGTAACCGGAAGGCAATTTTGCCTTCCGGTTATTACTTTTATGCAGAGATATCTTCCTCTGCATCTTCGTCA